>NZ_MVHE01000069.1 GCF_002086155.1 Mycobacterium angelicum | reverse complement strand
AGGGCGGCGCCGGCGGTAACGCCGGAGTCAACCTCGGCGCCGGCGGAACCGGCGGGGTCGGTGGCAATGGTGATTCCACCACCATCGGTACCACCGGCGGTGCCGGCGGAGCCGGCGGTGCCGGCGGGACGTTCGGTGCGGGCGGCACCGGCGGCAGCGGCGGTTCGAGCCTGGGCAGCACCGGCGGCGCTGGTGGTGCCGGTGGTAATGCCGGCATGTTCGCCCTCGGCGATGGCGGCGCGGGCGGGGCCGGCGGCGAAGGACTCAACAACGGCCAGACCGCGGGCGGTGCCGGCGGCGCCGGCGGCAACGCCGGCCTGCTGGTCGGCAACGGTGGGGCTGGCGGTGCCGGCGGCTTGGGCCGCACCACCGGCGGCACCGGCGGCGCCGGCGGCACCGCCGGCCAACTGCTCGGCTCCGGCGGCACCGGCGGCAGCGGCGGCGCTGCGATCACCACCGGCGGGACCGGCGGCGCCGGCGGCACATCCGGGGTGTTCGGCAACGGAGGTAACGGCGGTAACGGTGGGGCCGGCGTGACGACCGGCGGCAACGGTGGGGCCGGCGGCAACGGTGTGCTGATCGGTAACGGCGGCAACGCCGGTAGTGGTGGGACGGGCGCGGCCGCGGGCAAGGCCGGCCTCGGTGGAATCAGCGGATCGTTCTTGGGCGCCGACGGTTTCAACGCTCCGGTCAGCTCCAACCCGGTGCACATCCTGCAGCAAGACGCGCTCAACATCGTCAACCAGCCCGTGCAGTCGCTGACCGGGCGCCCGCTGATCGGCAACGGCGCCAACGGAACCCCAGGAACCGGAGCTCCCGGCGGTGACGGCGGGTGGCTGTTCGGAAATGGCGGCAACGGCGCGCACGGCGCGACCAACACTGCCACCAACGGAGCCGGCGGCGCGGGCGGGACCGGCGGAGGCGGCGGCGTCTTGTTCGGCAACGGCGGCGCCGGCGGGGCTGGGGGGATCGCAAACGGAATCAACGGCGTCGGTGGACTCGGCGGTGCCGGCGGCTCCGCCCTGCTCAACGGTGCCGGCGGCACCGGCGGCAGCGGCGGGCAGGCCCTCGTCACCGGTGGCAAGGGCGGGGCAGGTGGACACGGAGGCAACGCCGGCGTCTTAGCCGGGGCCGCCGGCACCGGCGGGCACGGCGCCGGTCCCGGGGCGACCGGTGTAGGCGGTGCCGGCGGGACAGGCGGGCTGTTCGCCAATGGCGGCGTCGGCGGCACCGGCGGATCCGGAGCCGCCGGCGGGGCCGGCGGCAACGGGCTGGTCTTCGGCGATGGCGGCACCGGTGGTGCCGGCGGCAATGTCGGCAACGGCGGAGCCGGCGGGACCGGTGGGCTGTTCGGCGCCGGCGGCACCGGCGGTGCCGGCGGGTCCGGCGGCAATAACGGCGGAGCCGGGGGCGCGGGGGGCAACGCCGGTGCACTGTCCTTCGGCACCGGTGGGGCCGGCGGCTCCGGCGGGGCCGGCACCCTGACCGGTGGGGCCGGCGGAGCCGGCGGCAACGCCAGCATGCTGTTCGGCTCGGGCGGTGCGGGTGGCACCGGGGGGCACGGCGGCGCCGGCGGCAGCGGAACTCAACAAGGCGGCGCCGGGGGCGCCGGCGGCAACGCCGGTCTCCTGTCCGGCTCGGGCGGCGCCGGTGGAGCCGGCGGATCCGGCGCCAACGCGAACGGCAATGGCACTGGCGGCGCGGGCGGCAACGGCGGCAAAGCCGGGGTCACCGGCAGCGGCGGTGACGGCGGTGCCGGCGGGTTCGGAGTCACCACCGCCGGCAAAGGCGGAAACGGCGGCAACGCGCTGCTGATCGGCGACGGCGGAAACGGCGGCAACGCCGGCAAGGCCGGCGGCACAGCGGGCACCGGCGGCACTGGCGGACTGCTACTCGGCAACACGGGAAACAACGGGAAGGCGTAGCCGGATGCCGAGAAGGCAAAGCCATCGTGGCCATCTTGTCAACGGGACGATCGCGCCACCGAACAAAACCTGCGGGAAGCAAAGCATCGGCAGAGCGAAGGCGGCCAGTTAATGACCGAACGGCGAGTGTGGCCTCCCGATTTCCTAGCTGGGTCAGAAAAACCTAGTCGTCGTGGTGGTGTGGGTGGTGGGGGTTCTCGTCATCGTCGTCGTCTTCGGGATCTTGCATCTTGAGGTTGTGCACCACGAGCTGGGAGCGCCCGACAAGATAGGTGGCCGTTTCGGCCACCCGCATGTTGAACACCGACCGCCTGGCAGCGCGGCTCGACACCCGCCGAACCTCGATCCGACTTCCGTCGCCGGTCAGCAGAGAATCGCCGCGGCTCAGTTCGCCAGCGGTTATCCAGCGATCGGTGTAGAAGCGATGCCGCGGAGTGCATGTGATGGTGTCTTCGCCCACTTCGATCGTCACGAGTTCGGCACTCTTGCCGGAGAATTTTTGCTCGACGACCGCAAGCACGGGCTGGCCAGTCGTCATGTCGCGCGAGTACACCTTGGTGTCGGGCTGCACGAGCTCGATCGGGACGAAACCTTCGGCAGTCGAGACAAGGGTTCCGCGGACAAAGCACACACCGCCATGGTCGGCTTTCCATGCGCCGTAAGCGCCTCCGGCAATGGCCCCGAAGATTGCTCCGCCCGCGGCACCAATCGCGGCACCCCACAGCCCACCTCCCAGCGCGCCGATTACCAAGCCGCCACCACCACCGACCTTTGCTCCCCAGTTCTTCCCTTCATCGATGTAGTCCTGCTTGGTTGGTTTCATGTCGAAATCTCCCAACGGAAGAGTTTTGCGGACGTATTTGAGTATGCGTCGGATTCTAATCCGTAGAAAATATGCAATTGACGCCCAGCGGGTTTGCCAAGCAGCGCCGGGCCGGCGTGGCAGCGACTCGTTTGGCCGCCGTCCGCAGTCTGCTTGTGGCGAACACCACCAAAATCCGAGCATGACACACCGCGCGCCCTTTGCGGCTCACCACCACCCGAAACCTACCCTGAACCGCAGGGTGCGGCGGGAGGGAACGGTATTAAGAGCAAACGCCGGCCCGGTGATTGAAAAGGCTTACGGCGCCGGCCCCTGCTCCGGTCATTTGTCCGACATCGAGCACTTCGTATTCCTGCTCCAGGAGAACCGGTCATTCGATCACTATTTCGGCACTCTCTCGGGCGTCAATGGCTTCAACACGCCCTCGCCGGCATTCCAGCAGAAGGGCTGGAATCCCCAGAACCCAGTCGATTGACCCCAATGGCGTCACCATCCCGTACGGTTTCGACACCACCAGGGGCCCTCTCCTCAACGGTGCGTGCGTGAATGACCCTGGCCACCAATGGATTACCATCCACCAGTCCTGGAACAACGGCGCCAACGACAATTGGCTGCCCGCGCAGGTCCAACAGCAAACGTTGCCGGGCAACGTCCCGGTCTCGATGGGTTATTACACCCGCCAAGACCAACCCATCCATTATCTGCTGGCCGATACCTTCACTATCTGCGATGGCTATTTCTGTTCGCTGCTTGGCGGTACGTCGCCCAACCGGCTGTACTGGATAAGCGCGTGGATCGATCCCGACGGCGTCCAGGGTGGCCCGCTGCTTATCGACCCCAATATCCAGCCTCAGGGCCATTTCAGTTGGCGCACCATGCCGGACAACCTCAGTGATGCCGGCATCAGCTGGAAGCTATACCAAAACAAGTTGCTGGGGGCGCTCAACAATACGGTCATCGGCTACAACGGGATGCTTGTTGACTTCAAACAGGCCCAGGATCCGCGCTCGAATATCGCCCGCTACGGCATCGCCGCGACCTATCCCTTGGACTTCGTCGCCGACGTCGCAGCCAACCGACTGCCCGAGGTTTCGTGGGTGGTACCCGGGTTTCAAGTGTCCGAACATCCCGGAGTGCCAGTGGCACCGGCCGTCGGCGGCACCACGATCGTTAATATCCTCCGCATTTTGCTGTCCAATCCCGCGGTGTGGGAAAAGACCGCGTTGATCATCAGTTTTGACGAAAGCGGGGGCTTCTTTGATCACGTCACTCCGCCTACCGCGCCGCCGGGAACTCCCGGCGAGTACGTCACGGTGCCCGACATTAATGCGGTGACGGGTTCGGGGGGCATCCGCGGGCCGATTGGCTTGGGCTACCGCGTGCCCTGCTACGTCATCTCTCCCTACAGCCGTGGCCCGCTGTTGGCGCACGAAACTTCGACCACACTTCGGCAGCTGCGCCTACTCGAAAAGCGGTTCGGTGTGCCGGTTCCCAACCTGAGTACCTGGCGCAGGGGTGTGACCGGCGATATGACGTCGACCTTCAATTTCGCCGTCCCACCCAATTTGTCGGCCCCCTACATGGACCACCCATTGTTGAACGCCGTGCCGCAACAGGTGCAATGTGTTCCAGACACCGCCGCAACTTTTGTGAAGCTGACTCCTCCCTATCGAGTGCCTTTCCCGCAGGTAATGCCCACGCAGGAGATCACGACCGTCCGCGGCATTCCCCGCGGTCTTTGCTAGAACCAACTCACGGTGCGACCTGGACGATGCCCGGCGGCATGGGGCGTGCCGGCGCCGGCCCGGACGGGCCGTGCCCGCCAGTGCCGCCGCCACCACTGCCGCCACCACCGGTGCCGCCGCCACCGGTGCCCGCACCGCCGCCACCGGTGCCGTCACCCCCGACACCACCACCCGGCTGCGGAGCAGCAGAGGGCGGCTCAACCTGCTGTGGTGGGGGTGGCTCGAGCTGTTGTGGTGGGGGCGGCTCCTCGGGTGGAGGCGGCGGCTCTTGCGGTGGTGGCGGCGGTTGCTGCTGAGGGATCGCCGGCGGCTGCCGTGGGGGCTGCGGCGTGGCGGGCGCCCGTGGTGGTGTGACGATGTGCCCCGGCGGCGGCGATTGCGGCGGAATCTGCGGCGGCTGCGGTGCCACGGTCTCCCCGGCGGGAAAGGTTTGAATTAGCGGAGCGCGAAAAGCGCTCTGCTCGTTGGGATCTGGCCGAGCGATCCCGGAGCGGCCGGCAACATAGACGCCGCCGATGGTCGGCTGCGGCAGCCGCGCCGCAGCGGTGAATGTCCGGTGTGCGGGTTCGATTAATCCCGGCGTCCGACGAGTGCTGAAAGCGGCTAACTTGTTCTGGTTGTAGGGACAGTAGGCCTGCACGGCCGCAGTGACGAAGCGGGTGAATGTCCGCGTGAGGCGGTCGCGCGGATATCTGCCCGGATCACTGTCGTAAGCAAAGGTTGCCATCGACTCGACTACCGCATCGAACGGCTTGCCGCCGTCGAGTTCGCGACAAACGTTTTGGGCAGTGACGACCAGGCTCGCTGGGTTTTGGAGGGCGGGGATGCCATGTTGATCAAGCAGTGCCAAAAACTGTTCGTCCTGGCTCGGGTCGGCCGCTGCTGTGTTGCCGCGCACGATCGCGGCGCCGATGAGTATCACGCTGGCGGTAGCCATGGCGCCCGCGCGGCTGGCGGTGCCGGTGATCATGGCGGTGGTTTCCGTTCTGTAGGCCGTGGGTTTTAGGTGGTCGATGGCGGCTGTGGCCGCCTGGTAGGCGCCTCCGTTTCTGTATCGCTGTAACATTGCTGTAACATTCGGCGGCGCCAGTGTCAATGGCCGGTTGAAGGCTCGTTTTCGCTGGGAAAAATGCCCGTCTGCGGTGAGGTGACTTATTGGGTCACAGGCGGGCTCAGCCGGGTCGGCCTGAATGGGCAAGCGATGGAGCCGCGACGTGACTGCTGGCTTTTCGATGTCGGTTGCACGGCTTAGACGCGCGAGGGCTTGAGGGGGTTTCGTTAGCCTGGCGCGGCGAAACCCGTTGCAAACTAAAAAGTGTCAGGTCGCGGCCTGGGCCGGTCCGTGTGCGCGCGAAACGTACTGTTCAGCGTGCCGCTGGTCGAATACCGTTAGGCAGTAGTCTCGGTTATTCGGTGCGGAGGGGGCCGGCGTGTCAGCAGTTGTCGGTGTGCACGGCATCAATCAGGAGCAGCATGGGCCGTTTAGCCCGGATTGGTCGCCTTGGGTGAAAAATGGCGTGACGATTTGGAACCCGAAAGCGGTCGTGCCCGCATTCTCCCTTGGGTTCTACGGTGACTTGTTCCTCTCCGAGGCCGACCAAGGAAAGAAGGCGATGGGCGCGGCGGCGACGACGCTCAACGATATCGCGGCACAGCTCAGCGACGAGGACGCGGAGTTTCTCGCCGAGGCCGCCGAGGAAGCGGCGGCCGGCCTCCCCGAGATCGGCCAGCCCATGGCATTCAATGAAGTGCCCGGGATTCTGCAACCGGTTGCTCGGTTCTTTGCCAGGCGCATCGACGCGGGCCTGATGCTGCTCTTTGTGTCGGAGCTGAACCAGGTCAAGCGCTATCTCGATGAAGACGTGTTGGCTTCGAAGATTCAGCAGAGGGTGCTCGACAAGATCACCGAGGAGACGAAGGTCGTCGTCGGGCACTCACTGGGGTCGGTCGTCGCCTACGAAACCATCGCCGTCCATAAGTTGCGCATACCGACCCTGGTCACCCTCGGCTCACCGTTGGGCATGAAGACGGTGACCAAGCGACTGCGGGCCAAGTTGGCCGTCAATGCCGTCGACGCAGGTTCGCCTGGTGTTCGCAGTTGGACGAATATTTACGACAAGGCCGATCCAGTAGCCAGCGCGGGCGCATTGAAGCGGCTATGGCCGGGTGTCGATGACTGGACGGTCGAAAACGATAATGAACCGCATTCGATCGAGCGATATCTTAACAAGAAGATCACCGGGAAGACGATCGGCTCGGCGACGCAGTAGTAGGTCACGTTGTCCGACAACGATTTTGACATTCTCAACCGGCATCTCATTATCGTTGCCAGCTGCGATTACGGAGAGAGGTCGGACTTCCCGGCGCTAAACCTGGACGAGAGCGTATCTGTCTGGAAGGACTGGCTCACCGCCGAGAGCCTAGGCGAACGCCGGTTCGCTCTGCTGAATGAGGATCTGGCAAAGTCTCCGCCGCTCAACACTATTGAGGAATGGATCCGCGGATCCGATCGTATCGGCAGCGCCGATGCGATCGTGGCGTACGTTGCGGGGCACGGCAAAACGATCGACGGCATCCACCGGCTTGCGGTAAAGGGCAGCAATAGCAAACGGCCCAATGCCACCATGATCCAGACCAGCACGCTGATTGGGTGGATCCGCGAGACGCGGGTTAAGCACGCACTTGTCGTGATCGATGCCTGCGAAGCCGCTGCCGTTGTCGTGGACCTGGCTCGGGTTACCGGGCCGATTCCCAGAAACTTCTGCTGCTTTGCCTCTACCTCGCCGGCGGCGGAGGCATACGAGGGCAAGCTGGCCCAAGCGCTTAAGCAGTTTCTCGACAATGAAGCATTTGGATCCGAGGACGAGCCGTTTCTGAAAACCACCGATTTGGCAAACGCACTCACCAAAACGCTCGAAGAGCATCAGCTATTCACCGTCCTGGGTGCATTTCCGTCAGACAAGCCCTCGCCGTGCCTGCCCAATCCGAGATATCGGAAGGATCCGGAGCTGTTGGTGACCGCACCCGCGCGCAGGGATCTGGCGAGCCGCAGTGAGGATCTCAGCGCGCACCGGGAACCCCGCCGCCAAGGCGTACCGACGGCCGCAGATCAAGCCTGGTTATTCCGCGGCCGCGACCGTCTGATGGCCGATCTGGTCAAGGCGACCCGCACTGGCGCCGGCGGAGTCTGGCTCGTCACCGGGAGCGCCGGATGCGGAAAGTCCGCGGTACTCAGCCGACTGGTGACTTTGTCTGATCCGAAGTATGCCGATGAAAATGCCATCAGGCTGGGTGGTATCCCCCCGGAGTTTCGGCCTGACCCGGGCGCCGTCGACGTCGCGATTCTCGCAACCGGACGGACCGGCTGGGAAGTCATCGATCAATTGCACGGCTTCCTGTGCCCGGACAGCGTTGTCCCACAACTACAGTCCTCTGGCGATGAGGAAGCGGACCGGCTCGGCGAGGTCGCCGCCGCAATACGATCATCGCCCAAACCGGCTTGCGTTGTTATCGACGCCCTCGACGAGGCCCAAGATCCGCAACTCCTGATCACCGAAGTCTTGGCACCCCTCGTTGAACTCGTTCGCCCGCATTTGAAGTTGATTGTGGGGATGCGCTCGATCGGCGAGGTTGCCGACGATATCTCATCGATCGCCGACGATGCGGTTAACTTGTTGCAGCCCATCATATTACCGGCCGATAGGCCGCCGTATTGGGTAACCAGCGACCTTGTCGATTACCTCAGCGCGCTGTTAGTCCTGTCGGTATCAGAGCGTCCGTCGCCTTACGCAGATGATCCCGCTGCGGCTCGATGGATGGCCGAGGTGATAGCCGGTTTGGTCGGAACATCTTTCGTTCTTGGCCGAGTGGTCGCGGTCGAACTAGCCTCTCGCGCAACGGTTCAAGATCCCGGCGATGACGAGTGGCGCCGAACAGTTCAAGGGGGCCTGAAATCGGTATTGCGCGACGAACTACAGCGCGCCTTTCCCAAAGAGAACGAACGCCAGCGTGTGGTTACTGTCCTGGGCGCTACCGCGATTGCGTTCGGGCGAGGGCTTCCCTGGCGCCGGGTGTGGCCGGCGGTCGCATCGGCACTAGCTTCTGATGGCACTACTTTCGGTGACTCCGATATCTCACAGGTTTTGCGCCACCGGATCAGTGGCTACCTGATACGAGAACTCGATGACACCGGAACGACCGTCTACCGCCCGTTTCACGAAGCTGTCCAAGCCGCATTACTGGGGGAACTCCAAGCAGACCTCGGTCACTTGCACCGTCGAATTACCTCCGGTTTGGCTGCATTGATCACACGCACCGATTTCGATAGCGAACTCATCGTGCCCGAACCTTACGTCCGCCGATACCTCATCGACCATGCTGCGGCCGGCGGACTTGCCGAGAAGCTACTCTCTCGTGCCGAATTCGTCGTGACCGCCGACCCAAGGTATCTGGCAGCGGCGGTATTTCGGATCGGTACGGGTATCGCTCCGGCGTTGGCTACGACGGTTCTCAACGCCCTAGCCAGCTACGGTCCCAACGACAGCCTCGCCATTCGTGCCGGCTATCTTGTCTTGGAGGCCTTGAAGCGAGGTCGTCGCGAACTGGCCAGCGCGGCTGTCGAACTGGCTCGGCCCGCGGGTTGGCTTCCGCTGTGGGCGATTTGGGGTGAAGACCAACCTGGAATGGGTGTGGCTAGGCTGGACCACGCAATCCGGTGCATCGCGTTCGGTGCGGGGTCGGACCCTGTTATTGCCGCAGCTGCAGAACACACCGTGCTTGTTTGTCGTGCTCGCGACGGCCTCGGTCTCGGCCGGTGGGCAGTGGACGAAATGGTGTCGGCGGTGGATGTCGTAGCCTCCCAAGTCGTCCTGGCTACTCGAGGTTCCGCCGGCCGACTAGCTATCTACGACACCTCGGGCCGTCCTGAAGCTGAGATTCGGCTGGAAGTCAATGCAGTAGCGGCGCGAATAGCCGCCGACGCAACGCTATTGATTGCCGTGGCTGCATACGCAGATCTCCCGGATGACCGCTACGCAATCCGGCTGTACCGGTACGCGGCGGGCAGCGGTGAAGGACTGTCCCTAGTTTGGGAGCTCGCCGAGGAAGTGCGTGACGCGTACTCAGTGGCGTGGATGGAAACGCCGGATGGACCACACGTGCTCGCTGCCTGCACGATGGGGCCGCATGGCGGCGTCGGCGTGTTGATTTCCGTTCGTCCGAGCGATGGAGAAATTGTCCATCGGATCGTCATCGGTGATGGCAACTCGTTACTAAATGTGGCAGCCGCGCCAGACGAGTGGGCTTATGTCAGGACACCGCGCGGTGTGGTCGGTTGTCAGGTCAAGACACCCCCGATGGTGCAGGGCAGTTTCGACCTCAGAAATAGCACCCGGTCTCGGGTATCTGAGATCGATACGTTCAAACTTGAAGGCAGACAATACGTCATAACCGCTGTGCAGAATGGCTTCTCCGTTTTGGACGCAGCTGATTTGGCCGAGGTGGGCCACACCAACTTCGACGTGAGCACGGCCGCGGTGGGGACGATCGACGGCATCCCAGTCGTGGCGACGGGCAATGAGGCCGGTGAGGTCAAGGTGCTGCATGCGCAAGCCTTAATGCCATCGTCGCCTCAGGCGGCGTTACTCCCAGCGACTGTGGCCAATGCCGATCTGGGGGTTTCGCGCGGCGGCGGCCTGGTGCTGTGCCGCAGCCGTGATAACTGGACGGTATCGACCATCTGTTGCGCCGACGGTTCGCTGGCCCAGGTACTTCCGGGCAAATCCTCTGCCTGCTGTGTGGCAGACGACTACGCGGTGATCGCATACGAAGATGGAATAACAAGCAAGATCAGAATGGCGCCGCTGGTAGATCTGACCCAATCGGTGTGGGAGGTCGATGTCGGCCTGTTGTTCGTTCCGGCGGTAGTCGTTGCCGGCGACTATGTCGTTATTGCGCAAGATGCAGACGACGATGGTTCGTGGCAAACGCGTTCGCGTAGTTATCTGACGGTCCTTGACCGAAGTTCCGGCCGCCGGATCGGTGCTTCGGTCGAGACTGCCGACGGCAGCGTTCGCCGTATGTCGCGCTCCGAAATCGATGGCCGGTGCCTGATTCTCAGCGCCGAGCCCAGCACGATGCACTTCGGATTCTGGCTGGACGAGTTACTGCACCATTGCCTAGCCTCGCCGCCGCCCAGACTGCGCCAGGCGACCTACGAGCTGCTGCCGCGACCGTCGCGCGCGGCGAAGTTTCTGGCGTTCGAGCGCGGACGTGGATTGCCTAAGCCGTTCTTCGTATTCGACGAAGAGCGAGATTTCGTAGTCCTAAACGAGTCGTGCCTTGGTTTCGAAGCGTCCGGACGCAAGACCGGCGGCTTAGTCGGTTTGTGTCAACTCGGGACCAGGTTGGTCACCATAGACGCGGGCGGCGCACTGGCACTATGGGAAGTCGGAGATAGCTTGATCCCCAGTCGAATTGGGCCCACGGTCCAAGTGAGTCGGGACATTCAATCTGTTGCCGCGTGCGGTACCGACCGGTTGGTCATTAGTTCGCTCCCCGGCTTATACATGCTGCAGCTTAACCACGCCGGTCGCAGGTGACGGGGCGCAACGGGGATGCGCTCATTTCGACGGGACCCGCCCGCTGCTCAATACGGCATGCCCAAAGCGAGGTTGCCGGTGTGGATGAATTCCTGGTCGCGGCCCCGAAGGAAGGGTGCGTCAATGGGTGTTTCCACCTGTGCGGCAATGCAAGAGGCCAGCCCGAGGTCGGTGGCGGCGAGAGTGAGGGTCTGCAGCAGACAGCCGGTGTCGCGGTAGATCAGACTCAGCGCCATGCCCTTGTATTTCCACGTGGTCCGCGCGGCGTACGAAGCCAGGTAGAGACTTGCCGGTGGTGGCGCCTTCATCTGGGCGGGCTGAACCATGTTGTAGTGCAACGTTTTTGCTAATTCTTTGGTCCAGGGCGCGAGTTGATGCAGTGCATGGTCGAAGGGGTCGTAGTGGTACGCCCCGGCCGCGAGCCCCAGGATGTTCCGGGCGATCAGATAGATTTCCAGGCTGTGGCGGGCGCCGCCCGAGGGCGACGGTCGCTGGGTCACTTCTCCCAGCGTTCCGAGGTCATCCCGTGCGGCGAGCCGCCTTTGAACCCGCGCCGAGCGGTGCAGCAACGCGCCGAGAAGGGCCAGCGGCAAGGGCTGGGACGCGTAGCGGCGGGCGCTGCGTCGAGCGATGAATGCTTCGGCGAGCGGCCGGCTTGGCGGCGCCTGTTCGTCGTCCGGTAGTGCGATAACGGCGGTCGCCTCGGGGTGATTCAGCCGCGCCGGCGGGGGTTCGCCGCAGCGGGCGTCGGCCTGCGGGCCCCTTCCGGATTGCCAGTGGACGGCAAGTTCGCAGGGTGTCCAAGGGGGTGCAGCCTCCGCCTCTGCAGCGGGAGTCGATATCCGCACCATCCCCACGTCGATCAGCTGCGACAGCAACCCTGCAAGCTGATCGTCGGCGGGGGATTCAGTCCACCGCTGACTGATGTCGCTGACGGTAAGGGGCTGGTTCAGCTGACCGAGGAGGTTCACCAGAGCCGGTTTGACGTGAAATCTCCGCCGGGCAAGAGGATTGAAGACCGTGGCATATTCCTCGCCCGATCCCCATTCCAACAGGAGATGAGGGCTGCGTTCGTACCGGGCGGCTTGAGCCATATCACTTGCTGCCCAACGGGATTACATCAGTTCGCGTCGGACCGAGGAGGCCGACCTCGATGAACGGCAGTTGGTTGTCGGCGGCGGCAACGGCGAATAGCGTTGCGGCGCCGTCGAAGAATTCACTCGTCAGCAGGCCGCGTCGGGCCAGCTCGATGCGGTCCACCTCGGCGCCCCAGCGAGTGGCGAATAGGCGTTTGAGTTGCGTGGGGTTCGGCCGGTGCAGGCTTAAGTGCGGCTTTCGCCGGGCCAGCTCGTCACGCATCCACAGGGCTCGCGCCGCCATAGCGCGCCAGTCCGGCAGTCTGGGGTCCGCACGCAGCAAGTCCAGGAAGTGTTGGATGGCCGGAAGCGTGTGAGCGAAAAACAAAGTGCGGGTGGTCAAGCGGGCCGAGACCGCAATCGGGTCATGGCCGAGGTTCCGATTCTCTTCGGCGGTAAGCCATTTCGACTTGACCCATTCGGGAAAACCGAAGTCGTCGATGATGCCGGTGGCCATTGCGTAGCGATGGGCCACGATTTCGAGGGCGCATTGGTATGACCTGGATCCGACCTCGGCGACGGCTTGAGACGCGCGTTCGAGGACGCTGCTGCCATCCTGACCGGGGTGCTGGTGGGTCCAGTACCAGGCGGCGACCTGTTCCAGGGCGGGCAGGTAGGCCCACCGGTCGACGGCGGAGACGCTGAGAAACGACAACACGTCAAGGTCGGAGACGTCGACAACCGATTGGCCGCTGTCGTCGGCGGCGACTGCCACCGGCGTGGGCGGTGCCCACCGTTGCCGCCAACGATGTGACCACATGGTCGGCGGTGGACAAGGGCGAACCGCGCCGCGCGGCGGTTCACCGGCAAGCTGACCCAGCGCAAGCAACGCATCGGCGTGTTTGATGTCGACCCGCAGGTTGCGCAGGCGGCGGGCGAGTTTGGTGACATCCGGCGCGCCCACGTCGGTCAACAGCCGATTCCAGGTGCGCAACGTGAACGGGGTGTTGCGGGCCGCTTCGATGATCTGGTTTGCCGTCGGCGCCTCGAGGACGCCAGTCTCGACAGCTTCGAACGCGGTGTGACGAATGTTGACCAGCGCGTCGACGAAGACGGGGTAACCGTCGTCGGGCTCGCCGTGCACCATGGCGACCTCGTCGTCGGCCTCCAGCAGCCCATCCCGGTAGCTTTCGAACACCCAGCCATAGCCCTCCATGCCGAACGCATGCAATTCGGCTGCGCGCAGTGCGCCCATGCTCGAGCACCCGATCACCCGTACGCCGTCGGCGATCAGGGTGAGCAGTTCTTTGTGCCGAACCGACGCCTGTTGGAAGAACAGTCCATCGATGACGAGTAGCGTGTCGCCGCGGCCCAGGCCGTAGCGAAAGGCTTGACCGAACGAAATCGGTCCCACCACTTCGGCATTGGGCACGACAGCCCGAACTTTGGCGGCGCTGATGGTGGGGCCGGCTGTGACGACGGTCCTGGCGCCGGGTGTCATGCCGCGCCCGCCAACGGGGTCCGCATCGAAGGCGCGGCCGACGACATCGACAGGGCGGGGGCAAACACCTTCACGACCGGAACACAACCGCAGTCAAAGTCGCACACCACCGCCAGCGGTTCCACACCGGCTTCGGCGGCCACCGCCGTCGCCGCCGAAGCAACCAGGTCCGGCAACGAATCGTTGGGCGGAATGTGCCACGATGTCGGCGATGCGGCAGGCAGCTGCCGCATGGAGGCGCGGCTGGCAGCAGGCCGGGCGAAGCTGTGATAGATCTCCGGCGGTATGTCTTCTCGGACACCGCTGATCGCCGTCAGCCGGGCTTGTGCGGCCTCGGTTATCGCCCGCGACAACGCGACATTCGGGTCGTGGTGCAGTCCGAAGCCACTGAACGACGGCTCCAGCCTCGGCGAGGTCAGCTCAACAGCGAAGCTGAAATAGCGGTCCCAGGTGTCGATTCGGGCGATGAGCACTTCGCTTCCGGCACGGTAAATCATCTCGATTAGGTCAGCCGAATCCGAGCCGGCGACGTCGTCGCGGGCCACCTCGAACATGGTCTCGCCGGGCACGGCGGTGGAGATGCTGTGTCGTTCCATGATTTCGTACAGGGCGTGCAGCGTGGCTTCGTCATAGCTGTTGCCGGAAGCCAATCCAGAGCTGTCCATCATGAATATCGGCGCTGCCCAGCAATCGCTGATTGCGACGTTCACCAGCACGGCCATCCACGGCACCCAGGTGCGGCGGCCGGTCAGCAACGTCGTCGCGACCATCCAGTCGAGCTTCGCGCTGGAGTGGTAGAGGGCGCCCGGTGCGAGGCGAAGCTGGGCGGGGTCGTAGGTCAGATCTGAGGCGATTTCGTCTGTGGCAGTGGACCATAGGTCGGGCGTGACGTTTTCGACGTGCCACATCTCCAAGGATTCCATCACGGCTGAAACCTGCGCGGCGCGGTAAGTGCTGGCCTTTCCCTGGCTGACCGACAGCGATAGCGAGGCCGGCCGAACCGCCTGCGCGGTGGGAATTCCCAGGTCGTCCAACCAGGTTAGGTCGGCCACCCGGGTGATGCCGGCGCAGTCCAGGAGGGGTTGCAGCGCGTGCCATGTCTCGTCGGGAGTGATGATGCGGTGGGTTCCGTGGCGGTAGGTGATTCTCGAGCCGATCGTGGCCTGGTCGACTGTGCCCAAAAAGCGCCGTGGCCAGTAAGACCAATCCGGACCGGCCAGGCCCGCGGTGCGCAGCGACATAGGCATGGGTAATTCCTTGCGTGTTGTGATTCGCCAGTTGTGGTTCGCCAGTTGGCAATTGGGCTAATGGTGGGGATCTCACACACCCAGATGCGGAGGTCCCCACCGGATTGGGCTAAACCCGTATGGGCTCACTCGAGGTGATCGGCCGCGAAAGAAAGGCACCCTCCACACGAGAACGAGTGCGTCGGGATCTCCGTCTCGTAGAACAGCAGTTCGTGCGACATGCGTCACCTCCTCCCTGGTGTTGCTTCTGCGCTATCGTTGGCAGAATTCGGTGACTACGATTTGTGATCACTTGATCAATTTAGCCGGGTTCGGTTTGTTCGACGTCCGACAAATAAGACGAAATTTGGGTCCCCCCGCCGTGCGAACAGGCTGTCCCCCAATCGGGGGACATGGGCCGGCCTCGCGATACGGCCATGATGCAGCTTTCGCTGTTTACGTGCCTGCTCCTGGCGGTACCGGGCACCAGCCCGGGCCGCAGTTCATCGGAGGAACGGAGCCCTCGAGAGTTTCCCAGGTGCTCGCACCGTTGCCTTCATCGATCCATCGGCGATGCCAGTCGTGGCGGACGCTCATGCCCCAGAAGGGGTCGGGCGCCAGGGTGGCGACGAGCACGCCACTGATCAGCCGTATCAAGCCGTGTCGGCGATCGGCGGCCGGGTTAGATTGCCCGTATGCGAACTGTTCGCCTGGTCGGCGTGGTCCTGACGATCCTCATGACCGGATTACTGCTGGCAAACCCGGCCGGCGCACAACCAGCCCAGAAGCTCACCGAGCACATCACCGACAACACCGCGGTGCTGACGGATGCGGGTCGGGCGGCGGTCACCTCTGCAATCGACCGGCTTTATCGCAATCGGCACATTCAACTCTGGGTGGTCTACGTCGACAACTTCTCCAAATTCAAGCCCGACAACTGGGCCGAGGGAACCCGCCGTGCCAGCGCGATGGGCGACCACGACGCGCTGCTGGCCATAGCCACGAAAACTACGAGCGCCAACTTATACACGTTCACCGTGCTGCCGAACGTGTCGGGGCTCACGGCAGACGAGTTAAACAGCCTGCGCAGCACCAAGATTGAGCCTGCGGTGAACGGTAAAGACTGGAGCGGTGCGGCGGTCGCTGCGGCCGACGGGCTGAACAAGGCTGACGGTTCGTCGTCAAAGCAGATCTGGCCGCTGATCGCGATCGCCGTCGTCGTCGTCCTCCTACTGGTGCTGGCTTTCGTGCTCTATCGAGCGCGTCGCCGCCGTCGCGCGGCACCGGTGCATATCGACGGGCGCGATCAGGCGCTGTCCACCGCGGAGGCCAGATTGCGCCAAATCACCGACTACGTCGCCAAGCATCGCAAGGCCGTCGGCGTCGAGGCGCAGACCCGGTTCGAACAAGCGAAGCGGCATTTGGCAGCGGCACACAGCAACGAGGCAACCAACGCCCCCGAGGCGATCGCTCACGCCAACGCGGCGTCAACGCTGGCCGCTCAGGCACAGACACTGGCAAACGCCGACGTGCTGGCAGCGCACCGCGCTAGAGGGCGTTGAGGCATTGCTGTACGACGTCACGAACCTTGCGTCTGGTGCCAACGGCAGCGGCTGGGGCCGTTTAGATACAACCTAGGCTTGTACCCCTGCAAGCACGCGACCGCTACTGCGACGCTGTCGCTGGATGAACTATTAGTGCCATGAGCACTTCGGCAATCACCAACAATGGCCCAGATGCCCTGCGTTACAACAGGATCGGGTTGCTTCGCCGCGGCGTGGCGGGCGCCCTGTTGGCCACGTCGATCAGCACGACCGCCGCCGTCGGCCTAGCGGCGACCAGCCACGCCGACGACAACGCTCCGCCTCCGAATGCCGGGGCGGCAGTCAGCGCAGTCACCGCACCGACGCTTGACGCTCCGTGGCTCCCTCTCATCGACCAATTCGGCGGCTATGGGCCCCTGCGCTACTGCTCCCCACACTGGGCGGGCTTCTGGCACTGCCACTGATTGCGAGGACACTCCAAGAACAACCACACAGCGCCAGGGGCGGCCCGCATGGGCCGCCCCTGAACACCGTTTGTCCGATTCGTTCAGAACGTCCGTCGTGCCTAGCCACCAGCGCTATGCCCCGACTGCGCGTATTAGGGCCACGCCCGCGAGTGGGATATCCTGTTGACACGTTGGCCTCAGGTAAGCCCGCCAACACGTCGTGGAACGTTCTTTCATCCCGCTGCGCCGGCCCGAATTCGTGGCTGAGGCCCCGCGTTCAGATGATCCGTGCGCCTAGCATCACCGTCTCGCGGCGATCGATTTTGCCCACCGGCAATCTCGCCAGCTTGTGCTGACTATTCGCGCGAACAGTCGCGACGACGCGGCACACCGATGCCCTGAAAGGCACCGAAAAGTGACTATAGAGAAGACCTTTGCCGAGCTTGGCGTGCGCGCACCATTGGTT
Organism: Mycobacterium angelicum; assembly: GCF_002086155.1. Taxonomy (GTDB): domain Bacteria; phylum Actinomycetota; class Actinomycetes; order Mycobacteriales; family Mycobacteriaceae; genus Mycobacterium; species Mycobacterium angelicum. The sequence goes on along the minus strand of NZ_MVHE01000069.1, from coordinate 8,088 downwards.
CGCGCGCTGGCCGCGGCCGGCATCACACATCCGTTTCCCATCCAGGTCCAGACGCTTCCCGACACCTTGGCCGGCCGAGACGTCCTGGGCCGCGGCAAGACCGGCAGTGGCAAGACGCTCGCTTTCTCGATTCCGCTGGTGAGCAGGCTTTCGGCGGCCAAGCGGCGCCCCTCGCGGCCGTCGGGCCTGGTGCTGGCGCCTACCCGGGAGCTGGCCACCCAGATCGCCGCCACGCTCGAGCCGTTGGCAGCGGTCCACAACCTGCGGGTCGCCACCATCTTCGGCGGGGTATCGCAGAATCGGCAGGTCGACGCCCTCAAATCCGGCGTCCATATCGTGGTGGCCTGCCCGGGTCGGCTCGAGGATCTGATGAAACAACGTTTGATCAGCCTTGATGCCGTCGAGATCACCGTGATCGACGAAGCCGATCACATGGCCGATCTCGGTTTCCTGCCCGGCGTCACGCGCATCCTGGCCGCTACACCGGCCGGCGGCCAACGGCTGCTGTTCTCCGCGACTCTCGACAACGGCGTCGACAAACTCGTCAACCGGTTCCTACGCAATCAGGTGTTGCACTCGGTCGACGAGCTGAACGCGCCGGTGTCGGCGATGACCCATCACGTCTTCCACGTCGCCAGCGCCGAAGCCAAAAAGGAACTGGTGCACCGGCTGGCCTCGGGCACCGGGCGCCGAATCCTCTTCATGCGCACCAAACATCACGCCCGCAGGCTTGCCAAGCAACTCACCGAGTCCGGCATACCGTCAGTTGACTTGCACGGCAACCTATCTCAGCCTGCGCGCGACCGGAATCTCGCCGCGTTCAGCGCGGGTGAGGCCAGGGTCCTGGTGGCCACCGACATCGCCGCGCGCGGTGTACACGTCGACGAGGTCGAATTGGTGGTCCACATCGATCCGCCCAGCGAGCATAAGGCCTACCTTCATCGTTCGGGCCGCACAGCGCGCGCGGGCAAGGGTGGCGACGTGGTGACGGTGGTCCTGCCCGAGCAGCGCCGGGACACTCAGGCGCTGTTGCGGACGGCCGGTATCCGCGTAACTCCCCAACAGGTCGCCGCCGACTCCGCCGAGGTGCTCGCGTTGGTGGGCGAAATCGCGCCCTACCGGGCGCCGGCCCCCAAAGCCGTTGCACCGCAACCCGCTCAACAACGGCGAGTAAGTGGCGCAGGACAAAGACGTCGGCGCCGGCCGAACCACTCGCAACGAGATTCTCGCTAGGCGGCGGCTGACCCGGGCGTCGGGCAGACAGACGAGATTTAATTCTCCGGTAGCGCCGGCGTGCGGCGCGCAGTCCGCTCGCGAGGAGGGTCAAGTGTCAGCACGGCTCCGGCGGTGGACCACGGGGGCTCTCGCGGTGTTCGTCAGCTATCTGCTTGCGGCTGTGGTACTTACGATCGGTGCCTGGAGCGACCCGACGTCCGGCTGGGCCGGAAACTGCTGCGACCAGGAGCAGGCGATCTGGTATCTGGGCTGGACGCCGCACGCGCTCGCTAATGGGCTCAACCCGTTCTTCACCACCCAGATCGGTGCGCCCGACGGCGTGAACCTGATGTGGAACACCCCGATGACACTTCTCGGGCTGCTGGGCTGGCTGCCGGCGAAGCTCGGCGGCCCCATTTTCGGATTCAACGTCTTGATGGTGCTCGGCATCGCCCTGAGCGGATTCACCGCCTGGCTCGCGATCCGCCGCTGGACCGGCGACGGCCCGGCTCCGATGGTCGGCGGCGCGATCTACGCCTTCTCGCCATACCTTGCCTCGCACGCGGCGCTGCACCTCAACCTCGCCACGGCCTGGGTCCCGCCACTGTTTCTGCTCGTCATCGACGAACTGCTGGTGACCCGGCGCCGCCCGCCGTGGCAAGCCGGCGTTGCGCTCGGATTGCTTGGCGCCACACAGCTTTTCATCAGCGAAGAGGTGCTCGCTACCAGCGTCGTGGCGGCCGCGGTGCTGGTTGGCGTGCTGGCCCTGGCGCGCCGCGATGGACACGTCCGGGCGCGGTGGCGTGCCGCCGCGGTGCGGCTCGTTCCCGCGCTCGCGGTTGCCGGGCTGACGTTCCTGCTGCTCGCAGCCGGGCCGCTGGTCGCGCAATTCGTTGGGCCGCAGCGGATCAGCGGCCAGGTGCAGCATCCCGAGACTTTCTCGACCGACCTGTTGAATCTGGTGCTTCCCACGCCATACCAGTTGATCGCACCGGAGGCGGCCACGCGGGTGTCCCACGACTTCAGCGGTCTCTATCACGAGGCGACGGGCTACCTCGGCCTGCCGCTGCTCGTCCTGCTGATCGTCGTGACCATTCGCCAGTGGGACGACCTGCGGGTGCGGGTCGCCAGTGTGACTGGGGCGCTGCTCCTCGTCTTCTCACTGGGGCCCTGGCTGCACGTCGGCAATGACGCGCTGCACGTCCCGCTCCCATGGTTGCCCATCGGAAAGCTGCCGCTCCTCAAACATGTTCTGCCGGGCCGCTTTACGCTCTTCGTTTGGCTGGCAATCGCGGTGATCATCGCGATCGTCATCAGCCGGATGGCTCGCCTGGTCCCGCGACGCGCGGCCGGCGGCCTGCTGGCGGTGGCCGCCGCGCTTGTCTTCATCCTGCCCGTTCCGCTGCACCGGCAACCGTTCTACACCCCGGTATTCTTCCGCACGTGGGCGAGCCATAACATAGGGCCCGACGAAACCGTCCTTGTCGCACCATATTTCGTCAACGGGGGCGAGGCCGCGCCGATGGTCTGGGCCGCCGAGGCCGGCTACCGGCTGCGGATGCCCGAGGCCTACGCCTACATTCCCCAGCCGGACGGCCGGACACTTTCTGGACCACCGGCAACGCGGCTCTCCGAGATCATGCTCGCCATCCAGCAGAACAAGACCTCGATGGTGGCGCGCGGAGAGATTCGCGCGCAGGTCAACGCCAATCTGCGGTTCGCCGACGTGCGTCATGTGATCGTCGGCCCGATGCCGGCATGGGCTGAGATGCTTGCTTTCTTCACCGACCTCTTCGGCAGGGCGCCCGAGCGGGTTGACGGCATCGCGATCTGGCGGAACGTCAATCTCTGGGGCGTCGTCGCCGCGCCAATCCAACCGTGACGAAGCCCGAAACCCTTGCGAACAACGCAAGCATGCGTTCGTAACCTTCTGTTGAACAGCATCTGCGTGCCTACATAACGTCGTCGTGTGACCCGATCATGCTGGTGAAGCCGATTCTCGGACGCCACGGCACCTCACGCAGCTGACCAAACAATACTTCTGCTCCACGCAAGTGTTTATTCGCAACCTTCTACTAGACTAAAAAACTAGTTACGCATACCGTAATCATCAATTGCTCAGCCGGGTCAGAACGGCTTCGCAATTCCGCGGAGGCGACCTTTGGTCTCGTGTATGTGGCCTCGGAGCAAACGGCGATGCCGCTTATTCGAGTGGTGCCTAACGCGGACCAAAACGCGAATGGCTATGCCCGGAGATCGTAATAGAGAAAGCCTATGCGCCTCCGGAACCCAGTTGAGGAGAAAGCGATGGATTTCGCCGTACTGCCACCGGAAGTGAATTCGGCACGGATATTCGCCGGTGCGGGTTCGGGGCCGTTGTTCATCGCGGCTGCCGCTTGGGACGGGCTGGCCGCGGATTTGCAGGCGTCGGCATCCTCGTTTGCTTCGGTGATCGCCGCGCTGACCAGTGGGCCGTGGGCGGGTCCGGCATCGCTGTCGATGGTGGCGGCGGCCTCTCCGTATGTGGGGTGGCTGGACACGGCGGCGGGCCGGGCGGAGTTGTCGGCCGGTCAGGCCCGCGCTGCGGCGACGGCGTTTGAAGCGGCGTTGACCGCGACGGTGCATCCGGCGGTGGTGACGGCCAATCGAGTGTCGTTGACGTCGTTGATCGCGACGAATCTGTTGGGCCAGAATGCCCCGGCGATTGCGGCTACCGAGTTCGACTACGTGGAGATGTGGGCCCAGGATGTGGCCGCGATGGTGGGCTATCACGCCGGGGCCACATCCGCGGCGGCGGCATTGGCGCCGTTCACCTCGCCGCCAATCAGTCTTTCGGGCTTGGCTTCTCAGATTGCCTCTCAGGTCGCGGGGAGCGCGTCAGCGGCCGCGTCCAAAGCGCCGGGTCTGGTGTCCGGTCTGCATGCGGCGGTCTCAGCGTTGCCGGTGCAGTCGCTGATGTCGGTGGCGCAGATCGGGATGTATCCAGCCAGCATGATGATCTCCCCGATGATGTCGCTGGCGCAGAGCGCGCACGGGGGCACAGCCGGATTGGCCGATGCGGCAATGGGATTGGCCGGCGTGCCCAAGTTCGTCGGTGACCCGGCGCCGGCGCTCAAGGGCCTGGGCGGCGGCGCGGGGGCGGTGACGTCGGCGGGTCTGGGTCAGGCACGCACGATAGGCGCGATGTCGGTGCCTCCGACCTGGGCCGGTTCGTTGCCGGCGCGGATGGCCAGTGCGGTGCTGTCCGGCTTCAACGCTAGCCCCACGGCAACGGTGCAAACCGCTGTTGCCGCCGGATCGGCCGGGATGCCGATGATGCCGATGCCCACCGGTATGGGCGCAGCGGGTGCGGGTATGCCCGGTGCGATGACCGGGCGCGGCGGGGCGGGTTCACATGTGGTGCAGTCGCGTCCCAGCGTGATTCCGCGAGCCGGCGTCGGATAGCAGGTAGTGGATCATCTTTTCGCGCAGAGCAATTGACATTTGGTTCGTTTCGGGAAAGGAAGACAATGACTGCATGCGCAGACCGGGCAGCTAGAGAGGAACATTCGGTAATGACGATCAACTATCACTTCGGTGATGTGGATGCCCACGGTGCCACGATCCGGGCGCAAGCGGCGTCGTTAGAGGCAGAGCACCAGGCGATCGTGCGTGATGTGTTGGTAGCCGGGGATTTCTGGGGAGGCGCCGGTTCGGTGGCCTGTCAGGCGTTCATTACGCAGTTGGGCCGCAACTTTCAGGTGATCTACGAACAGGCCAACATCCACGGCCAGCAAGTGCAAACCGCCGGCAGCAACATGGCCAGCACCGACTCCGCAGTCGGATCCGGCTGGGCTTAGAGCTATACCAGCGTGTTCCAAAACGCGTATCGCGCACTCAAACTCATGCGTCTCAAGAAAGCTCGGTGATTTTCGGTGGAGCTGTATCAGCTGCGTTACTTCCAAACCGTCGCTGAGGTCGGTACGTTGCGTGATGCCGCTGAGCAATTGGCGGTCTCACAGTCAGCGGTCAGCCGTGCCATCGCCATGCTCGAATCCGAAATCGGTGTCGAGCTCTTTACGCGGCGCGGTCGGGCCAATGAACTCAACCGATTCGGGCAAGCGTTCCTGCGCACGAGTCGGGCCGCTCAGCGCAGCCTGGAGACAGCGGTCTCGGGTGTGCGGCAGCTCGCCGGCGTCGACGCCGGGACGGTAGCGCTGGGTTTCCTTGTCTCACTCGGCGTCTCGACGGTGCCTCGGTTGATCCGCCGTCATCACGACCGATATCCCAGGGCGAGATTCGAGCTGTCTCAACGCCCCGGTCTCGCGCTGGTGGAAGATCTCACCAACGGCGTCATCGACGTGTGCTTGAGCTACCCCCTGAGCTTCGACGAGTCGCCCGGAGTCAAGTGGCACAAGCTGTTCACCCAACAGCTCTACGCCGTAGTCGATCGGGACCATCCATTGGCCCACCGCAAGCTCATCGGCTTCGAAGAACTCGCCGGCCAGCCCTTTGTGGCGCTGGACCGCAGCCACACCCTGCGCAGGATTTTCGACGACGCCTGCGCCCGGCATGACATCGCACCCAGCATCGCCTTTGAAGGCACCGACATCACCACCCTGCGCGGCCTGATCGGCGCGCAGCTAGGTGTCGGGTTGCTGCCCTGTGCCACCACACCCTCGCCGGATGTCGTCGAAATCGCGGTTGACGACAGGCAATTGGTGCGGCCCATTGCGGTCGGCTGGATGACCAACAGGTACCTGCCGCCTTCCGCAGCCGCATTCCGCGATACGGCGATCGCGTCATTCGGTCTGCCTGAGGCGTCGACCCGACTCGAACCGGCGCAGGCATGCGGGGCCTGAAACTCACAAGTCGTTATCGATGTGACCGCACTCCGGGGGCTCATCGCGCGGGGTGAACAGGTGGTCGGTCGCCGCGAATTCCTGCTCCGGTCGTCCGGTGGCACTGCCCCGCAGCCCGATGGTGACGTCGCCGGTGGCTATCAGCGCCGCCAGATACCGATGGGCGGTTGCCGTTGGCACCCCAACCGTCGCCGAGATCTCGACCGCCGACATCGGCATCGTGGACGCTCGCAACACTTGCAGCACAAGCTGTTTGCTTGCCGACGTTCCAGCTGCAAAGGGCTGTGGGACGGGGACTTTGCGGCGCAGCGCCTCCAAGGCGGCCTCGACATCGCAGGGGCGGAGATCGAATCCGGCCAGAATCCTGCGGTAGCGCGCATAACCGGCCAGGCGAGCGGCGAGCTCGGTCGGCGGGAACGGTTTGACGAGGTAGCCAAGCGCTCCGGCCGCCATGGAAGCACGAACCGTGACCGCTTCGGTTGCCGCCGTCAAAACCATGCTGTCGCCACGTAATTCACGTACGAAGTCGATTCCGGATCCATCCGGCAGATAGGCGTCGACCAACGCGAGGTCGACCGCGGGCACTTCCCGCGCGGCGCGCAGGGTGTTCGCCGTTGCGGCCACGATGAAGTCCGGAAGCATGTTGACTATCCCGGCATGCATATTGGCCACGCGAAAGTCGTCGTCGACCACCAACACCGTGAGGTTTGTTCCACCCATTTCCCCCTCCTCTTCCATGCGCCGCACCTGCACCGGTCTGCCAGCCCGGAGGTGATGCGGCGCCAAACGACTAGTCATGGCAACTGCAAGTTGTGGAAAAAGCCTGAAACATTGGTTCCTAAATTCGCGACGCCGGAGACGAACGCCGCCGCGTCGACCGTGCTGCTGTTGTATACGCCCGAAACGGTGTCGCCGGCAGCGTCTAGCATCGCGGCCGCCGCCGCACCTTGCGAAGCGGAGCCGGGTTAGCCCCGTCGTCAGTGACGCCCACCTCGCGTCGGACGTGGCCAACTCGGCGCCCAACCGATCCCAGGCTGCGGCGGCCTCCACCATCGGCCCCATGCCAGGCCCCAGATAGAGCCGGGCGGAGTTGATCTCCGGGGGCAGTAGCGCAAAGTTCATCACACCGTCCTGGTCCGAAACCGAGACCGCGGGAACGTGGTTGGATCGCGGGGGCGATCCCGCCGCAACCACCGGACAGAGCGGCCCCGGCTTCTGCATGCCGGCACGAAGTTTGATGTGGTCGGTCTGATCAGCGAGCTTCGTGTGGTGGACACGCTAAGCAGACGCCATACCAGCGTCTAGTAGAAGGTTGCGAACACACTGTTGCGCGTAACGCATTGATAGGCATCGACTTTCGTTTGCAATTTACGCAACGTAGTCTTGCAAACCTTCTGCTAGACGCAGCCGTAGCGCGTGCATAGCCTCTGTCGTTAACCGACTGAGCCCAGGAGAGCGTTCCTACCGTGGCGGCGGCGACGCACCTGGCCGACAAAAACTTGTATTGTGTTGCGGCGGAAGGAAAGACGATGTCGTTCGTCAATGTGGGGCCGGAGTTTGTATCGGCCGCGGCTTCGGATCTGGTGGGCATCGGCTCGACGATCAGCGCGGCCAGCGCGGCCGCCGCGGGGCCGACCACCGCGCTGGTGGCCGCGGGCGCCGACGAGGTGTCAGCGGCCGTGGCGGCGTTGTTCGGCGGCCACGCCCGGCAGTACCAAGCTTTGAGCGCGGAGGCGGCGGCCTTTCACGACCGTTTTGTGCAGGCACTGACCGCTGCGGGGAGTTCCTATGGGGCCGCGGAGGCGGCCAACGCCTCCTTGCAGACGGTGGAAAGCGACGTGCTGGGCGCGATCAATGCACCTACTCAGGCGCTGTTGGGGCGCCCGCTGATCGGCCACGGGACTGACGGGGCATCGGGTAGCGGAGCCAACGGCGGAGCAGGCGGGCTGCTTTTCGGCACCGGCGGCAACGGCGGCTCGGGGGCGGCTGGGCAGGCCGGCGGAAACGGCGGGGCGGCCGGGCTGATCGGGTC
>NZ_MVHE01000068.1 GCF_002086155.1 Mycobacterium angelicum | reverse complement strand
CCAACGGCCCGCCGCCCCCTTCCAGCGCCTGGGCCACCCGCAGCGCGCCACCGAACACCGGCTCGCTGACGACGCCGGCGTCGGCTAAGTCGTCCAATCGCACCGGGCCGCCGTCCAGCACCGACGACGCCCGCGCCGCCCGCAGCGCCGCCTCGGCGGCCGTCAGCGGCCAGCCCCGCAGGTTGGCCTTATGCCGATGCGCTCGCCCGAGCGCTTCGCGGGCCCGGTCGCTGGCTTCAGCGACGCCGGGCAGCTCCATCAGCGGAGCCAGTGGATCAGCCGTCACGAGTTGCCAACTTAGCGCCGTCCCGCTCGCGCGCCGGGAATGGCTTCCAGCAACTGTTGGGTGTACTCGTGCCGAGGCCGGGTGAACACCTCTTCGGTGGGTGCCTGCTCGACGGCCCGCCCGGCGCGCATTACCAGGACGTCGTCGGAGATCTGCCGGATCACCGCAAGGTCGTGGCTGATGAACAGGTACGTCAGGCCGAGGCTGGCCTGCAATTCGGCGAGCAGATCCAGGATCTGCGCCTGCACCAGCACGTCGAGCGCCGAGACCGCCTCGTCGCACACCAGCATCTCCGGCCGCAGCGCCAGTGCGCGGGCGATCGCGACCCGCTGGCGCTGCCCACCCGATAGTTCCCGGGGCAGCCGGTCCAGCACCGAGGTCGGCAGCGCCACCTGGTCGACCAGCTCATGCACCGCGTTGCGGCGCTGACGGCGATCGCCCACCCGGTGGATGCGCAACGGCTCCTCGATGGCCCGAAAGACCGAGTACATCGGGTCCAGGCTGCTGTAAGGGTTCTGGAACACCGGCTGGACCCGGCGGCGGAAGGCCAGTGCCTTGTCCCGGCTCAGCTCTTGAACGATCTGATCGCCGCCGAAAACCACTGTGCCCGACGTCGGTTGCAGCAGGCCGAGCACCATGCGCGCCAGGGTCGATTTTCCCGAACCCGACTCCCCAACGATCGCCAGGGTGCTGGCCCGTCGCAGCCGAAACGACACCCCGTCGACGGCACGAAAATCCGCCCGGCGCCACGGTGCGCCCCGCGACTCCCGGTAAACCTTGGCCAGATCCGACACCACAAGCAGGTCGTCGGCTTCCTTGACGGCACGGCCCGCAGCTTTCTGACGGATGGCCAGCGAGGGTGCCGCGGCTACCAGTCTGCGGGTGTACTCGTGTTGCGGATCCTTCAGAATCGATTGTGCGGCACCGGATTCCACCACTTCACCGCGATGGATGACCACCACAGACTCGGCGCGTTCGGCGGCCAGCGCCAAATCGTGAGTGATGAGCAGCAGGGCGGTGCCCAACTCGTCGGTGAGCTGCTGCAGATGATCGAGGACCTGACGCTGCACCGTCACGTCCAGCGCCGAGGTCGGCTCGTCGGCGATCAGCAGGCGCGGCCGGCCCGCCAGACCGATGGCGATCAACGCGCGCTGACACATGCCACCGGACAGCTGGTGTGGATACCGCCCGGCTTGCTTGGCCGGATCGGGCATACCGGCCTCGGCGAGCAGCTGCACCGCCCGTCGCTGCGCATCGCGGCGATCGCTCCCGTTGGCCCGCAATGCTTCCCGAATCTGGAACCCGACCTTCCACACCGGGTTCAGATTGGTCATCGGGTCCTGGGGAACGTAGCCGATCTCCCGGCCCCTCAGCGACCGCAATAGTCGCTGGTTGGCTGAAGCGATGTCGCGCCCGGCAAATGTGATGCGCCCGGCCGTGATTCGCCCGCTGGGTGCGAGTAGGCCGAGAATCGCCGCGGCCGTGGTGGACTTTCCGGAGCCGGACTCGCCGACGACCGCGACGGTCTGGCCCCGAAGCACCGTCAGATCCACGCCGCGCACCACCGGCTCGTCGGCGCCGAATCTGACCTCGAGGCCCTCGACTGACAACAGCGGAGTTTCCACGCCACGCACGTTCATGCCCGCCACGCCCGCGACGCCGGGTCCAGGGCGTCGCGCAGAGCATCGCCCATCATCATGAACGCCAGCACCGTAATCGCCAGGGCGCCAGCGGGATAGAACAGAATCGGCGAACCCGCCCGCAGTCTGGTCTGCGCGATGTTGATGTCGCCGCCCCACGACACCACCGACGGAGGAAGCCCGACGCCGAGGTAGGACAAGGTGGCCTCGGTGACGATGAAGATCCCCAGGGCAATGGTAGCCACGGCGATCACCGGACCGATGGCGTTGGGCACCGCATGCCGCACCAGAATCTGAAACCTGCTCAGCCCCAGCGCCTTAGCCGCCAAAACGTAATCACTGGCGCGCACCTCGAGCACCGAACTGCGCGCGATCCTGGCCACCTGCGGCCAGCCGAACAAAGCCAGGATGGCAATCACCGTCCACACCGTGCGATGGTGCATGACCTGCATCAGCACGATTGCGGCCAGCAACAACGGTAATGCGAAGAACACGTCGGTGATACGCGATACCAGCGCGTCCACCCAGCCGCCGTAGAAACCGGCCAACGCACCCAGCGCCCCGCCGACGACGAACGCCGCGAATGTCGCCCCAAGCCCGACCGCGACCGAGGCCCGGGCCCCGTAAACGGTGCGCGCGTAGATGTCGTGGCCCTGCAGGTCGGTGCCGAACCAGTGCGCCGGGGACGGCGAAAGCATGCTCTGGGCCGGATCCGCATAGTGTGGGTCGATTCCGGTGAACAATGCCGGAAACGCCGCGACCACCAGAATGAAAAGGATCATCGCCGCTGCCACAATGAACTTCGGGCGCCTATGCATAGCGGATCCTGGGATCCAGTGCGGCATACAACAGGTCGACCAACAGGTTGGTGATCAGATAGATCACCACCAGCACGGTCACGATCGACACCACCGTCGGCGCCTCCTGCCGGGTGACCGCCTGGTACAGCACGCCGCCGACGCCATGGATGTTGAAAATGCCTTCGGTCACGATGGCCCCACCCATCAACGCCCCGAGATCGGCACCCAGGAAGGTCACCACGGGGATCAGTGAGTTGCGCAGGATGTGCACCGTCACCACCCGCGGCCGAGCCAATCCTTTGGCGGTGGCGGTCCGCACGTAGTCGGCGTGCGCATTGGCGGCCACCGCCGAACGCGTGAGCCGCACCACGTAGGCGAATGACACGGCACCCAAGACGATTCCGGGCAGCAGCAACCGGGCAAAAGTGGCATGACCACCCACCGTCACCGGCGCCAGGCCCAGCCGAACCCCGAACACGAATTGCGCCAGAAATCCCAGCACGAATATCGGGATGGCGATGATGATCAGCCCGGCGATCAGAACCGTGGCATCGAAGATGCCGCCGTGGCGCAGCCCGGCGATCACGCCAAAGCCGATGCCCAGCACCGCCTCCACCGCCAGCGCGATCAGCGCCAGCCGGAGCGTTACCGGAAAGGCATGCGCCAGAACGGAACTCACCGGCAGACCGGAGTAGGCCCGGCCCAGATCACCATGCAGGAGACCTCCCAGATAGCGCAGGTACTGCAGCAGAAACGGGTCATCGAGGTGATACCGGGCTCGCAATCCAGCAGCTACCGCGGGGCTGAGCGGCCGGTCACCGGCCATCGCCGCCACCGGATCACCTGGCAGCAGAAAGACCATGCCGTAGATCAGCAGTGTGGCCCCGAAGAAGACGGGCACCATCACCGCGATCCGGCGCACCACATACCAACCCATCTCAGGCCTTGATGATGTTCTCGTAGTCGGGCAGCCCGTTCCAGGTGACCTGAACGTTGCTCACCTCGGTCGACCACCCGACGACGGAGATGTTGTCCCACAGCGGCACAATGGGCATGTCGTGCAACAGGATGCGCTGTGCGACGTTGGCCAGCGCATTGGCTTGCGGCAAACTGGGCGCAGCCTCGGCGGCGGCCAGCGCGGCGTCGAACTCGGGATTGGAATAGCCAACGTCATTGGAGCCCGCCCCGGTGGCGAAAATCGGGGCGAGGAACTCGATCATCGAGGGATAGTCACCCTGCCAGCCCGCGCGAAATGCCGTGTCGATGGTGCGATTGGCGATCTGCGTCCGCAAGGCGGCGAAGGTGGGCTGCGGCGCGCCGGCCGCGTCGATGCCCAGCACGTTCTTGATGCTGTTGGCCACCGCGTCCACCCACTCCTGATGCCCGCTGTCGGCGTTGTAGGCAATCGCGTACCTGCCACTCCACGCTGAAATCGCATCGGCTTGCGCCCAGAGTTGCCGGGCCCGGGCGGGATCGAAGTCCAACGCGTCGCTACCGGCTAGGTGCCGGTCGAACCCGGGTAGCGACCGGACCGTGAAATCGCGTGCGGGACTGCGACTTCCATTGAAAATCTGCTGACATATCTGCGGCCGGTTGATGGCAGCCGAAAGCGCCAGCCGGCGCAGCCGCCCCTCCTCGCCGCCGAAATGCGGTAGCCGCAAAGGGGTGTCGAGCGTCTGGTTCACGGCGGCAGGCCCGCTGACGGCGTTGCCGCCCAGATCGCGTTTGTATACGGTCAACGCGCTCGATGGAATCGTGTCCAGGACATCGAGATTGCCGGACAGCAGATCGGCGTAGGCGGTGTCCAGATTGGCGTAGAACTCGAACCGCAGGCCCTTGTTATGGGGTTGACGAGTTCCGTGGTAGTCGGGGTTGGGCACCAGATCGATCTTCACATTGTGTTCCCATGCCGGTCCGCCTGAGCCGTTGTCCAACTTGTACGGGCCGTTGCCGATCGGGTTGTGGCCAAACGCCGCCATGTCCCGAAAGGCCATGTCCGGCAGGGGATAGAACGCGGAAAAACCCAGTCGCAAGGTGAAGTCGATGGTCGGCGCCTTGAGCCGCACGGTGAATTGCAGGTCATTGATCACCCGCAACCCGGACATAGTGGTCGGCGTCTTCGCACTCGGCGCGCCGGCCACCTCGTCGAATCCCTCGATCGGGCTGAAAAACTGTTGTTGCAGTTGGGCATTGGCGCTCAGCGCACCGTAGTTCCACGCGTCGACGAAGGAGCGGGCCGTCACGGGTGAGCCGTCGGTGAACTTCCAGCCGCGTTGCAAGGTGATCCGGTAGTTGACGTTGTCGGTGGTCTCAATCGACTGCGCGACCTCCAGCGACGGCCGGCCGGCCGCGTCATAGGCCATCAGGCCGGCAAACAGCCGATCGACGATGCGACCGCCGTTGCTGTCGTTGGTGTTGGCCGGGATCAGCGGGTTGGGCGGTTCGCCGCCGTTGACCAGGACCAGGTCAGGGCTCAGCACACCGCCGCCGCACGCGGCCACCGGCGCGACCGCCAGCACGGCGGCAGCCAGCACCGCCAGCACGGCCCGCATCCGACGCATGACAGCGACCATAGATGCTGCGGGCATCGTTGCTGCTCGGTCCTCCCGGGATAATCGTCTTCGTGACCCGAACCGCAATTCCCGTAGTCGCCGCCGCCGCGATTCTTACCCTGTCGAGCCCGCCGGCCCGCGCCGACGAAGCACCTGCCTGCACGTCCGATCAGGTCGCGATCAGCGCCGGCCAGGCCGAAGCCGGCGTCGGCCATCGTGCGGTGCCGCTGACGTTCAGCCTCGTCGACGGCGCTGCGGCATGCACGCTCACCGGCTATCCGAAGGTCGACTCGGGCGCCGGCGGCCCGCTGATTCACGCCAAGCCCACACTGCGCGGATACCTGGGCGGACTGCCGCCCGGCATCGATACACCGCCGACGGTTACCTTGACGGCAACGCAACAGGCTCAGGCCATCGTCGAGGGCATGGCGATCGACGGCGGTGGAAACCCGTGCCCGAGCTACACCGATCTGCTGGTCACCCTCCCCGACAGCACCGGGGCGATCACGGTGCCCACCGGCATCGACGTCTGCCAACTGCAGGTCCACCCCGTCACCGACGCGCCCTGATAGCGCCGGCGATATCGCGTTTTGAATCGGACTATGTGAACCCGCGGCGGTGCTGGCGTGACGCGTGTTACCGCAGGCGCGCTAGGCTGCGACGAGTGAGCCAGAGCACTTCCGAAGTCCCGTCGTCGTACCCGCCGCCCGACCAATTCGCCGAGCACGCCAACGCGGGCAACGAGCTGTATCACGAGGCCGAAGAGGACCGGCTGGCCTTTTGGGCCAAGCAGGCCGAGCGGTTGTCCTGGGCGGCGCCTTTCACCGAGGTACTGGACTGGTCGGAGGCGCCGTTCGCGAAGTGGTTCGTCGGCGGCAAGCTCAACGTCGGCTATAACTGCGTGGATCGGCACGTCGAAGCGGGCCACGGCGATCGGGTCGCCATCCACTGGGAGGGTGAGCCCGATGGCCACCGCCGCACCCTGACCTATGCCGATCTGCAAGCCGAGGTGGGTAAGGCCGCCAACGCGCTGACCGGTCTCGGTCTGGTCGCCGGTGACCGCGTCGCCATTTACCTGCCGTTGATTCCCGAAGCCGTGATCGCCATGTTGGCCTGCGCGCGGTTGGGGATCATGCACAGCGTGGTGTTCGGCGGCTTCACCGCGAAGGCATTGCGGGCCCGTATCGCCGACGCCCAGGCGAAATTGCTGATCACCGCCGACGGTCAATTCCGGCGCGGCAAGCCCGCGCCACTGAAAGACGCCGCCGACGAGGCCGTCTCGGATCCCGATAGTCCCGTCGAGCACGTTCTTGTGGTGCGGCGCACCGGAATTGACGTGCCCTGGAACGACGAGCGCGACCTGTGGTGGCACGAGGTCGTCGACTCCGCAGCACCCGAACACACCGCGGAGGCATTCGACGCCGAGCAGCCGCTGTTCCTGCTGTACACCTCAGGCACGACCGGCAAGCCCAAGGGCATCGTCCACACCAGCGGCGGCTATCTGACCCAGTCCTGCTACACCGTGCATGCCATTTTCGACGTCAAACCCGACACCGACGTGTTCTGGTGCACCGCCGACATCGGCTGGGTCACCGGGCACACCTACGGCGTCTACGGTCCGTTGGCCAACGGCATCACCGAGGTGCTGTATGAGGGCACCCCCAGCACTCCCGACGAGCACCGGCATTTTCAGATCATCGAAAAGTACGGCGTCACAATCTATTACACGGCTCCCACTCTGATCCGTACGTTCATGAAATGGGGCCGCGAGATTCCCGACGCGCATGATTTGTCCAGCCTGCGACTGCTCGGCTCGGTCGGCGAACCGATCAACCCCGAGGCCTGGCGCTGGTATCGGGAGGTGTTCGGCGCCAACCAGGTTCCCGTGGTGGACACCTGGTGGCAGACGGAGACGGGCTCGGCGATGATCTCGCCGCTGCCCGGAGTTGCTGCGGCCAAACCAGGTTCGGCGATGGCGGCGCTGCCGGGGATCTCAGCCAAGATCGTCGACGACCACGGCGACCCGCTCGAACCAGACCCCAACGAGAAGGGCGAGCACATCACCGGCTACCTGGTGCTGGACCAGCCCTGGCCGTCGATGCTGCGCGGCATCTGGGGTGACCCCGAGCGATACAAGGAAACCTACTGGTCCAAGTACGCCGACAAGGGCTACTACTTCGCCGGCGATGGCGCCCGCTTCGATCCCGACGGCGCGATCTGGGTGCTGGGTCGCATCGACGACGTGATGAACGTTTCCGGACACCGAATCTCCACTGCCGAAGTGGAATCGGCTCTCGTCGGCCACTCCGGCGTGGCAGAGGCGGCCGTCGTCGGGGTCACCGATGACACAACCGGTCAGGCGATTTGTGCCTTCGTCGTCCTGTGCGACCACGACGACGCCCACAAGGGAACCCTCGACGAACTGAGAACCCATGTGGCCCAGGAGATCTCGCCGATCGCCAAGCCACGCGAAATTCACATCGTGCCCGAGCTGCCCAAGACCCGCAGTGGCAAGATCATGCGCCGGCTATTGCGCGACGTCGCCGAAAACCGCGAACTCGGCGACACCTCGACGCTGTTGGACCCCAACGTCTTCGACGCGATCCGGGCCGCCCAGTAGCTCACGCGGCGATCGCAAGCGCGGCGGAGCCGGGCGCGGCGGGTCGCCGCCACGCGGCGATCGCAAGCGCGGCGGAGCCGGGCGCGGCGGGTCGCCGCCAAGGTCAGCCGCTCAGCGGCTCACCCGATCGGGACGAATCCCGAACCGGGACGGTTCTTTTCGGTGATATCGGCAAGGTCGGCGTTGATCGACATCACCACCGCCGGCGTGTGCAGCGGAATGTACTTGGTGACGCAGGTAGGCAGATTTTCACTGAACGCGCCGTGAATCATCCCGACCAGCTGATTGTCCACCGTCACCGGCGCACCCGAGTCGCCCGGGCCGCCGCACACCTGCATCAGGATGCTGCCCGGATCCTGGCCGGGCCCCCAGGTGACGCCGCACGAGTTGCCGGTGGTGCGGCCCTGTTTGCAGGCGATCTGGCCGAACGTCGGATCCGGGCCGATGCCGTCGATCGCGAAGCCGTTGAAGTTGTTGACCGGCGACACCAGCGCCGGATCGAACTTGATCACCGCATAGTCGAGCAGGTCGTTACCGGCGACCATGGTGCCTACCGTGCCCTTGTTCTGCGCGGCCTCGGCGGCAACTGGCGCCCCCGGCCCCCCGCAGTGTGCGGAGGAGAATCCGATCAGGTCGCCATTCTTGTCGTGGCCGATTGCGGTCAGGGTGCACAGGGTGCCGCCATTGACGACAATGCCGGCACCACCGCCCAACGGGACCTTGTCATCGCCAACCGCGCTAGTGGCGGGCAGGAATACCAGTGCCATGAGCACGGCCACGATCGCCGCGGATAAGCGGCGGAGCGCCGTCTGCAAAGTGATACTCCCGTCGAGTGGTGGGACGAGTGGTCAGA
This sequence comes from Mycobacterium angelicum, assembly GCF_002086155.1. GTDB lineage: Bacteria > Actinomycetota > Actinomycetes > Mycobacteriales > Mycobacteriaceae > Mycobacterium > Mycobacterium angelicum. The sequence continues at coordinate 17,287 of NZ_MVHE01000068.1, read as the reverse complement.
AGAGCCTGAGCACAGATGGGCAAGTCTAAAGGATCACTGGGTATGGTTTGGCACCCTGCAAATGGCCGCGACCGTCAATTTTGAAGGGGCTTCGGCTGGCCTCGTACGGCCGCAGACCGCATGGCAACATAAACCGCGACGACTGCGTACCGCGGGCAGTTAAACCGAGAGGACCGTCTGTGAGCAAACCTGATCGCAAGAGCGGTGTGCCCAGCACGCTGACCACGATTCCGCTTACCGACCCGCACGCCGGGCCTGCCGAACCGTCGATCGGTGACTTGATCAAAGACGCCACGACTCAGATGTCGACCCTGGTACGCGCCGAGGTCGAACTGGCCCGCGCCGAAATCACCCGTGACGTCAAGAAGGGTCTGACGGGCAGCGTTTTCTTCATCTCCGCGCTGGTGATCCTCTTCTACTCCACCTTCTTTTTCTTCTTCTTCCTCGCCGAATTGCTCGACACGTGGATCTGGCGCTGGGTGGCGTTCCTGATCGTCTTCGCGATCATGGTCGTGGTCACCATCGTGCTGGCCCTGCTGGGTTTCCTGAAGGTCCGCCGGATCCGGGGACCCCGCCAGACCATCGAATCGGTCAGGGAGACCCGCGACGCGCTCACCCCCGGCCATGACAAGGCCGGGCCGCCCAAGATCACCGCCGACGGCGGCAAGCCGCCCGCCGATCCTTCGGGCTGGTAAATGCCGGCACCAGATCCGTCGATGGCCCGCATCGACGGGCCATGGCGACATCTGGATGTACACGCCAACGGCATCCGGTTTCACGTGGTCGAGGCGGTGCAGCCCGACCTCGATGCAACCACACCCGCGACGGCGCGGCCGCTGGTCATCCTGTTGCACGGTTTCGGTTCGTTCTGGTGGTCCTGGCGTCACCAGTTGCGCGCATTGACCGGTGCCCGCGTGGTAGCGGTCGACCTGCGCGGCTACGGCGGCAGCGACAAACCGCCGCGCGGCTACGACGGCTGGACGCTGGCCGGTGATGCGGCCGGGCTCATTCGTGCGCTCGGGCACTCGTCGGCCACGCTGGTCGGCCACGCCGACGGCGGGCTGGCCTGTTGGACTACCGCGGTGCTGCATTCGCGGCTGGTACGCGCCATCGCGCTGATCAGTTCGCCGCACCCAGCGGCGCTGCGCCTATCCACCCTGACCCGCCGCGATCAAAGCCGGGCGCTGCTGCCGACGCTGCTGCGCTACCAGGTGCCCATCTGGCCCGAACGCCTACTCACCCGACACGACGCGACCGAGATCGAGCGCTTGGTGCGCAGCCGCAGTTCCGCCAAATGGGCTGCCTCCGAAGACTTTTCGCAGAGCATCGGCTATCTGCGTCAGGCCATCCAGATCCCGGGAGCCGCACACTGCGCGCTGGAGTACCAGCGCTGGGCGGTGCGCAGCCAGCTGCGCGGCGAAGGCCGCCGCTTCATGGGATCGATGATCAAACAGCTCGGCATTCCGGTGCTACACCTGCGCGGTGACGCCGATCCGTACGTGTTGGCCGCCGCGGTCGAGCGCACCCAGCGCTATGCGCCGCACGGACGCTATATATCCATTGCCGGCGCAGGACATTTCAGCCATGAAGAGCTGCCCGACGAGATCAATCGGCATCTGATGCGATTTTTCGAGCAGGTGCACCGAAACCGGCTCAGCTGACGCAGGCGCCGGTGCCCACCTGCTGGGTGGCCCCGATCTTGGAAAGCTGGCTGGCCACTTCGCCTGCCGTCAATACGAACCCGGTGTCGGCGTCGTCGACGGCGGCGCCGAACACCACGCCGAGCACCTGGCCGTTGAGGTCGATCAATGGCCCCCCCGAATCACCTTGCTCCACATTGGCTCTGATGGTGTAGACATCGCGGGTGACCGCCTGCGGGTTGCGGTAGATGTCGGGGCCGCTGAGCCTGATGGCCTCGCGAATCCGGGCCGGAGTGGCGGTGAAGTTGCCCCCGCCGGGATAGCCCATCACCACGACGTTGGTGCCCGTTTTCGCCTCGCCCTCGGCGAACGTCAGCGGCGCCGGCGGCAGGTTGGGGACGGCCAGAATGGCGATGTCGACGGCCGGATCGTAGGACACCACCAGTGCGTCGAAGGGCTTGCCGCTGGCGTATATCGAGACGCTGTTGGAGCCGGCCACCACGTGCGCGTTGGTCATCACCCGGTCCGGCGCAATGACGAATCCGCTGCCCTCCAACACCTTCTGGCAGCTGGGCGCCAGGCTGCGGACCTTGACCACGCTGGGCGCGGTCGCGGTCACCACCGGATTATTGGCCAGCTCGGGATCGGGGGAAGCCACCGGGATGACCGGGGTGCGGCTGAACGGCTCCAGGACGGCCGGCAGGCCGGAGGTGTTCAACAGCGCCGACAGCCGCTTGGGCACCGTTTTCAGCCAAGTCGGTGCTACCTCGTTGACCTGGGCGAGGACCCGCGAACCGCGGACGGCGTTGGCAAGCTCGGGTTGATCCTTCGACTGGGTCAGCGGGGTGGCCAACAGCCATGCCGCGGTCAGCACCACCACCAGCTGCACCCCGACCCCGATGATCGAGTCGATCACCCGGACCGGCCGGTTGCGGATCGCGCCGCGCACCGCCCGGCCCAGCACGACCCCGGCCACCTCGCCCACCACGACCAGCGCCAGAATCAGAAACAGCGCGGTGAACAACTTGGCCCGCGGCGCAGCGATGTGACTGACGATGTGCGGGGCCAGCAGCACGCCCGCCACCGCACCCAGCAGCACACCGGCAAACGAGAGCGTGGAACCCAGCGCACCGGACCGCCAGCCGGAGATGGCCGCGATGAAGGCGACCGCCAGTACCGCGATGTCCAGCCACTGCGACGGCGTCATCGAGTTCATCGCAACCCACCCTCGCCGACCAGTGTCATCGCCTCGTCCAGCTCACGGACGTCGCTGGTGTCCCAGGGCTGCGCCCAGCCGGCGACGTCGAGCACCGCAGAAATCACTTGGCCAGTGAATCCCCATACCAGCATTTGGTTCAGCAGAAACGCCGGTCCGGCCCAGCGACGAGTGAGCGTGCCGCGATAGACCATCAGCCGGTTGGCCGGGTTGATGAAGGCACGCACCGGAACCCGCGCCACGATTGCGGTCTCGGCCTGGTTGACAACGTTCACCGGCCCGGGATCCGGTGAATACGCCAGCACCGGAACGACGTGGAATCGGGACGGCGCGATGAACGTCCGCTCCATGGTGGCCAGCGGATGCAGCTTTGCGACATCGATTCCGGTTTCTTCGTACGCTTCCCGCATGGCGGTCGCGACGGGTCCTTCATCGCCGGGATCGGATGCGCCGCCGGGGAAGGCGGCTTGGCCGGCGTGGTGACGCAATGTCGAAGCCCGCACGGTCAGCAGCAGGTCGGCGTCGTCGGGAACGCCGCCGTCGGCCGGGGCGTCCTGCGGACCCGAGAACAGCACCAGCACGGCGGCTTCACGGCCGCCGCCGCTGACGGCGGCCGTGGCGCGCGCGGCGGTCACCAGAGCGAGCACATCGGCGGGCAGCCGGCGCCGGAATGCATCGGGTATCTGGTCGACGTTGTCGACCAGCGGCCGCAACCAGGACGGGCCCAGATCAGGAGTCAGCGCAACGGCAGCACTCACCGCCGCCTCCTCCCTGAGATCCCTGGGATCCTTCAATTGCCCTTACTTGCCCGGTTCGCTACCAACCGCAACCGCGATCTCGTCGGCACTGCCGAAGGCTCGTGGCAGGGTTTTGGCCACGCTACCGTCCGGCCGCAGCAGCACGGTCGCGGGCATCACGTTTGCGACCCGCAGCGCCGCCGCGACCTTACGTCGGCCGTCCTGCAGGGTCGGCAGCCGAACGCCGAGTTCGGCCAACCGCAGCAAGGCGGCCGTCTCGTTCTCGTCCTGATGCACCGTCACCACCATTACCTCTGAACCCATCCGACGTTGATACTCGGCCATCGCCGGCAGTTCGGCTGTGCACGGCGCGCACCAATACGCCCACAGGTTGAGGACCACCCAACGTCCGCCCAGCGCTTGCGCCACGTCAACAGCCGAACCGTCAGCTGCGCACTCCACCACCACACCGTGCAGCGGCCCGGGCCCCGGACCCTGGCCGGCGGGGCACGAAGGCAGGTCCGCACGCTGCCGGGGGCCGGCAAGTGCTACCGGCGTATCGGCATCGCGGTGTTCGCGCGCGGCGGGCGCCTGAGTGGCGGCGCCGGGCGCATCGGCGTCGCGCAACTGGGCAGCCAGCGCCACGATCAGCGCGGCCACCACCGCCAGGATCGCGATCGTCCAGCGGGTTCGCCCGGTCAGCTTCCTCATTGCGCCGGGCTCGAACGTGAAACTGGCCGCACGCTCGCGCTCCAGCGTGCGGCCTTCTTCACACTCGCGCCGCTCAACAATTACAACCCGGCCAGGGCCAACAGGTGTTCGGTTTCCGGTCCCTGGACCAGCGGCGCGGCCAGCAACGGATCCGTGGGACCAAGCCCGTAAGAGGGGCAATCTTTGGCGAGCACACATACTCCGCACGCGGGCTTGCGCGCGTGGCACACCCGACGGCCGTGGAAGATGACGCGGTGGCTCAGTAGGGTCCATTCCTTGCGTTCGATCAGTTCGCCGACCGCGTGCTCAACCTTGACCGGGTCCTCTTCGGCGGTCCAGCGCCAGCGCCGCACCAACCGTCCGAAATGGGTGTCAACGGTGATTCCGGGGATGTCGAAGGCGTTGCCCAGGATGACGTTGGCGGTCTTGCGCCCGACGCCGGGCAGCGTTACCAGTTCCGCCATGGTGGCCGGCACCTCGCCGTCGAACCGCTCGACCAGCGCCTGCCCCAGGCCGATGAGTGAGGAAGCCTTGTTTCGGTAGAAGCCGGTCGGCCTGATCAGCTCCTCCAGCTCGGTGCGGTCCGCCTGCGCGTAGTCCAGCGCTGTCTTGTACCGCACGAACAATGCCGGCGTCGTCAGGTTCACCCGCTTGTCGGTGCTCTGCGCCGAAAGAATGGTCGCCACCGCGAGCTCGAGCGGATTGGTGAAGTCGAGCTCGCAGTACACATGCGGAAACGCCTGCGCCAGTGCGCGATTCATCCGCCGCGCCCGTCGGACCAGGCCGGCTCGGGTCTCCGTGGACCAGCGGGCTGCAACTTCAGGTTCGGGAACGGCCGGCTTCGCCTTGGAACGTCCGGACGACTTTGCCGCTGTCACCTACGACAGAGTACTGATTTCGTGATCTCGTCGAGACCTCGTGTTGATTCAAAGCCATGTTTACTCTCCTTGTGTCATGGTTGCTGGTTGCCTGCATTCCGGCGTTGCTGATGCTGGCGACGCTCGGGCTGGGGCGGCTGGAAAAGACACTTGGCCGCGATACCGTGACGGCGCGCGACGTCGCCGAGTTCCTTGACCATGCCCAGCCCGTGGACGTACATACGCTGGCCAGAGAGGGAATGCCGGAGGCGCTGGACTACCTGCATCGGCGTCAGGCCCTTGGGCTTGCGGTGGCTCGGTCCCCGGAGCCGCCCATCGGGCGGCATCATGTCGAGGCGTTCTTTGCCAGCGAGGTCACCACCCGCGTCGAGGTGAGCCTGCCGAACCGGGTGCACAGGCATGCCCGGCCGAATCCGCAATTTGGCGCGACTCGACACATTAATCGTGTGTAGCGTTGGCAGGTCGCACCGATTGGCCTACCTTTAGACTCGTCAACGGTCAAAAGCTTGGCCTGCCCGTATCAATTCGTTGGAAAAGTGAAGAGGCAACGTGGACGAGATCCTGGCAAGGGCAGGAATCTTCCAGGGGGTTGAACCCGGCGCGGTCGCCGCACTGACCAAACAACTGCAGCCGGTCGACTTCCCCCGTGGACACACGGTTTTCGCTGAGGGTGAGCCGGGCGATCGGCTGTACATCATCGTTGCGGGGAAGGTGAAGATCGGTCGCCGGTCACCGGATGGCCGCGAGAACCTGCTGACCATCATGGGTCCGTCGGACATGTTCGGCGAGTTGTCGATCTTCGACCCGGGGCCGCGGACGTCCAGCGCAACCACGATCACCGAGGTGCGCGCCGTTTCGATGGACCGCGACGCGCTGCGGGCCTGGATCGCCGACCGCCCCGAGATCGCCGAGCAGCTACTGCGGGTGTTGGCCCGCCGGCTGCGGCGCACCAACAACAATCTGGCCGACCTGATCTTCACCGACGTGCCCGGCCGGGTGGCCAAGCAGTTGCTGCAACTGGCCCAGCGGTTCGGCACGCAAGAGGGTGGTGCGATGCGGGTGACGCACGACCTGACTCAGGAGGAGATCGCCCAGCTGGTGGGCGCTTCCCGGGAGACGGTGAACAAGGCGCTGGCCGATTTCGCCCACCGCGGCTGGATCCGGCTCGAAGGCAAGAGCGTGCTCATCTCCGACTCAGAGCGCCTGGCCCGCCGCGCCAGGTAGCCCACCTTTTTTCCGCGAGCGTGCATGTTTGTACGGTGACACGCCGTTTCAGGCGTACATGTGCGCACGTTCGCGGCTACTGAGTCCGCAGGTAGTTCAGCTGCACCTGGACGGACCATTCGGCTGCGTCCCACAGCTTTTCGTCGACGTCGACATAGACGTGTTCGACTATCCGGCGCGCGCTGACGTCTTCGCCGAGATCCCGCAGCGCCGAGCGCACCTGCTCGAGCCGCTCGTGCCGGTGCACCAAATACCCCTGCGTGACGGCGTCCAGGTCGGGGAGCTCCGGCCCATGGCCGGGCAGTACCACCCGCTTGCCCAGACCACGCAGCCGGCGCAGTGACTCCAGGTAGTCCCCCAGGCTGCCGTCTTCCTTATCCATCACGGTGGTGCCGCGGCCCAGCACCGTGTCGGCCGTCAGCACCGCGTCGTCGACCAGGAAGGACAACGAGTCGGCGGTGTGGCCAGGAGTCGACATCACTTTGATCTTCAGGCCGGCCGCGTCGATCACCTCGCCGTCGACCAGCTCACCGCCGAGACCGCGCAAGAAGCCGCTGCCTGCCGACCGCACCGTCGCCCCGGTCGCCTCGACCAGCTTGTCGATGGCGTCGGTGTGGTCGCCATGGCGGTGGCTGATCAACACCAACACGATCCGTCCCAGCGCGGCTACCCGGGTGATGTGCTCGTCGTCGTCCGGCCCGGGATCCACAATGACCAACTCGTCGCTGCGCGGCCCGCGCAGCACCCAAGTATTCGTGCCCTCCAGCGTCATCAGCCCGGGGTTATCGGCCAGCAGCACCGACACGGTGTCCGTGACCGGCCGCAACTGCCCGTATGCGGGATGCGCCAGCTCGGCCACGATCGTCAGCCGACCTCCACGATCAGCTCGACTTCCACGGGGGCGTCCAGCGGTAGCTCGGACACACCGACGGCCGACCGCGCATGCGCGCCCTTATCGCCGAACACCTCGGCCAGCAGATCCGAAGCCCCGTTGATCACACTCGGCTGGCCATTGAAGCCGGGCGCGGAGGCCACGAAGCCGACGACCTTGACCACCTGCGTTACCGAGTCCAGACCTACCAGCGAGTCGATTGCCGCCAACGCGTTGAGCGCGCACAGTCGCGCCAGGGCTCTGCCGTCCTCCAGGCTGATGTCGGCGCCCACCTTGCCGGTCTGGGCGAGCTTGCCGGCCTCGAACGGCAACTGGCCCGCGGTATACACGAGGTTGCCCGTACGCACCGCTGGAACATAGGCCGCCAGCGGCGCCGCCACTTGCGGCAGCGCGATGCCGAGTTCGCTCAGCCGGGCCCAGATAACGCTCACTTTGGGCGCTTCAGGTAAGCAACGTGCTGCTCACCGGTTGGCCCGGGCAACACCGCCACCAACTCCCACCCGTCGGCGCCCCACTGATCGAGGATCTGTTTGGTGGCGTGCGTGAGCAGCGGAACCGTGGCGTACTCCCATGCGGTGGGTTGGGTCATGACGCGAAGCTTATCCGTCGGGAAGCTAGAGCTAGCATGCGATGGTGGCAAACACTTCTAGCGGCGGTAGTTCCGTCGGCTGGCCATCGCGCCTATCGAAGGTCCGCTTGCATTTTGTGACCGGCAAAGGCGGGACCGGGAAATCGACCATCGCAGCGGCTCTCGCGCTGACGCTGGCAGCGGGCGGGCGCAAGGTGCTGCTGGTGGAAGTTGAAGGGCGCCAAGGGATTGCGCAGCTATTCGATGTTCCGCCGCTGCCGTATCAGGAACTCAAGATCGCGACGGCCGAAAGGGGCGGACAGGTCAACGCGCTCGCGATCGACATCGAGGCCGCATTCCTGGAATACCTCGACATGTTCTACAACCTGGGTATCGCGGGCCGGGCAATGCGCCGCATCGGAGCGATCGAATTCGCGACGACGATCGCGCCCGGTCTGCGCGACGTGCTGCTCACCGGAAAGATCAAAGAGACGGTGATCCGCGTCGACAAGAACAAGCTGCCCGTCTACGACGCGATCGTCGTCGATGCGCCACCGACGGGGCGTATCGCGCGATTCTTGGACGTCACCAAGGCGGTGTCGGACCTGGCCAAGGGTGGGCCGGTGCATTCACAGGCCGAGGGCGTGGTCCGGTTGCTGCATTCCGACCAGACGGCCATCCACCTGGTGACGCTGCTCGAAGCGCTGCCGGTGCAGGAAACGTTGGAAGCCATCGAGGAGCTGTCCGACATGGACCTGCCGATCGGCAGCGTGATCGTGAATCGCAATATTCCGGCCTACCTCGCGCCTGACGATCTGGCAAAGGCCGCCGAAGGCGATGTCGACGCGGACTCGGTGCGGGCCGGATTGGCCACAGCCGGCATCGAGCTCAGCGACGCCGACTTCGCCGGTCTGTTGACCGAGACCATCGAGCATGCCACCCGGATCGCCGCTCGTGCCGAGACCGCGCAGCAGCTCGATGCCCTGCAGGTACCACGACTGGAATTACCGACGATCTCCGACGGCGTGGACCTCGGCAGCCTCTATGAACTTTCGGAATCGCTTGCACACCAGGGGGTCCGATGAGCGTCACGCCGAAAACCCTTGATATGGCCGCCATCCTGGCCGATACGTCCAACCGGGTGGTGGTCTGTTGCGGCGCCGGCGGTGTAGGCAAGACCACCACTGCGGCGGCGATCGCGTTGCGCGCCGCTGAATATGGGCGCACCGTAGTGGTTTTGACCATCGACCCCGCTAAGCGACTGGCACAAGCGTTGGGGGTCAACGACCTTGGCAACGCACCGCAACGAGTGCCGTTAGCGCCAGAGGTACCCGGCGAGCTACACGCGATGATGCTTGATATGCGCCGTACTTTCGACGAAATGGTGGTCCAGTACTCCGGATCCGATCGGGCGCAATCGATTCTGGACAACCAGTTCTATCAGACCGTCGCCACATCGCTCGCCGGAACGCAAGAGTACATGGCCATGGAGAAGCTGGGCCAGCTGCTGAGCCAGGACCGTTGGGACCTGGTGGTGGTCGACACCCCTCCGTCACGCAATGCACTGGACTTCCTGGACGCGCCAAAGCGATTGGGCAGCTTCATGGATAGCCGGCTGTGGCGGCTGCTGCTCGCCCCCGGTCGTGGCATCGGCCGATTGGTCACTGGTGCAATGGGATTGGCTATGAAAGCCATGTCGACGATTCTCGGTTCGCAGATGTTGGCCGATGCCGCGGCGTTCGTACAGTCGCTGGATGCCACGTTCGGTGGTTTCCGCGAAAAGGCCGACCGCACGTATGCGTTGTTGAAGCGGCGCGGCACCCAGTTCGTGGTGGTGTCGGCCGCCGAACCCGACGCACTGCGCGAGGCGTCCTTCTTCGTGGACCGGCTCTCCCAGGAGGGGATGCCCCTGGCGGGGCTCGTGTTGAACCGGACCCACCCGCCGTTGTGCGCGCTGCCCGTCGAGCGGGCCATCGACGCCACCGAGACGCTGGAGTCCGAAGGCGCCGGCTCCGAAGCCGCGTCGCTGGCGGCGGCCGTGCTGCGGATTCATGCCGACCGCGGACAGACCGCCAAGCGGGAGATCCGGCTGCTGTCCCGGTTTACCGGGGCCAACCCGCATGTGCCGGTCATCGGGGTGCCGTCGTTGCCGTTTGACGTCTCTGACCTGGAGGCACTGCGGGCCCTTGCCGACCAGATCACTTCGGTCGGAGACGAAGCGGCTCGCGCGGCAGCACGCCGTTAGATCACATCAGTCACACCAGCATCGCGCCGAGCACCCACACCCAAACTGCAACCGCGATATCGCCGGCACGGCGGGGTACCGGGGTCCGAAGCTTGCGATATGGCCTGGTGCCGCACGTGGTAGGCACTGAGTGTGAACCCCGAACCGCCGCTGCTGCTTGTGCTGGATCTGGCCGGCACCTTCGTTTTCGGCTTGAACGGGGCAATGACAGCGGTGCGCGCGGCACGGCTGGACGTGGTGGGCGTGGTGACCCTGGGGATGATGACAGCGTTGGGCGGCGGTGTCGTCCGCGACTTGATCATCGGCGCGGTACCGCCGGCCACTTTTCGTGACTGGCGTTACTTCACGCTGGCTTTCGCGGGCGGACTGATCGCATTCGCGCTCAGCCGCAAGCTTTCTCGGCTGGAGACGCCCATCGTGGTGCTGGACGCGATCGGCCTTAGCGTGTTCGCGGTTATCGGCGCGGACAAGGCAATGACCTTCGGGCTCGGGATCGCACCCGCGATCCTGCTGGGCGTGGTCACCGCGGTCGGCGGGGGGACGCTGCGGGACACGCTGGTCGGGCAGATCCCGACCGTGCTGCGCAGCGACCTGTACGCAATCCCGGCACTGGTGGCCGCCGCCATCACCGTTGCGGCGATCAGTTTGGGCGCCTATGGGCTCCCGGCAGCACTGGCAGCCGCGGCGGTTTGCTTCATGATCCGGATGGTCGGCGTTCGATTCGGGCTGAACGCACCGAGTCCGCCTGGCACCCGAGCTGATTAACTCAGCGCGCCGGCGACGCCAGCGCGGCGACGACAAGTGCTTGGGTCCAGGTGTCCAGGCTTGGGCGGGATGGACCGGGAGGCGTAAGGGACGCCCAGCGCTGGCGGGATATCGCTGATCTCGTTATGAGCAGATCAACGAAAAGCGCCACGAAACGGCGATCGAGGAATTAATGTATTCCACACACGCCAGTCCCTATCGGGCACTAGCCAATTAGAGTCTGACCGGCGGTGGTCGTAACAGAAATGTAATGACGAGGGCCGTCTCCGGACCCCCAACTACCCGCTGCGGCGCTTGCGCTTGTCGAAGTAGTCCGACCAGGAAACGACCTCGGGGTGCTGCTTGAGCAGAGCCCTGCGCTGACGCTCGGTCATGCCACCCCAGACGCCGAACTCCACCTTGTTGTCCAGTGCGTCGGCCCCGCATTCCTGCATCACTGGGCAGTGCCGGCAGATCACCGCGGCCTTCCGCTGGGCAGCCCCGCGGACAAACAATTCGTCCGGGTCGGTGGCTCGGCAAAGGGCCTTTGACACCCAGGTAATGCGCTCTTCCGCCTCGACGCTGCGAAGCGGCGTTTGCGCGGCCACAAGGTTCGTCCTTCTAGCAGCCGGACGTGTTCCTGACACGAGCTGATCCCTTCCTCCCGGTCGCTAATCGCGACCGCCCTCCTCGGGTCCCAGCCGAGGTGCGATCCTCGCCACACTGCGCACATCGCTGTTACCTGAATCTCACTGCCTATACAAGTTAGGTGTTCAGGTGGCAATTGCGCAACAGTCCGATAACGCTTTTTCTGGGACGGGCGTCCAGTCTTAGACCAATCTGCCGGGGGAAACATGTGGTGTTGACCCTATTTAGGCGCCCTGACCAGTGACGCAGCCGCAAATTAACCGAAACGCCCCTCAGCACGTCGGATCGCACCTTAAGAAAAGATTTTTTCGGCGCAGCGGCGCGGGGGGGTGACAGGGGGTCGCTACTGTAGTACGCATGCCCGAGCGCCCCCCAGCCGTTATCACCCTGCTGAAGCTCGTGGGCTGTTGTCTGCTCGCCAGCGTCGTCGCCGCGGCGCTGATGTTTCCCTTCGCCGGCGGCCTCGGTCTGATGTCCAATCGGGCCTCAGAAGTTGTCGCCAACGGCTCGGCCCAGCTGCTCGAAGGCGAAGTGCCGGCGGTCTCGACCATGGTCGACGCCAAGGGCAACGTCATCGCGTGGCTTTACTCTCAGCGCCGTTTCGAAGTGCCGTCGGACAAGATCGCCAACACCATGAAGCTGGCGATCGTGTCGATCGAGGACAAACGGTTCGCCGATCACAACGGCGTCGACTGGAAAGGCACCCTGACCGGCCTGGCCGGCTACGCCTCCGGCGACGTCGACACCCGCGGCGGCTCGACAATCGAGCAGCAATACATAAAGAACTACCAACTGCTGGTGACGGCCCAGACCGACGCGGAAAAGCGCGCGGCCGTCGAGACCACTCCGGCGCGCAAGCTGCGTGAGATCCGGATGGCGCTCACGCTGGACAAGACATTCACCAAGCCCGAGATCCTGACCCGGTACCTGAACCTGGTGTCCTTCGGCAACAACTCCTTCGGTGTGCAGGACGCGGCACAGACCTACTTCGGGGTGAACGCGATCGACCTGAACTGGCAACAGGCGGCCCTGCTGGCCGGCATGGTGCAGTCCACGAGCACGCTCAACCCGTATACCAACCCAGAAGGCGCGCTGGCCCGGCGAAACCTGGTGCTGGACACCATGATCGAGAACATCCCGCAGGAAGCCGACGCGTTGCGCGCCGCCAAGACGCAACCGCTGGGGATCTTGCCGCAGCCCAACGAGCTGCCGAGGGGCTGTATCGCCGCAGGTGACCGCGCTTTCTTTTGCGACTACGTCCAGGAGTACCTGTCGCGCGCCGGTATTAGCAAGGAACAGGTGGCCCGCGGCGGCTACCTGATCCGCACCAATCTGGACCCCGACGTCCAGATTCCGGTCAAGACCGCCATCGACAGGTTCGCCAGCCCGACGCTGGCCGGCATCTCCAGCGTGATGAGCGTGATCCTGCCCGGCAAGGATTCGCACAAGGTCGTAGCGATGGCCAGCAACCGCAAGTACGGGCTGGACACCGAAGCCGGCGAAACCATGCGCCCACAGCCGTTCTCTCTCGTCGGCGACGGCGCCGGCTCGGTCTTCAAGATCTTCACCACGGCGGCCGCCCTGGATATGGGCATGGGCATCAACGCCAACCTGGACGTGCCGGGCCGTTTCCAGGCCAAGGGCATGGGTAGCGGTGGCGCCAAGGGCTGTCCCAAGGACACCTGGTGCGTCATCAACGCCGGGAACTACCGGGGATCGATGAGTGTGACGGACGCGCTCGCCACCTCGCCCAACACCGCGTTCGCCAAGCTGATCCAGCAGGTCGGTGTGACTCGCACGGTGGACATGGCGATCAAACTCGGGCTGCGGTCCTATGCCAATCCCGGCACCGCCCGCGACTACAACCCGGACAGCAACGAGAGCCTGGCCGACTTCGTCAAACGGCAGAACATCGGGTCGTTCACCCTCGGGCCGATCGAGGTCAATGCGCTGGAACTGTCGAACGTCGCGGCGACGCTGGCCTCCGGCGGCGTGTGGTGCCCGCCCAACCCCATCGACAAACTGGTCGACCGCAACGGCAACGAGGTCGCCGTCACCACCGAAACCTGCGATCAGGTGGTCCCGGCGGGGCTGGCCAACACCCTGGCCAACGCCATGAGCAAGGACGCCGTGGGATCCGGCACCGCCGCGGGTTCGGCCGGCGCGGCGGGCTGGGACCTGCCGATGTCCGGCAAGACGGGGACCACCGAAGCCCACCGCTCCTCCGGCTTCGTCGGTTTCACCAACCATTACGCGGCGGCCAACTACATCTACGACGACTCGACCTCGCCGACGGATCTGTGCTCAGCCCCGTTGCGTCACTGCGGCGACGGCGACCTGTACGGCGGTAACGAGCCGGCCCGCACCTGGTTCACCGCGATGAAGCCGATCGCCAAGAACTTCGGCGACATCGCGTTGCCGCCGACCGACCCGCGCTACGTCGACGGCTCACCGGGTTCCCGGGTACCCAGTGTGGCCGGACTGGACGTAGACCTAGCGCGCCAACGCCTCAAGGACGCCGGTTTCCAGGTCGCCGACCAACCCAACTCGGTCAACAGCAGCGCTAAGTACGGCGAGGTCGTCGGCACCTCACCCAGCGGCCAGACGATCCCGGGATCCATCATCACGATCCAGATCAGTAACGGCATTCCACCGCCACCGCCGCCGCCACCGGAGGGCGCGCCGCCGGTACCGATCGGATCACAGGTAGTCGAGATTCCCGGCCTGCCGCCGATCACCATTCCGCTGCTGGCACCGCCCCCGCCACCGCCTCCGCCGTAAACCGGAAGCGGCCCCGGAAGGGGCAGAGAACGCGCGGTCACCCGCCCAACGGCAGTAGGCTGCCTGGCATGGCTGATGTTCTGCCCATCATGTTGCGCACCGGTGCCGTCGCCCTCGGCTCGGCTATCGCGGGCGTCGGTTATGCCGCGTTCGTCGAACGCAACGCGTTCGTGCTGCGCGAGGTGACGATGCCGGTCCTGTCGCCCGGTTCGACGCCGCTGCGGGTGCTGCATATCAGCGACCTGCATATGCTGCCCAACCAGCGTCGCAAGCAGGCCTGGCTGCGCGAGCTGGCCAGCTGGGAGCCCGACCTGGTGGTCAACACCGGTGACAACCTGGCCCACCCCAAGGCCGTGCCTGCCGTCGTGCAGACGCTGGGCGACCTGCTGTCGCGACCGGGTGTCTTCGTCTTCGGCAGCAACGACTACTTCGGGCCGCGGCTGAAGAACCCGCTGAACTACCTGACCAACCCCGATCACCGGACCAAGGGCGAGCCGTTGCCCTGGCAGGACCTGCGGGCGGCGTTCACCGAGCGCGGCTGGCTCGACCTCACCCACACCCGCCGCGAGTTCGAGGTGGCGGGGCTGCACATCGCGGCCGCGGGCGTCGACGATCCGCACATCGACCGCGACCGCTACGACACCATCGCCGGGCCGGCCAGCCCGGCGGCCAATCTGCGGCTGGGCCTGACCCATTCGCCCGAGCCGCGGGTGCTCGATCGCTTCGCCGCCGACGGCTACCAACTGGTGATGGCCGGCCACACGCACGGCGGACAGCTGTGCCTGCCGTTCTACGGCGCCCTGGTGACCAACTGCGGCCTGGACCGCTCGCGCGCCAAGGGGGCATCGCAGTGGGGCGCGAACATGCGCCTGCACGTCTCGGCCGGGATAGGCACCTCACCGTTCGCTCCGGTGCGGTTCTGCTGCCGGCCGGAGGCAACCTTGCTGACGCTGATCGCGGCGCCCATGGGCGGCCGTGATTCCAGCAGCAACCTGGGTCGCTCACAGCCAACAGCTTCGGTGCGTTGAGCGATCGGGCCCACATCGCGGTCCGCAGCCAGTCCCGCAGCTGGACGGACAACGCGATCCGGCTGATCGAGGCTGACGCGCGCCGCAGTGCCGATACGCACTTGTTGCGCTACCCGCTGCCCGCGGCCTGGTGCAACGACGCCGGCGTCGAGCTGTATCTGAAGGATGAGACGACGCACATCACCGGCAGCCTCAAGCACCGGCTGGCGCGGTCGCTGTTCCTGTATGCGCTGTGTAACGGGTGGATCAATGAGGGGACGACGGTGGTGGAGGCGTCGTCGGGTTCGACGGCGATTTCCGAAGCCTATTTCGCCGCCATGCTCGGTCTGCCGTTCATCGCTGTGGTGACCGCCACGACGAGTGCCTCCAAGATCGCGCTGATCGAATCCCAGGGTGGCCGTTGCCATTTCGTGGAGAAGTCCAGTCAGGTCTACGACGAGGCCGCGCGACTTGCCGAGCAGACCGGTGGGCATTACCTCGACCAGTTCACCAACGCCGAGCGGGCCACCGACTGGCGCGGCAACAACAACATCGCCGAGTCGATCTACACGCAGATGCGCGAAGAGGCATACCCGATCCCGGAGTGGATCGTGGTCGGCGCGGGCACTGGCGGAACCAGCGCGACGATCGGCCGCTACATCCGTTATCGACGGCATGCGACACGGCTGTGTGTGGTGGACCCGGAAAACTCCGCGTTCTTTCCCGCCTACGCCGAAGATCGGTACGACATCGTCATGTCTGCCTCGTCACGGATTGAGGGCATCGGCCGCCCCCGGGTGGAGCCGTCATTTCTGCCTCGCCTGGTCGACCGCATGGTGTCGGTTCCCGACGCCGCATCGATCGCCGCGGCCCGGCACGTCAGCGCCGTCCTCAAGCGCCGGGTGGGGCCGTCGACGGGAACCAACGTGTGGGGGGCTTTCGGCCTGCTCGCCGAGATGGTCGCGCAGGGCCGCAGCGGTTCGGTGGTGACCCTGCTCGCCGATAGCGGCGACCGCTACTCCGACACTTATTACTGCGACGAGTGGGTCAGCGCTCAGGGGATCGATCCGACCGGCGCGGCGCAGGCGCTGCTTAAATTTGAACGCTCCGGCACCTGGAACTGAGGTGCGACCTGCGGTTTGGCTAGTCGACCGGCCGGTGCGATAGGCTGTCCAAGCTTCAAGCGGGGTGTGGCGCAGCTTGGTAGCGCGCTTCGTTCGGGACGAAGAGGCCGTGGGTTCGAATCCCGCCACCCCGACCAGTGTTCTAACTGGTAACAGAGTTAGAGACCACCGCTAAACAGCGGTCATTCGGAGATTCGCGGCGGATGAAACATCTTTTGGTGTGCGCTGACAGACCGTCGCTATGCCCGGATTGTTGAAGAGCTCCGTCGCGCGCGCTCAGCAAAATCATCGAGGGCTGCGATTACCTCAGGCGCGCGCCAGACCCGATTGCGTGGACCAGACGTGGTTTCGAGAATGATCTCTGCCTCGGACAACGGGTGGAGGTATCGGCGTGCGTGCTTCGATTCGATACCCAGCTCTCCGGTTAGGAGTGCCGTATTGATGACCGGGCGACGCAGCAGAAGGTCGGCTATTTGCCATACGGCCGAGTCGCTACGAGCCGTGATCTTGTCGTTCCACCCTGCGCGGACGGCGTGCATATCATCCACAAGTTGACGGCCATTGAATACTGCCGCGACTGCCGCCTCCGATACTCTGTCGACAATTGGGACCGGGTTGCCGTCACGGTACGCGGTCAGCGCGGCAAAGTAAGAGTCAGTATCGGTCAACAGCCCTGCAGAAACCGGGACAGTGACGTTTCGCGTCAACCCCTTGTGTCGCAGCATCGCTTGGATCAACGCACGACCCGTGCGGCCATTTCCGTCGATGAACGGATGGATAGTTTCGAACTGCGCGTGAGCCAACGCGATCTGCGGTAGGTCAAGTCCAGGGACGTGGTGTACGACGTCGTCGTGTGATTCTTCGATGTGATG
>NZ_MVHE01000067.1 GCF_002086155.1 Mycobacterium angelicum | reverse complement strand
ACCCCGGCACCGGCGATATACAACTCCCCGGCCACCCCCGGCGGCACCACACACATTCCGGCGTCCAGCACGAAGACCCGCATATTGTCCAGCGGGCCACCGATCGGCACCGACGCTCCGGTCAGGTCGTCGGCATCCCCGCACCTGAAATACGTTGCAAAGGTCGTTGTTTCGGTGGGGCCGTATACGTTGATCAGCTCGAGCCCGGGATGAGCGGCCCGCAGCTTGCCGGCCGCCGCCGGCGTCAGCGCCTCACCGCCCACCCACAGCTGACGAACCGAAGCGAAACTTTCGCTGGGCGCCTCGGCGACCAGGTCAACCAAAGCCGTGGTCAGGAACAGGGCGGTAACCTGATGCTGCGCGATTAATGCTGTCAGCGCGGTGATTTCGTTTCCGGCGCACGAATCGATGACCAGGCAACCACCGCGCAGCAGCGGCACCCACACCTCGTAGGTCGACGCGTCGAACGCGATGGACGAGTGGACCAGAACTCGCCCGTGGTCCTGTCCCCAGCAGCTGTCCGAAGCCAGCGCCACGACATCGCGGTGCGTGGCGGCTACGGCTTTGGGCACCCCGGTGGACCCCGAGGTGTAGACGAGGTAGGCCAGGTTGCCCGGATCCGGCCGCTCTGACGCCGGCTCGGCGTGAAGCTCGGCGGCCGGCTCGGCGTCAAGCTCGGCGTCAAGCTCATCCAAGACCAGCCGCGGGATACCGGACTCGGGCAGACCGGGCGCGGTGGCCGCATCGGTGATCAGCAGTCGCGGAGCGGCGTCGGCGAGCATGTAGCCGGTGCGTTGGCTGGGATAGTCCGGGTCGACGGGCAGGTAGGCCGCCCCGGTCTGGGTGACGGCCAGCAGCGCGGTGATCAACTCCGGCCCGCGGGGCAACGCCACGGCGATGACGGTTTCCCGTTGCGCGCCGTAGGTTCGCAGCCGAGCCGCCAATCGGCGGGCCCGTGCGGCCAGCTCCGCGTAGCTCAATTGGCAGCAATCACCCTGTACCGCTACGGCATTCGGCGTGCGGACGGCCTGGGCGTCGAACAACTCCGGGATGGTCGTCTCGGGGATCTCGGTGGTGGTGTGCGCGGCCAGTAGCAGCTCGCGTTGGGTGGCGGTGGTGATGTCGATCGTGTCGACACCCTGGGCGGCAATGCCGGTGACGACGTCGAGAATGTGCAGGTAAGAGTTGGCGAACGCCTCGACGCTGGGCCGGTCGTACAAGTCGGTGGCGTATTCGATCAGGCCTGGTAGCGGTTGCGGCTGGCCCCCGGCGGCAGGCAGATCGAACAGGTGCATGGACAGATCGAACTTGGCGGTATGCGTCGGCACCGGCATCGCCTCAATCGACAGCCCGGGCAACTCCAGCGTGGGTACCGGGTTGTTCTGCAGGGCGAACGACACCTGGAACAGTGGATGATGCGTGGTGGAGCGGGCCGGGTTGAGCAGTTCCACCAATCGCTCGAAGGGGGCGTCCTGATGTTCGTAGGCGGCCAGTGCCTTGGTTCGCACCTGCTCGAGCAACTGCCCGAAATCCGGGTTACCGGAAGTGTCGACCCGCAAAACCCAGGTGTTGACGAAGAATCCGATGAGATCGGCCAGCGCCGCATCGGTACGTCCGGCGATCGGCCCGCCGATGCACACGTCGTCACCGGCGCCGAGCTTGCGCAACAGCACCGCCAGGGCGGCCTGCAACACCATCGACATGGTGGTGCCGGTGCGCCGGGCCAGCCGCTCCACCCGCTCGCGCAGACCCGCCGGCACAGCGAAGGAGATCAATTCACCCTGGAACGACTGGTGAGCTGGGCGCGGCCGGTCCGCGGGCAGCCTGATCTGTTCGGGGGCGCCCGCCAATTCGGTTTTCCAGTAGGCGAATTGGTTCGCCAGAACCGATTCGTGGTCGTTTTCGTCGCCCAGCACTTGCTGTTGCCACAGCGTGTAATCGGCGTACTGAACCGGTAGCGGAGCCCACTGCGGCACTCGTCCGTCGCGGCGTGCGGCATACGCGGCGGCCAGATCGCTGGCCAGCGGAGCCAGCGAGGCACCATCGGCCGCGATGTGGTGCATGACCAAGACCAGGACGTGCTCGGTGGCGGACACTTCGATCAGCCCTGCGCGCACCGGGATTTCGGTGGCCAGGTCGAACCGGTAACCCGCAGCAGCACTGACGGCATCGGCCAGCTGCCGGCCGTCGGTCAGCTCGGCCGCGATCACCGGCACCTGAACCGTTGCGGCGGGCAGGATCTGCTGGTAGGCGACGCCATCCGCCTCGGCGAACACCGTGCGCAAACTCTCGTGCCGGCCTACCACGTCGCCCAGCGCCGCGCCCAGCGCCGCCACATCCAGGCTGCCGGTCAACCGCAACGCCAACGGAATGTTGTAGGTCGCCGACGGACCCTCGAACTTGTGCAGGAACCACAGCCGAGATTGCGCCCACGACAACGGAATCCGATCCGGTCGCGGTTGCGCCACCACAGCGGCACGGACCCCACGGCCCTGGTGCACGTCCAACCAGTCCGCCAACTGCGCCACCGTCGGCGCCTCGAACACCGCCCGTATCGGCACCTCGACATCCAGCTCGGCCCGAATGCGGGCCACCAACCGGATCACCGTGAGCGAATGTCCACCCAGATCGAAGAACCCGTCGTCGATACCGACCGGCGCCAGGCCCAGTGCTTCGCCGAACAGCCGCGCTAACAACGCATCTCGCTGATCCCGCGGACCCCGATACGCGGCCGCCGACACGAACTCCGGCGCCGGCAACGCGTTTCGATCCAGCTTGCCGTTGGCCGTCAGCGGCAATGATTCCAGCACCATGACCACCGCGGGCACCATGAACGTCGGCAACCGCTGCCCCACGAACGCGCGCAGCTGCGCGGCGATATCGGCATCCTCGGTTCCGGGTTGGAGCACCACATAGCCCACGAGTTGCGTCTCGTTGCCGGCGCTGACGACCGCTTGGGCGACGGCGGGGTGCAGCATCAATGCTGCTTCGACTTCGCCGGGCTCGATTCGGAAACCCCGGACCTTGAGCTGTTCGTCGGCGCGGCCGACGAATTCCAAGGCGCCCTGGGAGTTCCAGCGCACCACGTCCCCGGTCCGGTACATGCGCTGGCCCGGCTGTTCCGGTGGCCCGAACGGGCACGCCACGAACCGCGACGCCGTCAACGCGGTCCGGTTCACATACCCACAGCCAACGCCGCGGCCCGCGACATACAACTCACCCGGGACGTCCGCCGGCACCGGCCGCAGCCAATCGTCGAGGACGAACAACGCGGCGCCCGGCACCGGAACGCCGATCGGTACGGCGCCCCCGCCCGGTTTCAGCGGGGCACTCATGGACACGTACATCGTCGTTTCGGTTGGGCCGTAAGCGTTTACCGTCACCCGCCCGTCGGCCCATCGGTCGACCACCTCGGCCGGGCAGGCCTCGCCGCCCAGCACCAGCGCCGTCGGCGCGACACCGTGCGGCGGCAACGCGGCGGCGGCCGACGGGGTCTGCGTCAGCACGCCAACCTCTTCCGAGATCAGCAGCGCCCGAAGCTCTTCGGGTGAACGGGTCACCGCCTCGGGCATCACGACCAGGCGACCGCCGTGCAGCAGCGCACCCCATATCTCGAACACCGACACGTCGAACGCATACGGGTGACACTGACTCCACACCTGTCCGATCGCACATGGCAGACCTGCGGCCAGGGATGCGGTCAGTTGGGCGACGTTCTGATGGGTTATCGCGACGCCCTTGGGGAGGCCGGTGGTGCCCGAGGTGTAGAGAATGTAGGCGATGTCGTCGCCGGCCGGATGCACCAATTCCGGTTGGCCGCAGTGGGTCTCGGGATCGAGGTCGTCGACGGTGACCACCGGCACCTGGTATCCGTCCAGTCGCCCGGCCAACTCGGTGGTGCTCAACACAGCCACCGGCGCGGCATCCTTCATCACGAGTCCCACCCGCGCCGGTGGCTGTGCCGGATCAATGGGCAAGTAAGCCGCCCGGCTCTTGAGCACCGCCAGAATGGCGATGATGGCGTGCGCCGAACGTTCGAACATCAGCGCCACCACGTCTCCGGTGCCCACCCCACGAGAGGCCAACAGCAGGGCGAGCCGGTTGGCGGCGTCATCGAGCTGTCGGTAACTCCATGTCTGGCCCACGTGCACCAGCGCCACGGTCTCGGGACTGCGGGCCACCTGAGCGGCGAACAACGCCGGAAGCGACGCGGCCGCGGCCGCGGGGGGCGTGACCGCGGTCGCATTGCCCCACCCGTCCAGCGCGGCTCGTTGCTGGGCGTCGAGGGGATCCACCGAGGAAAGCCGGCGCCCGGGATCTGCCGCCATCGCCGCCAGCACTCGTTCCAGCCGGGCGGCTATCTCGGCGGTACCGAAATCCGCAAACGGCCGGCCGCGGCCCGCAGTGCTCAGCAAAAGCCGGCCGCCGTCGTTGATGAAGAACAGCCCGAAATTATCCAGATGGCCGTATGCGGTGTAGACCAGCTTTGCCCGGGCGCCATGGAAAGGTGCAACCGCTGTCCAGGGCGCAAAATTGACGACGACCCTGCCGGCCTGCGGTGTGCGTACCGGAAACCGTTGGTGCGGCATGGTGTCCCGGATGCGGTGTTCGACGTGCTGGCAGAAATCGATGAGCGAGGAATCCGGTGCCGCCCGCAATACCAGCGGCACGAATCCGGAAACCATTCCCGGAATCGTCCGCAATTTCGGCGTCGTCCGTCTGCTCACCGGAAAGTCCAGCGCCACTTCCGGCCCGGAACCGGTCCACGCGCGCACCAATAAGGCACACGCTGCGGCGATGATCGATGTTCGATCGGCGCCCAGTGTTTGAGACAATTCGTCAACCCGGGCCAAAACGGTGGGTTCCAATTCGACCGGCGCTGAGGCCGTGTAGGAATCGCATCCCTCGGCGGCCTGCGGGGGCTGCTGGCGCGGCCCGCTTTGCGCTGGGAGATTATTGCTCCAATAGGCCCGGTCGTCCTGGTAGTCGGCGGATTTTTCGTATTCCAGCTCGCATTCGACCAACTCGCGCAGCGTGCCGAACGGCGTGGGCGGTATGGCGGTGCCGGAAACCATCGCCGAGTAGACTCGGGCCACTCGACTCGCAAAAAGCGCATAGGTGGACCCGTCCACAACTATGTGGTGGACACACAGGAACCAGTGGAATTCGTCGGCCCGGGTGCGGAACAATGCGAAGCGGAATAGTGGGCCGGTTAATGGCAGCTGCGACCGCTGGATTTCTGTTGCCCGCCGGTAGGCCTCAGCCACTGGGTCCGCCGAATTCGTCAAGTCGCGGAATTCGATATCGAATTCGGGGTCGGCGATTATTTCTTGACGAATCTCTCCGTCGGCTTCGAAGGGTACGGCCCTGAGCGCTTCGGCCTCGCGAACGACGTGCCGGATAGCGCGCTCGAGCACATCGGGGTCCACCGCACCCGCGATGACGACGAAACAGCTCGTTTGCCACTCTTCGGCCAGGCAACCTATTTGCTGCGAAAGCCATACATCTAGCTGGGCGCGCGTCAGCGGCAGGGTCTGCCCGGCGTCGCGAATCCCGAGTGGTGTTGGCATCTCAACCTTGTGTCGTCGTTCGATCGAATGGCCCCCTGGCTGTCCCCTAAATCGAATACACGGGTTTTTCCGCCGGAACTATGGACACAATGACCTCTGTATCGGCCCGATTCTGGGCACAGTTTCCGTTCCGCGCCCGCGTCAGTCGGTGAGCGCCGCCTTGATGCGCTCGCCGTACAGCCGCAACGCCTGCGTGCTCAGCATCTGCTCGTGCGTGCAGTCGACGAGGTGTTCGGCGATGTTGCCGCAGACGTATGGCCGCCAACTCTGTTGCAGCGACTGGCCGTCACCCGGACGCGCCGCGAAGATGGTCATGTCGCCGTCGAAGACTTCGGGCACGTGGTGCGCTTGCAGCACAATGTTGGTGTTGACGTTCTCGGTGATGATCCCGACGAGTTCGTGGAGCGGGAGCTCGGCGCCGTCGATGCCGTCGGCGCCCCGGATCATGTCCAGCACGTCGCTTTCGGCCAGGGCATCGAACACCGGAGTATGCAGCGCCGGCGGGGGGTCCAAGACGACCAGGCGTCGCACCACGCATCCTTGCCGGCGCAGCTGCACGGCGACCTGATGGGCGACACCGCCGCCGAAAGACCAGCCCAGCAGGTGATACGGGCCATCGGGGTGCAGCGTCTGAATGGTTTGGGCGTAGTACTTGGCCAGCTCGCGGATCGATCGTCCGGTGTTCGGGTCTTGCTGCAGACCGATGATCGGTCCGTCCAGATGGGCACCCAGATTGCGATACGGCCAGCTCAAGCCTCCCGCCGGCGGCAGACAGAACAGCGGAATCCCGGGCCCGTCCTTGAGGGTCTGAACCGGGACGACGGCGGGCGAATCGTCGGCCGCGGTCAGCCGCCGGGTCAGTTCGTCAATCGTGGGCGCCTCGAACAAGATCCGCACCCCGAGGCTGATGTCCAGGGCCTTGTTGACCGCAGCCACCAGGCGCATCGCCAGCAGCGAGTCCCCGCCCAGGTCGAAGAACGACTCATCGACTCCCACGCCCTCGACGCCGAGCACCTGCGCATACAGACCGGCCAGGATCTGCTGGACCGGGGTGGCCGGGGCGCGGTGTCCCCCCGCGTCCCCGGCAAGTTCCGACAGCGCCGCGGCCCCCCCGCCACACTCGGCGCGATGCCCGCGGATCTTGACCTGATCGTCGGCGCGGCCAACAAACTCCAACGCGCCGTGGGCATTCCAGCGCACCACGTCCCCGGTGCGATACATGCGCTGGCCCGGCTGTCCCGGAGGCCCGAATGGGCACGCCACAAACCGCGACGCCGTCAACGACCCCTGCGCTCGATACCCTCGTGCCAGTCCCGCGCCGGCGATATACAACTCCCCGGGCACCCCGACCGGCACCACGCACAACCCGGCGTCCAGTACAAACACCCGACAGTTGGATTGCGGCACACCGATGGGCACCGGCGCCGGGTGGCCGAGGCTGGTGGGCCAATGAGTGACTGACACGGTGGCCTCGGTCGGCCCGTACAAATTGTGTAACCCGGCAGCGCTGATCGCCCTGAACGCGTCGACGGTGGACGGCGGCAAGGCTTCGCCGGCAACGAGTACATCGCGCAAAGACGCCACCTCTTCCCGCGTTGCCACCGAACAGAACACCGACAGCAGCGACGGTAGAAAGTCGGTCAACGTCACGCCGTGCGCGGCGATCGTCTCGGCCAGATAGCGGGGATCCTGATGGCCCTCCGGGCCGGCCAGTATCAACCGCGCACCCGAAATCAGTGGCACCCAATACCCCCACAACGACACGTCAAAGGTGACCGCCGTCTTCTGTAGGTACACGTCTTGGACACCGACCCGGTACTGGTTCTGCAGCCACAGCAGCTGGTTGACCAGTGCGCGATGGGTGACCGACACGCACTTGGGCCGCCCAGTGGATCCCGAGGTGAACATCAGATATGCGCGATGGTCGGGTTCAAGCCCGGATATGCGATCGGCATCGGTGATCGGCTGGGCCGAAAAGCCGGACAGGTCAAGACGATCCACGTCGACGACGGCCAGGCCTGCGGCCCGCAGGCCCTCGGTCGAGCTGCTCAGTACACACACCGCCGCCAACGTCTGCAGCAGCTGGCGGGTGCGCCGGGCCGGATGGGTCGGGTCAATGGGCGCGAACGACCCGCCGGCGGCGGCGATCGCTTGCATGGCCACCACCAGATCGATACCGCGGCGCATCGCCAGCCCAACCACGACCTCCGGACCCACCCCCTGCGCAATCAGGAAGCGGGCCAGGCGATTGACCCGGGCCGCCAGCTGCGCATAGGTCAGGCTGTCCCGATCGTCTTGCACCGCAATGGCATTGGTGGTGCGCGCAACCTGGGCGGCGAACAACTCGGCGCTGGTGACGTTCGGCACCGCGACGGCGGTGTCGTTGTACTCGGTAGTCAACACGCCGCGCCGGGCACGGTCGGTGATCTCGATCGTGTCGATGCCCACGTCGGCGTCAGCGGTGACGGTGTCCAAGATGTGCAGATAGCAGGCGGCGATCCCATCTATGGTGCAGCGATCGAACAGGTCGGTGGCGTACTCGATCACCCCGGGTAGCGGCTGCGCCTGTCCGCCCACGGCAGGCGAGTCGAACACATTGATCGACAGATCGAACCTCGCGGTGTGGGTGGACGCCGGCATGGCTTCGACGGTCAGCCCGGGCAATTCTAAGCCGGGCGCCGGATTGTTCTGCAGGGCAAAGTAAATCTGAAACAACGGATGGTGTGCCGCGGTGCGGCCGGGGTTGAGCAGCTCCACCAATCGCTCGAAGGGGGCGTCCTGGTTTTCATAGGCGGCCAAAGCCTTTGCCCGCACCTGTTGCAGCAGCTCGGTGAAGCTGCGGTTGCCGGCGGTGTCGACCCGCAACACCCAGGTGTTGACGAAAAACCCGACCAGGTCGGCCAATGCCGCGTCGGTTCGCCCGGCGATCGGCCCCCCGATCGTGACGTCGTCGCCAGCCCCCAGCTTGCGCAACAACACCGCCAGTGCGGCCTGCAACACCATCGACAACGTGGTGCCGGTGCGCCGGGCCAGCTCGTCCAGGCGCGACCGCAGGTGCGCGTCCACACTGAACGAGAACAACTCTCCGGCAAAGGACTGCCGCGCTGGCCGGGGCCGATCCCACGGCAGCACGGTCTGCCCGGGCGCATCGGCCAATTCGGTTTTCCAGTAATCGAGTTGACGTGCCAGCGCGCTGTCGGGATCACCTTCGTCGCCGAGGGCTCGCTGTTGCCACAGGGTGTAGTCGGCGTACTGCACCTGCAGCGGCGCCCACCCCGGGGGCCGGCCTGTGCACCGCGCGGCGTAGGCGGTGGCCAGATCGTTGGTCAGCGGGGCCAGGGAGGCTCCGTCGGCGGCGATGTGGTGTACCACCAACACCAATACCCGCTCGTGTTCGTCGAGCCGAATCAGCATCGCCCGCAACGGAATCTCGTGGGCCAGTTCGAACCTGTACGCTGCGGCCCGGTCGATCGCCTGGGTCAGTTGATGACCCGCGGCCGTCTCGGTGACGGTCAGCGGTACCCGCACCGTCTCGGCGGGCAGGATGTGCTGGGCGGGGATTCCGTCGATTTCGGCGAACACCGTGCGCAGGCTTTCATGCCGGGCGACCACATCAACCAGGGCGGCGCGCAGCGCCGTCACGCTGAGCCGGCCGGTCAGCCGCAGCGCCAGTGCAATGTTGTAGGTCGCCGACGGGCCCTCGAAGTTGTGTAAGAACCACAACCGGGATTGCGCCCAGGACAACGGAATCCGCTCCGGGCGCGGTTGGGCCACCAGTTCAGTGCGCACGCCGTCGCCGCCATGAGTGTCCAGCCAGGCCACCAACTGGGTGACCGTCGGCGCTTCGAACACCGCCCGGATCGGCACCTCGACATCAAGCTCGGCGCGGATACAAACCACCAATCTGGTAGCCGAGAGCGAATGACCACCCAACTCGAAGAACGAGTCGTCGACCCCAACCCGCTCCAGCCCCAACACCTGCGCGTAAATCCCGGCCAAGACCGCTTGAACCGGCGTGGCGGGTCCCCGATACCGTTCGGCGTCAACATATTCGGGGGCCGGCAAGGCGCCGGCGTCGAGTTTGCCGTTGACCGTCAACGGCAGCTGCGGCAGCACCACCACGGCCGCAGGCACCATGTAGTCGGGCAGCCGGTCGGCCAGGGCTGCACGCGCCCAGCCTGGATCCACCTCGCCGGTGACGTAGCCGACCAGTCGTTTGTCGCCAGGTCGGTCTTCGCGGGCGATCACGACTGCCTGATCCACCCCGTCCAATTGTCCTAGCAGGACGGCGATTTCGCCGCACTCGATGCGATATCCGCGGATCTTGACCTGCTCGTCAGCGCGGCCGACGTAGCGCAGTTGGCCATCGGTACCCCAGCGCACCAGGTCTCCGGTGCGATACATCCGGGTCCCGGCTCCGCCGAACGGGCAGGCGACAAACCGTGTGGCGGTCAACGCCGTGCGACGCCAATACCCGCAACCCACCCCACCGCCCGCGACATACAGCTCCCCCACCACACCCACCGGCACCGCACCCAGCCCGGCGTCCAATACGAACAATGCCGTCCCCGACATCGGTGACCCGATCGGTGGTGTGCCCGATCCTGCCGCCAACGGCGCACTGAACGAGGCGTAGATGGTGGTCTCGGTCGGACCGTACGCGTTGATCATCACCCGCCCGGGGGCCCACCGGTCGACCACCTCGCCCGGGCATGCCTCGCCGGCGACCACCAACGACGCCGACCCCAGCCCTTCGGACGCCAAAACACCTGCTGCCAAGGCGGTTTGACTGAGGACGGTGACCTGTTCGGCCTTCAGGAGCGCATGCAGCTCAGCCGGGGAGCGGGTCACCTGTTCGGGAACCACCACCAGCCGTCCGCCGTGCAGCAGCGCTCCGAAGATCTCCCATACCGAGAAGTCGAAACCGTAGGAATGGCACTGGCTCCATACCTGACCGGCGGCCGGCGTCACACCCCTGGCCAGCGACCTGAACAGTTGGGTGACGTTACGGTGGCTGATGGCAACGCTTTTCGGGATCCCGGTGGTGCCCGAGGTGCACAACAGGTAAGCGATGTTGTCCGCATGCGGCGCCGGGGGCGCGCTGCCAGGCTGGGTGGCGATAGCGGGGTCGCTGACCTCGATGACGACCACGGCGTGCCGGGTCAGCCGCGAACGCAGGTCGCTGGTGCTGATCGCGGCTACCGGTGCGGCGTCCTCGACCATGAAGGCGATCCGCGCCTCGGTATGAGCCGGATCGATGGGCAGATAGGCCGCCCCTGTCTTCAAGACCGCCAGGATCGCCACGATGGCGTCCGCGCAGCGCGGCATCAGCAGCGCCACCACGTCCCCGATCCCGATCCCGTGGCGGATCAGCGCGTGAGCGAGCCGATTGGCCGCTTCATCGAGCTCGGCGTAGGTGGTATGCGCGCCGTTGAAGGTGAGTGCGACCGCGTCAGGTGTCCGTAGCACCTGCGCGTCGAACATCTCCGGAATCGACACCGGCGCCGGAGGATTGGCCGTCAGCACGCCGCGGTGGCCGATCGCGTCCAGCATGGCGTGCTCGGCGGCATCGAGCAGATCGATCGAGCGCAGCCGCCGGCCCGGATCGGCGACCATTGCGTCCAGCACCCGCGACAACCGGGCGAACAGCAGGTCGATGCCGGCGGGGCCGAACACCTCGGTGGCGAACTCGATGCGAAGCGTGAGTCGGGGGCCGGGCGCCGCGATCATCGCCAGTGGGTAATGGGTGTACTCGCGGCCGATGATCTCGGTGATGGTCAGCTCGTGTGGGCCGGCGGCCACCGAGGTGTCGATGGGATAGTTCTCGTAGACGCAAAGGGTGTCAAACAGCCTCACCTGACCGCTGATTCGGTGGATGTCGCTGAGCCCTAGGTGTTGGTGGTCGAGCGTGTTGTTGTGATCGTCGTGTAGCTGCACGAGTAGGCCGGCAGTGGTGGTGGTTGCGGTCATCCGGGCGCGCACCGCCACGGTGTTGATCAACAGGCCCACCATTGATTCCACGCCGGCCAGATCCGGCGGGCGCAGGGCGACGACGGCGCCGAACAACACGTCCTGCTGACCGGTCAGCCAACTCAGCACTTGCGCCCACGCGGCTTGCAGCACCGTGCTCACCGTGGTGTGGTGGGCTCGCGCCATGGCGGTCAAAGCATCGGTCGAGACCGTCGACAGCGCAAAGCTTTTCACGCTCTTGCCGGCCAGACCCAACGGGTCCGGCGGGCCTACCAAGGTCGGTGCCTGCACCCCGGCCAGCACCGCGCGCCAGGCCGTGAGAGCGCGCTGGTGATCCTGTTCGGCCAGCCAGGACACGAACCTGCGAAACGGCACGGCCGGCGACGACAGCTGCCCGCCGTAGCCGGCCAGGATCTCGTCGAGCAAGATCGACAACGACCAGCCGCCCAGCACAATGTGGTGGTTGGTCAGCACCAGCCGGTGCCGCTGCGCTGCGGTGCGGATCAACATCGCCCGGAACGGAACCGCCTCGGCCAGATCCATCGCGGCGGATCGTTCTGCGGCACAAAGGGATTCGATGTGTTGTTCAGACTGGCCCGCCTCGGTGAGGTCGAGATATCGCCATGCCGGCGCCGGGTTGGCCACGATCACCTGTATTGGTTGACCCGAGTCCGGGTAGACGAATCGGGCGGCCAGATTGGGATGGCGGGCAATGACGGTGTGCAGCGCCCTACGCAGACGATCGGGGTCGACCCAACCGGCCAAACCGATGTCGAGTTGCACCGCATATAGGTCATCGCGGCCCGGCGTGGTCTTGGCGTGAAACAGCAAGCCCTGCTGCAGCGGAGTCAGCGGCAAAAGGTCAGCGATCTGGTACTGCTGGTCGAGACGGTCGATCTGGTCTTGGGTCAGGCGCAGCGGCGCCAGATCCGACGGGGTCAGCCCGCCGCCACCCCGGGCCACATGCGCGCAGACCCCGGCCAGCGCCTCACCCCACAGCCGGCTGACCTTTTCGACAGCGCCGCGATCCAGCACCGAGGAAGCCCAGGTCCAGTTGGCGTGCAGCTGTGGGCCGGCCTCGGAGTCGAGGGTCAGCGCGTTGAGCTCGACGGTATGGGTCAGCGCCATCGGTATCGCCGCGCGGGTGGGATCGCTGAATGCCGGGCCGCTACCGATGATCAGCCATTCGTCCTCGCCGGGGCCGGCCGCGTCGCGGTCGACGCCGAGGCGGCCCAGGTAGTTGAATCCGATCACCGGATCAGCTCCGGCCAGTTGCAGCGCGGGATTCAGATAGCGCAGCACGCCATAACCGAACCCATCCGGCAGCGCGCGCAGCTGCTCTTTGAGTTCCTTGATCAACGCGCCCAATCCCGTTGTCCCAGCGCGCACTTCGGCCCACGGCAGCCGTTGCACCGTCAGCGCCACCGGATACTTACTGGTGAACCACCCGACCGTGGCCGACAGATCAAGATTGGGAGTCAGGTCTTCGCGCCGTCCGTGGCCTGCTACGTCGAAGCTGATCGGGCCGCCGCGGTCCAGGAACGCGCTGAACGCCAACGCGAACGCGATCAACAAGACATCGTGGACACCGGCATGAAACGCCGCCGGAACGGCACCCAACAACGCCCGGGTGGTCTCGGTGTCCACCGCCACCGACAGCTGACCGGCGGTGACATAGGTATCTCTGTCCGGGTCCACCGCCGGCAACGAGGGTTCGACTGCCGCAATGCGCCGCCACGCGGGCAGTTGATCGAGCATTGCGTCGCAGCGCGCCTGCTCGGCGAGGATCGCAGCCCACCGTTGAAACGAGGTGCCCCGTACCGTCAACCCCACCGGCCGCCCGGCACGCAACTGAGCCCATGCGGCGTTGAGGTCGTCGACCAGGATCCGCCAGGACACCCCGTCAACGACCAGATGGTGAATCACCAGCACCAACTGCTCGGCAGACGACTCCCACACTGCGCTGAGCATCACCCCCGCCGCCGGATCCAGCCGCTGTCGCGCGGTCACCAACGCCTCGTCAGAGATCGCGATTACCGACCGCACACACTGGCGTGCATCCACCCCGCCCGGCGGTCCAACAGACAGTGACCAGCCGCCGGCCCCCTCTTCGACGCGGGAGCGCAGCATGGCATGGCGATCCAGCAACGCCTGCAGCAGGACCACTACGTCCCGCTCGCTGACACCCGCCGGAGCCTGCAACACCATCGTCTGGTTGAACTGCTCGACCGCACCGGCAACGCCGCGCAGCCAACACATGATCGGTGTCGTCTGCACCAAGCCGATGCCGTCGTCGGCAACCTCGTCGCCGACCGCAATCCGCGCGACCACCCGCGCTACCCGCGCCACCGTGCGCTCGGCGAAGATGTCGCGGGGCCTACCTGTGCGGCAAACAACTCCGGAATCGTCGCCGACGCCGGGGCGGCCACCGCGAGGCCATGTGCTGTACCCATTCTTGATCCGTGTTGTTCGTCGAACAGATCGACACCCGCTGGATGTCACTATTCGAATACACGGAATTGGGGCCCGGGCACCATGTGCAGAATGACCCTGCAGCACCCCATTCGGGATGATGTCACACACCCTAGGCGTTCAAAACATGCTCTCCAATGACCCGCCGGTCACGTAATTCGGCCAACTCAGCTGCGGAAAAGCCCAGCGCGCAGAGGATTTCGTCGTTGTGCTGACCGAGTGTCGGCGGGGGCGTGCGGTGCTGCTCGACCGGTCCCGGGGTGATGCGAAGTGGCCAGCCCGGGTAGCGGCGCGATCCGGTGATGGGGTGTTCGAACTGCGCATAGAATCCGCGCGCATCGAGCTGCGCGAGGTCATACATCTGGTCTGCCGCGGTCAGCGGTTCTACCGCAATGCCTTGGACCCGAAGGGTTTTCACAACCGCAGCCGCCGGCTGCGTCCGGGTCCAGGCGGCCACCATCTCGTCGAACACATCGTGGTCGAGCCGGCCTTGATCGGGTAACGATAATGCCACCCAACCGCCGACTTCGCATGTCGGGTACACGCCTTGCAGATAACCGCGACGCCGGTTTCCTTCGCGGGGCCGCACCACACCGTTCATCGAGTACTCGATCACCGGTTCGGCGGTCACACATGCGGCGACCTCGATCTGGGCGATCTCGATCAGCTGCCCCTGCCCGGTCCGCCGCCGGTGCTCGAGAGCGGCCAGCAGCGCGACGCCCGCGTGCACGCCGACGATGGGGTCCGCCGGCCCTTGCAGGTTGCACGGCGGACCGTCGGGGTAGCCGGTGACCGCGGACATGCCGGAGGTCTGCTCGATGTTCAGCGCCCAGCCGACATAGTCGCGCCACGGGCCTTCCAGGCCGAACCCCGGCATCCGGACCATGATCACGTCGGGCTTGACCGAAACCAGCGACGGATAGTCCAGGCCGAACTGCTCGACCACTCGCGGCGAGAAGTTCTCCACCACGACGTCGGCCTCGGCGGCCAGGCGGCGGGCGATGTCGCGGCCGGCCTGCGAGGTCAGGTCCAGCGTGAGGTCCCGCTTGTTCAGATTGGTGGCCTGCCAGATGGCGCTGCGCTCGTACCAGTCGTCGCCCTCGAAGGGAAATGCACCGGAGTAGCGATGTCCGTCGGGGCGCTGGATGGACTCGACCTTGACGATGTCGGCGCCGAACGCGCCGAGGTAACAGGTCAGGTAGGCGCCCGCCCAGAAGGTGCTCAAATCCAGCACCCGCAATCCGGCGAACGGCGCTTCGCCCCGACTCTGGGGTTTCTGCTGCGGATTTTGTTGTGCCGCAGTTGGTTTCGTGAACCGGAACGGCGCACCGGGCTGCCGGAATCCTGCGCGGTCGACGAAGAACCCGCGCGTGGCGTATTGCGGACAGTCCAGCACAGTGGCGCCGTCGTTGACCGGCGCGGCCGGAATGCGCAACGCCTGACTCAGTTCGACGGTCTCGGCGACCGTCCGCTCGGCGAGTAACGGCTCAGCCTTGGCGAAGAATTCGGCACGTTCAGGGCCGCCCAACATGATCGCGATCTGGTGCTCAGCGAATTCCGGCAAGCCGAGCATTGCGCACACGTCCAGCCAATGCTGGCCGGTGAGGCAGTTGATGCCCACCCAGCCGTCAGCCGCCCGCACCACACCCAGCATCGGCGACGAACGCAGGTTCGCCGGCAGGCCGAGACCACGCATTCGCTCAGCCATCAGCATCGGGTAGGGCAGCGTCGACAGCAGCGACTCGAACTGCGAAACGTCCACTTCGGTGATCCGGCCCGGCGACGGCAGCCGCAATGCCGTCAGCACCCCCAGCGCGCCGTAGGCGCCGGCGACGTACTCGGCGATGCGGGCACCGGCCTGCACCGGGGGACGCTCGGGGTCCCTGGCGCTCACCCAGCCCGCAACAGCCTGCAGGGTCAGCGGCGTTGCCGGACGATCACGCCACGGTCCGGTTTGGCCGAACGCAGAGATCCTCAGCACCACCAGATTTGGATTGAGCCGTCCCAAGGTGTCGCCGTCCAGGGTGCCGGGCGGCTGGTCCTCGACGAGTACCTGCGCAGACGCGATGTACTCTTGCGCGCCGCCGAGATCTGTTGTGATGCAGCGTTTTCCGGCGTTCAGGTACTCGAACAGCCCGGCGCGCTGCGCGTCGCAGACGCCGCCGGGGAACGGGCCCCAACGGCGCAGCGGATCGCCGCCGGGCGGCTCGATCTTGGTAACCTCGGCGCCGAGGTCGACGAGAAGCTTGGTGGCGTAGGGACCTGAGATCTCGGTAGCGATCTCGACGACGCGGAGCCCGGTGAAGGGTCCCGGCATCAGGGCGTCCCGATGGCCTTGGGCTCCATGTATTGATGCAGCCCGCCGATGCCACCGCCCTCGCGGCCGAACCCGCTGAGTTTGAAGCCACCGAACGGCGCATCACCCGGGCTGAAACCATTGACGGCGATCTGGCCGGTGCGAATCCGCCGAGCAACGCCGACGGCCCGGTCCACGTCGGAACCCCATACCGCGCCGGACAATCCGTATTTGGAGTTATTGGCGATGGCGACCGCATCGTCGTCGTCACGGTAGCGCAGCACGCTGAGCACCGGACCGAACACCTCTTCCTGTGCAATGGTCGAATCCGGCTCGACCTCGGTGAGAATCGTTGGCTCGTAATAGAATCCGACATCCAAACCGGCCGGCCGACCGCCCCCGGCCGCCACCTTGGCCCCGTCACTGCGGGCCCGCGAAACGTGGTCCTCGACCCGATTGCGTTGTTCGGAGCTGATCAGCGGTCCCATTTGCACGTCGGAATCCGTTGGATCGCCGACTTTTACGTCGCGGGCCAGCGCGACCAGCCGATCGACAATCTCGTCGTGCAGGGAATCGGGAAGCAGCAGCCGGCTGTGCAGAATGCAAGCCTGCCCGGCATGTAGTGAGCAGCAGTCGAAGAGCATCTGCTGCAGCATCTCGTCGCTGACCTCGGTGTCGTCCAGAATGATGCTCGCGGACTTGCCACCGCATTCCAGCAAGATCCGCTTCATGGTGCGCCCCGCGGCGGACATGACATCGCAGCCAACCGCCGAGCTGCCGGTGAAGCTGACCATGTCGATGCGCGGATCGGTGGTGAGTAGCTTCGCGGACTCGATGCCCGACGGAGTGACGACGTTGACCACGCCCGGTGGAATGTCGGTGTGCTCGTCGATGACCCGCGCCAGCGCGAGCCCGGCCAGCGGTGTCAGCGGCGAGGGTTTGAGCACGACGGTATTGCCCGCGGCCAGCGCATTGTTGACCTTCATGACGTTGAGGCAGTGCGGGAAGTTCCACGGCGTCAGAATCGAGACCACGCCCAGGGGCTCATGGCGTAGCAGGGTCGTTCCGGCCCCGATCCCGGTTACCGGCTTATCGGCCAGCGTCGCGGCCAGCTGGGCGGCGCGCATGGACATGTAGCCCGCGCCGTCTACCTGCATCACGCGTTCGTTGGCGATGCAGCCCCATTCGATTTGCGACAGCGCGAAGAATTCGTCGTTGTGCTTCAGCAGCGCGTCGCCGAGTTGATTCAGGCAGCCGGCGCGCTCCTGTGGAGTCATGGTGCCCCACGGCCCGTCGTCGAAGGCGTGGCGCGCGGCCGCGATGGCCGCACTGACTTGGCCGACGCTGGCATCCGGTGCGCCGGCGATGACGGCCTCGGTGGCCGGGGAGATGTCGTCGTAGCGTCCGTCCTCGGGCTCCACCCACCGTCCGTCGATGTAGAGCTGGTAGGTGTCAACAAATCCAGCCATCTGCATCCCGTCCAGAGTGTCGGTCATCTAATCACCCGGTGTACACCCGTGGGATCGACACGTCAATGACCATCGGGGTGAATTCGTCGCTGTTCCAATATGTTGTCACTGTATTGACAGCGGGAACCGCAGCGGAGTAGACACAACTGACAGGACAGATCGCGTCAATCTGTCCGATCGCGGGAGGCTCACCGTGCACACGATTACGCCGCCGCACTGGCCTCGTTTCCCACTGCACTCGCCCGACTTCTACGCCGGCGACCCCTTCCCGGCGTTTCGCGAGCTGCGTGCGACGGCGCCGGTCTGCTGGAACGACGTCACCAATTTCTGGGCGCTGCTGAAGTACGAAGACGTCCGCTTCGTATCGAGCAATCCGGCCCTGTTCTCTTCGACCAAGGGCATCACCATTCCCGACCCGGCTCTGGCGAACCCGGTGCAGGAGGGCAGCCTCATCTTCACCGATCCGCCGCGGCACCGGCAGCTGCGCAAGCTGATCAACGCCGGCTTCACCCGGCGTCAGGTCGCCATCCTCGAGCCCAAGATCCGCGACATCGTGCGCGGCATCCTCGACACCGTCGAACCCGGTTCCACCCACGAATTCGCCGAGGAGATCGCCGCTCCGCTGCCCACCCGCATCATCGCCGAGCTACTCGGCGCGCCGCCGGACGACTGGGAACAATTCCGGGCGTGGTCGGACGCCATGACCGGAACCGCCGACCCCGAAATCGAACTCGACACCCTGGTGGCCGCCGGCCAGCTCTACGAGTACTTCCACCAGTTGATCGGCGATCGGCGGGTGCAGGCCCGTGACGACATGTTGTCGATCCTGGTCAACGCGGAGATCGACGGGCATTCACTCAGTGACGAGGAGCTGGTCAACTTCGCGTTCCTGCTCCTGGTGGCCGGCAACGAGACCACCCGCAATCTGATCGCGCTGGGTACCCAGGCGCTGATCGAACACCCCGACCAACTGCGGTTGCTGGTCGGCGATCCCGCTTTGATCCCGTCCGCGGTCGAAGAGATGCTGCGCTGGAACAGCCCGGTGGTGCACATGGCGCGCACCGCAACGGCCGACGTCGAGATCCGCGGTCAGTCGATCCGCCAGGGCGACATGGTGGTGATGCTGTACGGGTCGGCCAACCGGGACGAGGACATCTTCGGCAGCGACTCCGAAGAATTCAAGGTGACCCGGCACCCCAACCCGCACATCGCGTTCGGCTGCGGCGAACATTCCTGTCTCGGTGCGCAATTGGCGCGCCTGGAAGCGTGTCTGCTGTTCGATGAACTGTTGGGCCGCTTTCCCCGGCTCGAACTGGTCGGTCCGGTGACCCGCGTGCGCGCCACCATGGTGCCCGGGGTGAAACGGATGCCGGTGAGGCTGGGGGCCTGAGCGGTGCAACTCGAATACACGCCCGAGCAGGAGCAGCTGCGCGCCGAAATGCGGGCCACGCTGCAGCGGGTGATGACACCCGAACGGGTGGCAGCAATCAGCGAACACATCGAGGGCGGCCCCGCGGTACGCGAATGTATACGGGCTTTGGCCGACGCCGACCTGCTGGGCGTGGGGTGGCCCAAAGAGTATGGCGGACGCGGCTTCTCGGCGATCGAACAGTTCATCTTCGCCGAGGAGTCCCGCCGCGCCAACGCGCCCATCCCGCTGGTGACCCTCAATACCGTAGGTCCGACACTGATGCAGGGTGGCAGCGAGGAACAGAAGCAGCGGTTCCTGCCGGCGATTCTGGACGGCAGTGTGGAGTTCGCGATCGGCTACTCCGAGCCCGGTGCCGGCAGCGACCTGGCTTCGCTGCGCACCACCGCCGTTCGCGACGGAGACGGTTATCTGATCAACGGGCAGAAGATGTTCACCAGCGGCGCCGCCTACGCCGACTACATCTGGCTGGCCGCGCGAACCGATCCGAACGCCAAGAAGCACAAGGGCATTTCGATCTTCATCGTGCCCACCTCGTCGCCCGGATTCTCCTGGCAGCCACTGCACACCATGCCGGGCATCTCCACCTTCTACACCTTCTACGACAACGTGCGGGTCCCGGCGAGCGCACTCGTGGGGGCCGAAAACCAGGGCTGGGAGCTCATCACCACCCAGCTGAACTTCGAACGGGCAGCCCTGGGCAACCTCGGCGCGCTCGAGCCGCTGTTCGAAAAGACATTGGAGTGGGCGCAGTCCACCGAACTCGACGGTGGCCGTGTGATCGATCAGCCCTGGGTGCAGCTGGCTCTGGCCCGGGTCGAGGCACAGGTCGCCGCGTACAAGCTCGTCAACTCCCGGGTGAACGCCGCGATCACGAAGGGCATCCTGAATATGGGAGAGGCGTCGGCGGCCAAGGTGTTCGGTACCGAGTTGACCCAGCAGGTCGCCCGTGAGCTGCTAGAAGTGCTGGGCAGCAACGGAATACGCCGCGGCGCCGATGCCCCGCTCCGCGGCGCCCTGGAAGCCGCATACCGCCAGGCCGTGATCAACACATTCGGTGGCGGTGCCAATGAGATTCAGCGGGACATCATCGCGATGGCCGGGTTGCTGATGCCGCGAGCACCTCGTGACCTTCGAGCTACAGATAAATCAGGAGGATCTGCCTAGTGACCGATTCAGAAGTCGAAGCCTCGGTTCAAGCCAAGGTGCAGGCGCTCGTCGGCCAGCCGACGGGTGGAACCGGTAAACCCTCGGTGGCGCCGGATCCGGTCAACCAGCCGATGATTCGGCATTGGGCGCATGCGCTGGCCGACATGAATCCCGTCTACCTGGACCCCGAGTTTGCGGCCGGATCCAGGTTCGGCGGGATCGTGTCACCGCCGGTCATGCTGCAGACCTGGACAATGCCGGCACCGCTCCTGGAAGGAATCGGCGACCGCGGCGGTGCTCCCGTCGAAATCAAGTCCAACCCAACGGCATTCCTCGACGAGGCCGGCTACACCAGCACGGTGGCCACCAACTCGGAATTCGAGATCGAACGCTACCCCCGGCTGGGCGATGTGATCAGCGCGACGACGGTCTACGAATCGGTTTCCGGCGAGAAGAAGACAGCCTTGGGCACCGGCTTCTTCTTGACCTGGCTGACCACCTACACCGACCAGCACGGAGAAGTGCTGGGAAGACAGCGATTCCGGGTGCTGCGATTCCGGCCGGAGCGGTGATGGCGACCCGACTGGCCCCGGCGATCAGCCCGGACACCGAGTTCTTCTGGAGCGGGCTGCGCGAACACAAGCTGCTGATCCAGCGCTGCAGCGACTGTGCGACGCTGCGTCATCCGCCCCGCCCGATGTGTCCGCACTGCCGTTCGCTGGCGTGGCAGACAATCGAGGCGTCCGGCCATGGCACGGTGTACAGCTACGTGATGCCACACCAGCCACGCTTCCCGTTTTTCGACTATCCCTACATCGTGGTGCTGGTCGAACTCGCCGAGGGGGTGCGGCTGGTGTCCAACCTGTGCGACATCGATCCGGCGGACGTCACGGTCGGGATGCCGGTCGAGGTCTGCTATCAGACCTTCGACGGTGCCAGCGGGGACCTGGTGCTGCACCAGTTTCGGCCGTCGGGGTAGCCGGTTATGGATTTCACGTTCACCGAGGAACAGGAGACCATCTCCAAACTCGCCCGCGAGCTGCTGGAGCGCCGGGCCACACCCGAGCGGATGACCGAGCTCGAAGCCGGCCCGGGCGCCCGCCACGACGAGGCGCTGTGGACCGAACTCGCCAGCGTCGATCTGCTGGGCACCGCATTGCCGGAGTCGGTGGGCGGTAACGGCGGCGGATTCGTGGAACTCGGAGTGTTGCTGGCCGAGGTCGGCTGGAGCGTCGCACCGGTTCCGGCCTACGCCACCCTGGTGCTGGGCGCCGACCCGATCGCGCGATATGGAACCGCCGAACAGCAGCAGCGTTTCCTGCCGGGTGTCGTTGCCGGACAACGCATCCTGACTGCGGGCCTGGCCGAGCCCGGCCGCTCGGACCCGGCGCACCCTGGCACCACAGCCCGCCGTGACGGCGCCGCGTGGCGGCTCGACGGGGCCAAGGAGCTGGTGCCCGCCGCCCAACTGGCCGACACAGTGCTGATCCCGGCCCGCACCGACGACGGCGACGTGGGGCTGTTTCTGGTCGCGACGGACGCCGCCGGCGTCGAGATCCGTCTGGTGCCGACCACCAACCGCGAGCCGCACGCCGACGTATTCCTCGATGGGGCAATCGTTTCCGGGCAGGACCGGCTCGACGCCCCGATCGAATCGCTCTACACCCGCGCCCTGATCGGGCTGTGTGCGATTCAGCTCGGCGTCGCCGACCGCGCGCTGCACATCGCCGCCGAATACACCACGGGGCGTGAACAATTCGGCCGTCCGATCGGCAGCTTCCAGGCCGTCCAGCAGCGCATGGCCGATGCCTTCATCGACGTCGAGGCGATCCGCTGGACCACCTGGCATGCCGCCTGGCTCGTCGCGAACGAACGGCCGGCCGATCGGGCGGCGCGCATCGCGAAGTTTTGGGCGGCCGAGGCAGGTGCCCGGGTTGCCGCCACTGCACAGCACGTGCACGGCGGAATCGGCATCGACGTCACCTATCCCCTGCATCGCTACTTCCTATGGGCCAAGCACAACGAGCTGGCGCTCGGCCCCGCCACCCAGCAGCTTGCCCGCCTCGGCGCGACCTACGCGGAAGGAAACGCATGACAACCAGGACAACCCTCAAGTGGGCTGACATTGCCGTCGGCGACGAAGTGACGCCCCTCGAAATCCCTATCACCACAACGATGATCGTCGCCGGGGCAATCGCATCGCGTGACTTCATGCCGGTGCACCATTGCCGCAACTACGCCAAACAACAGGGCTCCCCCGACCTGTTCATGAACATCTTGACCACCAACGGGTATTGCGTGCGGTTTCTCACCGACTGGGCCGGCCCGGAGGCGATGGTCAAGAATCTGTCGATCCGCCTCGGCGTGCCCTGCTTTCCCGACGACCCGCTGCGCTTTGCCGGCAGCGTGACCGGAAAGACCGAAGGCAGCAGCGGGGAGAACTTCGTCGAGGTCACCTTCGCCGGCGCCAATAGCCTTGGCAATCACGTCTCGGGCACCGCGGTGCTCAGCCTGCTCGACGGAAACCAGGCATGAGCGGCACCCTGCCCGGGAGCTGTGCCATCGCGGGCATCGGCCAGACCGAGTTTTCCAAAGAGTCCGGGCGCAGTGAGCTCCAATTGGCCTGCGAGGCAGTCAGTTCCGCGCTTGACGATGCGGGACTGGCGCCCGGCGACGTCGACGGCATGGTCACCTTCACCATGGACGCCAGCGACGAGATCGACGTCGCGCGCAATGTCGGCATCGGCGACCTGTCCTTCTTCAGCCGGGTGCCGCACGGCGGCGGCGCGGCGGCCGGCACCGTCGCGCACGCGGCCATGGCGGTCGCTACGGGCGTCGCCGACGTGGTGGTGTGCTACCGCGCGTTCAACGAACGCTCCGGCATGCGATTCGGCGGCAGCGGACGCACCAGCGCCGAGACGCCCTTGTTCATGGCGAACTACGCGCCGTTCGGATTGCTCACCCCTGCGGCATGGGTCGCGTTGCACGCCCAGCGGTACATGTCGACCTACGGTGTGAGCAACGAAGACTTCGGCAGGATTGCCGTCGTCGACCGCGCGCACGCGGCCACAAATCCCGACGCCTGGTTCTACGAACGCCCGATCACGCTGGAAGACCACCAGAATTCGCGCTGGATCGTCGAACCCGTGCTGCGCCTGCTGGACTGCTGCCAGGAAAGCGACGGCGGCGTGGCGCTGGTCGTCACCAGCGCCGAGCG
Organism: Mycobacterium angelicum; assembly: GCF_002086155.1. Lineage (GTDB taxonomy): Bacteria > Actinomycetota > Actinomycetes > Mycobacteriales > Mycobacteriaceae > Mycobacterium > Mycobacterium angelicum. The sequence continues at coordinate 3,014 of NZ_MVHE01000067.1, read as the reverse complement.
CGCACGCGACCTGCGTCAGCCGGCTGCGGTCATCACCGCGGCCGCCCAGGGCGCGGCCGCCAACGGCGAGATGATGACCAGCTACTACCGCGAGGACATCACCGGGCTGCCCGAGATGGGTGTGGTGGCCGACCGGCTGTGGCGGGATTCGGGACTCAAGCCCCAGGACATCCAAACCGCCTTCATCTACGACCATTTCACGCCGTTCGTGTTCACCCAGCTGGAGGAACTCGGATTCTGCGGGCGTGGTGAGGCCAAGGATTTCGCCACCGTCGAACGCCTGTCGCTGGGCGGCGAATTCCCGATCAACACCAACGGCGGGCTGCTCGGCGAGGCCTACATCCATGGCATGAACGGCATTACCGAAGGAGTGCGTCAGGTGCGCGGCACCTCCTACAACCAAGTCGACCGCGTCGAACATGTGCTGGTCACCTCGGGCACCGGGGTGCCTACCAGCGGGCTCATTCTCGCGCCGGCCGATTGAGAGGAGCGCCATGCCCAAGCTCGCACTGCTGACCGCATACGGCGGGCCGATCGAACTCGCCGAGTTTCCGCTCACCACGCCCGCACCCGGCACCGCGGCGCTGAAGCTGCGGATGGCCGGCATCTGTGGATCCGACCTACACATCTTCCGCGGCGAGCTGCCGCTGCCCTGCCCGTTCGCCATGGGCCACGAAATGGTTGGTGAGATAGCCGAACTCGGCGAAGGGCTGGCCAACGACGCCACCGGCAAGCCGCTCAAGGTGGGCGATCGCGTTGTCACACCATACTTTTGGACCTGCGGGCAATGCCACGCCTGCGCCCGGGGCCGATCGTATGCTTGCCAGAATTTGATGGCCGGTGAATTCCGCACCCAGAACCTGCCGCCGCACTTCGTCGCCGCCTACGGCGAGTACTACTACACCTCCGCGCGCCAGCCGCTGTACAAGGTGCCCGACGACCTCGCCGACGAGGCCGTCGCGCCGCTCAATTGCGCGCTGGCCCAAGTGTTGTTCGCGCTGCGCGACGTTCGGCTCGGCGACACCGTCGTCATCCAGGGCGCCGGTGGTCTCGGGATCAACGCCGCCGCCGTGGCGCGCACCGCGGGGGCCGCCGAGGTGATCGTCATCGACAAGATCTCCGCCCGGCTCGACGTCGCAGCCGACTTCGGCGCCACCCATTGCATTGACGCCAGCGGCATTTCGACCGCGGAAGTCACCGAGCAGGTGCACCGGCGCACCGACGGGATCGGCGCGGACTGGGTGCTCGAAGTGGTCGGAGTGCCGAACGTGATCGCCGAGGGCATCGGGTTCCTCAACAACGGCGGCACCCTGCTGGAGGTCGGCAACATCGGCATGGGACGCACCTTCGAACTCGATCCCAGCGTGCTGGTCTACGGCAACAAGTCGGTGCGCGGCGTGATGCTCTACCACCCGGTGACGCTGGCGATCGGTTTGTCCTTCCTGCAGCACACCAGTTTTCCGTTCGGCAGGCTGATGCCCAAGCCGTTCCGTCTCGCCGAGGTCAACGAGGCCTTCGCCTCGGCCGACTCCGGCCTGGTGCCCCGCGGCGCACTGGTTCCCTGATGACCGCCCAAGCCACCGAAACGGACACCCGCGACCTGATCATCGAGTCCGCGTATGCCTGCTTCCGCAAACACGGGCTGCAGAAGGCGACCATCGTCGACATCGCCAAGGCGGCCAACGTTTCGCGCAGCACCGTCTATGAGTACTTCAGCGACAAAGGCGCCATCCTGGAAGCCTGCGCCGAACACGCTTCGGAGCAGTTCTACCGCGAGATGTCCAAGGCCATGGACCGCAGCGGTTCACTTGAGGAAAAGCTGAGCCACGCAGCGGTTTTCGTGAGCCAGGCGCGGCGCGCGATCGCTTCCGAGGAATACTTCGACGAAGAGGCGATCAGCCTGCTGCTGACCAAGGACGCCGCTGTGTTGCTACGGGAATGCGTCGACTTCTTCGCACCCCACCTCTCGGCGGCCAAGCTCACCGGCGAGGTCCGCAAAGACCTCGATGTCGAGTCGGCCGGCGAATGGTTCGCGCGAATTTTGTTCTCGCTCTTCAGCACACCGTCGTCGACACTGGATATGGACGATCCCGCCATCGTCGCGGAGTTTGTGCGGGCCTATGTCGTGCGCGGCTTCGGCGGCGACCGGCCCAGACCGCGACGTGCACTAACCTAGCCACCGTCCTGACCGTTGCTGCCGTACCAGCGCCCGCCGGATCCGCCGGCGCCGCCATGCTGCACCCCGCTGCCGGCCCCGCCGTCGCCGCCATCGCCGATCAAGAAGGAATTGCCGCCGTTGCCGCCGTTATTGCCGTTCGAGCCGCCGGTTCCCGCGTTGCCGCCGTCGCCACCGGCCCCATAGAGCAGTCCGCCGTCGCCGCCGTTACCGCCCGGCCCATTCACGATGTTGGACTCGCCGCCATTGCCACCGAGCCCGCCCGAGCCAATCAGCCCGGCCGCGCCGCCGGCGCCGCCCGCTCCGCCTACGAATGCACCCATTCCGCCGATCCCACCGGCTCCTCCATCGCCGATCAGACCGCCTTTGCCGCCCGTGCCAGCGGCCCCACCTAGTTGGCCCACGCCCGTTCCGCCGGACCCCCCGTCGCCGCCGCGGCCGAATAGGCCCACCGCACCGCCATCCCCGCCGGCGCCGCCGCTGCCAGTGGCCGCCGAGGTGCCGGCGCCGCCCTGCCCGCCGACGCCGCCCTGACCGATGCCTCTGGTCCAGCCGCCGTTGCCGCCGGCCCCACCTAGCCGCGATCCATCACCGCCGCCGCCACCGGACCCGCCGTCGCCAAGGACCCCGCCGGTGCCTCCCGACCCTCCCGCGCCGCCAACATCACCGCCCACGCCTCCGGTCCCGCCGGCGCCACCCTGGCCGACGAATCCTCCGGCGCCACCGCTGCCTCCGGCGCCGCCACTGGCGACCAGTCCTTCGCCACCCACACCACCGTTGCCGCCGTTGCCCAAGAGCAGCCCGCCCAGACCGCCCGAGCCACCGGCCGCACCACCCC
>NZ_MVHE01000066.1 GCF_002086155.1 Mycobacterium angelicum | reverse complement strand
GCGCCACCGTTGCCCCCGGCCCCGCCATTGCCGGTCAGCGAGCTCCCACCGGCGCCGCCGGCCCCGCCACTGCCCAGTAGGCCTGCGGCCCCGCCGGTGCCGCCCTTGGCGCCGGGCCCACCCGAGCCGCCGGCTCCGCCGTCACCGAGCAACCAGCCGCCCGGCTTGCCGTCATTGCCGGTGCCCGCGGCCCCGGGCGTGCCGTTGCCGATCAGGGGGCGTCCGGTAGCCGTCAGGAAGGGCGCGTTGATCGCGTTGAGGATCTGCTGCTCGATGGCCTGCAGCGGGTTGGCCGCCGCCAGCGCTGCCGCGCTGGCGGCATCGGCACCGGTGTAGGCCGCGGCCGTGGCGTTAACCGCTTGGACGAACTGGGCGTGAAACGCCTCGGCCTGTGCGCTGAGCGTCTGGTACCCCTGGGCGTGCCCGGAGAACAGCGCGGCCACCGCCGCGGAAACCTGATCGCCAGCCGCGGCCAGCACCGCTGTGGTGGAGCCGGCCGCCGCGGCGTTCGCCGAACTGAGCGTCGACGCGATGCCGTTCAAATCCGTTGCGGCTGTACTTATCCCTTGCGGCACTGCCATGACAAACGACATGTGACACCTCCCAAAGTTCCTCAGAACCCACGGCCAGTGTCCGATTCATCATCGGTGCGGTTCGGCAATGAATTACCGTACGCGTTTAGGAAGCCAATGCAATAGTCTTTTCTTGGCTCGTAGTCCAGCTCCTGCAGGGGTGAGGCGCTGGCGGCCTCGGCAGTGGCGTACGAGGCCGCGCCCGCGTTGAGAACAAGGAACGCACCACACCGCGCCGCAGATAATTCATCGTGAGGTTTGGACAAGATATGTTCCGCTTTTTAGCGGGTTTCGCGAGCCAATTCCTCGAGTACCAGTCGCAGCACACTTACCGCGCCGGCCTTGTCCAGTGGGTCGTTGCCGTTGCCGCATTTGGGGGATTGCACGCACGACGGACATCCGCTGGGACATTCGCAGGCTTCGATGGCCGCTCTGGTCGCGCTCAGCCAGGTGGGTGCCTGACGGAAGCCGCGCTCGGCGAAGCCGGCGCCGCCCGGATAGCCGTCGTAGACAAAGACACTGGGCAGCCCTTCCGGGCCGATCGCGGTGGACAAGCCGCCGATGTCGCCACGGTCGCAGCTGGCCACCAGGGGCAGTAGCCCGATGGCGGCGTGCTCGGCGGCATGCAGCGCACCGGGGATCCGCGGCGCCTCAATACCGTTGTGCAGCAGCGCATCCGCGGTAATGGTGTACATGGCAGCGTGAGTGGGTAGGACGTGTTCAGGCATGTCGAGTTCGATGAAGTCGATCACCTCACCGTTCAGCCGGCGGCGCAAATATCCGACCACCTGATGGGTCACGGTCACCGGCACGAAACCCAGCGTGACGGGTCCATACGTCAAACGCTCGCCCGCTCCGGTGACAGCGATGTCGGTGAGCTCCCGCGCGAAAGTCGCATACCCGGGATCCTCTTCATGCACGAAGGCGATGCCTTCCTCGAAATCCAGCGAGTCGACGACGTAGCTCTCGCCCTGGTGCAGGTACACGGCGCCGGGGTGGACCGACGCCGGTGCCCGGCCCACACCGGTGCTGCCCAGCAGTCGGCCCGTGCCGGATTCGACGATGACGATCTGCCCGCCGGCCGCCCCCCTGATGTCCACCGCTGCATGCGGCTCCATGCCGGGCGCCGGAAAGTACTTGTCGCCGCGCCGCTTCAGTAAGCCGTCGTCGACCAGACCGTCGGCCACCTCGGTGGCTTCCCAGCTGCGGACTTCGCCCGCATCCAACGGCAATTCTGTTGCCGCACACAGGAGTTGCGGGCCGAGTAGATACGGGTTGGCGGGATCGATCACCACCCGCTCGACCGGCTTGTCCAGCAGCGCCGACGGGTGGTGCACCAGATAGGTGTCCAGGGGGTCATCGCGTGCGACCAGCACCACCAGTGCGCCCTGACCGCGCCGGCCGGACCGGCCGGCCTGCTGCCAGAACGACGCGACCGTCCCGGGAAACCCGGCCAGCACCACCGCATCCAGCCCGGCGATGTCGACACCCAACTCCAGCGCGTTGGTGGTGGCCAGCCCGCGTAATCGCCCCTCGGCCAGCGCGGCTTCCAGGGCGTTGCGGTCCTCGGCCAAATAGCCGGCGCGATACGACGCCACCGTGCGCGCCAATTCCGGCGCAATGTCCTCGAGCCGCGCCTGCGCCCCCAACGCGGTCAGTTCCGCGGCGCGCCGCGACCGCACGAACGTCAGGGTCTGCGCCCCCTCGACGATCAGATCCGCCATCACCCGCGCCGCCTCCGCGCCCGCCGACCGCCGCACCGGCGCGCCGTTCTCACCGATCAGGTCGGTCAGTAGCGCGGGCTCCCACAACGCCACCGTGCGAGCCCCCTGGGGGGAGCCGTCGTCGGTGATCTCCGCGACCGGCTCGCCGATCAGCTCGGCGGCCGTCGCGCCGGGCGAAGCCGTTGTGGCACTGGCGAATATCACCGTCGGACCGGACGAGTACCGCGCGCACAGCCGCAACAGCCGGCGCAGCACCATCGCTACATTGGAGCCGAAAACTCCTCGGTAGTAATGGCATTCGTCGACTATCAAATAGCGCAGATTGCGCAATAGAACCGCCCAGCGCGGATGGTTGCGCAATATCGACAAATGGATCATGTCGGGATTGGAAAACAGCCAGCGGGAACGCTCGCGCGCAAACCGCCGTATCTCGTCGGGACTGTCGCCGTCGTATGCCGTCGGCGCGACGTCAGCTAGCCGTGCCACGGATGACGTCAGCGCATAAGCGGCGCGCAACTGGTCGTGCCCGAGCGCTTTCGTCGGCGCCAGGTACAGCACCCGGGCCCGCGGATCCGTCGCCAGCGCGTTGAGCACGGGCAGTTGATAGGCCAGCGACTTTCCCGACGCGGTGCCGGTGCTGACCACCACATGGCGCCCGTCGTGGGCCAGTTCCGCTGCGTCGTATTGGTGTGACCAGGGCGCGCGGATCCCGCGCTCGGTGAACGCGCGAACCACGTCGGGCTCGGCCCACTGCGGCCACTGGTGAGGCCGGCCGCTGCGGGGTGGCAGCTCGGCGACGTGGCGCAGCGGACGCTCGCCCGCCGCGGTTCCGGCGAGCGCGGCGGTCAGCAGTTCGCCGCCGAAACTCGCCCCCAAACCCGGCATGTGAAAACCCTTCAACAACTCGTCCATGCCAAGAGGCTGTCGCCGACGCGATGAACATGGTTGACTAATTGCGGTCGTAGCTTCTGTGTTCGTGTCAAACTTTCGCAGGATCGACGTTGCGGCCGCGGTTCCTGCGAGGTTATCGGTCGGGTGAAATTCCGGCGACTCCGCGCGGTATGGCGGTCGCAACGGGCCCGGGGCGCCGAGAGGCGGTGCCCCGCACCCAGAAGAAAAGGAAAGATCGAGAGATGCCACAGGGAACTGTGAAGTGGTTCAACGCGGAGAAGGGGTTCGGCTTCATCGCCCCCGAAGATGGTTCCGCGGATGTGTTTGTCCACTACACGGAGATCCAGGGTTCGGGCTTCCGCACCCTCGAAGAGAACCAGAAGGTCGAGTTCGAAATCGGCCACAGCCCTAAGGGCCCCCAGGCCACCGGAGTCCGCTCCGTTTAATCCGAGCAGATTCTGCACGAATCCCCCCGGCGCAGTACCGCCCAGCGGTCCAGCCCGGGGGGTTTTCGTTTCCCGGGCAAGACGCCGGGCAAGACTCCGGGCAAGACGCGGCTCAAACCGCCGCGCCGGATACCTCAAGCCGCGCATCGCCTCGCTGGCTTACTGTCGGTGGCGTGAGCCAGCTTTCCTTCTTCGCCGCGGAATCGGTTCCGCCCGCGGTCGCGGACCTTTCCGGGGTGCTGGCGGCCTCTGGTCAAATCGTGCTGGTCGGTTCTGGGGTCCGGCTGTCGGTGGTGGTGGAGCAGCACTGGCGGGCCGCCGCGCTGGCGGAGATGATTCGCGAGGCCGGGCTGACGCCGGAGATCACCCGGACCGAGGAGGACAGTCCGTTGGTGCGGACGGCTGTTGACCCGCTACTGCGTGGTCTTGCCGCGGAGTGGACGCGCGGCGCAGTCAAGACGGTGCCGCCGCGGTGGTTGCCCGGACCCCGGGAGCTGCGCGCGTGGACCCTGGCGGCGGGCAGCCCAGAGGCCGACCGTTATCTGCTGGGTCTGGATCCGCACGCGCCGGATACCCATTCGCCGTTGGCGTCGGCCTTGATGCGGGTGGGGATAGCGCCCACCTTGATCGGGACTCGCGGCGGTCACCCGGCGCTTCGAATCAGCGGCCGTCGCCGGCTATCGCGCCTGGTAGAGAACGTGGGGGAACCCCCGGACAACGCTGAGGCGTTGGCCCTGTGGCCCACGGTTTGAAGGTGCTGCCCCGACCGCGAGCGGGGTGGCCGGTTTGCGCGGGCCCGCCCAATGGTGCGAAATTGTCAGGTGCTTGCAGCGAAGGTACGGCGGCGTACTGCCAATTTCACCGGATTTTTGGGAGCCGACCTGTCATCCTTCCCTGCGGGGCGGTTCCGCCAGGGGACCGGAATGAGAGATGGAGCGTAGGTAGCAGTTGGCTGACCCGAAACAAACGGGCCCGAAAAGGGCTAGCGGAGGCAGGGGAAACGGGAGCGGCCGGCGACTTGTAATCGTCGAGTCGCCCACCAAGGCGCGCAAACTGGCTGGTTATCTGGGGTCGGGCTACATTGTCGAGTCCTCCCGGGGCCATATTCGCGACCTGCCGCGAGCGGCGGCTGACGTGCCGGCGAAGTTCAAGTCCGAACCGTGGGCCCGGCTCGGGGTGAATGTCGACCACGATTTCGAACCCCTCTACATAATCAGCCCGGAGAAGAAGCACACCGTCACCGAGCTCAAAGGCCTGCTCAAAGACGTCGACGAGCTTTATCTGGCCACGGATGGTGACCGCGAGGGTGAGGCCATCGCCTGGCATCTGCTGGAGACCCTGAAACCCAGCGTTCCGGTCAAGCGGATGGTCTTTCACGAAATCACCCGGCCGGCGATTCTCGAAGCCGCCGAAAACCCGCGTGACCTGGACATCGATCTGGTTGACGCCCAGGAGACCCGGCGCATTCTGGACCGGCTGTACGGCTACGAAGTCAGCCCGGTGCTGTGGAAGAAGGTCGCGCCGAAGTTGTCGGCCGGCCGGGTGCAGTCGGTAGCCACCCGGATCATCGTGCAGCGCGAACGTGACCGCATGGCCTTCCGCAGCGCCTCGTACTGGGACATCCTGGCCAGGCTGGACGCCAGCGTGTCCGATCCGCAGGCACAGCCGCCGACCTTCACTGCACGCTTGACCGGCGTCGACGGCCAGCGCGTGGCCACCGGCCGCGATTTCGACTCGCTGGGCCAGCTGCGCAAGGCCAACGAAGTCGTAATTCTGGACGAGGCCACCGCGACCAGGCTGGCCACCGCCCTGCACGGCGCCCAGCTGAACGTGGCCTCGGCCGAGGAGAAGCCCTACACCCGGCGTCCCTACCCGCCGTTCATGACGTCGACGCTGCAGCAGGAAGCCAGCCGCAAATTGCGGTTCTCCGCCGAGCGCACCATGAGCATCGCGCAGCGTCTGTACGAGAACGGCTACGTCACTTATATGCGTACCGACTCGACGACTCTGTCGGAGTCGGCGATCAACGCCGCCCGTACCCAGGCCCGCCAGCTCTACGGCGACGAGTACGTCGCCGCGTCGCCGCGCCAGTACACCCGCAAGGTGAAGAACGCCCAGGAGGCGCACGAGGCCATCCGGCCCGCCGGGGAAACGTTCGCCACACCGGACGCGGTGCGCCGCGAACTCGACGGCGACGAGTTCCGTCTCTATGAGCTGGTGTGGCAGCGCACGGTGGCCTCGCAGATGGCCGACGCACGCGGCACCACGCTGAGCCTGCGCATCCAGGGCCGGGCCGGCGAACAAGATGTGGTGTTCTCCGCCAGCGGTCGCACCCTGACCTTCCCCGGGTTCCTCAAGGCCTATGTGGAAACCGTCGACGAATTGGCCGGGGGCGAGGCCGACGACGCCGAACGGCGGCTGCCGAATCTGACGCCGGGCCAGCGGCTGGACGCCATCGAGTTGACCCCGGACGGACACGCCACCAATCCGCCGGCACGCTACACCGAGGCGTCACTGGTCAAGGCGCTCGAGGAGCTGGGAATCGGTCGCCCGTCGACGTATTCGTCGATCATCAAGACGATTCAGGACCGCGGTTATGTACACAAGCGGGGCAGTGCGCTGGTGCCGTCCTGGGTTGCATTCGCCGTAACCGGTTTGCTGGAACAGCATTTCGGCCGGCTGGTCGACTACGACTTCACAGCGGCGATGGAAGACGAACTCGACGCGATCGCCTCTGGCAATGAGCAACGCACCAACTGGCTCAACAACTTCTACTTCGGCGGCGACCACGGGGTGCCGGATTCGGTGGCCCGCTCCGGCGGGCTGAAGAAACTGGTGGGTGTCAACCTCGAAGGCATCGACGCGCGAGAAGTCAACTCCATCAAGCTTTTTGACGACATCGAAGGTCGTCCGGTCTACGTCCGCGTCGGCAAGAACGGGCCCTATCTGGAGCGCACGGTAACCGGCGACAACGGTGAGCCGACTCCACAGCGGGCCAACCTCAACGACTCGCTCACCCCCGACGAGTTGACTTTGGATGTGGCCGAAGAGCTTTTCGCCACCCCGCAAGAGGGCCGAGTGCTGGGTGTCGACCCGGCGACCGGGCACGAGATCGTCGCCAAGGACGGCCGGTACGGGCCGTACGTGACCGAGATTCTGCCGGAGCCCCCGCCCGACCCGAGCGCCGAGCCCGCCAAAAAGGGCAAGAAGCCAACCGGCCCGAAGCCGCGCAGTGGTTCGCTGCTGCGCACGATGGATCTGCAGACGGTGACCCTCGAAGATGCGCTGAGGCTGCTTTCACTGCCCCGGGTGGTCGGTGTGGACCCCGCCAGCGGTGACGAGATCACCGCCCAGAATGGGCGTTATGGCCCATACCTGAAGCGCGGCACCGATTCTCGCTCGCTGGCCACCGAAGAGCAGATGTTCACCATCACGCTCGAGGAAGCGCTCAAGATATACGCCGAGCCGAAACGTGCTGGGCGGCAAAGCGCATCGGCTCCGCCGCTGCGCGAGCTGGGTGTCGATGCGGCGTCGGGTAAGCCGATGGTGATCAAGGACGGCCGCTTCGGGCCCTACGTCACCGACGGTGAGACCAACGCCAGCTTGCGCAAGGGCGACGACGTCCTGTCGATCACCGACGAGCGCGCCTCTGAGCTGCTGGCCGATCGGCGGGCGCGGGGGCCGGTCAAGCGGACCGCCAAGAAGACCGCGCGCAAGACGCCGGCCAAGAAGGCGCCGGCCAGAAAGGCCGCTAAGCGCAGCTAGCGGTTACCGGCTGACTTCGCTGGTGACTTCCTCAACCCCGGCCAGATTCAGCGGGCGCGCCAGCTGAGTGGGGGCGGCCCGGCCCCGCAGCTCCACGACCTCGCCGACGTCCCAGCACAGCGCCTCTGCGTCCAGTGCGCCGCTAACCGCGATAGCCGAGGCCAGCACGTGGCCTTCTTCCAGCTTGGCCAGCTCGGTGAGCCGGGCGGCTTCGTTGACCGGGTCGCCGATCACCGTGTACTCGAAACGGGCCTGGGCGCCGATGTGCCCGGCGATGGCCCGTCCGGCCGACACTCCGATGCCGAACTCCGCGGAACCCAGCACCGGCAGGAGTTCGTCGTGCAGCTCACGCGCGGCGCACAGCGCCGCCCCGGCGCCGTCCGGGTGTTCGATCGGGGCGCCGAAGATGGCCAGCGCGGCGTCGCCCTGAAACTTGTTGACGAACCCGCCGTGCCTGCCGACGGTGTCCACGACCACCCGGAAGAACTCGTTGAGCAGGCTGACCACCTCGGCCGGCGGTCTGGTCGCGGCCAGCTGGGTGGAGCCGATCAGGTCCACGAACAGCACCGCGACGTCGCGTTCCTGGCCGCCCAGTTCGGTGCCGCGCTCGATGGCGCGCCGCGCCACGTCTTCGCCCACGTAGCGGCCGAACAGGTCGCGCAGCCGCTGCCGCTCGGACAGATCGCGGACCATGTCGTTGAAGCCGGCCTGCAGCAGGCCCAGCTCGCTGGCGTCATAGATCTGCATGTGGGCGTTGTAGTTGCCGCGCTGCACCTCCGACAGCGCCCAGCGCAGCTGGCGCAGCGGGTCGGCGATCGACATGGCCACCAGCAGGGTGCTGGCCGAGCCGATGCCCAACGCGGCCAGCGCCAGCAACAGGATGGGGTTGAACAGTTTCTCCGCCGATGCGTGCAGCAGCGAGATCTTGTCCGACACCACCGCCAGCACGATCGCCAACAGCGGCACCGCGGTAGACAGCGACCAGGCCAGCATCAGCCGCAGGATGACGCCAGGCGCCTTGAGGTTTTCCGGCACACCGCTGCGCAGCGCGGCCACCGCCACGGGCCGCAGCACCCGTTCGGACTGCAGGTAGCCGATGATCGCGGTCGCGGTGGCGCCCAGTGCGGTGGCCACCGCCACGACGGGCGCAGCGTAGCGAGCCACCGACCAGCTGGCGATGATGAACACGACGCTGCCCACGGCCCAGGACACCAGGCTGATCACCGTGCGGTAGAACGGCATCCGCAGGGCGCGGCTGCGGGCCAGCTCGGTGGCGGCGGGATCGGTTTCGCCGAGCAGATTGTCGCGACGCTGCCAGCGGAAAACCGGTACCAGCAGCTTCAGGTTCCACACGAAGCCTGCCAGGAACAACAGCATCACCGAGCTGATGAAGATCACCACGTTCAGCTGCGGCAGATCCTGCAGCTGAATGCGGTCGTGAGGTGGCAGGCCGTAGCGCAGGAAGCCCAGGACGAACAGCCCCCCGATGATGTCCGCCTGCAGCATGCTCAGCGAGAAGACCGGCCACGGGGTGCGCACCACCCATCGGACGAATGCGCTGATTCGTCCGGGTAACGCCGCCGTCGTGGCCATTAGCCCACCGTATCGGGCAGCGGTGACTCGTCGGAAACTTCGAACTGCCTCGGCAAGTCGCTCGAAGTGGACGAAAGACGGCGAAAGATTACGGAATTGTCGCGAAACGGCGGCTGATAGGTATCTGTCAGCGGGGGTCGCTACTCTGCCCGAATATGTCCGGGGTGTTTACGCGGCTGGTAGGCCAGGAAGCGGTGACGGCCGAGCTGCTTACGGCCGCCAAAGCTGCCCGTGGTGACTCAGATCACAGCGCGCTGGGCGACGGGACTATGACACATGCCTGGCTGATCACCGGACCGCCGGGCTCGGGGCGCTCGGTTGCCGCGTTGTGTTTCGCGGCCGCCCTGCAGTGCACCGGGGACGGCGAACCTGGCTGTGGGCGCTGTCGGGCCTGTACGACGACCATGGCGGGTACCCATGCCGACGTCCGGCGGGTGATTCCCGAGGGTCTGTCGATCGGTGTCGGCGAGATGCGCGCGATCGTGCAGATCGCGTCGCGCCGCCCGACCACGGGCCGGCGCCAGATCGTGGTCATCGAGGACGCCGACCGGCTGACCGAGGGCGCGGCCAATGCCTTGTTGAAGGTGGTCGAGGAGCCGCCGCCGTCGACGGTGTTCTTGCTGTGCGCCCCGTCGGTGGACCCCGAAGACATCGCGATAACGCTGCGCTCTAGGTGCCGCCATGTGGCGCTGGTGACGCCGTCGACCGAAGCGATCGCGCAGGTGCTGGTCGACAGCGACGGGCTGAGCGTCGAGACGGCTGACTGGGCTGCGTCGGTGAGCGGTGGCCATGTGGGCCGGGCGCGGCGGCTGGCGACCGACCCCGAGGCCCGGCAGCGACGTGAGCAGGCGCTGGGCCTGGTGCGCGACGCCGCGACGCCGGCGCGGGCGTTTGCCGCGGCCGAGGAGTTGGTTTCGGCCGCCGAAGCCGAAGCGGTGGTGCTGACCGCCGACCGGGCCGAGGCCGAGACCGAAGAGTTGCGCACGGCGCTGGGGGCCGGCGGTACCGGTAAAGGCACCGCCGGCGCAATGCGCGGAGCCGCGGGTGCCATCAAAGACCTTGAGCGACGCCAGAAGTCCCGTCAGACCCGCGCTTCGCGCGACGCGCTGGACCGGGCGCTGATCGACTTGGCCACCTACTTCCGCGATGCGCTGGTGGTCTCGGCGAACGCGAGTGGGGTGCAGGCCAACCACCCCGACATGTCCGACCGGGTCGCTGCTCTGGCCGCGCATGCCACGCCCGAGCGGCTGCTGCGCTGCATCGAGGCCGTTCTGGAGTGCCGCGAAGCGCTGGCCGTCAACGTCAAACCCAAGTTCGCCGTGGACGCCATGGTCGCCACTATCGGGCAGGAACTGCGCTAACTATCCGCGGATGGTCACAGCATCACCGCGGTCCGGCTTGGGCGGGTGCGCCGACCTGCCGTAGACTCGTCCCGCCCGCTGAGGGCACCGCCGCCTTAGCTCAGTCGGTAGAGCGATTCACTCGTAATGAATAGGTCAGGAGTTCGATTCTCCTAGGCGGCTCCAGCGAGTTTTTGTTAGTCGTCGATGTGCATGGGTGGCTCGGCGAAGTTGAAATCCGACGGGCGCTGGTCAGGTCCCATCAAATCGCAGTGCTTGTCGGGCACTAGGTAGGAACTGGCGCCGTGGGCCACCCAATTGACGAATGTGACGCAACGCTGCCAGGTTCCGTCAGGCTGAATGGGCCCATCACACTTGTTGAGAACGCCAACTCCGCCGTACTGGCAGCCGGCGTTGGCCGGCGGCGCCGCGGCGATCAGCCCCGCGGCCATTAGCGCGGCACCCAAGGCGGTGCAGGCGGTCATCCGCCGCGGCGACATGATCTTGAATGCAGTCATTGCGAATCCCCTTTGGACTACCGCACCTCAATCATTCCCCGGCGTCGAGCGTGATGCCAGCTTCACGTTCGGCCGCGAGCGTGACGCCAGCTTCACGCTGGCGGCGCACGGTAATCACAGCGGAGCCAGAAAACCCACCGGTCCCGACGCGATGCACAACGCCAGCGCGGTGGTGTTGGCCCGCACCGCGATCGCGTCTCCGGCGCCCGGCAGCCGGACGAAGACGCGGTTGAGGCCGGGGTGCACTGGAACTTTCACCTCCGGGCCCTCGGGCAGCGACAGCGTCATCGAGCCGTCGGTGTTGGCCAGATAGTTCAGTTCGGCGGTCCAGTCCGAGGGCAGTAGCGGCCCGTCCAGAACCAGCCGGGTGGGCTGGTCGGGCTGGGCAAAGTAGCCGCAGTGCGGCATGGGACCGGGCACGATGGTGCGCACCCACGTCACCCGCGCATCAACCAGCCGGCCGGTGCTGGTGAACATGCGCAATTGCGTGGTCGCGGAAGCGAATTCAGGTCTATCGCGCAGCAAGGCGAACATGTGGCTGGCCAGATTCTCCGGCCAGGCCACCCGCTGCAGCACCAGCGGATCGACTTCCTGATCCAATAGCGGCGCGGGCGAATTCGCATGTGCGGCAGCCAGACTGGCGCGCGCATTCTTCAGGTAAGGCTCGGCAGGATTATCGCGCCAGGACGTCAGAAACGTCGACGTCGAATACAGACTGCTGGTCAAAAACGACAGTGCCACAACAACTGTCGCGGCAGTCCGAACCCGGGAAGCATCGAGCCACGCCGCGGACGGCCGGTTGGGGGCGCTGAATGCGACCGCGGCCAACAGCGCCAGCACGACCGCCAAATCGGGGAAATACCGCAGCGTCTGGGCCAGCTCGAGGGCGGTGAACCGCGACGAGCGCATCAGATAGATCGGTACCTGGCAGGCCACCGCATAGCCCGCCGCCGTGAGCCAGACCAGCCCGATGCGCTGCTTGCGCACCAGGGACACGGCCACCGCGAAAACCAGCACGGCCCAGCCCAGCGCCATCACCAGCACGGGGGGACTGGCCCACGGCGACGACGGCGCCCAGCGTTCCCACTCCCACGGGCCGCCGGCCAGACCGGGCACGATGCCGTGGGTGATCGAGCGGCGCAGCAGCGCCCACGTCATCGACAAATCCGAACTCCACCGCCGCTGGTTCACCACGGCTAGATACAGCCCCACCCAGCCGGCCGTCAGCGCCAGCGACGGAATCCACAGGCGCACACCACGCCGCCATACGCGACGCCAGGGCTCGCCGTTCACGTGACCTACCAGAGCGGTCACCGCGAACGCCACGAACGGAATCACCGCGGCCTTCTCGAAGAACAGCAGCCCGCCGAAGTACACCAACACCCCGGACAGCGCGTAGCGCTGACGGCCGGTGCGCACCAGCAGCACCGCATCGCCGCACACCCAGGCCAGCGCGGCCAGCATCGGCAGCGAATTCAGCGCCGCGGCCCACCACGCGAACCCAGGCACACCCAGCGGCGTGAACAGCGCGAACGTCAGCGGAAGCAGCAGCACCGGGCGCCAGCCGAGGATCACGTAAAGCGTGCGCAGCAGCGCCAACGAGGCCAACAATTGCAGCACCACCAGGCTGATCGCCGGCCAAATCCACACCAGCGGGGCCAGCCGGATGATCGTCCCGGCCACCAGGAACGCACCCGGCATCACGTGCCCGTCGTGGTCGTCGAACAGGTACGACGGCGACAGCAGACCCTGCGTGCCGGCCCGCCCGATCAAGATCAGATCGTCCCAGTAGAAGTAGCCATCGAACGCCAGCACCGCACGAACCGCCAGCTGCACGGTGATCAAAGCGGCTGCCGCGAGCACCACTCGGTATGGTGGGCCGGTGCGCGCACTGGTCACCGGGGCAGCCGGATTCATCGGGTCGACGCTAGTCGACCGACTCTTGGCCGACGGCCACACGGTCGTGGGGCTGGACAACTTCGCGACGGGTCGCGCGACCAACCTCGAGCATCTGGCCGACAACTCCGCCTATGTCTTCGTCGAGGCCGACATCGTCACCGCGGATCTGGAAACCGTCTTCAAAGAGCACCAGCCCGAGGTGGTGTTTCACCTGGCGGCCCAGATCGACGTGCGGAATTCGGTGGCTGACCCGAAGTTCGACGCCGAGGTCAATGTCGTGGGCACCATCCGGCTGGCCGAGGCGGCGCGACGCGCAGAGGTGCGCAAGGTGGTCCACACCTCCTCGGGCGGATCCATCTACGGAACCCCGCCGGTGTACCCGACCAGTGAGGACGTCCCCACCGATCCTGCTTCGCCGTACGCCGCGGGCAAGGTCGCCGGCGAGATCTACCTGAACACCTTCCGCCACCTCTACGGGCTGGACTGCTCACACATCGCACCGGCCAATGTGTACGGCCCGCGCCAGGATCCGCACGGCGAGGCCGGGGTGGTCGCGATCTTCGCCCAGGCGCTGCTGTCGGGCAAGCCCACCAAGGTATTCGGCGACGGCAGCAACACCCGCGACTACGTGTTCGTCGACGACGTGGTGGACGCCTTCATCAAAGCGTCCGGCGACGCGGGCGGCGGTCAGCGCTTCAACGTCGGCACCGGCCTGGAAACCTCGGACCGCCAACTACATTCGGCGGTGGCCGCGGCCGTCGGCGGCCCCGACGACCCGGAATTTCATCCACCGCGGCTGGGCGACCTGAAGCGCTCCTGCCTCGATATCGGCCTGGCCGCAAGGGTTTTGAGCTGGCGCCCGCAGGTCGAACTGGCCGACGGCGTGCGTCGCACCGTCGACTACTTCCGGCAGCAGCACGCCGACTGATCAGACCGGGACGGGAACCAGCCGGTCGGCAACCGCATCCAGGAACGGGTGCTCGTCCCCGGTGTCCAGATAGTCCGCGGCCGGCCGCCAGTCGATGCGGCCCATCTTGCCGGCGAACAACCCGTAGCCGATCAGCTCCTGCAGCCGAGGCTCGAAGCGGCGCACCAACTCTCGCGGAATGCTGAGCTGTTGGTTGACCTGCTGGCGCACGAATCCCACGCAGAAGTTGACGGTCAGCGCCGGCCGCGGCGCATTGGTGCGGTTGGCCGCGGCCGTGTGCCACAGGCTGCCGTTCCAGACCAGCGCGTCGCCCGCCTTGATCTCGATCGGCTTGCCCTCCGGGTACGGCGGCGACGGCTGCTCGGCCCAGCGGTGCGAACCGGGCACCACCTGGGTGGCCCCGTTGTCGGCGGTGAAGTCGCACAATGCGATCAGCGCGTTGCACAGCAGCGGCTGATGCGGCCGCGGCAGCGGATACATCTCGTCGTCGCAGTGCAGGCGCTGGGCGACCGCCCCCGGCAGCTGGTTGCTGGTCATGCACCACGACAGCAGGCAATCGTGGCCAAGTACGCCCTCGATCACCGGCAGCAGCTTCGGATGCACCGGCAATGCCTCGTAGCGGGTGCCGTGCAGCAGCAGATTGTCGATGCGCACCCAGTCGTGGTCGGCCTTGGTGACCGGGCGGTGTCCCGGCCACGCCAGGCCTTTCACGACGGTGTTGGAGTTGGCGACGACAGTCGGCAATTCCCGTTCCAGCCGCTGCGTATCCGCAAGGTACTCAGCGAGCGAATCAGCGTCGAGGACGTCCTCGACGACGGTGTAGCCGAACTCGTCGATCTCGCCGACGTGGCGCTCGACCGATGGGTCCTGAGTCATCAGGCCGGCAGCAGGTCCTTTTCCGGCTCGCCCTCGTCGCGGTCGTCGTCGGAAGTGGTGACTTCGTCAGGGTCGATCATGGCGCCTCCTGCGGTCGGTTAAGGGGATGCACAACTGTAAGCCGCATCACACTCAAGGCGCTAGTGCGACTCGGCCGGCTGTGCGTCCTCGGGTGCCTGCGCGCCCTCCAGCGCCACGGCGCGCGCCAGCCGCGCATACCGCAATTCCAAGTCTTTGAACCGCATGTAGGTGCTCAGGGTGGTGAAACTGAACGCCATGATCAGCGCGTAGAGCATCAGGTCGGTGCCGCGGCGCACCCCGAACCAGTGCGCAACCACCGTCGTGTCGTCCGGCCGCAGCACCGCGTACACACCGCCGAACACGAACAGCACGTAGCCCACCTTGACCCACGCTTTGGACCGCGCACTGCGGCGCGAGCCCAGCAGGTAGGCGAGCAGCAGCATGATCGACCCGATCAGCAGCACCTGGATCCAGTTCATCTACGCATCCTCCCTCGCAGGAACCCGTCGAAAATGATGTTGACTCCGTTGAGCAGCGGCTGCCCCTTCGACTTGGAGTATTCGGTATAGAGCACCTCGACGGGATATTCGGCTACCCGCCAATGGTTTTCGGTGATCAGCACAATGAATTCGCTGGCGTGGCTCATGCCGCTCATGGTGATGTTCAGCGCGTCGGCCACTTTCTTGTTGAACACTCGCAGGCCGTTGTTGGTGTCGGTGAGGCCAAGCCGGCGCCCGCGCCGGCTCAACCGCGCGGCGGTTTGCAGCACGATCCGTTTGAGCAGCGGCGGCCGGCTGGCTTGCCCAATGGAAGAAGCCTGGTGCATGGAGTGCGCGAAGCGGGTTCCGATCACGACGTCGACGTCATCGGTGCGCAGCCGCTCGATCATCGCGGCCACGTCTTTGACGCGATGCTGGCCGTCGGCGTCGAAGGTGGCGAAGATCTGGGCGCCGGGCTGCTTGCGCGCGTACTCGACGCCGGTCTGGATGGCCGCGCCCTGACCCAGATTGATCGGGTGGCGGACCAGGTGAGCTCCGGCTGCCAAGGCGATCTCGCCGGTGCCGTCGCTGCCGCCGTCGTCGACGCAGACGACGTTGTCGAAGACCGACCGTACGTCGGCGATGACCGCACCGATGACGGCGGCTTCGTTGTAGGCGGGGATGACGATCCAGACTTCCGGATAAGGCATTTCAAGCCCACAAGTTACACGCCGCCGGCCCGCGCCAGCGCAACCAGATGAACGCCGATTCCCACCAGCGGACCGCAGAGCAGCGCGATCACCGTGCGCGTCTCCAGCGCCAGCGGCAGCAGCAGCAACAATCCGGCGGCCACGGTCGCGCCCACCCAGCCCAGCGAGTACGCCCGGTGCAGCGCGGCGGCCACCGCGCCGGCGCCGGTGAGGGTCAGCATCGCGATCGCGACGGCCGCCGCGGTCAGCCAGGCCAGCAGCGAGCTGCTGGCCTGGTATTGCGCCCCGAACCCGACCCGCAGCAGCCAGGGGCCCAGCACGGCGGCCAGCACCACACCGATTGCGCCGACGAGCGCGATGATCAGCGCCGGCGTGATCAGCGCCCGAATCCGATGGGTGCGTTCGTCGACGAAGTGTGCGATGAGGTTGCCCTGCATGGCGGTCAGCGGGACCAGCAGCGGCGCACGGGTCAATGTCACCGCCAGGATGACCACACCACCTTGGGCGCCCAGCTGAGTAGACGTCAGCTTCAGCAGCACCGGAAAACCCATCACCAGAATCGCACTGGCGCCGGCCGCGGTGATCGAATGCGCGGCGCCGCGCAGAAATGTCCCAGTGCTGCCGGGCGTCAGCAGCCGGGCCGCCGCACGGGCGGCCGGCGAGGTCAACAGCATGATCAGCCAGGCCACCGACCCGGCGACGGTTGCCCACAAGAAGCCGACCAGGCCCCAGCCCAGGATGAATGTCGCCGCCGCGACCGCCACCCGGATAACCGCGTCGGTCACCATCAGCGCGCCGTACTGCGTCCACCGGTTGGTGCCGGCCAACATGCCCAGCAGGGTGGCGTGCAGACAGAAACCCGCCAGCCCGATGCTGAGCAGGGCCACCGACAGCCAGCGGCCCTCGACGAACACCCGCCCGCTCCACACCGGCGAACTGGCCGCGATCACGACAGCTGACGCGAGCCCGACCAGCCCGGCGATGCGAAGCGGATGCGATCTGGGAGTGTCCGAAAGCGCTTCGATATAGGTGACATAGCCCATCGAGCGGACCTCGCGGGTGGTTTCTTGCAGCAGGCCATTGGCCGCGCCCGTCACCAGCCCGAACGCACCCCAGAACACACCGAAGACGGAGAAGCCGGCCGGCGCCAGGTTGCGAGCTGCCAGGTAGATCACCGCGTAGCCGCACAGGGCCGTCACCGCCGTTGCGCTGCCAACCCGGGCGACGCTACTGCGCGCGACCGGTCCAGCTGGAGCTGCCGCCGAGCCGCCGACTTCCGTCACCGTCGAAATACTAAGCGGGCAATGCCCGCCGGTTGTCCAGGACGGGTCAGAACGAGGTCAAGCCCAGCTGGAACCCACCGCCGAGTCGGTCTGTGCCATGTTGCTGCCGGCGGACTGAACCTTCTGACCGTGCGCGTTGGCCTGCTCGTAGATCACCTGGAAGTTGCGGCCCAGCTGCGTGATGAAGTCCTGGCAGGCCACCGAACCGGCGCCACCCCAGAAGTCACCGGCGGCCAGCACGTCGCGCACGATCGCCTGGTGCTCTGCCTCCAGCGAAGCCGCCTGAGCGCGAATTGTGGCGCCGTGGGCGTCCACGTCACCGAATTGGTAATTAATCGTCATGATCGAAGTCCTTTCAAAAGTCTTGGCTATTTCTAGCTGCTGAGGGTCTGTTGTGCGGCTTGCTCTTGCTGCTCGTAGTTATTGGCGTCGCGCACAAGTCCGTCGCGCACCCCGTGCAGCATGTTCACGATGTTGCGGAACGCGGTGTTCATCTGGCCCATGGTGTCCAGTGAGGTCGCCTCGGCAAGGCCGCTCCAGCCAGCGCCGGAGATGTTCTGCGAGGACGCCCACATGCGACGGGCCTCGTCCTCGACGGTCTGGGCGTGCACCTCGAAGCGGCCCGCCATGTCCCGCATCGCGTGCGGGTCGGTCATAAAGCGTGTAGTCATTCCATTGCTCCTTTCCAGAACAAAAAACAATCAAATTGCGTGTAGCCGAAAAGCGAAGAAAACTAACCCATCACCCCCGCCCTATCCGACCCCGGTCCGCGGTATCACGCTGGGCCGAGACTGCACCACATTCGAACCGGCACCGCCGCGGCCCATCATCGGGCCGGGCATACCCGCACCGGCGCCCGCGCCCATCGGCATAGGCATCATCGGCATGCCGCCGCTACCCGTCGGCGCCGCGGCCGCCAGCTCTGGAGCCGTGGGAACCACGCTGCCCAGCCCGCGCACCGCCGAACTGGCCATGGCGGCCGGTGTCGAGCCCGCCCAGGTCGGCGGTACCGACATGGCACCGACCAGGCGGCCCTGTCCCAGCGCGGCCGACATTCCCGCGCCCAGGCCACCGCCGCCGAGACCCTTCGCGGCAGGACCGATGTCCCCGACGAACTTCGGCACGTCGGCCAGCCCGGCGGCCGCCGAACCGGCCAAGCCGGCCGTACTCGAGTTCGCCGAAGTCGCCAGTTGCATCATCGGCGACATCAGCATGCTGGCCGGATACATCGCGATCTGCGCCACCGACATCAACGACTGCACGGGCAGCGCGGAGGCCGCCGACTGCACGGCCGTCACCGCGCCCGACACCGCAGCCGTCGCCGTCGAGGCCAACCCGGACAAATTCAGCCCCGCCAAATCAAGCGGGATGGTGAACGGCGTCAGCGCGGAAGCCACCGATGCCGCGCCGGCGTTGTAGCCCAGCATCGCGGCGACGTCCTGCGCCCACATCTCCGCGTAGTCGAATTCGGTACCGGCAATGGCCGGCGTGTTCTGCCCCAGGAAGTTCGTCGCGATCAGCGACAGCAGGGACACCCGATTGGCCGCCACCGCCGCCGGATGCACCGTCGCCGTCAGCGCAGCCTCGAAGGCCGATGCGGCCGCACGGGCCTGGCCGGCCGCCTGCTCGGCCTGCGCCGACGCCGCACTCAGCCAGCCCACGTACGGAGTGGCCGCTGCTGCCATGGTCAACGACGTGGGACCCGACCACGGTCCACTGACCAAGCCGCTGATCACCGACTGGAACGACGACATCGAGGCCTGCAAATCCGCGGCCAGCGCCTCCCAGCCCGCGGCCGCGACGAACAGCGGCCCTGATCCGGCACCGGCGAAGATCCGCGCCGAATTGATTTCCGGCGGCAGCCAGGAAAACTCTGGTATCAGCACGTGGACGCTCCTAGGGAATGCGTTTGAGTCTCAGGTGAAGACGAGGTTTGCAGGCGTTCGTTGAGTAGGTATTGGGTAAAGATTGAACTGGCTGGCCAGCGACCCGATTCCGCTGGTAGAAGGACCCGTGAGAGTTCATTGACAACGTTCCGCGTTTTCGCCTTGTCGCTGGCAGTGACCGCCGTGGCGCTGGTGCTCGGCTACCTGCACGGCGGGCCGAGCGCCCTGTTCCTGCTGGCGGTGCTGGGTGTCCTCGAGGTGTCGCTGTCGTTCGACAACGCCATCATCAACGCCACGGTGCTCAAGCAGATGAGCCAGTTCTGGCAGCGGATGTTTCTGACGATCGGGATTCTCATCGCGGTATTCGGAATGCGTCTGGTGTTCCCGCTGGCGATCGTGTGGTTCAGCGCCGGCCTGGACCCGGTGCGCGCCATGCGGTTGGCCCTGCATCCGCCGCCGGGCGGGGCGCTGGAATATCCCGACGGCTCAGCCAGCTACGAAAAGCTCATTCATGCCGCACACCCGCAGATCGCGGCCTTCGGCGGCATGTTCCTGCTGATGCTGTTCTTGGATTTCGTCTTTCACGACCGGGATATCAAGTGGCTCAAGTGGATTGAGGGTCCGTTCGCGCGTATCGGCCGGCTCGGTCAGGTGCCGGTGGTGGTGGCCGGAGTGACCCTGATCCTGGTGGGCCTGCAGTTGACGCATACCGGCGACGGGCGCGCGACGGTGATGACCGCCGGCGTGCTGGGTCTGGTGACCTATCTCGTCGTCAACGGTTTGAGCACAGCGTTTCGGCCCTCCGACGCGGAGGAGGAAACTCCCGGGGCGGTGGGCAGAGCCGGCTTCACGCTGTTCCTCTATCTCGAAGTGCTCGACGCGACCTTCTCTTTCGACGGCGTCACCGGTGCCTTCGCGATCACCACCGACCCGATCATCATCGCGCTGGGCCTTGGCCTGGTGGGCGCGATGTTCGTCCGGTCGATCACCATCTATCTGGTCCGCCAGGAGACCTTGGACCGCTACATCTACCTCGAACACGGCGCGCACTGGGCGATCGGCGCGCTGGCCGTCATCATGCTGGTATCGGTTGACCACCGATTTCAGGTACCGGAGTGGATCACCGCTTCGGTGGGCGTGGTCTTCATCGCGGCGGCCTTCAGCGAAAGCGTGTGGCGCAACCGGCGCGTGTTGCGCGAGCGCGCGCTCAGTGCCCCTCGGTCTTGAACCGTTCGATGGACCGGTTCACCTCGGCTTCGGCCTCGTCACGGCCGACCCAGTCGGCGGCCTTGACGAACTTGCCCGGCTCGAGGTCCTTGTAGTGCACGAAGAAGTGCTTGATGGCGTCCAGCTCGTGTTCCGGGACGTCGCCGATGTCCTGAATGTGGTCCCAGCGGTGGTCGCCGGCCGGAACGCACAGCACCTTGTCGTCGCCGCCCTTTTCGTCGACCATCCGGAACATTCCCACCGGCCGCGCCTCGACCAGCACGCCCGGGAACAGCGGCTGCGGCAGGAGCACCAGCGCGTCCAGCGGGTCGCCGTCCTCGCCGAGCGTGTCCTCGATGAAGCCGTAGTCGGTCGGGTAGCCCATCGGGGTATAGAGGTAGCGGTCCAGACGCACCCGTCCGGTCTCGTGGTCGATCTCGTACTTGTTGCGCTCACCCTTCGGAATTTCGATGGTCACGTCGAATTGCACGGGTCGGCTCCTTAACTCGAATGCGTCGAAGACACCCTAGTCGAGGCGGTGCCTGCACACTGCGTCGCGGCTGGTTCGGCAGAATGGGCCGGAGAAAGGCACCACAAAGAGAAAGAGTGTCATGGGACCGAAACGTTGGCGAAGGACCACCCAGGTGTTCATCGGGGTGGCTGTGCTGGCGTTTGTCGCCGCCCTGGTGGCGGCCGCGGCATTCTTCACCACGGGCGGCCACGGGACCGGTGGTGCGCGCTCACCCGTTCCGCCGCCAAGGCCGCCCACGGTGAAACCGGGCGTCACCCCGGTGGCCGACACGGCCACGGCGCCGAGTCCGACGGGCGTGCTGGCCGCGCTGGCGCCTACGGTGGCCGATCCCAATCTGGGCCGGCTGGGCGGCCGGATCACCGATGCCCTGACCGGCAAGGAACTCTGGCGCCAGCTCGACGACGTGCCACTGGTGCCGGCGTCGACGAACAAGGTGCTCACCGCGGCGGCGGCCCTGCTGACGCTGGATCGGCAGACCCGGATCAGCACCCGTGTGGTGGCCGGCGGAGCGGCCGCGCAGGCCCCGGTCGTGCTGGTGGGCGCCGGGGATCCGACGCTGTCGGCCGCGCCACCCGGCCAGGACACCTGGTACCGGGGCGCGGCGCGCATCGCCGACCTGGTCGAACAGATCCACCGCAGCGGTGTGACGCCGACGGGGGTGCAGGTCGACATCTCGGCGTTCAGCGGTCCCACCATGGCGCCGGGCTGGGACCCGGCCGACGTCGACAATGGTGATATCGCGCCGATCGAAGCCGCGATGATCGATGCCGGGCGGATCCAGCCGACGACCGTCAACTCGAGACGGTCGCGCACCCCGGCGCTGGACGCTGGGCGCGAACTGGCCAAGGCCCTGGGCCTCGATCCTGCGACGGTGACCATTGCGTCGGCGCCGGGTGGGGCGCGGCAGCTGGCGGTGGTGCAGTCGGCGCCGTTGATCCAGCGGCTGTCCCAGATGATGAACGCCTCTGACAATGTGATGGCCGAGTGCATCGCCCGCGAAGTTGCCGCGGCCATCAACCGGCCGCAGAGCTTCACCGGCGCGGTCGACGCGGTGACCAACCGGCTGAACACCGCGCACGTCGACACCGCCGGTGCCGCGCTGGTGGATTCCAGTGGCTTGTCGATACTGGACCGGCTGACCGCCAAAACGCTGGACGGCGCCATGCAGGCCGCGGCGGGACCCGATCAGCTGGTGTTGCGGCCGCTGCTGGATCTGTTGCCCATCGCCGGTGGCAGCGGCACGCTGGGCGAACGTTTCCTGGACCGGTCCACCGAACAGGGTCCGGCGGGCTGGCTGCGGGCCAAGACCGGCTCCCTGACCGCCATCAACTCCTTGGTCGGTGTGCTCACCGACAGCAGCGGACGCGTGCTCACCTTCGCGTTCATCTCCAACGAGGCGGGACCCAACGGCCGCAACGCGATAGATGCCCTGGCGACCAAGCTGTGGTTCTGCGGGTGCGCGACGTGACCCCGGCTTCCGATCTCACCCTGGGCAATACGGTCGATTGGCGATTTGCCGCCACGGTCGGGTCCAAGCTGGCCCGCCCCGGCCCGCCGACCACGGAATACACCCGTCGCCGGGCGATCGACGAGTTACTCAATGCGGCGGCCCAGGCCGAACCGCCGGTGCGCGAAGTGACTGGTCTGGTCACCGGCGACGTGGTCCCGCCGGCGCGCGTCGTGGACCGGCCGGCGTGGATTGCGGCCGCCGCCGAATCGATGCGGGCCATGACCAACGGCAGCGAGCAGCCGCGTGGTTTCCTCACCGGGCGGCTGACCGGCGCGCAGACGGGTGCGGTGCTGGCCTTTGTGGCGTCGGGCATTCTCGGTCAGTACGACCCGTTCGGCGGGGCCGATGAGGGCGTCTTGCTGCTGGTGTATCCCAACGTCATCGCGGTGGAACGGCAACTGAAGGTCGACCCGTCCGATTTCCGGCTGTGGGTGTGCCTGCACGAGGTCACCCACCGGGTGCAGTTCACCGCCAACCCCTGGATCGCCGGCTACATGTCGGAATCGCTGGGGTTGTTGACCAAGGAACCCGCCGACGACATCGGGCAGGTGGTGGGCCGGCTCGCGGACTTCGTCCGCAATCGCGGCTCCGATGACGGTGCTCATCCGAGCGGGATCCTGGGCCTGGTGCGAGCCGTGCAATCCGAACCGCAACGCGAGGCCCTCGACCGGCTACTGGTGCTCGGCACCTTGCTCGAAGGCCACGCCGAGCACGTGATGGATGCGGTGGGGCCGGTGGTGGTGCCGTCGGTGGCCACCATCCGGCGCCGGTTCGATGAACGCCGGCAACGCAAGCAGCCACCGCTGCAGCGGCTGCTGCGCGCCCTGCTGGGTCTGGATGCCAAGCTCAGCCAGTACACCCGCGGCAAGGCGTTCGTCGACGACGTGGTGAACCGGGTCGGGATGAAGCGGTTCAACACCATTTGGACCGGCCCGGAGACCCTGCCCCTGCCCGCCGAGATCGAACGCCCGCGGCGATGGATCGACCGGGTGCTGTAGGGCAGCTGCGTACGGCTGTCGAGAAGTTTGCGACGGCCTATCTCGGCCGCCCCGACCGGTGGTGCGTCGGGCTGTCCGGTGGCCCCGACTCGCTGGCACTCACCGCGGTCGCGGCTGGCTTGTTGCCCACCCGGGCGCTGATCGTCGACCACGGCCTGCAGCCGGATTCGGCCGCGGTAGCCGAAACGGCGCGGGTGCAGGCGCTGTCACTGGGATGTGTTGAGGCGCAAGTATTTTGCGTGGCAGTAGGTACCGACGGCGGCCCGGAGGCCGCGGCGCGTGCGGCCCGCTACGCCGCGCTGGACGCGGGCCGTGCCGGGCCGGTGCTGCTGGCCCACACTTTGGACGACCAGGCCGAGACGGTGTTGCTGGGGCTGGGCCGTGGCTCGGGCGCCCGGTCGATCGCCGGCATGCGACCGCACGACCCGCCGTGGTGCCGGCCATTGCTGGGGGTGCGCCGCAGCGTGACCCATGCGGCGTGCGCCGAGCTGGGCCTGGCGCCCTGGCAGGATCCGCACAACACCGATCGCCGCTTCACCCGGACCCGGCTGCGCAGCGAAGTGCTGCCGCTGCTGGAAGACGTGCTGGGCGGCGGTGTCGCCGAGGCGCTGGCCCGCACCGCGACGGCATTGCGCGAGGACACCGAGTTCATCGACGCGATCGCGGCGCAGGCGCTGCCGGACGTTTCGGCCGGGGCGGGGCTGAGTGCTGGGGGACTGGCCGCACTACCGGATCCGGTGCGGCGCAGGGTGATTCGCGGTTGGCTGCTGGCCGGCGGGGCGATCGGCCTGACCGACAAGCAGATCCGCGGTGTGGACACCTTGGTGACCGCTTGGCGCGGCCAGGGCGGGGTGGCGGTCGGGTCCACGCTGCGCGGTCAGCGGATGGTCGCCGGGCGCCGCGACGGTGTCCTGACGTTGCGGACCGAACCGATTTGACGCCTGCGTTGGTTGTTGGGCGGGCGACGTGGCTACGCTGTGGTCGTGACGGCTGAGCTGTACCCGGGCGACATCAAGTCGGTGTTGCTCACCCAGGAGCAGATTCAGGCGCGCATCGCCGAGCTCGGCGAGCAGATCGGCGGCGATTACCGGGACTTATCCGCTAACACCGGCCAGGACCTGCTGTTGATCACTGTGCTGAAGGGTGCGGTGCTGTTCGTCACCGACCTGGCCCGCGCCATTCCGTTGCCCACCCAGTTCGAGTTCATGGCGGTCAGCTCCTACGGGTCCTCGACATCCTCGTCCGGGGTGGTGCGCATCCTCAAGGATCTCGACCGCGACATCCACGATCGCGATGTGCTGATCGTCGAGGACGTCGTCGACTCCGGGCTCACCCTTTCCTGGTTGTTGCGCAACCTGACCAGCCGCCACCCGCGTTCGTTACGGGTGTGCACGCTGCTGCGCAAGCCCGAAGCGGTGGGCGCGAACGTCGAAATCGCGTACGTGGGCTTCGACATTCCCAATGACTTCGTCGTCGGCTACGGCCTGGACTATGACGAGCGCTACCGCGACCTGTCCTACATCGGCACCCTGGACCCCAGGGTCTACCAGTAGCGCGCTACGTCAGCTCCCAGATCGCCGTCACCGAGAAACTCACCGTCTGCTGACCGGGTTCCAGCGGCACCATCGAAGCGCGCGGCGCCGGCTGGGTGCCCGTCGCCGGCGTGGAGCCGGCGGCTTCGGAAATGGAAAGCACCTTGCCCAGGTGCAGGCCGGAGAGCTGCGCGTACTGCTGGGCGCGGTTCTTGGCGTCCTCGAAGGCACGCGCCCGCGCGTCCTTTACCAGCTGCGAGTCGTCGGCTATCGAATAGCTGACCGAACTTATCCGGGTGGCGTCACCGCCGGTGCCGACGATGAGGGCCAGCAGACGCGATGCGGCGTCCGGCGGGTGGATCTTGACCTCGATGGCATTGTCGGCGCGGTAGGCGGTAATGGAGGCGGTACCGGTGGCTTCCGGCGTGCTGTACTGCGGTTGCAGGGTGACCTCGGTGGTGCGGATGTCCTTGCGGTCCACCCCGGCGCCGGCCAACGCATTGACGACGGCTTGCTGGCGGTCGTTGGTCTGGTTCATCGCGGTGGTCACGTCGGCAGCGGTGAACGAGATCCCGACGTCGGCGGTCAAGGTGTCCGGGACGCCTTGCACCTGCCCCGACCCGAACACCGTCACCTGCCGCGGATTTGCCCCCGGCGGCGCAGGATTGTGCGAGTCGCAAGCCGACAGCACCGCTGCTGCGATCCCCGTGAACAGGGCGAAAGCCATTGGATTACAAATAGATCCCCGGCGACTCCATCGAATCGGCATGACTGGAACCTTAGCGTCTCGGGGTGACATCGTTCGTTCACCTGGCGTTCAACCGGTGTGCGCAATCGCGCGGACCCCTGGTCGGCGCAAGGGCCTTAGCAAAGGGTCGACGGTTACTTGCGCTCAACATCTTTCAATGGTTGCGCAGGTCTATCTCACCAATTCGACACCCGTTCAGCATGGTTGCTTTTGCGGATTGCAAGGGCGCCGTGCCGCGCCTTTAGCGCCATCCTATTCACCGGCTTCGCGGCGCGCCGCATTTTAGCGTGTCCGGTTGAATCCTTTTATGCCACAGCGCCGTTAGGGGCGCGCCATGTTATTTCCTGACGCACAACGGGTTTCTGCAGGTCAACTGCGCCCGCACTTACCACGCACACTAGCGTCAGCGACTGCGGTTACCCCCAACTTCATATCGAACTCTAATCATATTTGATTCCAATATGTTTCATACAAATGTTCACAGCGTCCTGGACTTATGTGGCAGCAAATGAATAGTTACTGACTCCATAGTGAACAGCATGTATGGGACCTGGGGTGTTGCTTGTTGGCTGCCCTAACCTGGCGTTTGATCGGCTTCGGCGCCGCGTTATTTCGCGCTGAAAGCTTTTGACGCAAATTCAATTCAGGGAGGAAATCAAATGTCGCTGGTGATCGCAGAGCCAGACGTGTTGGCGGGATCCGCCGCGGAGCTGCTGTCCATCAACGCAGCGATGCGGGCCGGAAATGCCGCCGCCGCCGGGCCGACGACAGCGGTTGTGCCCGCCGCCTCTGACTTGGTATCGCTGCTGACGGCCGCGCAATTCGCCCAGCATGCAAGGCTTTACCAGGAAGTCAGCGCCCAGGCCGCCGCGGTCCAGGAGCAGTTGGCGACCACGCTCGGTATCAGTGCCGGTTCGTATGCGGCCACCGAGGCCGTCAACCAGGCCACGTTCGGTTAGCGAGACGAATCGTGTTTGATTTCGGAGGTTTACCGCCGGAGATCAACTCCGGACTGATGTATGCCGGACCCGGCTCGGGGCCGATGCTGGCTGCCGCAACAGCGTGGGAAGCGCTGGCCGCCGAGCTGCAGAGCACTGCGTCTGCATACGGAACGGTGGTCGCCAGCCTGATCGACGGACCATGGCAGGGTCCTTCGTCGGTATCGATGGCGGCCGCGGCCACGCCCCAAATCGCGTGGCTCAGCAACGCTGCCGACCAGGCCCAGGAATCTGCGGCGCAGGCGGTGGCGGCCGCGAGCGCCTACGAGGCGGCGTTCATCTCGACCGTTCCACCAGCGGAGGTCGCGGCCAACCGGGCCCTGCTGATGACGCTGCTGGCAACGAACTTCCTCGGCCAGAACACCGCGGCCATCGCGGCCACCGAGGCGCAGTACGCCGAGATGTGGGCCCAGGATGCGACAGCGATGTACGGCTACTCGGGTGCATCGGCGGCGGCGACGACGTTGCCGCCGTTCGACCTGAAGTCGATCAGTAGCGGCCTGAACGGGGTCAGCGGCCAGTTGAGCGCCGTGTTCAACGCGGCCAACGGAGCCGCCAGCGGCCAGGGGCTCTACGAGGTGCCCAAAATGCTGTCGAAGTTGGCCGGCATGACCAATGAACCGCCGTGGGCGTCCAACCCGCTTAATGTGCTCGGGCTGACCGGGCACACCTGGAACTCCAACGGCGACGGGATCATCGTGAACGGACTGATGGGCGACTTGGTAGAAGGCATTACGGGGTCGGCGACCGTAGACGCCAGCACCGGCTTTGACGCGTTTATCAGGCTGGTCTCTCCGGTACGGCTCTTCTCAACGGCTTTCAAAGACATCGAGGGCATTGCCCAGACCCTCGTGCCGGCGGCCAAGGCCGCCGAGGGTGCCGCCAAGGCCGCTGTAGGGGCGTTACCGGCAGCCGTTCCGAATGTCGGTGGCCTGGGCGGGATTGCGGCTGCCGTCGGAAATGCGGCCAAGGTCGGTGCAATGTCGGCGCCGGCATCCTGGGCCGGCAGCGTCCCGGCAACGCCCATCAACGTGGCGCTCAACGGCCTCGCGTCCGGCGCGGCCGCCGAACCCGCCGCCAGCGCATTCGGCGGGGTGCCGCTCATGCCGGGGGCAGGGGCCGGGCGCGGCGTCGCCAACTTCGCCGCTCCCCGATACGGATTCAAGCCGACCGTCATGGCGCAACCACCGCTCGGCGGATAACGCCCAAACCGGCTGGCGCTATCGCAGATTCGGGCAGTAGGCGGTGATCGCCGCGTTGATGCCGGCGGCGGCCTGCTCGGGGGTGATGCCCTGGTTGCGGTTCACGGTCGCGGCGGCGGCATCGTTGGGGCTGCCGCCGTTTTGGATACCCACACAGACGGCACGGCCGGTTGCGGCTGCGGTGGCCGGGTCGGTGATGGTGATACCGGGAATCTCGGACACGAGATTGAGGAAAGTCTGGTCGGGTGTCGGTTGCTGGGGAGCCGGCGTGGCCGGAACGCGCCGCGGAGTCGAGGGCACTGGAGGCGGGGCGTTCTGCGCGGCCGGCTCCACTTTCGGCGACGGCGGTACCGCCGGTGGGGGTACCGCTGGTGGCGGTGCTGGTGGCTCCGGTGCCGGCTGCGCCAGCGTTGGGGAAGCAGCCGGCAGGCCCTGTTCAGCCGGGGCTGTGTCGTTGTCGATCGGGTATCCACTGGCGCCGACGGCCGCAAGCGCGATTACCGTCGATGCCGCGGCGAAGATTCGCCACGGTTTGTGTCGTCGTTGTTGGTCGGTGTCAGTCAACGCCTTTGGTACATCTGTCGGCTTGGCGGGCCTGATCGCCAGCGGTCTCGGCATTGTCGAAGCCGAAGCTGTCGGGTGTCTGCCGGAGCGGGCTGCCCGTACGAACGCGTCGGCGAAATCAGTGCACCGCGGGAATCGATCGGCGGGATCCTTGGCCAGGGCTACCGCAAGCACCGGGTCGAAAACCCTGAGCATGGGCCGGGTTTCGGCTAATGGGGGCGGTGGCGTGGTCAGGTGGCGGCCGATGACGACGGCCGGGTTGCTGTGCGGGAAGAGTGTTGACCCGGTCAGCAGGTGGTAGGCGGTGGCCGCTAGCGCGTACTGGTCGGCGCGGCCGTCCATTGGTTCGTCGGTCAGTTGTTCTGGCGCCGCGTAGGGAAACGTGCCGATGGTCATGTTGGTCGCGGTCAGACCGCTGGCGTCGAACATATTGCGCGCTATCCCGAAGTCGCCCAAGAGGATTCGTCGATCACCTTCTTCCGGTTGGCTGAGCAGGATGTTCGCGGGGCCGACGTCGCGATGCAGAAGATCATGGTGCTGATGCGCATAGTCGAGTGCGCCGGCGATCGCCGCGACTATCGTGGCCACCTCGTCTGCCGGCATGCCGACCGGATAGTGGTTGCGCAACAAACTCGCCGCGTCGGTTCCGTCGACGAAGTCCATCGAGATCCATAGCTGTCCGTTGAATTCGCCGCGGTCGTTGACGCGCACAATGTTCGGATGCCACAGCGCGGCCGCGAGGTCCGCTTCTCTGACGAATCTGCGGCGGTAGTCGTCGTCGGTAGATACGGCATTGCCCAATACCTTGAGCGCTTCGCGCCGGGGCAGTCGCGGGTGCTCGGCGAGATATACCTCGCCCATTCCCCCGGATCCCAGGAACCGAACGATGGTGTACCCGGCAAACACGTCGCCGGCTTTCAACCCGATGTCGTGGCCTCGATCAACTATCCCAGTCATTGCACAGTCCGTAACCGCGATGCCCAGCACTGCTTCAACGAATGCTCCGATTACTGTATACCAGCAGTTAATTAACAAGCCATTGTTTGTTCACCTACAATTCACCTTTGGTTTCGGCCGGTGGTCGGCGGTCAGAACGGTGGTTCGTCGGGCAGGGGAGCTGGCATGGGTTCGTCGGGTGTCCAGTCCGGGGGGAGTTCTTCGGGTTCGCGTGG
>NZ_MVHE01000065.1 GCF_002086155.1 Mycobacterium angelicum | reverse complement strand
ACCCAGCAAGCGCCCACCCTGCTTGCGACGCCCCGGGCAGACGCGGCGATCGGCGCCGGCAGGTTCGCATCCGTAATGTCCGGTGTAGCCATGCTGTCGTTTGCGGCGGCATATCTGCTCGGTCCATGGCGAGAGGCCGACTGGAGTCTGAATTACAACGCGGTGCCGAGCGTCTTGATGTGGCTGCTGATTCTGGCCGTGATCCCGGGAATCGCCCTACTGGCGCTCGGCCGGGGGCGAACCCGCGCCGATAGGACGATCGCAGGTTGCGCCCTGGCGGCATTGGGGATCGGCACGGCCCTCAGTAAGTGGCTTCTCCAGGTTCTCGAGCCCTCCGGCTTGCTCGGCATCGTCGGCTTGCTGGTGTTGCTCAGCGCCATGGTCCCCAAACCCACCCGTGCACTCGCGCGCGGGGTTTTACTCTGCGGCGCGGGCGTTTTGGCGTTGGCCTTCCTCGACGTACTGGTGCGCCCGTACCGCGGCGTCTTCGTGCCTTCGTTTTCGCTGGTTATCGGCGGAGCCCTGGGCGTCATCGTGGTTACCGCCGGCGGCATAGCCTTGCGCCGAGCCGCGGGGGCATCGACACCACTGGCTGAAGGGCCTTCCCTCAGTGCAGGTCGGTTGGGTTGCGTCTTGGCTGGCGTGGTGCTTTTGACGTTCTCGGCGGCACTGTCCCTCGTCCCGGCATCGCACTGGTGGAAGATCGGCTTGTCCTGGCACGAGAGCTACCGCTCACTTATCAGTTCCCTGGCATGGCTGGTCATGCTCGGATTGATCCCTGGCATCGCGTTACTGGCCATGGGTCGCGGACGCGCACGCGCCGATGAAACGATGGTCGGCTGCGCTCTCGTCACCTTGACACCTAGCGGATTGCTCTTCGGCTATATCCCGCTCATTCCCCTGGTGATCTCGTTGTTGCTCGCAATCGCCGGCCTGCTGCTCTCGCTGATTCCGGCGTTTCCCCGTCCCACGCCCGCACTGGCGCGGGGCTATCTGATTTGCGGCGCAGGCACTTTGGCCTTGGCCGCGATCGCCACGCTGTATAGGTTCCGGGTGATCCATACCCCGAACCAGAATTTGGTCATTGGTTTCGCCATTGGCGTGATACTGGTGCTGGCTGGTCTCGTTGCGCGGCAGATGGCCCGCACAGGCATGGCGCGGCTACCAGCCGCGGCGGCGCGGCGCTGAACCCACCAACTGGTGCTTGTCGGCCACATCGCGACTGCGGTAGACGATGTAGGGCCGAAACAGGTAGGCGAACGGCGCGCTGAACGCGTGGACCAGCCGGGTGAACGGCCATAGCGCAAACAGCATCAGCGCGAGGAACACGTGGAGCTGGTAGTACGGCGCTGCATGGGCCATCAGATCTCCGCGCGGATCCAGAATCCAGATCGACCGGAACCAGATCGACACCTTTTGCCGGTAGTCGTGCAGCTCGCCGAAGTGTGTGGCGCCGATGAGTGTGCAACTCAAGCCGGCCACCAACGCGCACGCCAGCACCACGTACATGACCTTGTCGTTGCGGGTGGTTGCCTGGTAAACGGCCTCGTGCGTGCGACGGCGGTAGATCAACAGACCGACGCCCAGGATTGTCGCGATACCGGCAGGTATGCCGAGCATGAGCGCCTGTAGGTGATACAGGTGGTCACTCATGCCGATGCGACGGGTCAGCCATTCCGGGACGAACAGGCCCATGACGTGGCCCATGATCACGGCCAGACTGCCGAAATGGAACAACGGGTTGGCGATCGACAGCAGCCGCGACTCGTGGATCTGCGAGGAACGGGTGGTCCACCCGAACTTGTCGTACCGGTACCGCCACCAGGTGCCGACGACCACAATTGCCAGCACGACATACGGCGCGTCGTCCCAGAAGATCTCCCACAATTTCATGTCGTGCCTCGTTTAGGCGGAACGGTGAGCGTAAAGGGCTGCAGTCCAACCGATTCCGCAGGTGGGCCGGCCTGCGCCAGGCGCTGCGCCCGGCGGACGTCCTGGTCGGTGGCCACCGGCAGCGTCTGGCAGACCGCGGCCACGGCGTGCTGATAGGCAGAGTTGGCCTGGGCCAACGCGTTTCGCAGCACGTCGATCGGGACGCGATGCTCAGTGAGTAGTGCCCGCCCGGCAGCGGGATCGACGGTGGCGGCGAACTCGAGCACCACCGGCAGGTAATCGGGCGCCTCGGCCTGGGGCGGCTCGGCGCCGGCTTCGCGGTAGGCGGTCGCGAAGGCGAGCATGTCGCGCCCGCGGTTACGGGTGTCCCCGGCTGTCCAGTAGGTCAGATACATGGTGGCGCGCCGGCGCATGTCGAAGGTCTCGACGTATTCCATCGCGGCGGCCATCGGCTCCCCCCCCCGCAGGGCCGCGGCCGTCTTAACCAGCAGCGCCGCCGCCGGTTCGCCGATGTGCGTGAGCAATTCGTCGACGGTGTCCAGCCGCCGGCTCAGATCGTCATCCGGGTAGACCAACAGCAGCGACGCCGCCTGCCACACCAGCCGGTCCTGCAATCCGCTGCCCTGTTGCTTGGAGCGGGACAACAGTTTCATCGCTTGACCTGCTTCGTCTCCGGGAACAGACTCTCGGGCTTACCCCGGGCGTCCCAGTTCAGCAAGTTCGTCTGGCGTTGCCGCAGGGCGTGGAAGGTTTCCACGGCGACCGGTACCGGAACACCGCTGCCGTCGCCGAACGGGCCGGACTCATACATGCCCGGCCCACCGTCGAACGACAGTGAGCACCCCATCTCGTCGGCCATCCCGGCGTCGGGCAGCTCCGCGGCGTACGCCGTCGGAATGACATAGCGCTCTTCGTATTTCGCGATGGCCAGCAGTCGGTACATCTCATAGATCTGTTCCTCGGTCATGCCGACGGCTTCCGGGATATGCGGTTGGGTTTCCCGGCCCAGGTTGATGTCACGCATGTACGACCGCATGGCCGCCAGCCGGCGCAGCACCCCGGCGACCACTTCGGTGTCGCCGGCGGTGAACAGTTCGGCCAGGTACTGAATCGGGATGCGCAACGCTTCCAGGGCACCGAACAGGTTGCCCAGATCCTCGCCGTCGTGCCCGTCGTGGCTGACCGCGTCGACCACCGGTGACAGCGGCGGGATGTACCACACCATGGGCATGGTCCGGTATTCCGGGTGCAGCGGAAGGGCAACCTTGTAGGTGTTGATCAGTGCGTATACCGGCGAGCGCTGGGCCGCGTCGATCCACTCCTCGGAGATGCCCTGCGCCCGGGCGCCGGCGATCACCTCAGGGTCGTTGGGGTCCAACAGGATTGAGCGCTGCGCCTCGTACAGATCGGCGTCGTTCTCCACCGAGGCCGCCTCGAGCACCCGGTCGACGTCGTAGAGCACCAGGCCCAGGTAGCGCAACCGCCCCACGCACGTTTCCGAGCACACCGTCGGCAGCCCCACCTCGATGCGCGGGTAACACAGCGTGCACTTTTCGGCCTTGCCGGTTTTGTGGTTGAAATACACCTTCTTGTAAGGACATCCGGACACGCACATCCGCCAGCCGCGGCAGCGGTCCTGGTCGACGAGCACGATGCCGTCCTCGGTGCGCTTGTACATCGCACCCGACGGGCACGAGGCCACGCACGACGGGTTGAGGCAGTGCTCGCAGATCCGGGGCAGGTAGAACATGAAGGTCTCTTCGAGCTTGAGTTTGACCTCCTCGCTGACCTTCTTCAGGATCGGGTCCTGCGGCACGATTTCGGTTGAGCCGGCCAGGTTGTCGTCCCAGTTCGAGCCCCACGAGATCTTCACCGGTTCGCCGGTGATCGCGCTCTTGGGCGCGGCGGTCGGGAAGGTGTCGCCCGCGGGGGCCTGGGTCAGATTTTCGTAGTCGTAGGTCCACGGCTCGTAGTAATCGTCCATGGTGGGCAGTTTGGGGTTGGCGAAGATGCGCAGCAGCTTGGCCATGCGTCCGCCGTCGCGCAGCCGCAGCCGGCCCCTGGCGTCGCGGACCCATCCCCCGCGCCAGCGATCCTGGTCCTCGTAGGTGCGCGGATATCCCACGCCCGGACGGGTTTCCACGTTGTTGAACCACACATACTCGGTACCCGCGCGGTTGGTCCAGGCCTGCTTGCAGGTCACCGAACAGGTGTGGCAGCCAATGCATTTGTCGAGGTTCATCACCATCGCCATTTGCGCCATTACCTTCATGGTCAGTAAGTCACCTCCTGGCTACGACGGCGCACTATCGTCACCTCGTCACGCTGGTTGCCGGTCGGGCCCAGGTAGTTGAAGGCGAATGTGTGCTGGCCGTAGCCACCGGCCAAGTGGCTGGGTTTGATTCGGACTCGGGTCAGCGCGTTGTGGTTGCCGCCGCGCTTGTTGTTGGTTTCGGTGCGCGGTGTGTCCACGGTGCGCTCCTGGACGTGGTAGACGAACACCACACCGTCGGGCATGCGGTGGGAAACGATTGCGCGGCACACGTAGATGCCGTTGGCATTGACGGCCTCAACCCAATCGTTGTCGCGCACTTTGATTTTCGCAGCATCGCCCGGGCTCATCCACATGGTCGGGCCGCCGCGGGACAACGACAGCATGTACAGGTTGTCCTGATAGGTGGAGTGGAACGACCATTTCGAGTGCGGCGTCAAATACCTTACGGTCAACCCGATTCCATCTTCGGTAGGACCGAGCTCGGGCTGCTCGAACAGACGCGCCATGTCCAGCGGCGGCCGATAGACCGGCAGTTGCTCGCCGAGCTCCTCGATCCAGTCGTGGGCGAGATAGAAGTGCATGCGGCCGGTCAGCGTGTGGAACGGCTTGAGGTGCTCGATGTTGATGGTGAACGGAGCGTAGCGCCGGCCGCCGGTTTCGCTACCCGACCATTCCGGGCTGGTGATCACCGGCACCGGACGCGCCTGGGTGTCGGCGTAGGTGATGCGCTTTTCCTCGCTGCCCTCGGCCAGGTGAGCCAGCCGTTGCCCGGTGCGCTTCTCCAGCTCGAGGAAGCCCTCGACGGCCAGCCGCCCGTTGCAGGTGCCGGACAGGGCCAGGATCGTGTCTGCCATCCGGCGCGCGGTGGTGATCGCCGGACGGCCCGCGGCCGCCCCGGAATTCATCACACCGAACTTGGCGGCCAACTCGTTGACTTCCCGGAACGGGTGCACGGTGTAGCCCTTCACCGTCATCCCGAACTTGTCGACCAGCGGTCCCAGCGTCACCCACTTGTCGTAGGTCGCGGCGTAGTCGCGCTCGACCACGGTGAGCTTGCTCATCGTGCGCCCCGGCACCGGAATTTTGCCGGTTTGCAGCCAATCGTGTTCGGTGCCATCGGGATACGCCATGGCATCCGGGGTGTCATGCTGCAGCGCGGTCAGCACCACATCGGAGCGGGTGCCCAGGTGGCGCTGGGCCAGCGCGCTGAAGGTGCGGGCGATCGCGGCGAAAGCATCGAAATCCGAACGGGTTTCCCACGGCGGGTCGATGGCCGGGCTGAACGCGTGCACGTAGGGGTGCATGTCGGTGCTGGACAGGTCGTTCTTCTCGTACCAGGTCGCGGCGGGCAGCACCACGTCGGACACCAGTGTCGTCGACGTCATCCGGAAGTCGATCGACATCATCAGATCGAGCTTGCCCTCCGGGATGCCGGACTCGGGAGGCTCGGCCTGCACGTTGGAGTCGGTGCCCAGCAGATGGCGCAGGAAGTACTCGCCGCCCTTGCCCGACGAGCCGATCAGATTGGCCCGCCAGACGGTCAGCACCCGCGGCCAGTTGACCGGGTTGTCCGGATCGGTGATCGCCAGCTTCAGCTTGCGCTGCGCGAGTTGTTCAGTGACATAGTCGGATACGTCGCGGCCCGCCTCCTGCGCCTCGTCGGCGACGTCGAGACTGGACCGGTCGAACTGCGGGTAGAACGGGCTCCAGCCCATGGCCGTCGCGGAGGTCATCAGGTCCATGGTGTGCTTGCCGTCGAACCGGCCGCGGCCCACCGGGCTGGTCAGCTTGTCCGCGCCGTAGGCGTCGTAGCGCCACTGGTCGGTGTGGGCATACCAGTACGACGCACCGGGCACCTGGCGGGGCGGACGCGCCCAGTCCGTGGCGTTGGCCAGGGTCTGCCATCCGGTCAGCGGGCGCACCTTCTCCTGGCCGACGTAGTGTGCCCAGCCGCCGCCGTTGCGGCCCATCGACCCGGTCAACAGCAGCAGCGCCAGCACCGAGCGGTAGATGACGTCGCCGTGGAACCAATGGCAGATGCCGCCGCCCATGATGACCATGGATCGTCCGCCGGACTCCTCTGCGTTGCGGGCGAATTCCTTGGCGATGCGGATGGCTTGGGCGGCCGGCACTCCGGTGATCGGCTCCTGCCAGGCCGGGGTGTTCTGCTGGCTGGCGTCGTCGTATCCGGTGGGCCATTCGCCGGGCAGGCCCGGGCGCTGGACCGCATAGTGGGCCAGCATCAGGTCGAGCACCGTGCACACCAGATGCTTGCCGACGCGGCGCACCGGCACCCCTCGGGACACCGTCTCACCGTGGCCGTCGATGGTGTCAAAGCTCGGCAGGTCGACGAGTTCGGCTGCCGCGTCATCTCTTTCGACGCTGAGCGCCGGTATCACCGGGCCCAGGTCCAGGTTCCACTTGCCGACGCCGTCCTCGCCGAAACGGAAACCCAGCGAGCCGTGCGGGATGACGACGCGGTTGGTGACCTCGTCCAGCAGTGCGGGTTTGAATGCCGAGTTCTCGACTTCTTCGCCAATGTCGGCGGCCGTCAAGAACTTTCCCGGCACCAGCTTGTCGCCGCGCTGTTCCAGCTTGATCAGGAACGGCAGATCGGTGTAGCGGCGGACGTAGTCGGCGAAGAACGGAACCTGTTTCTGCACATAGCATTCCGAGAGAATGACGTGGCCCATCGCCATGGCCAGGGCGGCGTCGGTGCCGGCCGCACAACGCATCCACTCGTCGGCGAACTTGGTGTTGTCGGCGTAATCAGGGCTTACCACAACGACTTTGGAGCCGCGGTAACGCGCCTCGGCCATCCAGTGCGCGTCCGGGGTGCGGGTGATCGGGACGTTGGAGCCCCACATCATCAGATAGGAAGCGTCCCACCAGTCCCCGGATTCGGGAACATCGGTCTGGTCCCCGAACACCTGCGGCGAGGCCACGGGCAGATCGGCATACCAGTCGTAGAACGACGTCATCACGCCGCCGATCAGCTCGATGAACCGCGAGCCCGCGGCATGGCTGACCATCGACATGGCCGGTATCGGCGTGAAGCCGGCGACCCGGTCCGGCCCGTAGGTCTTGATGGTGTGCACATGCGCCGCGGCGATCATCTCGGTGGCCTCGGCCCAGCTCACCCGGACCAGCCCGCCCTTGCCGCGAGCCTGCTGATAGCGCTGACGGCGCTGCGGGTCGGACTGGATGTCGGCCCACGCCAGCACCGGGTCTCCGAGCCGGGCTTTGGCTTCGCGGAACATCTCGATCAGCACGCCGCGGGCATAGGGGTAACGCACCCGGGTGGGCGAATAGCTGTACCAGGAGAACGAGGCTCCGCGGGGACAGCCGCGCGGCTCGTATTCGGGTCGGTCCGGGCCCACCGACGGGTAGTCGGTCTGCTGCGTCTCCCAGGTGATGATCCCGTCCTTGACGTAGATCTTCCACGAGCAGGAACCGGTGCAGTTGACCCCGTGGGTGGAGCGAACCACCTTGTCGTGGCTCCATCGGTCGCGATAGAAGACGTCGCCCTCACGGCCGCCGCGCCGGGTTACCGTGCGCAGAT
The DNA here is from genome assembly GCF_002086155.1 of Mycobacterium angelicum. Taxonomy (GTDB): domain Bacteria; phylum Actinomycetota; class Actinomycetes; order Mycobacteriales; family Mycobacteriaceae; genus Mycobacterium; species Mycobacterium angelicum. The sequence goes on along the minus strand of NZ_MVHE01000065.1, from coordinate 22,636 downwards.
CAGACGAGAATTCGCCCGGCGTGAAGAAGCGCCCGCTGCGCTCCAGCAGTTCCTCGAGGTGTCCGCCGATGTGGTGAGTGACGGTCAAGCGATAGGCCTCCTTGCCCTGATCAGCTACCGGCACGATCGTTCATACCCCATGGTCCACCGCCATATGCGGCATCGCGACAACAACTCGCTGGAAATTTGCTGTATGGGGCCTGTGGATTCACATTGCCTTCGTCAGATCGCCAAGCCAGGCACGATCGGCCGGCACCCAATCGACGTCGGGCAGTTCGGCCGCGGTGACCCAGCGCAGCGCCCGATGGTCGTGCGGGTGGGGTACTCCGCGCAGCAGGCTTACCTGGTACGCACGCAGTGTCGTGGTGTCGTTCAACGCGACGTCGGCGCCGATACGCCGGCCCACCGCGACGTCCTCGACCCGCAGACCCAGCTCCTCGGCCAGTTCGCGGGCCAGCGCGGCAGGCTCGGTTTCCCCCGGCGCGACCTTTCCCCCGGGAAGTTCCCAGCGGCCCGCCAATTCCGGCGGCCGATCGCGCTGGGCCACCAGGACCGCATCACCGGAGAAGATCGCTCCGGCGACGACGATCAGATTCGGCATTGCCAGTGACGGTATACCGTCGAGGTATGGCTGTGTTAACCGATGAGCAAGTCGACGCCGCACTGCCCGACCTCAGCGGCTGGGAACGCGCCGACGGCGCCCTGCGCCGATCGATCAAGTTCCCCTCGTTTTTGGCCGGCATCGACGCCGTGCGACGGGTGGCCGAGCGCGCCGAGGAGAAAGACCATCACCCCGATATCGATATCCGTTGGCGGACAGTGACTTTCGCGTTAGTGACGCATTCCGAGGGTGGCATCACCCAAAACGACGTCGACATGGCGCGCGATATTAACGGAATAGTCGAGACGTAACCCGCGACTCTGTGTGAACATTGCCCTCGATGGCGCTGCACAGATCGGCCCCGGTGAGGTTCGCGCTGGCACTGACACTGGCAATGGCGGGGACAGGCGTCGCGTGCGCCCATCGTGATTCGCCGCCGAGCGCCCAGCCGCCTTCGGCCTCCGTACCCACCGCGCCGCCTACGGTCGTCCACCCGGCGGCGCAGTATGAACCGGGTCCCTGCCCCGCGGTGCCGCAACCTTCGCCACAGCTGGCCACGGCGCACTGCGCCACGCTGGTGGTACCGGAGAATCGCACCAAACCCGGTGGGCGCACGCTGCGGCTGGCGGTTGCGATCGTCCCGTCGGAAACCCAGCCGGCCGCCGCCGACCCGATCGTCATCTTCACCGGTGGCCCCGGCGAGGACGCGATCATCGACCCGCCGATTGCCGAGGGCGTCGGCCTCAACCGCAACCGCGATCTGATCCTGCTTGCCCAGCGCGGCAATCACTCGTCGCAACCGGCGCTGACTTGCCCGGAGATCGATCAGTTCTTCGCGCGCCGGGCGGGCCTGGTGTATGACGCGGCGAGCACCGGCGACGAGTACGTGCAAGCGGTGCGGACCTGCCACGACCGGCTGGCCGGCAGTGCCGACCTGTCGGCCTTCAACTCCACCGAGAGCGCCTACGACCTGATCGACTTACGCAATGCGCTGCACATCAACCAGTGGAATGTGTTCTCCCACTCCTACGGCACCGACCTGGCGTTGATCTACTCGCGGCTGGACGCGCCGGCCATGCGCTCGCTGGTATTGGATGGGTCGACGCCGCCGTCGATCTCGAGTCCGAGTTGGACCTGGGGCAGCGCGCGGGAAGCGTTCGACAACATGATGAGCGCGTGCACGGTCCAACCGGACTGCCAAGCGCACTATCCCAACCTCGCCGACACCTTCGTCCGGCAGGTCAACGAACTCGAGGCACATCCGGTGACCGCCACGGTCAACGTCGAAGGCGTGGGCGACACCAAGATAGTGCTCGACGGCGGAGTTCTGCTGAACTGGATGGTCCCAATGGGAACCCACTTTCCGGCCGAGTTGCCCGCCGCCATCGACGAACTGGTGCACGGCAATCCAACGCGGATCGCCAAGCAGTGGGCGATGGCCTGGGTGAACCCCGCCAAGGTGGGCGTCATGGGCTGGGGCCTGAGCTTGAGCGTCTGGTGCAGCGAGTGGGTTCCGTTCGACTCCGCCGACGACCAACTGCGTGCCGCCCGACAGGTCTTCGCCGCGCTGCCCGATTCGGTGCGCGCCCAGGCGCCGCAACTGCCGTTCCTGCGGCAGGCATGCGCAGCCTGGAACGTGCCCAAGGCCTCGGACTGGGTGCGCGGGATCAGCAACGCCACGATGCCGGCGCTGGCGTTGTCCGGCAGCTATGACGGCCAGACCGGCGCCGCGTCGGGACAGTATGTGGCCCAGCATCTTCCGCATGCGATTTCGGTGACGGTGCCGGGCGTCGCGCACGGAATCTACGCCGACCACTGCGGTGCCGTCGTCATCGCGTCGTTCTTCGACAACCCGCAGCAGCCCGACACCAGCTGTATCAACTCGACACAGCCGCCGCGCTACGCCATTGCCCCGCCACCACCGTGACGGTGACTCGTCGGGCCCTGCTGAGCGGCGCCGTGGCGGGGGCAGCGACCCTGGGTTTGGCGTCGTGTTCGTCGAAACCTGCTGAGCCGGCCAAGCCCGCATCCGCGTTCGACGAGCTCGACGGCAAGATCACCGCGGGCATGAAGGCCTACGGGATTCCCGGCGCCGCGGTTGGCGTCTGGGCCGGCGGACGAGAATATCTCAAGGGTTACGGCGTCACCAACATCGACCATCCGCTACCCGTCGACGCCGACACCATGTTCCGGATCGGTTCCACCACAAAGACTTTCACGGGTACCACGATGATGCGGCTGGTGGACGAGGGCAAGGTCGACCTGGACGCCCCGGTGCGCCGCTATCTTCCGGAGTTCGCCGTTGCCGACCCGGCGGCCAGTGCCGCGGTGACGGTGCGACAGCTGCTCAACCACACTCCGGGCTGGCTGGGTGACGATGTCCAGGACTTCGGGCGTGGCGACGATGCGGTCAGCCGTTATGTCGCGTCGATGACGCGGCTGCCGCAGCTGAATCCACCGGGGGCCGTATTCGCTTACAACAACGCGGGTTTGGTGGTTGCGGGCCGGATCATCGAGGCCGTCACCGGGTCTAGTTATGAAACGGCGGTGCACAACCTGCTGCTCGACCCGCTGCAGCTGAGCCATACCCAATACTTCTCCGACCAGATCATCGGTCTCAATGTCGCGGCCGCACACAACGTCGTCGACGGCAAAGCCGTGGTGGATACCGGCTTTTGGCACTTCCCGCGCAGTTGCAACCCCACCGGCGGGCTGATCTCCAATGCCCGGGATCAACTGCGCTACGCAAGGTTTCACCTCGGCGACGGCACCGCACCGAACGGGACCCGGCTGATGAGCGCGCAGGCGCTGACCGCGATGCGCTCAAACCCGGGCGCCGGCGGGACATTACAGGTCGAGCTCACCGGGATGGGTGTGGCCTGGATGCTGCGGCCCTGCGCGGAGAACGTGACCATAGTCCAGCACGGCGGCACCTGGAACGGGCAACGGTCGGGTTTCTTCATGGTGCCCGAACGCAATTTCGCCATGACACTGCTCACCAATTCCGAAGGCGGAGCCGCGCTGCTGATCGACCTCTTCGCCGACGACTGGGCGCTGCGCCGGTTCGCCACCGTGAGCAATCTGCCCGCCACGCCACAGCACCTCGGCGCCAGTGACCTGGCGCCGTATGTGGGACGGTACGTCGCCGAACTGGTCCCCGAATCCGGCGATCTCGAACGGGCCGTCATCGAATTCCGTTCGGGCAACGGCCAATTGGACGGCACCATGAGCGACGGCGGCACCGATCCGGGTAGCCCGTTCGGTCTTGCCTTCTACCGGCCGGACTACGGCCTCGACCTCGCAGCCGACGGCAAGCCGACGGGCACCCGCTCGAATTTCATCCGCGACCCGGTCGGCAATGTCATTTGGTTCCGCACCCACGGGCGGCTGTTCCGCCGCGAGTACCTGCCGTAGCGATCCAGCCCAGCGTGGCCAGCGTCGCCACCAGGTAAATCAGCCCGGCCCAGGCCAGATACCAGGGCCGGCTGATCTGCCAGATGGTTGGTTGGGCAAAACTCAGCAACCATGGGACGCCCACGACGGTCAGGGCCAACCAGCCCCAGCCCAGAATCCGGGCCCCGAGCCGCTCGCGCAGCGGCCCGTGCAGCAGCCAAATCATCAACGGCACCAGCCACACCCAGTGGTGCGTCCACGAGATCGGCGAGGCCAGCAGCCCGAACATCTCGACCACCAGCAGCTTGCCCAGCTGATCGGATGCATCGAGGGCCCGCCAGGCCAGCACGGCCAACACGGCGGTGACGGCGATCCCGGCCAGGACCAGCGGACCAAAACCGGCGTCGCAGCCCAGAATTCGCGAGATCGCGCCGCGCCAGGATTGGTTGAACGACGTGGCGATCGGTCCGACCCGGCGGGCGTCACCCAGCAGATCGGTGAAGTAGTAGCGGGCCTGGTCGCCGACCACCACCAGCGACGCCACCACGGTGCCCAGGAAGACGACCGCGGAGAACGCGGCGGCCCACCACCGCCGGACGCCGACGAGATAGATGCCGGCGACGGCCGGTGTCAGCTTGATTCCGGCCGCCACGCCGACCAGCAGTCCCGTCAGCCAGGACCGGGTGGTGTAGACCCCCCACAACACCGCGAGCATCAGCAACACGTTGACCTGGCCGTAGTCGAACGTGCTGCGCAACGGCTCGAGCCAGACGGCGACGGCGGTCCACACCATCGCGACGCGGTGTCCCTCGCTCGCGGCGACGCCCATCAGGCGCTGGGTGAGGCGGACCGAGCCGTACAGCGCGGCCATGGTTGCCACCTGCCAGAGGAAGGCGACCACGCCGAACGGCAGCAGATGCAGCGGATAGAAGACGACCGCCGCGAACGGCGGATAGGTGAACGGCAGCGGGAAGTCCGGCGTCTGGTCGGCGTAGACGTAGCTGTACAGCGTGCCGGGATGATCGAGCGCGGCTCCGCCGCCAAGGTAAACGTGCAGGTCTACGAAGTTTGCGCCGTGGGGAGCCAAGTACGTCCAGGCGAATCGCGCGGCGATGCTGAGGACCAGCAGCAGCGGCGCCGCGCGAGCCGCCGGAGCGGGTGAAGTGGTGTTTATCTGCCCGACTCTAGCGATCGCGTTGCGGCCTGGTCACTGCCGCCACTCGTATCGGTAACGATCACATAAATGCCACACGTGTCACTTGAGTCACATCTGTACCGCGATAGCTTCGTCCGCAGGTCCTGTGGGGGACCTGCCATCGACAACCAGGGAGAGTCATGCCAACCATCTGGACCTACGTACGCGCCGGCGCGGTGTTAGTCGGCTCGTCCGCAGCACTACTGACGGGCGGTATCGCCCACGCAGACCCGGCACCGGCGCCGGCGGACCCCGTTAGCAACATTCCGCAGCAGCTCATCGCGTCCGCGGCCAACGCGCCGCAGATCCTGCAGAACCTCGCGTCGGCCCTGGGGGCCACGCCGCCGCTGGCGCCGCGGACGCCAGATCCGGCGCCCGCGGCTCCTGGGCTGGCCAGCGTGCTGCCCGGCCTGACGCCGGCGGCTCCGGCTGCGGTTGCGCCATCGCCTGCGACCGTGCCGTCCATTCCGGGGGTGACCACGCCGATTCCGGGGCTCACCGCGCCGGCCGCAGCCGCACCCGCGCCGGCACCCGCCGCGGTTCCGCCGATTCCCGGTGTGACCACGCCGATTCCGGGGCTCACCGCGCCGGCCGCGGCGGCACCCGCGCCTGCGACTCCGGCCATTCCCGGGGTGACCACGCCGATCCCGGGGGTTACCGCACCGCTGGCGCCTGCGGCTCCCGCGGCCGCACCCGCGGCGGCGCTGCCCGGGCTGGCCTCGGCGATCCCCGGTCTTGCCCAGGCGGCTCTGCCGGGGCTGGCGTCGGGCGCCATCCCGGGATTGCCGACCGCCGGCGTGCCTGGTGCGCCTGGTGCGCCGGCGCCGGCTGCGCCGTCGAACCCGCCGCAGACGTTGCTCGCCGCACTGCCCTGAGCAAACGTTTCTAAACGGCTGACGATCACCTAAGGACCGGGAGAACACCGTGGCAAGCACTTGGAGTCTGTCCAAAGGTTTGGCCGCTGTAGTCGTCACATCGGCTGCCGCGCTCGCAATTTCGCCGAGCGCGGCAGCCGACCCGGCGACACCGCCGCCCAACCCCACCCAACAGCTACCGGGCTTGCCGGCGTTAACCCAGTTAAGTCCGATAATCCAGCAAGCGGCCACTAACCCGGCGCAGGCGACGCAGCTGTTGATGGCGGCAGCGCAAGCGTTCGCGCACAGTCCGTCGGCGCCGGCCGAATCCAAGAACGTCGCGTCGTCGGTGACTCAGTTCGTCGCGGAACCGAATAATCCCGCTCCCCCGCCGGCCGCGGTCACCCCTCCCGAGGCCGGGCCGGTTCCGCACATACCGCCGGTGGGTGTGGAGCCTTGGACGGTTGCACACCTACCGACGGGTGTCGATCCGGCTCACGCCGCGGGCCCACCGGCGGCGGGTGTGCCTCCGGTCGCCGCACCCGCTCCGGCGCCGAGTGCTTTCACTCCCCCGGCTCCGGCGGCCGCGCCTGCTCCGGCTCCGGCTCCGGCTGCGGCCCCGGCTCCTGCTCCTGCTGCGGCTCCGTCTGCGCCGACCCCGGCTGCTGCTGCGGCTCCGGCTCCTGCTCCGGCCGCGCCGGCTCCGGCTCCTGCTCCGGCCGCACCGGCTCCGGCTGCGGCTCCGGCTCCGGCTGCGGCTCCTGCTCCGGGATTTGGCCCCGACGCGCCGCCCACGCAGGACTTCATGTATCCCTCGATCGGCAGCAATTGCCTAGGGGACGGCAACAATTCACTGGCGACCGCATTGTCGGTCGCGGGACCGGCCACCATCCCGGCACCGGGTCCCGGGCCGGGGCAGACCGCCTACGTGTTCACTGCGGTTGGGACCCCTGGACCGGCCGATGTGCAACGGTTGCCGTTGAACGTCACCTGGGTGAACCTGACCACCGGCAAGTCGGGTAGCGCAACACTCAAGCCGCGCGGCGACATCAACCCCGAGGGGCCCACCACGTTGACGGTGATCGCCGACACCGGCTCGGGCAGCATCATGTCGACGATCTTCGGGCAGGTCACCACGAAGGATCGGCAATGCCAGTTCATGCCGACCATCGGTTCGACGGTCGTGCCCTAGTTTCCCTGCGCGAGCGTGCATGTTTGTACGGCGTGCACGGCGTGCCGCCGTACAAACATGCACGCTCGCGGGAAATTAGTAGGCCATGAAGAGGATGGCGTCGCGGTCGTAGTCCAGGCCCGGGTGAACGCTGGCAAGGTGAGCCTGGGTCAGTTCGACCAGTTCGTCCTCGTCCTTGCCGACGATGGCTTCGCCGCACGGACACGTAATGTGTGTCTTCACGTTGCCGCCTTTCCCTTGGCTTCTTTGGCTGCTGCTTTCATCTGCTTCTTGTACGACCGCACCTGCCCTAACGACTGCGCATCGACGATATCGGCGACGGAGACATACGTGCCGGGTTTGCCGAATTCTCCGGCGGCGGCCTGCCAGCCCTTGGGCGTCACGCCGTACTGCTTGCCCAGCAACGCCAGAAAGATCTGCGCCTTCTGCTCGCCGAAGCCGGGTAGCCCCTTGAGCCGACGCAGCAGCTCCTTGCCATCGGGCTCACCGGCGGTCCACAACGCGGCGGCGTCCCCGTTGTAGCGGTCGACGACAATTTGCGCCAAGGCTTGGATGCGCTTGGCCATCGATCCCGGAAACCGGTGTATGGCAGGCCTTTCCGAGCACAGCGCGGCAAACTTATCCGGGTCGTAGTCGGCGATCTCGGCGGCGTCGAAGCCGCCCATCCGATCGGCGATCTTCTTGGGTCCCGCGAACGCGGTCTCCATCGGCACCTGCTGATCAAGCAACATTCCGACCAGCAACGCGAATGGATTGGAGTCCAACAGGGCGTCGGCGGCCGGTTCTTGGACAAGCTGCAGTTTCGGCACCCGCCCAGTCTAGGCCGGTACCGCCAGGCCCGAATTGCAGCACCGGCTCAACACCGAATTCAGCTGTGCCGCAGCTTGTTACCCGCTCTTACGGCGGAATTCCCGGCGGTTCTCCACCGGGCCGTGCGTCCGTGACTGCTTGCCGCCGCCGTCCTTGTGATCGGACCCGCCACTCGACTTCGCCATCTTGCGATCCAGAGCTTCCTTGAACTTGCGCTTGTTGTCGTCCTCTGGAGGGTTCTCAGCCATACGCGGAAGCCTAGCGCTTACCCGGCGGCATGCCGTAGACGTGTGAGATCGGCAATGTCAGCAGCACGCGCCGGTCGGTGACCATGGCCTCGCGGTACTCGTCCCAATCCGGATGCTCGCCAGCGATATTGCGATACAAGGTGATCAGGGCCTCGACCGTGTCGTCGTCGGGTGCAGCCGCAGGCGGCGTCAGCTCCGCGGTGCCCTCGGCAACGGCATACGACCAGCCGTCGTCGGCGTCCACCAGCAGCGAAGCCCGCGGGTCGCGGCGCAGGTTGCGGGTCTTGGCCCGCGGCTCGGTGATCGACACCTGGATGGTGAGGTGCCGGGCGTCGAAGTGGTAGGACACATTGGACAGCTGTGGCCGCCCGTCCCGTTTGATGGTTGCCAGCACGCCGAGAGAGTTCCCACTGATCACGGCCAACAGCTTGTCGTCGAAGACTTGGCGTCCCATGCCGGAAAGCCTACGTTGCCGCCCGCCGAACCGAGGGAGTGGAATCGGATCATGACCCAATACGCGGCATTCCTGCGCGGCGTCAACGTCGGCGGCGTCAACCTCAAAATGGCCGAGGTCGCCGCGGCACTGAGCGACGCCGGATTCACCAACGTCCGCACGATTCTGGCCAGCGGCAACGTACTGCTGGAGTCGTCGTCGACGGTCGCGACGGTACGCAAGAAGGCCGAAACCGCGTTGCGCGACAGGTTCGGCTACGACGCGTGGGTGCTGGCGTACGACATCGCGACGGTGCACGACATTTCCGCGGTGTATCCGTTCGAGCGCGAGGTCGACGGCTACCAGTCGTACGTCACGTTCGTGACCGATGCCGCCGTGCTCGACGAGCTCGCGGCGCTGACCGCCGGACCGGACGAGAAGATCAGCCGCGGTGTGGGCGTCATCTATTGGCAGGTACCCAAGGGCAGCACGCTGGACAGCACCATTGGACAGACCATGGGAAAGAAGCGCTACAAGTCCTCGACCACTACGCGCAATCTGCGCACCCTCGATAAGGTGCTGCGGTGAAGGTCGACCTCACCGGTGTGTCCGAGACCGCCCTGCTGACGCTCAACGCCCGCGCCAACGAGGCACGCCGCAGCGACCCGATCATCGACGACCCAATGGCCGTGGCCCTGGTCGATTCGATCGACTTCGACTTCGCGAAGTTTGGACCGACCCGCCAGGACATCGCGCTGCGCGCGCTGGCCTTCGACAACCAACTGCTGCCCTACCTGCGGCAGCACCCGACGGCCACTGTGGTGGCGCTGGCAGAAGGCCTGCAGACTACCTTCTGGCGCCTGGACGCCGCCGTCGCCGACAACCAATTCCGGTGGCTGACAGTGGATTTGCCGCCGATGGTGGACATTCGAAGGCGGTTGCTTCCGGCATCACCACGGGTGTCGGTGTGCGCTCAGTCGGCGTTGGACTACAGCTGGATGGAGACGGTCGACCCGTCCGGCGGGGTCTTCATCACCGCCGAGGGATTGCTGATGTATCTGCAGCCCGAGCAGGCGCTGGGCCTGATCGCACAGTGCGCCACAGCGTTTCCCGGCGGCCGCATGCTTTTCGATCTGCCGCCGACCTGGTTTAGCAAGTGGAGCCGACTCGGAATCCGAACCTCGCTGCGCTACAAGATTCCGCCGATGCCGTTCAGTCTTTCGGTCGCCCAGGCCGCGGATCTGGTGCAGACGGTGCCAGGTGTGGTCGCGGCGCACGACTTGCGCCTGCCCGCGGGGCGCGGCTTGATCTTCAACGTCGCGCTGTCGACGCTGTACCACCTGAGCGTGTTCGACTCGCTGCGTCCGTGCCTGACGCTGCTGGAGTTCGGCTAATCGTCGGGCACGCTGGTGAGGTAGCGCATGGCGTCGGATTTGGTGAGGCCGAGCGCTCGGGCAACTTCGACGTATTCCTTGGCCGCTGCGGCCATCGCGGCATCGGTCGGGTCGAAGCGCGAGATGAAAGTGCCGAATCGTCCCCGGGTTTCGACGATCGCCGCCGATTCGAGTTCCCGGTAGGCCCTGGCGACGGTGTTGGCGGCCACGCCAAGCTGGCCGGCCAAGTCACGCACCGTCGGCAGCCGGGTGCCGGGCGGTAGCGCCCCGGCCCGGACTCCGTCGATGACCTGGGTTCTGAGCTGGTCGAACAAAGGCTTGCCGGCCTTGACGTCGACCCGTAGCAAATCGCGCAGCTCCACATGACCAGTATCTACTAAGTCCGGCTATGTTTGTGGGATGCGAATCACGGTGCTCACCGGCGCGGGAATCTCCGCGGAGAGCGGCGTCCCCACTTTTCGCGATGACAAGAACGGCTTGTGGGCCCGTTTCGACCCCTACGAGTTGTCCAGCACCCAGGGCTGGGAGCGCAACCCTGAGCGCGTCTGGGGCTGGTACCTGTGGCGCCACTATCTGGTGGCCGACGTCGAGCCCAACGCCGGACATCGTGCGATCGCGCAGTGGCAGCAGCACGCGGACGTCAGCGTCATCACCCAGAATGTCGACGACCTGCACGAGCGGGCCGGCAGCGCTCCGGTGCATCACCTGCACGGCAGCTTGTTCGAATTTCGTTGTGCGCGTTGCGGTTTGCCGTACCACGAGCCGTTGCCCGAAATGGCCGAACCGGCGATCGAAGTGGAGCCGCCGGTGTGTCACTGCGGCGGCCTGATCCGTCCGGACATCGTGTGGTTCGGGGAACAGCTGCCCCAGGGTCCGTGGGGGCACGCCGTCGAGGCGACCGAAGCCGCCGACGTGATGGTAGTGGTCGGGACATCTGCGATCGTCTACCCCGCGGCGGGGTTGCCGGAGGCGGCGCTGGCCCGCGGCACCGTGGTGATCGAGGTGAATCCCGAGCGCACACCGCTGACCAGAAGCGTCACGCTCAGCATCCGCGAGTCGGCTTCCCAGGCCCTGCCCGGCCTGCTGGAGCGGCTGCCCGCGCTGCTGAAATAGCCGCCGGGTCTGCGCACAGATCGCGCTTGATCCCCAATATCGCGCGCCGAACGCAGTTTCGGCGTCGTCGTGTGGGAAAGTCCGTGACGCTGCTGGCATGTCACCACCGTTTCTGGGCAGCGAAGCTGTACGGAGTGGGCTGCTGCGACCCCACCAGTTGCGTTCCGGATTCGCCAGGGTGTTCCCGGATGTCTACGTCCCCCGCAATCAGCAGCTCACCCTGCAGCACAAAGCGATAGCGGGATGGCTGTGGTCGCGTCGACAGGGCATCGTCGCCGGCCTGACCGCAGCGTTTTGGCATGGTTCGAAATGGGTGGATGGCGGAGAGCCGGTCGAGTTGATCTGGTCGAATGCGCGGGCCCCACGCGGGGTACAAACCTACGACGCGAAGCTGTACCGAGACGAGTTCGCCATCTTCGCCGGGTTGCCAGTCACCACCCCACAACGCACGGCATTCGATATCGGGCGCCGCAAACCGATCGGCAGCGCGATCGCTCACCTGGATGCGCTCATGCGCGCTACCGGCATTAAGGTCACGGATGTCGCCGCAGTGACCGAACGACATCGCGGCGCGCGCGGGATCAGGCAGCTGGAATCGGCATTGGAGCTGGCGGACGCCGGTTCGCAGTCGCCGAAGGAGACATGGCTGCGGCTGCTGTTGATACGCGCCGGCCTGCCACGGCCGGTCACCCAAATCCCGGTCGTCACCGCGGACGGAACGCAGGTGTACTACCTCGATATGGGGTGGAAGAAACCGATGGTGGCGGTCGAGTATGACGGTGAGCATCATCGGCTCGACCGCTGGCAATACCAAAAGGATCTGCGGCGCAGCGAGGCGTTAGCGCGGCTGGGTTGGCTCATTGTTCGGGTGGTTGTCACCGATCGTCCCCCCGACATTGTTCGCCGGGTTCGCGACGCTTTGGAGTTTCGCGCCTCGAGCCTGCATTGACGGCGCCGAGTCTGCGCACGGATCGCGATCGCGCCGAATACTGCGCGCTGTATGCAGTCTCGGCGCAAAGGCGAGAGAAGCTAGGCCCGATACGCCTGGCCCAGCAGCAATTCCGAGACCGGCCAGGGCAACCAGCCCGGCACAGTCAGCTCGCGGCGCGACGCGCACACCTCGAACCCGGCGTCGACGATCGAGCGCTCGGTATCGCGATGCGTGTGACAGTTGCCGAAGAGCCTGGGCCACAAGGTGGCATCGGCCAACCGCTGCAGTCGGCCCCTACCGCCGGGGCTGGCCACATGCTCGAGGTAACGCAGCTCTCCGCCCGGGCGAAGCAGCGAATGCAGCCGTCGCAGCACCCCGTCGGGATCGCTCACCGAGCACAGCACCAGCGAGCACACCATCGCGTCAAACGGCTCACTGGTGCTGAACTGTTCCACCGTCAATGCACTCAGCACGACCTGGACGGGAGCGCTGGCCACTGCGGTGAGGGCCCGGGCCGCCAACCGCGGCTCCGGCTCCACAGCCACGACGCACTCGACGGACTCCGGGTAGATCGCGAAGTTCGTCCCGATACCCGCACCGACTTCGAGCACCCTGCCCGACAGCCCCGCCAGGTTCGCCCGGCGCAATTCGCGGATCGCCTTGACTTCGTGGGAGGCCACCACCGGCCAGATCCTGGCGAAGAACGGGTGTTCGACCGTGCATGCGGTGGCCGCGGTCATGCCGGGGAGTCCGCCGAATCGCGATGCGCCATCACCCAATCCACCATCTGCGCTGAAGTAGCTTTCCCGCCAACCTGCGAGCCAACCAGCCCGGCCACCATGTGGCCACACAGTACTGCCCCGAGAACGCGGTCCGCGAACGAGTCGACATCACCGAAGGGCAGATGAGGTTTGGCGATCAACAGGGCCGCCACGCCGTGCGCGGCGGTCCACAGCTCCAGGGCAATGGTGGTCGGGTCGTCGGTCCGGTAGACGCCTTCGTCCATCAACGTCTGCACCGAAGCACGCATGTGCTTGAACGCGGTGCTGTCCAGGGCCATATCGACATTGCTTCCCGACCGCCACTCACCCATCGTGGCCAGCCGATACAACTCCGGGGTCTGCACGGCGAACCGCACATATGCAAGCCCCTGGGCGCGCAGCACGTCCACCGTGGACGATTGCCCAATGGCCACCTGCTCCATCGCCTGATCGAGCCTGGCCAGATAGCGCGCGCACACCGCGTCCAGCAGGGCGTCTTTGTCCTTGAAATGCAGGTAGATCGACGGCGACGTGACACCCACCCGCTGCGCCACCGACCGGATCGACACGGCTCGGGCTTGGCCGGTATCGAGCAGCAATTCCGTTGCAGCATCGAGGATTTCGTGGCGTAGGCGATCACCTGACCCACGCGGGGCACGCTGCCGGCGAAGGCCCTCCACCGACACGTCAACCATCGCGCGCCACCGCTGCGGGGACGGGACGGTCCTCGGATGCGGCGCCCCCTTCGGCATCGGGCGTCTCGAACGCGCCGGCCTCGCTGATGCCGAACCGTTCATGCAGCCACACCAACGGCTTGGGTGCCCACCAATTCCAGCGGCCCATCACATGCATGAACGCCGGCACCACGACCATCCGGACCAGTGTGGCATCGGCGGCCACGGCAAGCGTCAGGCCCAGGCCGAACATTCGCATGAACGACACATGGGCGGCGATCAGCGCCGCGAACGACATCGACATCACCAACGCGGCCGCCGTGATGACCCGGCCGGTGTGCGCCACGCCGTGCGCCACGGCCTCGTCGTTGGCGGCATGTGCCTGGGCCGCGCTCACTCGCGCCGGCCGCGCTGCCCCCGACTCCAGCCAGTATTCGCGGATCCGGGAGAGCAGGAACACCTCATAGTCCATGGACAACCCAAATGCGATGCAGAACAACAGCACCGGCATGTTGGCCACCAGCGTCCCGCTCGGCGTGGTGCCCAGCCCACCGAGATGGCCGTCCTGGAAGATCCACACCAGCGAGCCGAACGCCGCGGTCAGCGAGAGCATGTTGCATACCAGCGCCTTGGCCGGCAGCACCACGCTGCCGGTCAGCAGGAACAGCAGGATGAAGGTGATGACGGCCATCAACCCCAGCACCAGCGGAAGCCGATCCATCACTGCGTCGACGCTGTCCCGGTTGATCTGGGCGACGCCGGCCAGCTCGACGGATCGGCCGGCGGGTCCGGCAACCGCGCGCAGCTGCTTGAGTTGGGCATCGGAGGCTTGCGAGAACAACGGCGCGGTGCTGCTCACGGTCAAAAAGGCGCTGCCGTCAGCCATGCCGGTGGCCGCGGCCGGCGGCCCCACCCGGTTGCCGTCGACGTAGGTTCCGCTCGGTGCCGTCACCGATGCCACATCGGGCACCCGCGACAGATTGGCGGCATAGCCGTCCAGGTCGCCCGGGCCAAGCCCGCGGGCATCGGGGATGACGACGGGCACCACCGTCGCGGGATCATGGGCGAAGTCGTCGCGCAGAATGTCGCCAACCTGGTGCGACGACGCAGATGTCGGCAGCACCCGGTCATCCGGGAAGCCCCACTTCACGGTGAAGAACGGCAGCCCGAGCAACACCAGCACGCCGATCACCGCAGTACCGATCGGCAACCAGCGGCGCATCACGAACTTGCTGCAGCGGTACCAGAACAGCTCCTCGACCGGCTTGTGCACCGGGTCCGGCCGGCGCAATACCCGGCGCGCCAGCCGGCGCACGTCCAAGGCGTCCAGCCGGGGACCGAGCAACACGATCGCGGCCGGCGTGATGACGATGGACGCGGTTGCCACGAAGGCCACCGTGGCCACCCCGGCGTAGGCGAACGACTTCAGGAAATACATCGGGAACAGCGCCGTCGCCGACATAGACAGGGCCACGGTGACCGCGGAGAACAGCACGGTGCGCCCCGAAGTGGCCATGGTCCGGATGAGCGCCTGGTGGGGGTCGCTGCCCTCGGCCAGCTCGTCGCGATAGCGGCTGATGATCAGCAGTGTGTAGTCGATGGCCAGCGCCAGACCCATCGCCGTGCTCAGGTTGAGCGCGAAGATCGAGACCTCGGTGGTGAACGTGATGAGCCGCAGCACCGACATCGAGCCGACGATGGCCAGCGCCCCCAGCGCCATCGGCAGCGCGGCGGCCAGCAACCCGCCGAACACCCACACCAGCACCAGGAAGCTCAGCGGGATCGCGATCATCTCCATCACCAGCAGGTCGTCCTGGTTCTGGGTGTTGATCTGGGCGTACTCCATGGCGGCGCCCCCGGCGCGCACGGTGACGCCGTCGCGGTCGTGGGCGACCTGGTCGGCCAGGGTTTGGGCGTTTTTCTGGGCGTCGTTCTCGCCGCCTTTGAGGTTGACGACGATCAAGCCGGATTTACCGTCAGTGCTGATCAGGTCGGCGGCGGCGGCCTGCGGGACGGTCCAGGCCGAGGTCACGTTGTACACCAGCGGCGATCGTTGCAGCTGGTCGGCGATGTCGGTGCCGGCTTTGCGGGCCGGGTCGCTATTGACGCCGCCGGGTGCGGTCACCACGATCAGCATCTTCTGACCGCTCTGCCCGAACTTGTCGGTCAAGACCTTGATGGCCTTTGCCGATTCCGAGTTCGGATCTTGGAAGCCGCCGGGCGACAGACTCTCGGCGACCGGGATGCCGAAGACCGCGGCGGCTATGAAGACCAGGAGCGCAACCCCGATGATCCGTCGCGGCGCCGCAATAGCAAATCGAGCAATCCCCTGAAGCATGTTGCGTCCCTCCACCGCGGATGCCGTTCACCCCAGGGACGGCACCATATCCGCGATAACTTATCAGCGCTAACTTACAGGTGTCAAACACCAGGCCTGCCCTATCGACGAGGGCGGACGCTCGACGGTTCACATCCGCTGCCACCAGCGGGGCATCACCCTACCCAGCGGTAAGAATTGCCATCATTTTCCGAATCGTGACTCACTGAATCCTTAATGGTGACTCCTACGCTCAGTGTCATGTGGATCGACGACTCGAGTGCCGACGTCATCAAAGCTGACTTCGAAGCTCTCTACCACGGCGACATGCTCGTCGAAGGTGAGTGCTCAGAGCAGCTCGAAGACTGGCACCCGCTCCCAACGGCAAGCTGAGCGACATCATGGGCGTACTTGCGCGGCTTCTCATGGCCGAACCCACCATCACCCGATGGTTCCGTCGATAACCTCGTGTTTCCTCCCTAAGTGAGCCCCCCGCTGATGCGGGGGGCTTTCTGCTTCTCAGGGACTACCGAGGAGCCATCCGAATGGCACCGTCCAGCCGGATGACCTCACCGTTGAGCATCGGGTTTTCCACGATGTGCACGGCGAGCGCCCCGTACTCGTCCGGGTTGCCCAGACGCGACGGGTGCGGCACCTGCTTACCCAGCGACTCCCTGGCCGGCTCCGGCAGCCCGGCCAGCAGCGGCGTGTCGAACAGACCGGGGGCGATGGTGACTACCCGGATCAGCTTGCTGGCCAGGTCGCGAGCGACCGGCAGGGTCAGGCCGACGACGCCGCCCTTGGAGGCCGAGTAGGCCGCTTGGCCGATCTGGCCGTCGAAGGCCGCCACCGATGCGGTGTTGACGATGACGCCGCGCTCTTCACCGATGGGCTCGGTCTTGGCGATCCGCTCGGCACCCAGGCGAATCACGTTGAAGGTGCCGACCAGGTTGATGTCGACGATCTTGCGGAATGCGGCCAGCGGGAAGACGCCGTCCTTGCTCAGCACCCGGATGGCGTTGCCGGTACCGGCGCAGTTGACGACGATGCGCAGCGGGCCGAGCGATTCCGCGAGGTCCAGTGCGCTGGTGACGGCGGCCTCGTCGGTGACATCGGCCTGCGCGAAATGCGCGCGATCGCCGAGTTCGGCAACCGCCTCCTCGCCGCGCAGATCCAGCACGACGACCTGCGCGCCGGCGTCGAGCAGGCGCTTTGTGGTGGCCAACCCCAGACCCGATGCGCCGCCGGTCACGACCGCTACGGCGTCCCTGATTTCCATACGCTTCCTCTCTATTGGTCCCAGGCCCTGAGTACGGCCTCGACGTCCGTCTCCGCGACAAGCGGCGGCCGCGGCTGACCCGGCGCGGTGCGCGAGAACCGCGGGGCCGGCATCGGCTGCAGGCCGCCGTTCACCTCGTAGAAGGTGTTGCGTTCGGTGATGTGCGGCTCGGTTTCCACCTCACCGAACGCCAGCACCGGCGTCACGCAGGCATCGGAATCGGCGAACACCTTGGCCCAGTGATCACGGTCGCGGGCGGCGAAGGTCTCGGTCAGGCGGGCCCGCAGTTCGGGCCAGCGGGTGACGTCGTTCTGCGCCGGCAGGTCGGCGGTATCCAGGCCCAGCCCGGAAAGCATGGCCGCATAGAACTGCGGTTCGATGGCGCCGACGGCGACATAGCGGCCGTCGGCGCATTCGTAGGTGTCGTAATAGGGCGCGCCGCCGTCGAGCATGTTGGTGCCGCGCACATCGGACCACATCCCGGTGGCCCGAAACGCCCACATCATCTGGATCAGCACGCTGGAGCCGTCGACCATCGCGGCGTCGACCACCTGGCCCTTGCCCGAGCTCTGGCGTTCCCAGAGCGCGCTCAGGATGCCCACCAGCAGGAACATCGAGCCGCCGCCGAAGTCGCCGACCAGATTCAGCGGCGGCACCGGCCGCTCGTTGACCCGGCCGATCGAGTGCAGGATGCCGTTGAGCGAGATGTAGTTGATGTCGTGACCGGCCTGCTGGCTACGCGGGCCGTGCTGGCCCCAGCCCGTCATCCGGGCGTAGATCAGCCGATCGTTGAGCTTGGCGCAATCTTCGGGACCCAAGCCGAGCCGCTCGGTGACGCCGGGACGGTAGCCCTCGATCAGGACGTCGGCCTTGGCGACCAGTTTGAGAACGAGTTCGCGGCCCTCGTCGGACTTGAGGTTGGCGGTGATGATGCGCCGGTTGCGCAGCGTGGCGTCTTTGGACGTCCCTTGGCCGGCCGAGGGACGGTCGATGCGCACCACGTCGGCGCCGAGGTCTCCCAGGATCATCGCCGCGTGCGGGCCTGGCCCGATACCGGCCAGTTCGACAACACGTAGTCCGACTAGTGGTCCGGTCAGCGGTCCCGCCATGATGCAACCCTTCGGTCGTTCGTCCACTTTGACGCCCTTGGCATCTTCGCAGCCGCCGATGCCGGCCCCGCACCCCGGTCACCTAGGGTGGGGCCCATGCCGGAATCCGGGATCGACACACTGGCTCCCGTTGCGGGCCTGCGCGTGGAACTGGCCGACGGAGTGCTGTCGGTGACCATCGACCGTCCCGAGAGCCTGAATTCGCTGACGACCTCGGTGCTGGCCGGGATCGCCGACGCGATCGAATGGGCGGCCACCGATCCGCGGGTGAAACTGGTGCGCATCGGCGGCACCGGGCGCGGCTTCAGTTCGGGGGCAGGCATGAGCGCCGACGACGTTTCGGGCGGCGATACCGGGACCGCGACCATCACCGAGATCAACCGCACGGTGCGGGCCATCACCACGCTGCCGCATCCGGTGGTTGCCGTCGTGCAGGGACCCGCAGCCGGCGTCGGGGTCTCGCTGGCACTGGCTTGCGACCTCGTATTGGCTTCGGACAAAGCATTTTTCATGCTTGCCTTCACCAAAATCGGATTGATGCCCGACGGCGGCGCCTCGGCCTTGGTGGCGGCCGCGATCGGCCGGATCCGGGCCATGCGGATGGCGCTGTTGCCCGAGCGGCTACCCGCCACCGAGGCGCTGTCGTACGGATTGGTCAGCGCGGTATATCCGGCCGAAGACTTCGAAACCGAAGTGGACCAAGTGATTTCGAGATTGCTGGCCGGCCCTGCCGTCGCCTTCGGCAAGACCAAGCACGCGATCAACGCCGCCACCCTGACCGAACTCGAACCCACCCTGCAGCGCGAATTCGACGGTCAGGTGGGGCTGTTGCGAGCACACGACTTCCGCGAGGGCGCAGTCGCTTTCCAGCAGCGCCGCTCCCCCGTCTTCACCGACTGAAGCTCAGACCCCGAACAGCGGGGGCAGCACGAGCACCATGATCAGGCCCCAGACGAAGTGGGTCAGCATGGGCGCCAAAATCCCGCCGGTGGCCCGGCGCTCGAACGCGCAGACGGTGCCCAGGATGATCGCCGCGAAGCCCAGCATCGGGTTGCCGCTGGCCATCGTGGCGCCGATGTAGAGGACGGTGGAAATGATCACCGGGAAGTGCCGGCCCAGCGCGGTGTAGAGCGCTCCGCGGAAGAACATCTCCTCAGCCAAGCCGTTGACCAGGGTGATCAGCACGACCAGCTCAAAAGAGTCCAGATTGGCGAACTTCAGCACATGCGTGATCAATTCGGCGACCGCCGGGATCTGCCTGGCGATCAATCCGCCCAGCACGAAGAGGCCGCCCAGCAACAACCCGACCGTGGTGCCGGTGATGACCGGACGCTGATTGCGGCCACGCCAGCAGATGCCGCCCAGATGCAGCGGACCGGACACTAACGAGCCGGCGATCCACACCGCGGCCAGCAGCAGCGTCAGCCAGTAGAAGTTGGCGTCGCCGGCTTCTCGTCGCAGCGAAAAGCCCAACACCACGGCGCCGGCTACCAGCGTGATGGCAACGACGATGCGACGGCGAAGCACTATCGCGGGCGGTTCATGGTGTGGCACAGCGACATTGACGAGGGCGCGGCGCAGCTCTTGCAAAGCGCTGACCTGGTAGGGAACGGCGGACTGGCTCATAGTGGACGGACCTTCGGGCTCAGGGTGATCAGGATGTCCAGGCTGGTTCGCAGCGCACCGGCGAGCGGGCCCGGCACGATGTCCAGCAAGCCTAGAGTGGGCCGCGCGACGGCCGGTGTCACCGCGCCCGCGAGTCGGCGGATGCGCAGCACGTCGCCGCCGGCCCAGATCGGGTCGGTATCGGCGAGGTGATGGGGATCGGCCAGCTCATTGACCGGTCGGGGGACGTGGTTGCCCGACAATGCCAACGCGATGGCGTCGTCGACGCCGAGCAGGCCACCGGGCGGGTCGGGAACTCGGTCCTGCAGCCCGCTGCCCGACGCCCGCATCGGATGGTCCAGCGATTCCACCAGGTCGCCCGCCAGACCCTGGGGCACCGGCAGGGCCAGCGCGGTGAGCAGCGACGCGGCCGCGGTGCCGATGCCGTACACCCGCCAGGCGGCATGCCAGCGGCCGGAAATGTGCGAGTACTTTTTCAGCAGCTCGCGGTAAGAGGTGGTGTCCGGGCCGCAGATGTCGTAGGCGCCCGGCGGGACCTTCGCCCCGTCGGCCGCCGCAACGAGGTAGTGCAACACGTCGCGGATGGAGATCGGGTCGATGGGGTTGTGCATCCACGCCGGCATCGGCATGACCGGGAACCGGTCGCCGACGTAGCGCAGCATCTCAAAAGAAGTGGACCCGGCGCCGATAATGAGCGCCGCACCCAGCCATACCAGCTCCGGACCGTCCTCGATGGTCAGTGCCCCGGCCACTTCGGCCCGGCTGGCCAGATGCTCGGACAGCGCCTCGTCTTCGGGCACGAAGCCGCCCAGATAGACGATGCGCCGCACGCCCGCCTCCTTGGCCGCGTTCGCGACGTTGGCGGCCGCGGCGTTGTCCGCCTCCCGAAAGCCCGTTTGCCCGAGGGCGTGGACCAGGTAATACACCACCTCAACCGGGCCGGCGGCGGCCATCCCCGCCCGCGCGGACGCTGGATCCGACGCATCGAGCCGGACCGGTGTGACGTCGTCGAACCAGCCGAAGCGCTTGAGCCGAGCCGGATTTCGGGTCGCGGCCACGACCTGGTGGCCTTCCGCCAATAGCGCCGTGACAAGGCGCGATCCCACATAGCCGGTGGCGCCGGTTACCAACATCCGCATGATTCCAACCTAACGCGGCGGTGGAGACAATCTCCGAGCACCGGGACAAAGCGCACATTGCCGCGAGTTATCCGCTGCGGATGCAATCGTTGCCGGACGCCCGAGTAACCCATGTCCAGGGCAAATCCACCGTTGCCAAAACCACCCATTCCGGACGCAAGGCATTCTGCACATTTCGCTGCACCCAACGGTGTGGCGGTCCTAGGCTCCCCTCTACCAATGCGTCGATGCCCACTAAGGACACCGGAGCGGGATTGCTCAGTCCGTCGATGGACGTAAGCGGATGGGAAGGTACTGGTGTCCTACGTGATCGCGTCGTCAGAGCTAATGACCTCTGCGGCAACGGATTTAACACACATTAGATCCTCGATAACCACAGCGAGTGCGGCTGAGGTTACCCAGGCAACACAATTGATGACCGCTGACGCTGACGACGTATCGGTCTTATTTGCCAGTCTTTTCACCATCGCTACTGGCGTCGGCGGCGTGCTACTCGAGGCGCCCGGGATCGGAGGAAACGGCATGGCCGCTGGTTCCTTGATCGGTGACGGCGGCAACGGCGGCAACGGCGAAGTCGCCCTGATCAGCAACAACCCAGGCATCGGCGGCGCAGGCGGAACGCTGCTGGGCTCAGCAGGACGAAATGGCCTGCCATGAGACGCGGCTCAGCGCCGCACGCGGCATGTCAACAACGGATGCGCGGAAAGCATTTCGCATTCGGCGGATTCTCTTTCGCTGACTCCGTATACACCCTGCTCAAGTCAATGGCTCCGCGAAAAAGAATTCTGCTGCTGATCGCGAATTCCGATTGCGGACTCACGAGTTCATTGGAAAATCAATAATGTCGTTTTTGTTCGCATCCCCGGAGTCGATATCTGGCGCGGTGTCGGATTTAACAAGCATCGGATCGTCGATAACCACAGCCAGCGCGGCCGCGGCTCCTCAGACCACACAACTACTGGCCGCCGGCGTAGACGAAGTATCGACCGCGATCACCGCATTTTTTGCGGCACATGCCAGCAGTTACCAATCGCTCAGTGCGCAGGCAGCCACCTTTCATGATCAGCTGGTGCAAGCCCTGGCCACAAGCAGCGCCGCCTACACCCATGCCGAAGCCGACAACGCTTCGCCCCTACAGATCGCACTGGATACGATCAACGCTCCGACCAACGCTCTGTTGGGGCGCCCACTGATTGCCAACGGCGCCAACGGAACTCCGGGCACCGGGGCAGCAGGACAGGCCGGTGGAATCCTGATCGGCAACGGCGGCAACGGCGGGTCCGGCGCGGCCGGGCAAAACGGTGGAGCCGGTGGGGCCGGCGGGTTGCTATTGGGCTCGGGCGGAAGCGGTGGCAGCGGCGGTACCGGAACCACGACCGGTGGGGCCGGCGGGGCCGGCGGCCTGCTCGGCGTCGGCGGTGCCGGCGGCACCGGTGGGCTCAACCCCAGCGGTGTCGGCGGGGTCGGTGGGGCCGGCGGCAACACCTGGTTGTTCGGCACCGGCGGTGCCGGCGGCGTAGGCGGGCAAGGCAGCAGCATCGGCGGGCACGGCGGGGTCGGTGGGGCC
>NZ_MVHE01000064.1 GCF_002086155.1 Mycobacterium angelicum | reverse complement strand
GGCGGGAAGCCGGGGCCCATGCCCGGAGGCGGCGGTCCGGGGAACCGGAATTGCCATCCCGGGCCGCCAGGACCGGGACCGCCGGGCCCGCCGGGCGCGAACATGCCGGGGTGGTGATGGCGGTGGTGGTGACACTTTCCGAACCCGAAGACCATGGCGGTGGCAAAGAACAGCGTTGAGGCGATGAAGAGAATCCCAGCAACGATTACCACCCAGGCGGCGACCCGGTAGAGGCGCGGCGGCTTCTCGTATGCCGGCGGAGGTGGCGCGGTAGCGACGGGTGCTGGGGATTCCGGTGTTTCGCTCATACCTTTGAATATGGCTCAGGCCTGTATGACCGTAAAGGGCCGCGGCGACAACGTTGCCATGAATTGATGAAGCCCGGCGCTCTTACTGAGCACCGGGCCTTCTGGTTGCAGGTACGTTACCGACCGGGCGTCGGCGTGGGGGAAAGTGACGGCGCAACCGACGAGGGAACCTGGCTCGGCCCCGCCGGACTGCCCGGACTGACCGCAGGGGTCTGGTTGGGCATTCCCGAACGGTGGTGCATCATCCCGTGGTGCATGTGGTGCCGGTGGTGATAGCCGCCATGCCCGCTGTGCTTGCCGAGGATGAAGCCAGTGAAGAAGATGACCGCGACGATGAAAACGATGCCGGCGACGATCGCGACCCAGGCGGCTGCTTTGAAAACCCGGAAGGGCCGATGGTCGGCCACTGCCGGCGGTGGTGCTACCGCGGTGGAAGTACGCGCGGTCGGGGTGTCAGAAGTTTCGCTCATGCAATGAATGATGCACCGGCAAACACTAGTCGTGGCTATGCGCTGCTTATGTAGCAGCTGTGAGCTAGAAAGACTGCCCTACCAGGGAATACCGGCAAAACAGGCCTGGCAGCGAATGCGCTGTTGCGAACCTGTTGCGGACGCACTGCGGACGGACCCGACGGCAAAGGAGAAGGGTGATGGCGACTCACACGTGCACTAGGTGCGGGTGTGACGTGAACTGTTCCCAGGGGCATTGGTGGGACAGGCACCCGGCGGCCACAGTCCTCTTCGCGCTACCGGCCGAACACACGCTCGCCGGCGTCTCCTCGTCTACCCGTGGTTCATGGTGGCGCTGACGGTCGGGCGGGAATGCGTGTCCGCCTAGGCGAATACTCGTTACGCATACATACATAGCTTGAATAGCGTAATTCAGGTCAGACCATTTACGCGGTCGGCAGCAAATACAGGCCCTCAAACGCCGTATATAACTGTGATCTATCCCATAGCGGTCCACCGAAACCGCAGGCCGAGCCACATGTTTCAACCGTCGACCATGCCGCGTTGCGAGAAATTGGAACATGCGCTCCAAAGCTTATCGATTTCCGTGCATCATGTCCAAGAAGCCATCTTGCCGCAGCGACGAATTGTTTGGAGAAAGCCGATGTCGTTCCTTAACACGGTACCGGAATACCTGAGTGGAGCGGCGTCGGATCTGGCCGCTATCGGTTCATTACTCGGTGCGGCCAACGCGGCGGCAACCGCACCCACCACCAGCGTGCTGGCCGCCGGAGCCGATGAAGTGTCGGCGGCCATTGCGAGCCTCTTTCGCAGCCACGCCCTGAGCTATCAGGCGTTCAGCGCTAAGACTGAACTATTTCATCGGCAGGTTGTGCAGGGGTTAACCACCAACGCGGGCATGTATGCGGCGGCCGAAGCCGCCAACGCATCGCCGCTACAAACCATTGGGCAAGACATCCTCGGAGCAATCAATGCACCGACGAACTATCTCTATCACCGCCCGCTGATCGCCAACGGCACCGACGGCGCGCCCGGCACCGGAGCTGCCGGCGGGGTCGCCGGCATCTTGTTCGGCAACGGCGGCAACGGTGGATCCGGCGCGCCTGGTCAGAACGGCGGCGCCGGAGGGGCTGCTGGGCTATTCGGCAATGGCGGCAATGGCGGCGCCGGTGGGGCCGCCACCGCCACGGCTGTCGGCGGTACTGGCGGCTTCGGCGGCGCTGCCGGGCTGCTGCTTGGCCAAGGCGGCGCGGGCGGAAACGGCGGGAACTCGTTGACCGCGATGAACGCCGGCGGGGGCGGTAATGGAGGCAATGCCTGGGGGCTGCAGACCATCGGCGGCATAGGCGGCCACGGCGGAAACGGCGGGACCGCTACCACTGGTGAAGGTGGTGGCGGCGGTGCCGGTGGTATCGCAACTGGCCTCCTCTTTGGCGTGGGTGGTGCCGGCGGCACCGGCGGCGCCGGCGGCATCACCGGCGGTCCCGGTGGCACCGGCGGCTTGGCCACGGCCGGCATGTACGGCGTTGGGATCGGCTACGCCCACGGCGGTGCTGGCGGAGCCGCGGGCGCTGCCGCCCTCGCCGGCGGCATCGGTGCTGCGGGCGGCGCCGGGGGTCAGGCCACTTCCACAAACCTGATCGGGATCAACGTCGCCTACGGCGGTGACGGCGGGATGGGCGGGGCCACTACCGGTATTGCGGGTCACGCCCTCCCTGGCGGCGCCGGCGGCGACAGCACCGCCACCGCTCTGATCGGTTTCGACTACGCCCACGGCGGGACTGGGGGGCTCGGCGGCGTGGGTGCCGTCGCCAGAGGCGGCGACGGCGGCGCTGGCGGCGCGTCCTTCTCACCGGTCCTCATCGGGCTGGGCATCAGCCAGGGTGGTACCGGCGCCGCCGGCGGCGCCGGTGCGGGCGGGGGCGGCGCCGGCGGCGCCGGAGGTTACGGCGTCGCGGTGTCGGGTGTGGGCATCGGCGGCGTCGGCGGTGTCGGCGGTGCCTCGACAACTGGGGCCGCCGGCACCGGCGGTATCGGCGGTGACGGTGGCGGCGGTTTCTTTGGTATGGGCGGCGCCGGCGGCAACGGCGGCGCCGCCCATACCGGAGTCGGCGGCAATGGCGGTGCGGGCGGCGGCACCGCAGGGTTCTTGGCCTTCGGCGGAAACGGCGGCAACGCCGGCGGCGGCGTCGGACCCGCCAATGGCGGAAACGGCGGCAACAGCGAAATGTTCTTCGACAGCTGGACCCCTCGAGGGATCTTCAGCAACGGCGGCAACGGGGGCAACGGCGTCAACGGCGGGGCCGGGGGCATCGGTGGCAGTCCCAGCCTGTATGGCGGCGCGCACGGGAAGAACGGGTCACCCTAGCGGCGGGCCGCTGGACTCAGTCCGGCTTGAACGGATTGACCGCGAACTGGATCACCCGATAGGGACCGCTCTGCCGAGCGCGGGTGTCCCACTGGCTGACGAATATCCGCACCTCATCGAGGGTCGATCCGGGCGAGATGTAGCCGCCATAGGGTTGCGCCAGCCGGTTGTCGTACGGCGGCGGCAGGCTTTCGGCCGGCTCGGGCCACTCGTCGTGCTGCACCACCGTGGTCACCGGCGCCGAACCCAACAATGTCGGGTCGTGCGCCACCCGAACCTCCATATCCCCCGTCGTCGCATTGAAGTACGACAGCACGGTCTGGCCGTCGATCTGCCGGATGCTCATCTCGCCGACCAGGTCCGGCCACAGCGGCGTAGGCGGCTTGTTCCAGCCGCCGTTGGGGCCGGCCGCCCAGCCTTGCCACTTGGAACGGTCGGTGAACGCTTCCGGCTTGACTCGGTACAGCACCACGGGTTGGCGACGGGTGAAGCTGTTGGCCGCGATGTACACCCACCCGGTGGGCGAATCGGGCCTGGGCACCGGGTCGTAGTAGCCGCTGATCTGGGTCTGCCGGCCGTCCTGGTAGGTGGCGTCGCGGCGGGAGCCGGGCACGGTTTGCCAGCCGCCTCGGGTCGCGTCCGCCGCCACCAGCCGCGAGTTCTCTGGCTCGAGGTTCTTGGTGGTGGTGACCATCAGGTAGTTGCGACGGTTGATCTGGACCACCCCGGCGGGCAACTGAGAAGTCCCCGGCGGTGTCGGATCGGCCAGCAACGGTTTGTTGATTCCGGTGACGCCGGTATAGCGCACCCCGTCGGGATCGTCGACGGACGCGGTGTCGACATGCAGGGCGACCGGCGCGTACCAGCCGCCGAACCCGACACCCTGACCGGCGAAGCTGTCCCCGCACACCTGCAGCAGCTGGGTCGGGAATTCGACGAACTCGCATAAATCGGTGGCGCCGATACCATAGTCGCCGGTGGCCGTCCCGGTGCCGGCCGTCGGACCGATGCGCAGCACTTGGCCCTCGGCGAGCGGCCGCAGAATCGGCGCCGGCACGGGCGCCGCAGGATCAGCGTGGGCCAGCCAAATCGACTGCGGCGCAAACAAAAACAACAATGACGCGGTAAACCCGCGAATCACAACTGAGCGGCCAGTAACTCGGCGATCTGAATTGTGTTCAGGGCAGCGCCTTTTCGCAGGTTGTCCCCGGAGACGAACAGCGCCAGGCCACGCCCGTCGGGCACACCGGGATCCTGCCGGATGCGCCCGACCAATGACTCGTCGACACCGGCAGCGGCCAATGGCGTTGGCACATCGACCAACTTGACCCCTGGCGCGCCGTCGAGCAGTGCGCGGGCGCAATCCGGCGACAGCGAGCGGGCGAATTCGGCGTTGATGGACAGCGAGTGCCCGGTGAACACCGGCACCCGCACACAGGTGCCGCTGACCAATAGGTCGGGAATGCCGAGGATCTTTCGGCTCTCGGAGCGCAGCTTCTGGTCCTCGTCGGTTTCGCCGGAGTCGTCGTCGACCAACGACCCGGCCAGTGGGACCACGTTAAAGGCAATGGGCGCAACGTATTTGGCCGGTGACGGGAATTCCAGCGCAGCGCCGTCGTGCACCAGCTGCTCGGCGTCGCCGATCACCGCGCGGGCCTGAAGAGCCAGTTCGTCCACCCCGGCCAGGCCGCTGCCGGATACGGCTTGATAGGTCGACGCCACGATTCGAACCAGCTGCGCCTCGTCGTGCAGCACCTTGAGTACCGGCATCGCGGCCATGGTGGTGCAGTTCGGGTTGGCGATAATGCCTTTCGGCCGCCGATGCGCGTCGCGCTCGAAGTTCACCTCGGAGACCACCAATGGCACGTCGGGGTCCTTGCGCCACGCCGACGAGTTGTCGATTACCACCGCGCCGGCGGCCGCGAACCGCAGCGCCTGCACCCGCGACATTTTCGCGCCGGCGGAGAACAACGCGATGTCGAGCCCGGCCGGGTCGGCGGTCTCGGCGTCCTCGACCTCGATCTCCTGACCCCGGAAGCCCAGCTTGCGCCCCTGCGAGCGGGCCGAGGCGAAGAATCGCACCGATTCGGCCGGGAAGTCACGCTCGTCGAGCAGCGTGCGCATCACCTGACCCACCTGACCGGTAGCCCCCACTACCCCTATCGATAAGCCCATTTACCGCCCCGTCCCCGCATACACCGTGGCCTCCTCGTCGCCGCCAAGCCCGAATGCTTCATGCAACGCAACGACGGCCTTATCTAGTTCGGTGTCGCGGCACAGCACCGAGATGCGAATTTCGGAGGTGGAGATCAGTTCGATGTTGACCCCGACCGCGGACAGCGCCTCACAGAAGGTTGCCGTCACACCGGGATGGCTGCGCATGCCCGCACCGATCAGCGACACCTTGCCGATGTGGTCGTCGTAGAGCAGCTGGGTGAAGCCGATCTCGTCGCGCAGCGAATCCAGCTTGGCGACTGCCGTGGGACCGCTGTCGCGCGAGCAGGTGAAGGTGATGTCGGTCTTGCCGTCCTCGACCTTGGAGACGTTCTGCAGCACCATGTCGATGTTCACGTCGGCGTCGGCGACGGCCCGGAACACCTTGGCCGCGTAACCCGGAATGTCCGGGATTCCGACGATGGTCACCTTGGCCTCGCTGCGGTCGTGCGCGACTCCGGTAAGGATGGGGTCTTCCATGGCTATGTCCTTGATCGATCCGACGACGACGGTGCCCAGCCGGTCTGTGTACGACGACCGGACGTGCACCGGAATGTTGTGGCGGCGTGCGTATTCCACGCAGCGCAGCATCAGTACCTTGGCACCGCAGGCCGCCATCTCGAGCATCTCCTCGAAAGTCACCGTGTCCAGCTTTTTGGCGTTGTGCACGATGCGCGGGTCGGCGGTGAAGATGCCGTCCACGTCGGTGTAGATCTCGCAGACGTCGGCGCCCAGTGCGGCGGCCATGGCGACGGCCGTGGTGTCCGAGCCGCCGCGGCCCAGCGTGGTGACGTCGCGGGTGTCCTGGCTGACGCCCTGGAAGCCGGCGACCAGCACGATGCGGCCCTCGTCGAGTGCGGCTTGGAGCCGCCCGGGCGTGACGTCGATGATCTTCGCGTTGCCGTGCGTGCCGGTGGTGATCACCCCGGCCTGCGAACCGGTGAACGAGCGGGCGTGTGCGCCCAGCGATTCGATTGCCATGGCCACCAGCGCGTTGGAGATGCGTTCACCGGCGGTGAGCAGCATGTCCAGTTCCCGGGGAGGCGGGACCGGGCATACCTGCTGAGCCAGGTCCAGCAGATCGTCAGTGGTGTCGCCCATCGCAGAAACGACGACGACCACATCATTGCCCTGCTTCTTGGTCTCGACGATGCGCTCGGCGACGCGGCGGATCCGATCGGCGTCCGCGACCGAGGATCCGCCGTACTTCTGCACGACGAGCGCCACTGTTTCCCTTTCCTACTGGCGTGTAAGTCCACAACAGGATACGGGGCGACGCATCCCTGTCCGCGAGCAAGACCGCAGGGTTTTGGCCGCAGCGCCGATCGCGGTAGAGTTTTACACCGTGCAGCGGGTGCTCCTCCTCGGACGCCGCGACGGGGTCTGATCCAGACCGGCTTCCCGTCGCGGGTCGTTCGCGATGCGCCGGTCTGAGGTTCCTTCACCCACTCCCTGGAGCACCAACCGTGACTACTTCCGATTCACCCGACGCCTACGTCTCAGCGCGCGCGATCGTCAAACCCGCCGGCCCGCCCGGGCCCGGCCAACCGGTGTGGAATCCCCAGCGCGGCACGTCGATGCCCGTCAACCGGTACCGCCCGTTCGCCGACGAGGTCGAACCCATCCGAGTCGCCGACCGCACCTGGCCCGACCGGGTGATCAAGCGCGCCCCACTGTGGTGCGCGGTGGACCTGCGCGACGGCAACCAGGCACTGATCGACCCGATGAGCCCGGCCCGTAAGCGCCGCATGTTCGACCTGCTGGTCCGGATGGGTTACAAGGAGATCGAGGTCGGCTTCCCGTCGGCCAGCCAAACCGATTTCGACTTCGTCCGCGACATCATCGAGCAAGGCGCGATTCCCGACGACGTCACCATCCAGGTGCTGACCCAGTGCCGTCCCGAGCTGATCGAGCGCACTTTCGAGGCGTGCGAAGGCGCGACGCAGGTGATCGTGCACTTCTACAACTCGACGTCGATTCTGCAGCGCCGGGTGGTCTTCCGCGCCGACCGTGCCGCGGTGCAGGCCATCGCGGTCGACGGCGCCCGCAAGTGTGTCGAAGAGGCCGCCAAGTACCCCGGCACGGTGTGGCGCTTCGAGTACTCGCCGGAGTCCTACACCGGAACCGAACTCGACTACGCCCGTGACGTGTGCAACGCCGTGGGCGAGGTTATCCAGCCCACACCCGAAAACCCGATCATCTTCAACCTGCCCGCCACCGTGGAAATGGCGACGCCCAACGTCTACGCCGACTCGATCGAGTGGATGAGCCGGAACCTGGCGCGTCGCGACTCCGTCATCCTGAGCCTGCATCCGCACAACGACCGCGGAACTGCCGTCGCGGCAGCCGAATTGGGCTATCAGGCGGGTGCCGACCGGATCGAGGGCTGCCTGTTCGGCAACGGCGAACGCACCGGCAATGTCTGCCTGGTGACGCTGGGGCTGAACCTGTTCTCTCGCGGGGTGGACCCGCAGATCGACTTCTCCAACATCGACGAGATCCGGCGCACGGTGGAGTACTGCAACCAGCTGCCGGTCCACGAGCGTCACCCCTACGGCGGGGATCTGGTGTACACCGCGTTCTCCGGCAGCCACCAGGACGCCATCAATAAGGGCCTTGACCAGATGAAGGTGGACGCAGATGCCGCCGACGTCGACGTCGACGACATGTTGTGGCAGGTGCCGTATCTGCCGATCGACCCGCGCGATGTCGGGCGCACCTACGAGGCCGTGATCCGGGTCAATTCCCAGTCCGGTAAGGGCGGGGTGGCCTACATCATGAAGGCCGACCATGGCCTGGTCCTGCCGCGACGGCTACAGATCGAGTTCTCCCAGGTGATCCAGAAGATCACCGAGGGTGAAGGTGGTGAGGTCTCCCCGAAGGAGATGTGGGACGCGTTCTCCGAGGAGTACCTCGCGCCGGTGCTGCCGCTGGAGCGGATAAGGCAGCGCGTCGATGCCTCCGAGGATGACACCGGGACGACGACCATCACCGCGACCGTCAAGGTCAATGGGGTGGAGACGGAGATCAGTGGTGTGGGGAACGGCCCGCTGGCCGCGTTCGTCCATGCGCTCGGTGATGTGGGGTTCGACGTGGCCGTGCTGGACTACTCCGAGCACGCGATGAGTTCGGGCGACGACGCCCAGGCCGCCGCTTACGTGGAGGCATCGGTCTCGATCGCGAGCGCGGCGAAGCCGGGCGAAGCGGGTCGAGGCCCATCAGGCCCGGTCTCGATCGCGAGCGCGGCGAAGCCGGGCGAAGCGGGTCGAGGCCCGGTGCACGGCAAGACGGTGTGGGGCGTGGGGATTGCGCCGTCGATTACCACCGCATCGCTGCGGGCCGTGGTGTCGGCGATCAATCGGGCCAGCAAGCTCACATAGAACGTCGGCCCCGCGACATATAACGTACGCACACGACACGCCGGGACGGCTCGCTCTGGGTTATATCTCGTCGCTGCGAGGCCCGCGCGTCGGCGCCGACCCGAAGAACATGCTCAACAGCCGGTCGATCAATTCGGCCGGATCACCGCCCCCGGGCATCGTCAGCGAGCTGAATGCATAGCCGTTGAGCAGTCGGCTCAGCTCGTCCATTTGTTCAGGCGTTGGAGTGAACCCTGCCGCTTCGATGATGAGCGTCGCGGATTTCACCGCGGCGGCCTGCAGATCCTTCAGTAGCGGCTGCAGCCTGGGCCGGCGCGTACCCTCCATGAACAGCTCGAAACGAGCCAATGTGTAACGACGAAACTCGTCGTCCGGCTCGGAGAGCATCCGCGTCATCAGCGCTTTGACGCCGTCGCGAGTAAGCGATCCGATTGCAGCCCGCAAGGCCTCGACGCGTTGCCAATGCAGATCGACAGTGCGCGATGCCGTGGCTTCCAGCAGAGCCTGGCGCGTCCGGAAGTAATTCGACGTGGTGCCCGAGGGCAAACCGGCCCGGTCGTCGACCTGGCGATGCGTCAGACCCCCGACGCCCTCGTCGGCGAGTATGCCGATTGCAGTGTCGAGGATCTGAACGCGACGTTCGGGATTTGCGGGCACTTCAGTATTTGTAGCGCAGCCGCCAGAAGATCAGAAAAGCGCGAACTGCTCGTCGACCATGGTCGCGTCGGCGAACTGCTCCATGCTCCGGCCGCCGACCACCGAACAAACGGAGTCCATGAACTGCGCGTCGGAAACCACCGGCACTCCCAGCTGCCGGGCGTGGTATCCCTTGCCCTGTTCGGGGGCGGCGTCGTTGCAGACCACCAGCGACGTGTCGCGATCCACCGCGTCGGTGTAGGCCAAACCGGCGTGCAAGATCCGCTCCACGAGCTCGTCATGGGTGCGCCGCACCTCGGCCGCCAGTGCGACTCGCATGCCCTGGACCAGTGGCCTGCCCATGACGTAGGGGCCCGGGTTGAGATACGGGCACGGCATCCGGGAAGCCAGCGCCTTGAGCGGTCGCAACTCGTCGTGGGTCACCCGCCCGTTGGGCCAGCGACGCCGGGTCACCGGATGTACCGGCAGCCAGACGTCACGTTCGCGGGCTCGGCCCAGGGCGGCCGCCAGGATGCCGGTCAACACGCGCGCGTCGTCGAACGCGTCGTGCGGCCGCTCCTGGGCCACGCCCCAATGGGCGGCCAGCGTTTCCAGCCGCAGATTGTCGATACCGAGGTCGAGCCGCCGGGCCAGCTCGACGGTGCACATCACCGTCTCGACCGGAAGTTCGGTTGCGGCAAGCTCGGCCTCTGCGGCCAGGAAGGAATAGTCGAAGGCGACGTTGTGCGCCACCAGCGTCCGGCCGCGTAGCACGTCGACGACGTCGCCGATGATGTCGCCGAACTGTGGCTGGTCTTCCAGCATGGCGGTAGTCAGGCCGTGCACGTGGGTCGGGCCCGGGTCGACGCCGGGGTTGAGCAGGCTGACCACGGATTGCTCTATTCGCCCGGCAGCGTCCAGGCCGAGCACAGCGAGACTGATAATCCGGGCCTGCCCCGGGCGAAAGCCCGAGGTCTCGACGTCGATGACGGCCCAACCCTCGTCCGGGTGACTGGCGGGCCGTCCCCAACTGTGGCTCACACGATGAGGATGGCATGTCCAACCGACATCGCTGGTTCGCCGCGCATCCGTGTCGCCCTTAAACTGCCCGGGTGGTTACCGCCCGTGCACGCTTAGCCCTCGCCGCCGGAGCGAGCGCGCGCTGGGCATCGCGGGTGACCGGCCGCGGCGCCGGCGCGATGATCGGCGGACTCGTCGCAATGACCCTGGACCGCTCCGTACTGCGGCAGCTCGGGGTGGGCAGACGCACGGTCATCGTCACCGGCACCAATGGCAAGTCGACGACCACCCGGATGACCGCGGCGGCGCTGGGCACCTTAGGGCCGGTAGCCACCAACGCCGAGGGCGCCAATATGGACGCCGGCCTGGTTGCCGCGCTGGCCGCGGACCGCAAGGCGACACTGGCGGCCCTGGAAGTCGACGAGATGCACGTGCCGCACGTGTCCGACGCCGTCCAACCCAGCGTCATCGTCCTGCTCAACCTGTCCCGTGACCAGCTCGACCGCGTCGGCGAGATCAACGTCATCGAACGCACGCTGCGCGCCGGGCTGGCCCGGCATCCCACCGCGGTCGTCGTCGCCAACTGCGACGACGTGCTGATGACTTCGGCGGCCTACGACAGCCCGAACGTGGTCTGGGTAGCCGCCGGCGGCTCCTGGTCGAACGACTCGGTCAGCTGCCCGCGCAGCGGCGAGGTGATTGTCCGCGAGCAGGGCCATTGGTACTCCACCGGCGCCGACTTCAAGCGACCCAGCCCGCACTGGTGGTTCGATGACGACACCCTTTACGGACCCGACGGGCTGGCCCTGCCGATGCGCCTGGCGCTGCCCGGCGAGGTGAATCGCGGCAATGCCGCACAGGCCGTCGCCGCTGCGGTCGCGCTGGGAGCCGATCCGGCACCAGCGGTGGTGGCCGTCGCCCAGGTCGACGAGGTCGCCGGGCGCTATCGGACCGTGCGTCTCGGCCCACACGAGGCACGGATCCTGCTGGCCAAGAACCCGGCCGGCTGGCAGGAAGCGCTGTCCATGGTCGACAAACACGCGGCCGGAGTGGTCATCTCGGTCAACGGGCAGGTGCCCGACGGCGAAGACCTGTCCTGGCTGTGGGATGTCCGCTTCGAGCACTTCGAGCAGACGGCAGTAGTGGCAGCCGGTGAACGCGGCACCGACCTGGCGGTGCGCCTGGGTTATGCCGGCGTCGAGCACACTTTGGTGCACGACACCGTCGCCGCGATCGCGTCCTGCCCGCCGGGGCGGGTGGAAGTCGTCGCCAACTACACCGCGTTCCTGCAGTTGCAACGGGCATTGGCACGCCATGGCTGAATCGACTGTGCGGATCGGGCTGGTATTGCCCGACGTGATGGGCACCTACGGGGACGGCGGCAACGCAGTCGTGCTGCGACAGCGGCTCCTACTCCGTGGCATCGCCGCCGAGATCGTCGAGATCACGCTGGCAGATCCGGTGCCGGACTCCTTGGACCTCTACACGCTGGGCGGTGCCGAAGACTACGCACAGCGATTGGCGACCCGGCACCTGCTGCAGTACCCGGGCCTGCAGCGCGCCGCCGAACGCGGGGCACCCGTGCTGGCGATCTGTGCGGCCATCCAGGTGCTCGGACACTGGTATGAGACGTCGTCGGGCGAGCGGGTCGAGGGTGTCGGCCTGCTGGATGTGACCACCTCCCCGCAAGCTGCCCGCACCATCGGCGAGGTGGTGAGCAAGCCGGTACTGGCCGGCCTGACACAGCGGCTCACCGGTTTCGAGAACCACCGCGGCGGAACGGTTTTGGGGCCGGCGGCCTCTCCGTTGGCCGCGGTGCTCAACGGCGCGGGCAACCGGGCCGGTGACGGTTTCGACGGCGCGGTGCAGGGCAGCGTGGTCGCGACCTACATGCACGGGCCATGTCTGGCCCGCAACCCTGAGCTCGCCGACCTACTGCTGAGCAAGGTGGTGGGTGCGCTGCCGCCGCTGCAGCTACCCGAGGTGGACCTATTGCGCCAGGAGAGGCTCACGGCGCGCTAGCGCCTCACGCACACGCCGCAGCACATCCTCTGGGCGGTCTTCGGCGATCACCCGAACGACGATCCAGCCCAACTCGGCGAGCTTGCGTTGACGCCACTGATCCTGCGCGTATTGGCGGCGGTCGCTGCGATGGTGGTCCCCGTCGTATTCGACGGCCACCTTGTACTCCTCCCAGCCCATGTCGAGTACGGCTACCGCGCGCCAGTTGGCGTTCACCGGGATCTGCGTCTGCAGAGCCGGCAATCCGGCGTCCAGTAGCAGCAGGCGCAGCCAGGTTTCCTTTGGCGATGCCGCGCCGCCGTCGACCAGCGGCAATACCGCACGTAGCCGTCTGCTACCGCGCGCGCCCACGTGGCGCTTGGCCAACAGCAAGACGTCTTCGATGCAGAACGGCGTCGCCCACATCAGGGCGTCCAGGCGCGCCAACGCCTCCCCGCGCGGGCGATGCCGGCCCAGGTCATATGCCGTGCGCACCGCGGTGGTGACCGGCAGACCGGCGACACGGGTGATCTCGTCGGCGCCCAGGGTTTCGGCACGCGCGATGAGTCCCCGCGGCGGCCTGGTGTTCGACCAGATCAACTCGATCGGGACGTCGTCACCGACCCACCGGGCGCCATGCAGCGCAGAGGCGGCGACACCGGCGATCACACCGCGCCGCCCGGACCGCAACCACGCTCCCTCGATCCTGTCGCGCAGCGATGGCTCATACCCGTTGCGGACGAAGACGTCACGAAAGATCGCGCGGTGCCATCGACGCAGCTCGTGTTCGGTGAGCCGGCCCGCCGCCAGCGCTTCACTGCCAAGGAACACCTCGCGCACAGCGCAATGCTGACAGCGGTTACCGACACATTCGCGAGCCTGTAGTTAGCGCGCAGAAGTGCGAGTAGGCCGCGCGTTAACTACAGGCTCGCGAAGGTCACACCATGGCGCGGCGGCCGGTCAAAGCACGGCCCAGCGTCAGCTCGTCGGCGAACTCCAAATCGCCGCCCATCGGCAGCCCGGACGCGATGCGCGTCACGGTCAGCCCGGGAATGTCGCGCAGCATCCGCACCAGGTAGGTAGCCGTCGCCTCGCCCTCGGTGTTGGGGTCGGTGGCGATGATCACCTCGGTGATGTCGACGTCGTCCACCCGCTCGCCGATGCGGCTCAACAGCTCGCGGATGCGCAGCTGGTCGGGCCCAATGCCGGACAGCGGATCCAGGGCCCCACCCAGAACGTGGTAGCGACCCCGGAATTCGCGCGTGCGCTCGACGGCCTGGACATCCTTCGGCTCCTCGACCACACACACCACAGATGAATCGCGACGGCTATCGGCGCAGATTCTGCACCGCTCTTCGTCGGAGACGTTCCCGCACACCGCACAGAACCGCACGCCGTCGCGGACCTTGCCCAAGGCGGCCGTCAGCCGGTCAATGTCCGGCGGCTCGACCGAGAGCAGGTGGAAAGCGATCCGCTGCGCGCTCTTGGGCCCGATGCCCGGCAGCTTGCCGAGCTCATCGATCAGGTCCTGGACGGGTCCCTCAAACATGAGAGTGCAAATCAGACCCCAGGGACGCCAGGCCCCGGCGGCATAGGCGGCTGAGGCTGCCCCGGCGCTCCCGGCGCCGCGCCCGGCGGAGCCTGCGGGCGCATGCCACCGGCCAGGGCCCCCAGCCGCTCCTGCGCCATCCGGGTGACCTGCTGGGACGCGTCGCGCATGGCGCCGACGATGAGGTCCTGCAGGGTCTCGATGTCACTCGGGTCGACGACCTTGGGGTCGATCGTCACTCCGATCACCTCGCCGCTGCCCTTGACCTGAACCTTGACCAGGCCGCCACCGGCTTGGCCGTGTACCTCGGAGTTAGCCAGCTGCTGCTGAGCTTCCAGTAGCTTTTGCTGCATCTGCTGCGCCTGCGCGAGCAGTTGCGACATATCGCCTCCGGGTTGCATGACAGTCCCCTCGCATCTTGGTCTCGAGTTGGTTTCGCCTGCGGTTGTCGGGCGATTCGAAACACTCAGCGTAGACCGCGCCGCGCTACCTTGGCGCCGTGGACCTCCGAGTTAGCCTGCGTGTCGGGATCGCCGTGATCATCGGGGTGCTCGTTGCTGCGTGGACGCCGCCGATCGCGACGGCCGTTCCGTCCAACATCGCCGGCATGGTCGTATTCATCGACCCCGGCCACAACGGCGCCAACGACTCGTCCATTGGCCGGCAGGTGCCCACCGGCCGCGGCGGCACCAAAGACTGCCAGGCCAGCGGAACCTCGACCAACAGCGGATATTCCGAACACACCTTCACCTGGGACACCGCGCTGCGGCTGCGCGCCGCACTCAACGCGCTTGGTGTTCGCACCGCCCTGTCTCGCGGCAACGACAACGCCCTGGGGCCGTGCGTCGACGAGCGCGCCAACATGGCCAACGCCCTGCACCCCAACGCCGTCATCAGCCTGCACGGCGACGGCGGCCCCGCGTCCGGCCGCGGATTCCACGTCAACTACTCGTCTCCGCCGCTCAACGCGGCCCAGGCCGGACCGTCGGTGCAGTTCGCCCGGGTCATGCGCGACCAATTGAAGGCGTCGGGCATTCCAGCGGCCAACTACATCGGCCAGGACGGCCTGTACGGGCGCTCGGATCTGGCCGGGCTGAACCTGGCGCAGTACCCGTCGATCCTCGTTGAATTGGGCAACATGAAGAACCCCGCGGACTCGGCGCTGATGGAGTCTGCCGAAGGCAGGCAGAAGTACGCCGAGGCCTTGGTTCGCGGGGTTGCCGGCTTCCTGGCCACCCAGGGCCAGGCGCGCTAGCTGAATTGCCCGCCTCCTCCTCGGGCCGCTACACGGCCCGCATCGTCGCCGCGCGCTAGCGCTAGCCTTCCAGCTCGTTCTTGAGGTTGGCCAGCACCTCACCCTGGATCTTCTTCAGCCCCAGCGGAGCAAAGGTCTTTTCGAAAAAGCCCTTCACACCCCCGGCGCCGTTCCACGTCGTCTTCACAGTGACGCTGGATCCGGGTCCCGCGGGAGCCACCGTCCAATTGGTGACCATCGAAGAATTCGCATCCTTCTCGATTACGGTGTGCCCGGCCACGTCCACATTCACCTGCACATTGCGGACCCGCGACTCGGTCGCCTGCAGCCGCCACTTGGCGACCGTCCCCTGCCCCTTGCCGCCCTCGAGCACCTGGTACTCGCTGTAGTGCGACGAAAGAATTTTGGGGCGGACGGTCTCGTAATCGGCCACCGCGTCGAGTACGGCCGCGGGCTCAGCGCTGATCAAGATCGTGCTGGCTGCGCTCACCTGTCCCATCAGGCGCAACTCCTCCGTTGTAGTGACGTGCTATTCGCGCTCTGCACGGTCGGTTGTCGAGGACTAGGGTATATGTGGTGCCTGTCCCTGGATCTGCGCTGTCTACTCACCTGGCCGGCGTCGAGCGGTTGCTGGCAAGTTATCGATCCATCCCCGCGACTTCATCCGTCCGGCTCGCCAAGCCCACGTCGAATCTGTTCCGCACCCGCGCCAAAAGCGATGCGCGCGGCCTGGATACATCCGGACTGACCAGCGTCATCAGCATTGATGCCGACGCCCGTACGGCCGACGTGGCGGGCATGTGCACCTACGAAGACCTGGTGGCAGCGACGCTGCGTTATGGCCTGTCACCTTTAGTAGTTCCGCAGTTGAAGACCATCACGCTCGGCGGCGCGATCACCGGGCTGGGCATCGAGTCGGCATCGTTTCGCAACGGCTTGCCGCACGAATCGGTGCTGGAGATGGACATCCTCACCGGGGCGGGCGAACTGCTCACCGTCTCCCCCGATCAGCACCCCGACCTGTTCCGGGCCTTCCCCAATTCCTATGGGACACTGGGATATTCGACTCGGATAAGGATCGAGCTCGAGCCGGTGTCACCGTTTGTGGCCTTGCGGCACATCCGATTTCATTCGCTGACCGAGATGATCGCGGCAATGGAACGGATCATCGACACAGGCGGGCTGGACGGCGTAGCCGTCGACTATCTCGACGGAGTGGTCTTCAGCGCCGACGAAAGCTACCTCTGCGTGGGAAAGCGGACCACCACCCCCGGTCCGGTCAGCGACTACACCGGTCAAGGCATTTACTACCGGTCGATCCAGCATGACGCCGGGATCAAGGAAGACCGGCTGACCATCAGCGATTACTTCTGGCGCTGGGACACCGATTGGTTCTGGTGCTCACGCGCGTTCGGTGCGCAAAACCCAAGGCTGCGCCGCTGGTGGCCACGGCGCTACCGGCGCAGCAGCGTCTACTGGAAGTTGGTGGCGCTGGACCAGCGCTTCGGCATTGCGGACCGGATCGAGAAGCGGAAGGGCCGTCCGGCACGCGAGCGGGTGGTGCAAGACGTCGAGGTGCCGATCGAACGCACGCGCGACTTCCTCGAATGGTTTCTGGAAAACGTACCCATCGAGCCAATTTGGTTGTGCCCGTTGCGATTACGCGACCATCAACGCTGGCCGCTGTATCCGATCCGGCCGGATCGCAACTACGTCAACGTCGGGTTCTGGTCGTCGGTTCCCGTCGGCGCCACCGAGGGCGCCACGAACCGGGCGATCGAAGAAAAAGTGAGCATGCTCGACGGCCACAAGTCGCTGTACTCCGACTCTTTCTATACCCGCGAGGAGTTTGACGAGCTCTACGGCGGGGAGTCCTACAACACCGTTAAGAAGACCTACGACCCCGACTCGCGTCTTCTCGATCTCTACGCAAAGGCGGTACAGCGACGATGACAACGACCAGCCAACCCAGCACCACCGGCAAACTGACGATGGCCGAGATTCTGGAAATCTTCACCGCGTCCAGTCAACAGCCACTGAAGTTCACCGCCTACGACGGCAGTACCGCCGGAAACGAAGATGCGGTACTGGGCCTGGATCTGAAGTCACCGCGCGGCGCCACATACCTGGCCACGGCCCCCGGCGAACTCGGCATCGCTCGCGCATATGTGTCGGGCGACCTGCAGACGCACGGCGTACACCCTGGCGACCCCTATGACCTGCTGATATCCCTCACTGATCGGGTCGAGTTCAAGCGGCCGTCGGCGCGGGTGCTGGCCAATGTGGTGCGCTCGATCGGCGTGGAGAACCTGTTGCCGATCGCACCGCCGCCGCAGGAGACGCCGCCCCGCTGGCGCCGCATCGTGGACGGCCTGATGCACAGCAAGACCCGCGACGCCGAGGCCATCCACCACCACTACGACGTGTCCAACACGTTCTACGAGTGGGTGCTCGGGCCGTCGATGACCTACACCTGCGCCGTCTACCCCAGCCAGGACGCGACATTGGAAGAGGCCCAGGAGAACAAGTACCGGCTGATTTTCGAGAAGCTGCGGCTGCAACCGGGCGACCGGCTGCTCGACGTCGGGTGCGGGTGGGGTGGCATGGTGCGCTACGCCGCGCGGCACGGGGTCCGGGCCATCGGGGCCACGCTGTCGGCCGAGCAGGCCAAGTGGGCGCAGAAGGCCATCGAGGACGACGGGCTGGAGGAACTGGCCGAGGTCCGGCATTCCGACTACCGCGACGTGGCCGAGACCGGCTTCGACGCGGTTTCCTCGATCGGGCTCACCGAGCACATCGGCGTCAAGAACTACCCCGCCTACTTCGGGTTCCTGAAGTCGAAGTTGCGTACCGGTGGCCTGCTGCTCAACCACTGCATCACCCGGCACGACAACAAGTCGACCTCCTTCGCCGGCGGGTTCACCGACCGCTATGTCTTCCCAGACGGGGAGCTCACCGGCTCGGGACGCATCATCACCGAGATCCAGGAAGTCGGCTTGGAGGTGGTGCACGAGGAGAACTTCCGCCACCACTACGCGATGACGCTGCGCGACTGGTGCCGCAACCTGGTCGACCATTGGGAAGATGCGGTCATGGAAGTCGGTCTGCCCGTCGCCAAGGTGTGGGGTCTGTACATGGCGGCATCGCGGGTGGCCTTCGAACGCAACAACATTCAGCTGCATCACGTACTGGCTGCCAACGTCGATACCTGGGGTGACGACGAACTGCCGCTGCGGCCTTGGTGGACGGCCTAACCGGTCTAGCCGTCGATACGGCGGGCGCCCAGTTCGCTCTGCAGTAGCTCGAGCGCAACCTCTTCGGGGTCGCGGCGCGGCGCCGACGGGTCGGTACGCCCCGCTTCGGCCAGCATGCTTTCCTCTTCGTCGCGCTGCGCGGAAACCACCTCGGGGGCAGGTTCTTCCACCTTGGCGACCGGCGCACTCGGCGCGGGCTCGGCTGGCCCGGTATCGCAGCGCACCCGCCAGTTGACGCCCAGTGCGTCTTTGAGCGCCTCGGCGATCACGTCGGCATTGCGCTGTTCGGACAGCCGCCTGGCCAGTGGCGCCG
The DNA here is from genome assembly GCF_002086155.1 of Mycobacterium angelicum. Lineage (GTDB taxonomy): Bacteria > Actinomycetota > Actinomycetes > Mycobacteriales > Mycobacteriaceae > Mycobacterium > Mycobacterium angelicum. The sequence continues at coordinate 11,691 of NZ_MVHE01000064.1, read as the reverse complement.
AATCATGGCTCAGCACCAGCGTGTTGCCCTCCAGCGCGCGCACGGTCGCACCCGCCAGCATCACCTCGGTGGTGCGGCTGCGCTGGCGCACTTTGTCGCGCACGGTCGGCCACATGGTGCGCACTGCGGCCGCGTTGAGCTCGCCGGGCGCCGCCTCGGGGACTGGCTCGGGCGCCGGCGGCGGCGGCGACGGCTCCGGCGCGGGCTGGGGTTTCGGCTCGGTCTTGACTTCCGGGGCGGGCCTGCGGCGCTGCGGAGGCGGCGACGGGGCGGCGACCGGTGCGGCCTGCTCGGCGGGCACCGACATGGCCAGCCGCGTCTCGATCCTTTCCACTCGCTGCAACAGCGCGGACTCCGCGTCGCTGGCCGACGGCAGCAGCAACCGCGCGCAAACGACCTCGAGCAGCAGCCGCGGCGCCGTCGCCCCCCGCATCTCGCCCAGCCCGGCCTGCACCACCTCGGCGTATCGGGTCAGCGTCGCCGGTCCGAGCCGCGCCGCCTGATCGCGCATCCGGTCCAGTACGTCCTCCGGCGCGTCCACCACACCACGGGACACCGCATCGGGCACCGCCTGCAAGACGATCAAATCGCGGAACCGCTCCAGCAGATCGGTGGCGAAGCGGCGGGGGTCATGGCCGGCGTCGATCACCGATTCGACCGCTCCGAACAACGCCGCCGCATCGCCGGCACCCAGCGCGTCGACCGCGTCGTCGATCAGCGCGACGTCGGTGGCTCCCAGCAGCCCCAGCGCCCGCGGATAGGTCACGTGGGCACCCTCGGCCCCGGCCACCAGCTGGTCCAGCACCGACAACGTGTCACGGGGTGAACCGCCGCCGGCCCGAATCACCAGCGGGTACACCGCGTCGTCGACGACGACGCCCTCCTGTTCGCAGATCCGTCCGATCAGCGCACGCATGGTGCGCGGCGGCAGCAGCCGAAACGGATAGTGGTGGGTACGCGACCGAATCGTCGGCAGCACCTTTTCGGGTTCGGTGGTGGCGAAAATGAAGATGAGGTGCTCGGGTGGCTCCTCCACGATCTTGAGCAGCGCATTGAAACCCGCCGTGGTGACCATGTGCGCCTCGTCGACGATGAACACCCGGTACCGCGACTGGGCCGGCGCGTAGAACGCGCGGTCACGCAGCTCACGAGTGTCGTCGACACCGCCGTGGCTGGCGGCGTCGAGCTCGACCACGTCGATGCTGCCGGGCGCATTGGGCGCCAGCGCCTGGCAGGAATCGCAGGTGCCGCACGGCGTGGCCGTCGGGCCCTGCGCGCAGTTCAGCGATCGCGCGAGGATGCGCGCCGACGACGTCTTTCCGCAGCCGCGCGGCCCGGAGAACAGGTACGCATGGTTGATCCGGCCGCCTTCCAACGCGATGGACAGCGGCTCGGTGACGTGCTCCTGCCCCACCACCTCGGCGAAGGTTGCCGGTCGATACTTGCGGTACAGAGCCACGTCAGCAGGCTACCGACGCTGGGTGACTTAAACCGGGGGCGGGCATCGGGTGTGTGCTCATGGCGTCGATGGTGAACGTAGGGCGGAGTTTCGGCTCGGTTTCAACCCTCAGCGCACGCTCGATGCGAGGTTGAGCAACGACTCGGTCGCCGCCAGCAGCGCACATGTCGCCAGCCCGTCGACCGCATCGCGCAGATCCGGTAACGACGGGAACGTCGGCGCGATCCGGATGTTCTTGTCATCCGGATCCTTGCGGTACGGGAACGACGCGCCCGCCTCGGTGACGGCGATGCCCGCATCCTTGGCGAGTGCGACGGTCCGGCGCGCCGTGCCGGGCAACACGTCGAGGCTGACGAAGTAGCCGCCCTTGGGGTCGGTCCAGGACGCGATCTTGGAGTCCGTCAGCCGCTTGTCCAGAATCTCGAGCGTCAGCGCGAACTTCGGCGCCAATATCTGCTGGTGGCGCAGCATGTGCAGGCGTACCCCGTCGGCGTCGCCGAAGAAACGCAGATGCCGCAGCTGGTTGACCTTGTCCGGGCCGATCGTCTTCTTCCCGGCGTACTGCAGATACCACGCGATGTTGCCCAGCGATCCGCCCAGGAAGCTGACGCCGGCACCGGCGAAGGTGATCTTCGACGTCGACGCGAAGACGTAGGGCCGGTTGGGGTTTCCGGCCTTGGCGGCCAGCCCGAGTACATCCACCTGGCGGACGAAATCCAGTGTCAGCGTGTGTACCGCATACGCGTTGTCCCAGAAAAGCCGGAAGTCAGAAGCCGCGGTCCGCATCTGGACGAGCCGGCGAACCGTCTCCCAGGAGTACGTCACGCCGGTGGGGTTACCGAACACCGGAACCGCCCACATGCCCTTGATGGCCGGGTCGGCGGCCACCAGCTCTTCGATCAGATCGACGTCGGGCCCGTCGCCGAGCATTGGGACGGGGATCATCTCGATGCCCATCGTCTCGGTGATGGCGAAGTGCCGGTCGTAGCCGGGGACGGGACACAGGAACTTGACGGCGGGCTCCTGCCGCCACGGCCGCGCCGAGTCCACGCCGCCGTACAGCATCGAGAAGGCGACCAGGTCGTGCATCAGCTCGAGGCTGGAGTTGTTTCCCGCGATCAGGTTCTGCACCGGGATGCCGAGCAGCTCCCCGAAGATGGCGCGCAGCCCGGGCAGGCCGTGCAGGCCGCCGTAGTTGCGGGTGTCGGTCCGTTCCGGATCGCGGAAGTCCTCGCCCGGCAGACTCAACAGCTGGTTGGACAGATCCAACTGCTCGGCGGCGGGTTTGCCGCGGGTCAGATCCAGGGCCAGCTTCTTGGCCTGTAGCTCCGCATAATCCTGTTGATGACGGGCATGCAGAGCGGTCAGCTCATCAGGGCTGAGGGAATCGAACGACACCACGCGGCCTTTCGGTGCTAGGCATAAGTACTGGCTCTGCCGTCGTCCCCCGATTGAGGGGACCCCGCGCACCCGACAGAGCCCATTGACCCTTGCTGCCTTCCGGCCCTGGGGGAGTTCACAGGATAAACGCCGCGCGGGGTCCATCGCGAGTGTAATACGGCGGCCACAGGACACGTTGCAGGGCTCAGCGGCTACCATGGCGGCGGAGGATTCGCCTAGTGGCCTATGGCGCTCGCCTGGAACGCGGGTTGGGTTAACAGCCCTCGCGGGTTCAAATCCCGCATCCTCCGCAGACGGTTCACCCCTCGTGTCGAGGTGCGTGCAACCACGTTGTGGGTTCTGGTGGCCTTAGGCTGGCTTGATCTCACCAGCAAGAGGAGGGGTATGGGGCGCAAGGTCGCCATGCTGTGGCACGCGTCGTTTTCCATTGGCGCTGGCGTCCTGTTCTTCTATTTTGTGTTGCCACGCTGGCCGGAGCTGGTGGGCGACACGTCGCACACCCTGGGGACGACCCTTCGGATTGTCACGGGCGCGCTGATCGGCCTGACCGCGCTGCCGGTGGTGTTCACCCTGTTGCGTACCCGCAAGCCAGAGCTCGGCGTGCCACAGCTGGCGCTGACGATAAGAATCTGGTCGATCGTCGGCCATGTGCTGGCCGGGGTGCTCATCGTGGGCACCGCGATCAGTGAGATCTGGCTCAACCTGGATACGGCCGGCCGGTGGCTGTTCGCCGTTTACGGCGCTGCCGCCGCGATCGCGGTGCTGGCTATGTTCGCGTTCTACCTGTCGTTTGTCGCAGAACTGCCGCCGCCGCCACCCAAACCGATCAAGCCGAAGGAACCCAAAAAGCGGCGGGTGCGCGGGAAGAAGCGCAAGGGCGCCGTCTCAGACGAAGACGAAGACGAAGACGAAGAAGCCGAAGAAGCCGAAGAAGCCGAAGAAGCCGAAGACATCGAAGATGCCGCTGAAGTAGAGGTCGCCGACGAGGCTGCAGAAGAAGCCCCGGGAGAAGCGGAAGAAACCGAAGAAGCCGAGACGGTAGCGCAGGCCGACGAAGAGCCGTCGCCGGAGCCGAAGCCGGAGCCGGAGCCCGGGCCCGAACCCGAGCCCAAAGAAACCAAAGAAGCAAAGGCCGCTCCAGAACCCCGGCCCGCCTTACGAAACCGTCGCCCGACCGGCAAGACCTCGCATCGGCGCCGGCGGACCCGCGGCGGCGTCGCCGTCGAGGAGTGACTCAGCGGCGCCGCAACCGCTCCAGGTAATCAGCGATCAGCCGCCGCGTCTGCTCGGCGCCCCACATCTGACGCACCTGCGCGTCGATCTCGCCGGACTCCCGGATCCGCGTCGCGGTAGGCCCACGTAGCTGGGCCTTGGTGTGGCGGTATGCGTCGGCCGGGATCTCGCCCAGGTCGGAGGCCGCCGCGACGGCCGCCTCGATCAGGCCCTCGGCGACGACGGCGTGCGCCAGACCCCTGGCGACCGCGTCGTCGCCGCGATAGTTGCGGCCGCCGAGCAGTACTTCTTCGGCGTGAGCTGCGCATGCGTAGCGCATCACCTCGAGGGCGGCGACGGGAAACGGCACCCCGACCCGCACCTCCGACGCCCCGATCTGTGCGTCGGGGCTGATCAGGCGGCGGTCGCAGGCGCACGCCAGCACACACCCGCCTGCGATCGCGGCGCCGTTTATTGCGGCCGCCGTCGGGCCCGGATAGTTGAACACCACGTCAAACGCATCCGAAAGCGCCGGAACCAGCCCGTCGGTATAGGCGGACCCGCCCTCGAGCACCCGGTTCAGGTCGACTCCGGCGCAGAACACCCGTCCGGCGCCGGTGATCACCAGCGGGCCACCGCCCGACCAGGCTTGCTGACGGACGGCGTCGGTCAACTCCCCCAGCAGCTCGACATCGAGCGCATTCACCCGCCCCGCGGAAAGGGTCAACACAGTCACCGATTGCACGGTCTGAATTTCGATCACGGGTCATAGTTTGCCCGCCGTTATTGGGATCGGTAGCGATCCGGCGCACTTGTACTTGCTGCATGACGACGCCAATGGGGCGGCGCATAACGGAAGGAACTCCAGTGAAACGTGTTATCGCGGCTGCGATCGGAACCGTTGGCTGCGCAGCGGCGCTGGTCGGCTGCGCCAGCGGCGGCCACACAGCCAGCCCGGCAGCCAGCGTCGCCACCGGCGGTGGCGGCACGCAGGTCCAGGTTGGCGGCACTGACCTGCCCGGCCTGAACCCCGCGTCGGTTACCTGCGTCAAGCAGGGCGGAAAAATCAACATCGGCAGCGGGTCCACCGGCGGCCAGCAACAGGCGCTGGCGGTGGTGATGACCGACGCGAATCCCCCAACGGTCCAATCGCTGGCCCTCGTTGTCGACGGCAACGCCCTCTCGGTGGCCGACAACATGGGCTCGAAGGTCGGCTCGGCCAAGGTGGCGGTGGACGGCAACACGTACACCATCACCGGTCAGGCGCAAGGCGCCGATCTGAAGAACCCGATGGCCGGAATGATCACCAAGGACTTCAACATCAAGGTGACGTGCGGTTGATCGAGGGGTATTCCGGGCGGCGGGCATGCGCGGCATGTCCGCCGCTTCGGGCTAAACCAGCCGGCCGGCCGACTTATGATGCAGCCGTGTCGATTCCCGGCGAATTGGAACGTGCCCGGACGCTGGCGTATGGCGGCAACGAGGACCAGGCGCGGGATCTACTGCTGTCCCTGATACCGCAGATCGAACAGGCCGATCGAGACGACTTCCTGCTCGAAGTGTTTGCCCAGCTGGGCGAGATCTACCTCGCTCGCGGAGCCAATGACGGCGCCCAGGAATGCATCCAGCGCATCCGCGACTGTGTGGCCATCTACTCGGGAATTCTGGCGGGCACCGAGCCAGAGGCGGCCGGCCAGGTCACCATGTCGGAGTCCGAAATCACCCACTTGGTCTGCCGATATTCGCGCCGCGCTCAGTTTCTGCACGCCGGACTGACCGCCACCCACGGCGATCACGAAGGCGCCGCGACGGCACTGGCGGCGCTGGCCGCGCCCGACGACGGGCGATTCCCCGACCTGGCCGGCGAGCGCGCACAGCTGATCACCCACGCCCAGATCCTGTGCGCGAACGCGCTTTGCGACGACGACTTACACGTGCGCTCACTTCCCTTGTGGGAGAAGGTGCTCGAAGCCATCGAGTACCCTGCCTGCACGGACTACCTTCGGGTTATCGGCGCCACCGCGTACGGCAGATTCTGCGTCGAGACGGGGCGACTGTCCGAAGCCGAACCCTGGCTGCGCCGGGCCGGCGCCCGGGCGCAGGCCAACGGATGGGAATTAGCCACCGCTCAAACGCAATTGGAGCGCGCGGCGGCGTGCTGGTCGGCAGCTGACCACGCGGAGACCGAGCGGCTGGCATCGGAGGCTTACCCGGTGATAGCGAAATACGCCAGAGCTCATGATGTTTCACGCTGCTTGCTCTATCTCGGCCTCACCAAATTGGGAAGTGGCGCGCTGGAGGCGGCCGACCAGTGCTGGGAACAGGCCGAAAAGCACTGGCGCGAATTAGGCAAACCGCTGTATCTGCATCGCATTCTGTTGCAGCGCAGCTGGATAGCGATCTTCTGGGGCCGATTCGCCGAAGCGGTCGAGCTGATCGCCCAGGCCCGGGAATTGCTGGATTCCTCGCCGCGCAGTAGCTGGCTGCAGTACGCCCAACTCGACAATCACCTCGGTACCGTTTGGCGTGCAGATGCTTTGGCGGACATGGGCTTCGACGGCTCGGGCGATCCGGACGAAACACTGCAGGAAACCGAAGCGCGCCAAGCGGAGTCGCTCGGCATCCTGCACGGTGAAGTCGGCACGCCGCAGTACTGGCGCGCGATGACCAAGCTCGAACAGGCCGCCGAGCTCAAGGTGCCGGCCGCGCTGGCCGTCGACTCGGTGCGATACTCCATCGCAGATGCCGACGCCCGGGCGCGCTGGGCGGCGCGCGTTTCGGCGCCCATCCTGGCCAGCGCCTTCGCCGTTGCCTGGGAGTGGGAGAACACCCAACTGATCAGCGAGCTGGTCGAATACCACAGCGCGCGGGGGACTTTCAGCGCCGAACCGGAACGCTACAAGCTGGGCGAGTGGGCGTCGACCGCCACACCGGTGCTCGTCGATGCCGAAGACGCGCTGGCCGCCGCCGGGCCGCCGAGCCGGGGCGGCGGCGGTTCGCTGACCCGGCTCGGCCCGTTGCCGCCGTTGCAGATGCAGCCGGATGCCCCGCCGATTATGAGCCACTATCGCGCACTGGCGTTGCAGCGCTACGGCCGCGACGTCACCGCCGCCGAACCGGCCTGGTCGACCTGGCCATGAGCCGTCCCACCCTGGTGCTGCGATACGCCGACGTCGGCATCGCCACGTACGCCAGTCTGCGCATTGTCGGCCAGCCGGAAAAGACGGTCAATTGGGTGGTGGAGGAGCCAATTCTGTTGGCGGCCATCCAAGAACTGACCGATGCCCTGCCCGAACCACACGGCACCGAAACCAGACGAGACGCCATCGAGCGCGCTTTGGCCACCGGTCCGTTCGCGGCACCGGACACCGAGCTGACGCTCGACTACATCCTCGGTGTGCTGCTGATCGGGCAAGCCGGCTGGGACCTGCTGGCCGAATGCGTGGCGTCGCCGCGGCCGGTGCTGTTCGTCTCCCCCAGCGCCCGGCTGGCGCGTGTCCCGTGGGGACTGCTCGCGGTGCCGAAATCCGGGCCCAGCAAGGAAGAGCTGGTGCGGGCCCGCCAGGAAGCCATCACCGCCAGCGGCCGGGTCGCCGCCCGAATCCCTTGGCAGCTGGCCGATATCAACGAGCACACCGACGGCCACCGGCTGATGGAGTTGGTCGACGTGCTGATGGCGGTGCCACAGAACATCGTGCACGCGCCGCGAGCGGCCGTCGCGTGGGACGGCAGGCAAGACGCTCCGGCCGTGCTGGTTCTGGATCCTCGGGTACCCGGCCAGCGCCCGGATTCCCCGCTCGGTTCGGTGCTCGGCAGGCCGTCGGACCAGACGCCGCTGGCGCGCCACTTCGCCGCTGCGATGCAGCGCCAAGCCGTGCTACCGGGGGTCGAGAATGCGGTCGAGTTGTTCCGCCGCCAGGACGCCGACCGCCGCTGGCTGGCCGAGCAGCTGGCTCGGCACCCGAGCCGGCTGGTGTATGTCGGTCACGCGAGTTCGGCCGACGGCGATCTAGCCCAGGCCGATCGGGCCGCGCTACACCTGGCTTGTACCGCGCAAATTCCCGGCGACGCCGACCCCATCGGCGACCACCGTCCGCTCACGGCGTCGGATCTGATGTCCCTGCCGTTGCCGATGCCGCCGCGGGTAGCCCTGCTGGCCTGCGCATCCGGTGGCGACTACCAATTCGACGAGGCCACCGGCCTGGTGGCGGCCATGATCTTAGGCGGCGCACAGCTGGTGACCGCCACCCTGTGGTCGTTGCCCACCACGGCGGCGTATCGGCAGTTCGCCTCGGACGGAACCGATCTGACCGATCCCATGGCCGAAGTGGTCGTCGCCGTCGACGAAGCGCACCAGGCAGTCGAGGCCGGTTGCGCGCTGAATCGCTGGCAACGCGAACAAATGCGCCGCTGGCGGGACGGAGTCCGTACCGCCAGCCCGCTGTATTGGGGCGCCCTGGTCACCTTCGCCGTCGACGGGGCACGGTAATCCACGGTGGTCCTCACGTCAGGATCAAGTTCTTGGCGCGGACGGCCAGTACGTCGTCGGGCAGCGAAAGCTGTTCCCGGGCAGTGGGATCGAACGCGACCAGCACCACCAAGCCGGGCCGCAGCATCGAGACGTCCGGATCGCCGTCATCGTGCACCAGCTTGCCGATGAAGGTGTCGCCCTGCACACTGGCCACCTCGATCCAGATCTCGCGCTCGCCGGCTGCCCGGTCGGCGTCGACCACGGTGCCCACGCCCACGGTCGGGCCGTCGTCGGCGCCGTTGCGCCGGACCGCCCAGTTCAGTGCGATCCACAGCCGGTGAAACATTGCCAGCAGCTTCGAGTTGTTCATGCGACCAGCTTCGACGGGCCGGCCGGCTACCGAACCCAACTTTTCGGCTGTCACTATTTTCGCCGTTGCACCTATCCTGTGCACATGAACGCGGGCCCGCAGGTAGCCGTCGCGGTGGGGCATGCCCGCCGGGCGGTCATCGACCAGGCGTGGCGCGCAATCGGTCCCGGCGTCGAGGTGCTCAGCAGCGACGACGGCGGCCCGCTGAGCCGGACCGTCAAACGCATCATCGATCCGCTGGTGCTGCGGTTGCGGTCCAATCCCCAGTATTCGAACCCCGTCGTGCCCGCCGAGACCGCCGCGGCGATGCATGACCTCATCGTCGCCAGCGGTCCCCAATTACGGTCCGCGGCAGCGTGGTTCGAGGTTCTCAAGCTCGAGCGCCGCAGGCAGCGGATCCGCAGTGGCAACGCACAGGAGCTGTACTTCCCGGTCTGCTTCGAGCTCGCGGTGACGAAAGGCGCACCCACGCCGCAAGATCGCGACACACCGGCGGCGGTCCTCCTGGATATCCACCAGGGCCGCGACCGCACCGCGATCGAGGTGCTCAACGAATACGTCGCAGATCCCGGGGTCGTCGCCGGCCTCACCGATCAGCTTGACCGCAGCTGGCGCGACGTACGGGCGGGCGACACGGCCATCGAACCGTTCTTGGCCGAGCTGACCACCGTGCTCGGCCCGGCCACCAGCCACAGTGCCGCGACCGCTCGTCAGCGCGTCTGGTCGGCCGCAATCGCCGATGCCACGCCCTATAACCTGGGCGCTCTCGCACGTGTCGAAACGGCCGAGCTGCCCTGGTCGATCGTCAAGCTTGGCCTGAGTTCGGTTGAACCACAACAGAAACCGAAGATCAGCGGCGGTTCCGACAGTGACCGCCCATTGGACCGCAGCGTGGTGGACCGGGTACGGGCCACCCTGCGGCGCGCTTTGGACCGCGACGCGCTGCCCGACATCCCGCTGTTGTGCGCCGAGGAGGTCGACCGGGCCAGCGCACCTTGGGGGTTACTGGCCGAAGACAAGCAAGCCACGCTGGTGGCCGGCATCGAGGTCGCAGTCGAGCTGGCGCCCTTGGACCGCTCGGTGGACAGCCGCTACGCCCTGGCCGCACAGATCCAGGCGCGGCTGCGCAAGGAGGCCTATGTCCTGCACGCTCGGCGTTACCTCGCCGAGGGTGGCCCGATCCACCCGCGGCAACGCCAAGTGGTCGACGACCTCGCCGCCTACGCGCAGCCCTATCTCAGCCGGCTGTGGGCCCGGCTGCACGGGCGCGACGTCTGGCAGGAGCCCTGTGACGACGTCGACGACGTACGTTCGCTGCTCGAGGGCGTGGCCCGGTCGGTGAGCCTGGACCATCGGCAACGGATCAAGTCCATGCTGGAATTGCAGGTGGCGGGATGAGATTGGTCACCGAGTCCGGCCTGTGGAGCACCGGCGGCGCAATCGCAGTATCGCCGCTGACCGCGGTACTGGAAGTCAGCGGCGCGGTGTTGTCGTGGACGATCGACGATCCGACCGAGGCCACCGAGATCGCCTTCACCGATATCGCCCGGGCCGATTGGCTGTGGCGAGTGGTCGGCGAGGCCGGGCACGTCGCCCTGGTGCCGGCGGTGCAGGCCGCCGCAGGGGAACCCGACGGCATCGACCTCACCGGAGTCGAGCTGGTGCCCGGATCCATCGCCCCGTTGCGCAGGCTGGCGGTGGGCCATTGGCTGCGGCGCTGGTGGCCGGCCAGTCAGCGCGACGGTATCGCCGCGCTCGACCACGCGCTGCTCGATGTCGAGGTCGCGTTGCTGACGGTGGCCGCGCAGGGCTTCTTCACCGACGACACCCTGGACTCGGACGTGGCCGCGCTGCTCGCGCCGCACGCCGTCGCCCTCACCACGCACGCGCGCGCCGACGATCCCCGTATCCGGCAGCTGGTGCACGCCGGTGCCGAGTTGGCCGACGAGATCGGTGTCGACGGCGACGGATGGACCGAACTTACTGCGGCACTTGATAATTCGAGCGCGCTGGACACGCTGGCCACGGGGCGCCAGGACAACTACTCACTGGCCGCCGGGGTCGACCGGAGTCCGCGCGGTTCGGCCGCGATCGCCCGCGGGGTCGCCTCGATCAACTGGGGTGCGGTTCCGCCCGGGATCTTCGATGCCGCCGAGGACACCGTTGCCTGGAGCGTCGAGACGGCGGGACCGGCCGTGTTCGCCGTGGTGCGCGCGGACGTGATCGGGCCGCAGCCGGCGACCGGCGTGACGGTACAGGTCCGCTCGGGTGAGGTCGGCGGTGCCGGCACCCTGGAAGCCGATGGCCGCGCCACCGTGCCGATGGTCGACGCGCAACAGCGGCCGATCACCGAATCGGCGGCCTGGAACCACGATTGGCCGGCCACCTCGGTGGTCATCGGAGCCGACCTGTCCGAATCCCGGCAAACCCGCGACCGGGTCCGCAGTTGGGTGCGCACGCGGTTGGAACACCCGCCCGAGGACGCATATCTCGCCGAGATCCTGGCGGCCGAATCCGCCTACTAGCGTCAGGGTGCAAGCCCGACAAAGCCCGGAGGCATCGCAGGCTCAGGCGAAGGCTCCCCCGGCCCGCTACCGCCGGGGCCACCGGTGCCACCTCCGGAGCCGCCGGAGCCCCCGGGGCCACCTCCGGAGCCGCCGGGGCCAATTCCTCCGCCACCACCGGACGCGTCTCCGGGCTGGGGCGCAACTTCGGGAGGCGGCGGCTGTTGCGGTGGCGGCGGGGCTTGTTGCGGTGGCGGCGGCGGGGGTAGTTCCG
>NZ_MVHE01000063.1 GCF_002086155.1 Mycobacterium angelicum | reverse complement strand
GGCGGGCCTGGCGGCGTCGGCGGCGTCGGCGGCGTGGGCGGCATCGGCGGAGTAGGCGCGACCGGCGCGATGGGGGCTACCGCCGGCGCGATGGGTGACCCCGGCGGAACCGGCGGCACCGGCGGACACGGCGGCGACGGCGGTGCGGGCGGAGCCGGCGGCAGGGGCTCGGCTTTGCTCGGCCAGGCGGGCGCCACGGGCGCCGGCGGCGCCGGCGGTGCCGGCGGCAACGCCGGTCCGGGCGGTAACGGTGGCCTTGGCGGCGCCGGCGATGCTACGCACACCGGCGGCACCGGCGGCACTGCCGGCAACCCCGGCGGCGTGGGCACCGGAGGCAACGGCAGTACCGGCGCCCCCAACGGCGCGGCGGGCACCGTGTCCGCCGGCGGCACTGGCGGCGACGGCGGGGCGGGTTATGACGCCACCAGCGCCGCCCCGGGCACCAATGGCGGTGACGGCGGGACTGGCGGCAGCGGCGGCGTGTACGGCAACGGCGGCACCGGCGGGGTCGGCGGTAACGCCTCGGCCGCCGGCGGCCACGGCGGCAGGGGCGGCGACGGCGGCAGCAGCGGTTCTCAGGGCGGCACTGGCGGTAAGGGTGGCGACGGCGGCAACAGCGCCGGCAACTACAACGGCGGCAACGGCGGCGACGGCGGCGATGCAGTCACCAACGGAACCGGGAATGTCACCGGCGGCGACGGCGGTCACGGCGGCAGCGGCGGCACGGCCTCCGGAACCTCGGGCGGTAACGGCGGGCACGGTGGCGCAGCGCGCGTCCTTAACGTCGCCTCTACGGCCACCGCGATCTCGGGCAACGGCGGCGCCGGCGGCGACGGCCTCACCGGCGGCAGCGGCGGCACCGGCGGCGCCGCGCAAATGGCCGGAACAGGGAATATCAGCGCAGGTGCCGGTGGGGCGGGCGGCAACGGCAGCACCGGCGGCGGCGGGAGCGGCGGCACCGGGGGCAGCGTACAAATCGACAACGCCGCCAATCCGCACGATGCCGTTGGTGGCACCGGCGGAGACGCCGGCACGGGCGCCAACAACTTCGGCGCCGGCTACGGCGGGAACGGCGGCGAGGCGTTCATCAGCAATTCCGCCGCCACGCATAAGGCCATCGGCGGCACCGGCGGAAACGGCAGCAATGCCAGCGTCGGGAACGGCGGTATCGGCGGTGGTGGCGGTACTGCCACCAACAACGGTTCCGGGGACGCCATCGGCGGCACACCGGGCAGCGGCGGGTCCGGTCCCGTGAACGCCGGGGGTGGCGGTCGGGGCGGTGACGCGTGGAACTACGGCACTGGCAACGCCATTGGCGCCGCCGGCGCCAATGGCATCGACAATCCCGGCGGCGTCGGCGGGCCCGGTGGTGGCGGCGGGGACGCGCGTATCAAGAACGCCCTCTCAACGGCCACCGCCACCTCGGGTAACGGCGGTACCGGCGGCAACGGCGCCGACGGCGGGACCGGTGGCTTCGGCGGCTTCGCCTACACCGACGGAACCGGAACTCTCAACCCAGGCACCGGCGGCAACGGCGGCATCGGTAGTACTGGCGGCGGCGGAGGTGGCGGCCAAGGCGGCGGAGTGCAAATCACCAACGCCGCCAATCCGAACGATGCCATCGGCGGCGTCGGCGGGGCCGGCGGCACCGGCTTCGACAACTTCGGCTTCTCACAACCCGGACATGGCGGGGGTGGCGGCGACGCATACATCAGTAGCGCCACTTCGACCCACAAGGCCATCGGCGGCGCCGCCGGAGTGGGCGGCAACGCCATCGGCACCAGCAGCACCGGCGGTATCGGCGGCACCGGCGGTACTGCGACCAACAACGGTTCCGGAGACGCCATCGGCGGTGCGCCGGGCGCGGGCGGCACCGGCAACGGCGACATCAACGGCGGCGGCGGTGGATCCGGCGGCCAAGGAGGGTCGGCCTGGTCCTACGGAACCGGAAAGGCCGTCGGCCACGCCGGCGCGGACGGCGCCGCCGGCGGCGGCGGCGTCGGCGGGAACGGCGGCGCCGGCGGCGATGCGCGTGTCTTGAACCCCAGCGCTCCGGCCACCGCAACCGCCAAGGCCGGCAACGGCGGGGCGGGCGTCGACGGCGCACAAGGCGGTGGGTCGGGCGGGTCCGGTGGCTTTGCCCGCAACGACGGCCTTGGGGCCGCCACCCCGGGCGACGGCGGCAACGGCGGCAGCAGCCCCATCACAGGCGGATTTGGCGGTAGCGGCGGTAGCGGCGGCAGCGTCGAAATCAACAACGCCGCGAATTCGAACAACATCACCGGCGGCCAGGGCGGATTGGCCGGCAGCGGCTACAACGACGTCGTCGTAATTCACGGGATCGGCGGTGACGGCGGCAATGCGACCATCAATGCCGGCACTGGGAACGCGACCGGCGGCAATGGAGGCCGGGGCGGCGATGCTGTCCTCTATGCCGGAGGCGGCGGGTCCGGTGGCACCGCGAAGAACTACGGATCAGGATCCGCCACCGGCGGCAACGGCGCCAATGGCGGCGACGGCGGATACAAGGGCGGCGGCGGCGGCAACGCCGGCAGCGCGTACGCGGTTAGCTATCCGGGCGGAACCACCGCTGGAGCAATCGGTTTGGCAGGGGCGGGCGGCGGTCCGCCGGCACCCACCAACGGTTCCCCCGGCACCACCGGATCATTACCCTGATCTGACCCCTGACGGAGACAGATCGGCCCTTTTACCCCGCAGTTCGGGTAGCTTGACGCGAGCTGAGGAAACCGACGGCTCGCAGGGAGGCAGACACATGACGCATAGCCAGACTCCACCGGTGACAACCGCATGACCGGCGAGGAGCCCACCGACGGTGCGCCCGGCCAGCCGGGACAACCAGGCCAGCCGGGACAGCCCGGCGAGCCAGGGCAGCCCGGCCAGCCCGGCGGCCAAGGCGGTGCCGGCGGACGAGGCGGTGCGGGTGGCGCCGGCGGCAAAGGCGGCCAGGGCGGCGCCGGCGGCCAAGGTGGACAAGGCGGACAGGGCGGTGCCGGTGGTCCGGGCGGGGCCGGGGGACCTGGCGGTCAAGGCGGTAGAGGCGGCGACGGAGGCCGCGGCGGAGCGCCCGGGGCGGGCGGTCAACCCGGTGCGGGCGGTGCCGGCGGCCCCGGCGGGGCCGCCGGGGCTGACGGAACACCCGGACAGCCCGGGGCCCCAGGTGAGCCCGGACAACCAGGCCAACCCGGCGGTCCGGGCCGTTAGGACCTGACGGCCGCCCGCGATCGCTCGAGGGCGAACAGCCGCCACTGGCCCGGCACGCCTTTGAGTTCGTATTCACCGCGGTCGGCGAAGCTGCGCCGGGAGCCGGTGACGATGTCGCGCACGGTCGACGACACGAGAACCTCACTGGGCTTAGCCAGTGCGCAGACCCGGGCCCCGATGTGCACCGCCATGCCTGCGATGTCGGCACCGCGGACCTCGACCTCGCCCGCGTGAATGCCAACGCGCACTTCGATGCCAAGCACACGAATTGCGTCCACGATGTCGTCGGCGAACGCAATCGCTGCGCTGGGGCTGGTGAATGTCGCCACGAAACCGTCACCGACGGTGTTCACTTCGCGGCCGCCGAATCGCTGAATCTCTTGGCGGACCAGCGTGTCATGGTGGTCGAGCAGGTCGCGCCAGCGCTCGTCGCCCAGCGCCGCGGCGCGCTCGGTCGATCCGACGATGTCGGTGAAAACGATTGTGGTGAGCACTCTTTCGGCATCGGAGCTACCGCGGACGCCGGTGATGAATTCCTCTATCTCATCGAGCATCGCCCCGGCATCGCCAACCCAGTACAGTGAATCCGCACCCGCGAGCCCGACATAGCGTGATCCGGCGATGTGCTGGGCAATGAAGCGACCGTGGTCGACCGGGATGAACCTGCACTCTTCGCGATGCAACACCAACGTCGGCGCGGCGATGCGCGTGAGGGTGTCGCGGGCATCGCTATCGGTCACGACTCTGCTCAGGGCACGGGCCATGCTCGGCGACGCCGCGCGGTTGCCGGCATGGTCCCACCACTGCCGGAACGCATCGTCGCGTGCGACGGTCGGAGCGATGATGCGCAGCACATCGAAACCCTGC
Source organism: Mycobacterium angelicum (assembly GCF_002086155.1). Taxonomy (GTDB): domain Bacteria; phylum Actinomycetota; class Actinomycetes; order Mycobacteriales; family Mycobacteriaceae; genus Mycobacterium; species Mycobacterium angelicum. The sequence continues at coordinate 27,477 of NZ_MVHE01000063.1, read as the reverse complement.
TCGATTGCGTCGGGCTCGATCGCCACCGTCGTGAACGGATCGGTCGCGGTCGTCTGCGCGCCGATCGGATAGTCGGGCGCCCACAACACCCGCGCGGTGCCGTTGATGAACACCAGGCTGCTCACCCGTTCGGGATATTCGGCAGCAAGCACCAGCCCACCCATCGCCAGGTAGCCCGTTGCCAGGATGGCCGCCCGTTCGCAGCCCACTGCATCCATCACCGCGATGACGTCCTCTGCCCAGAATTTCGGCCCCATCATCTCCAGCGACGGAATGCGTGACGACAAGCCAATTCCGCGCAGATCGAAGCGAATCACCCGGCTGAACGAGGCCAGCCGCCGCTGGAATCGGTACAGCGACGGTTCGGAGTCGATGCAGTCGATCGGGATCGACGGTCCCGGCAGCACCACCACATCAAGCGGGCCTTCGCCGAGCACCTGGTATGCGATGTCGAGTCCGGATTCAGGGTCGCCGCATTTGGCGTAGCGAGTACGTGGAGCCTGCGCCACGGCCTCAGGCTAGTGCATGCCCACCCCTTGGTTAGGCTCAGCACGATGAGCGCACGTGCGGGCGTCGTCGTCACCGGAACCGAAGTGCTGACCGGACGCGTCCAAGACCGCAACGGCCCCTGGATCGCCGATCGGCTCCTGGAACTGGGAGTCGAGCTGGCACACATCACCATCTGCGGCGACCGCCCGGCCGACATCGAAGCGCAGCTGCGATTCATGGCGGACCAGGGCGTGGACCTGATCATCACCAGCGGCGGTCTGGGACCCACCGCCGACGACATGACGGTCGAAGTGGTGGCGCGCTTTTGCGGTCGGGACCTGGTGCTCGACGACGCACTCGAGAACCGGATCGCCGACATCCTGAGGAATCTGATGGCGCGCAATCCCGCTTCGCAAAGCGGATTGGCTCCGGAGAACTTCGAATCGATTCGCGCCGCCAACCGCAAGCAGGCGATGATTCCGGCCGGATCGCAGGTGATCGATCCGGTGGGCACCGCGCCCGGCCTGGTGGTGTCCGGAAGTGCCGGAAACCCCGGCAAACCCACCGTGATGGTGCTGCCGGGGCCACCGCGCGAGCTTCAACCGATGTGGCGCAGGGCAATTGCGACACCCGCCGCACAGGAAGCGATTGCCGGACGCACGACCTACCAGCAGGAGACCATCCGCATGTTCGGGCTCCCCGAGTCAGGACTCGCCGAAACATTGCGTGGCGCAGAGACTTCCATTCCGGGCTTTGATTCGCTGGAGATCACCACCTGCCTGCGGCGCGGCGAGGTCGAAATGGTGACCCGCTACGAGCCCGGCGCCGCGGAGGTCTACGCAGACCTGACCCGGTTGCTGCGAGACCGCCACGGCGACAAGATCTTCTCCGAAGACGGCTCGCAGGTTGACGATTTGGTTGCCCAACACTTGGCCGGCCGCCGGATCGCGACCGCGGAATCGTGTACCGCGGGGCTGCTGGCGGCCCGGCTCACCGACCGTCCGGGATCTTCCGACTACGTGATGGGCGGTGTGGTCAGCTACGCCAACGAAGCGAAGGTCCAACTCCTGGGAGTAGACCCGGCCCTTATCGAAACCCACGGCGCGGTTTCCGAACCGGTCGCCCAGGCGATGGCGGCGGGCGCACTGCAGCGCTTCGGCGCTGACACCGCCGTCGCGATCACCGGTATCGCCGGGCCCGGCGGCGGAACGGACGAAAAGCCAGTGGGCACAGTCTGTTTCACCGTGCTACTGGCCGACGGACGGTCCCTCACCCGCACACTGCGGCTCCCGGGCAACCGTTCCGACATCCGCGAGCGTTCCACGACCGTGGCGATGCACTTGCTGCTGCGCACGCTGAACGGCTAGATCACTTCACTTCCACTGGGAGAAAAGCGGTTTCGGCGGTGCCGAACCGGATTCCGGTGGCGTCCTTGCCGATCAGGGTCAGGAAAGCAACCATCGTCAGAACCGGGACGATCGTGGCGGCCAAAGCGAAAGGGTAGCCGTGTGATTCGGCAAGTCGTTCCTGGATCGGCAGATTGAACGCGGCCAGCAGATTGCCCAGCTGGTAGGTCACCCCGGGGTAGAGGCCGCGGATGGCGTCCGGCGACATCTCGGTCAGGTGCGCCGGAATCACGCCCCAGGCGCCCTGCACGCAGACCTGCATGAGAAACGCGCCCAGGCACAACATTGCCGCGGAGCGCGAATAGGCGAACAGCGGCACGATCGGCAGTGCCAGGACCGCACAGAAAACGACGGTGTAGCGGCGGCTGAATCGCTGGGACAGGGTGCCGAAGCACAGTCCGCCGATGATGGCGCCGATGTTGTAGACCACCACGATCCACTTGACGGTCACACTGGACAGGCCCGCGCCGTGGTTGGTGGTAGCCCCGAGGAAGGTGGGGTAGACATCCTGGGTTCCGTGGCTCATCCAGTTGAACGCGGTCATCAGCAGCACCAGGTAGAAGAAGCGGCGGATGATGGACCCTTCGCGCAGCACATCGCGAACCTTGGTGCTAGTCAGGCGCATTCGGTCCTGGGCGGCCTCCCACACTTCGGATTCCTTGACGCGGTACCTGATGATCAGACTGACCAGCGCAGGGATGATGGACAGACCGAACAGCCACCGCCAGGACAGATCCAGAAGGTCCATCACGACGAGCGAAGCCAAGCTTGCCAGCAAGTAGCCAAAGGCATAACCCTCCTGCAACAGCCCGGAGAAGAAGCCGCGCCGCTCGACGGGAACCTTCTCCATGGCCAGCGCGGCGCCCAGTCCCCACTCACCGCCCATTCCGATGCCGTACAGCAGCCGCAGGATCACCAGCACCGTGAAATTCGGGGCGAACGCACACAGAAAGCCGACGATGGAATAGAACAACACGTCCACCATCAGCGGTAGCCGGCGGCCGACGCGGTCGGCCCACAGCCCGAACAACAGCGCACCCACCGGGCGCATGAACAGCGTGGCTGTGGTGACGAATGCGACTTCGGCTTTGCTGCGGTGAAAGCTGTGTGCGATGTCGGCATAGACCAGCACGACGATGAAGTAATCAAAGGCGTCCATCGTCCAGCCCAACAGCGCAGCTATGAACGAGTTCCGCTGATCGCCCGTGATCCGTTGCGTTGCCACGTCAGCATCGTGCAGTACCCGCCGCAATACCGCGACCCCAGGGCCCCGCGCGCAAGTCAGCACGCGAGTAAGTTCGGCGGATATGCGGATCATCGATGCCGATGGCCATGTCGCCGAGAACTCGTCGCTGACGATCGAAGCGATCAAACGCTGGCCAGACCACGTGAAGCCCAGCACTGATCGGCGGCTACGGCTGCAGATCGAAGGCCGCAACTACCCGGAAGACCAAGGCCCCGGCGCGGGTTGCCCGCCCGAGCACGGGATCACGAAGGCACCCGGCATCAACTGCTCGACCGCGCAAGGTGTGGTGGGCGACGCCGACCGCGACCACATCGACACCATGGTGTTGTATCCCAGTCTGGGCCTTTGCATTCCGACTCTGGAAGATCCCGGGTTCGCCGCGGGATTCGCCCGCCTCTACAACCAGTGGATCGCCGACTACTGCGCGAGCACCAACGGTCGGCTGCGCGGGGTCGCCGTGACGCCCGTCGAGCACGGACAGGTTGCCATCGACATCATGGCCGAGGCCAAGGAACTCGGACTGGTCGCGACCTTGGTTCCGCCGGCGCTCAAAACGCGCAACCTCGACCACCCCGACCTTGACCCGTTCTACGCCGTCGCCGCCGAACTCGGAATGCCGCTGGGCATCCATGGCGCCCCGGGCATTCACCTGCCCAAGATCGGCGTGGACCGCTTCACCAACTACATCCAAGTGCACTGCATCAGTTTTCCGTTCGACCAGATGACGGCGATGACGGCGCTGGTTTCCGGCGGCGTCTTCGAGCGTCACCCTCGGTTGCGGGTGGCGTTCCTCGAGGCGGGGGCGGGCTGGGTCCCGTTCTTCATGGATCGTCTGCACGAGCATTACGAGAAACGCGGCGACTGGATCGAGGGCGGCTGGCGCCGCGATCCGCACGAGTATCTGCGGGCCGGCAATATCTGGGTGACCTGCGAGCCGGAGGAGCCGATCCTGCCCGGGGTGATCGACGTGCTCGGCGCCGACTTCATCATGTTCGCCAGCGACTACCCGCACTGGGATGGCGAGTGGCCGGAAAGCACCAAGCATCTGCGCACCCGCACCGATATCAGCGAAGAAGCGCGGGAGAAGATCGCCGGGCTCAACGCAGCGCGCTTCTATGGCCTGAACTAGGTCAAGTCATGGCAGGATCGGCGGCATGGGCCCCTTTCTGCTGCGCGCGGCACTGACCGGGTTCGCACTGTGGGTGGTCACTCAACTCGTATCGGGAATTCGCTTCGTGGGCGGCGAAACGACGCTGCAGCGGATCGGCATCATCTTCGTCGTCGCGGTGATCTTCGGGTTGGTCAACGCGATCATCAAACCCATCGTGCAGTTCCTGTCGATTCCGCTGTACATCCTGACTCTCGGCCTGGTTCACGTCGTGATCAACGCATTCATGTTGTGGATCACGGCGCGCATCACCGAGGACACCACGCACTGGGGTCTGCAGATCGATCACTTTTGGTGGACGGCGATCTGGGCCGCGATCCTGCTGTCCATCGTGAGCTGGATACTGTCGCTGCTGACTCGCCGCGCCACCCGGTCTAGGAATTAGCGCGCCTGCCACCGCGGCGGTCGTTTCTCGGCGACGCCTGCGGCCCTTCTTTGGCGTCCTCGGTTTCGAAGATCCGGTCGCTGTGCCGGGTCTCGTTGAGATAGGCGGATTCCAGCGAACAAACCGCGCTTCGGCTCGGTGACCCCGAATCGTGCCTGCGGCACGGCTATTCGAATATCAGTCGAGCCCAGCATCTCCAAACCCCCCGCGACGCATACGCCATTCACGGCCGCGACGATTGGCTTGTAGATAGGGAATCGGTGTGACACGGCGTGGATGGCGTCGGTCTTGTTCCACGCTAGGGGGCGGGGAAGAGCCCCAGTCAGTTCGGGAATGAACTTTTTGAGATCAGCTCCGCTGCAGAAATCCCGGCCGGTCCCCGTGACGACGGCAACCCAGGCTGTTGGGTCGTCGCGAAACTCGGCCCACGCGTGGGCCAAATCCCGAAAATGCTGCACGTCCAGCGAGTTTCGCGCCTCTGGACGGTTGATCGTGATGGTGACGATGTGACTGCGCAACATGTAGTCAATACCCACCGGATATCTGATCGTTTCACTGTCCGCCGCCGCCGCCGGCTAAATCAAAATTAGATGCCGCGAATATTTCGGTTACGACATCCTAGGTTGTCAGGCCTGTTACACATATGCTTACTAAAGACTGCTGCTAATGCCGTCAAGACAAGCTCTGTCTTTCGGTATGACGACGATAACCTCTAACGCCTTGCGACGTAACCACGATGCCTTCAACCACCGGACACGACGACGGGAATCTGCAAAACATGAACACTGTCGCGCTCGGATCATTTTCCGGTCCTTCCAGCACGCGGCTGAGTTCGCAACTTAGTGACCCGCACAGCGGTTTGCGCGCAGTCACTGAGTGCACCGGCTCGGCGGTCGTCGTCCATGTCGGCGGTGACATCGACGCCAGTAACGAGGCCGTCTGGCAACGTTTGGTGAGCCGGAGTTCCGCCATCGCGATTGCTCCAGGCCCGTATGTGATCGATATCCGCGAGCTCGACTTCATGGGATCGTGCGCCTACGCCGTGCTGGCCCAGGAGTCGGTGCGCTGTCGCCGTCGCGGCGTGAGCCTGCGTCTGGTCAGTTCGCAGCCCATCGTGGCCCGCACCATCGCCGCGTGCGGCCTGCGCCGGCTGCTGCCCATGTATTCCTCGGTAGAGGCCGCGCTGGTGCCGCCGAGCGGCAGCTGACGCGAGCGCTCACACCTCGCTGCTGACCAGTCGCGCCACCTCGCGTGCGCATCCCCAGGACAAGGTCACGCCGTCGCCGCCATGGCCGTAATTGTGGATGTAGCGCACCGGCCCGACGCGCTCGACCTCCAGCCGCACCGACGGCCGCTCCGGACGCAGTCCGGTAATCGTTTCGATCACCGAAGCGTCGGCAAGCCGCGGTTCGATCCGGCGGCAGTCCCGCAGAATCCGGTCGGTGACGTCAGGGTCGGGGGTGGTGTCCCATCTGTCCGGGATGCTGATACCCCCACACACCACTCGCTGTGGGTGGGGGAAGTAGCAGATCCACTCCGAGCCGCCGGTGAGTTCCATGAACAGTCTGTCCAGGCCCGGATTGGTGAGGATGACGTGCTGGCCGAACCGCGGCCGTAAGGACTCGTCGCCAACGAGTTCTCGAGCGCCCAGGCCGGCGCAGTTGACCACTACCGTGGCGGCTTCGGCCGCCTCGGCCAGCGATCGCACCGGGTGCAATTCGATTGCACAGCCGGCCGCGGCCAGCCGCTTGGTCAGATAATCGAGGTAATGGGGCATGTCGATCATCGGCATGGTGGCGTGAAATCCGGCGCCGAAATCCCGGGGGATGTCCGCGGCGTCAGCCGGCCTCAGGTCTGGGATCAGTTCGACCCCCGGCGGCATTTCCCCGCCCGGAGGCACATCGACGACGCTGAGCGCTGGTGCCATCTGCACGCCGCTGTTGGGATCGGCGGCCAGCTCTCGGAATTCGCGCAGCGAGTGTTCGGTCCAGGCCAGGGTGCAGGCGACGGGTTCGATCGCTCGGGGGCCCCAGACCGCACCCGCCACCGCCGAGGTCGTCTGCTGCGGCAGCGCCGCGGTCCACACCCGCACGGGCCAGCCGGCTTCAGCCAAACACAGCGCCGACGTCAATCCGCTGACGCCGGCCCCGACGACAATGACTTCTGGATTGTCTGGCAAGACCGGCTTCAGGACTGGGGTACTTGCTGTCCGACTTGGCCGAGCAATCCGTTGAGGATGCCGAGGTTGGCTTGCAGTTGGGCCCCGGCGGCCGGGCCGGGCAAGTCAGCGGGCGCATTGCCGTCGGGCGGCGGGCCGGCCTGCCAAGGCTGGCAGCCGCTGGTCTTGAACGCCTTGTCGCCCGGATCGATCTGTACGGTTTGCGGCTTCTTGCTGATCGCGTTGTCGATCAAGGTGCCGTCGGGAGCCACCCGCTTCCAATAGCAGGTTCCTTTGCCGACGGGTCCTGCGGTGCTGTACGTGCCAGGCGCGATTTCGCTACCCACCGCATAGGTGCCGTCGTGGTCGATGGACGTCTTGGGTGCCGGTCCGGGGGCGGTCGTCGGCGCCGGTCCCGGAGCCGGTCCCGTCGTCGGATCGGCACCGGCAACGCCGGCCGACGCGAACCAGCCCACGACGAGGAGCGCCGCGGCCGCGGATCGCGCCGCAAGAGGTGCTGTTGCCAGGGAGCGCATGAGTCAGCAGTTTACTCGGCTTTTCCGCCCGCCGGTCTGGACATGATGCCCACCTCGATCAGCTGGCAGCGGATAACCTGCCATCGTTTCCGCTGAGGCGGGATGGGTACTCCAATCCAAAGCGCGGGACAAACGTGAGGCAAGGGAGGCCGTAATGCTGTGGCTTGGTGCGGTGCTGATCGTCGTCAGCGTGGCATCGTTTCTGATCGGGTTTGTTCTCTTCGCAAACGCCGTAGGCGTAGCGCCGCAACGCCGTACGCAAGGGGATCCGACCGGCGTCAGGCGGGCCGCCGATCGGGTGGAATGGCCAGACGTATTCCGCCGCATCCCAAGCAGTTTCGGCGTCATGCTCGACGACGGCGCAAATCGCAGCGAGCGCCTCGCGGCCGCCGGCTCACTTTTCGTACTCATCGCGATCGTGGCGGCTGTGGTTGCGGTTCTGGCGTTCTTAGCCGCCTTGATCTGAGCCGGGATAACCCGGCGCGGATCGTTCAGCGCCCCAGACGCAACCGCACCTGACGGTACAAGCCGCCGACAATCGTCGCCGCATTCAGCGGTATCCAGATCAGCAGCGCTTCGCCCTCGGCAAACCTGGGGTTGAGCTGCACGCAGAATCGAGCGTCCGCGTCGTCGACCAGTCGCCGCAGCCGCGATGCGTCGCGCGGGACGGCGTCGGAATGCACGACCCATGGGCTCTCACCGACCCGGACGTAGCGCCGCCGTTCGCCGATGGCGCGCACCAACGACTCGATGTCAACCGGCGTTTGCCGGAAGCGGTTCGGATACACCAGCGGCATCGTCTTGACGAACAGTTGGTAGGCCGCCGGTGACGATGTGCGACTCAGATAACCCAGCGCTGTGCGGGGCCGGCGCAGCTTGAATCGAATGGCCTCACGCAACCCGAAAAGCATTCCCGCTACACCGCCGTGATACCCGGGCCGGAAGAAGCCACCCGCGGAAAACGCCGCCACGGGTTTGCGTCCGTGCTCGACGCTTTGGATCGCGATGTAGGCGAATCCGGCGAACTCTCCGCGGTCGCCGTAGTAGAGCGTGAGGCTGAGATCCCCGGCGCTCAAGAGATGTTTTTCGAATTCCTCTCGCGTGTGGCCCCACATCGTCTCGCTGTAAACGGCGTAAAGCCGGTCGAATAGGGGTGTGCGCTGCGCGGGCGTCAACGACTCGGATCGCAGGCGTTCGGTCTTGACAATGCTCCTGCTCCGGTCACCGACGAACGGGGAAGACAGCTTCGGGGAAGCGGCGCGTCGAATCGGGCGTGCGGGGCGTGTGGGGCGTGCGGTTGTGATGACAGCTCCTCGAGATGAGTGGGCGGCCTGCCAAATGGTGTGTATGCGTAGCGATCCTCGCATCAGACCCAGACCGGTGCGCCACGAAATTCTGGAGCGCGCACGTTTCTATTCTTTATTAGGGTGGTTAAACGCCTTATATAATTTAGGCTCAAAATAGTCTCGTTATTTGCCAGCAAACACATTTACTGCGATCGACTACTATATATCGAGACAGGGATGTTAGCCGGTCCGCACAGCTGTGGCCAGCGATTACCCTGCGGCAGCACGACTTCGGCCACCGGAGAAAGGTTTTACCGGCGGGTCGCCAAGAATGGTCTTGACAATGCGTATTTTCGGTGCACTCCGAGCGTCAGCCGGATTCCCAGCCATTCCAGAACAGTGATCGCTCGGCCGGCGGCCGTTGGGCGGGCCGGAAATTCGTACCCGCGGTATAGGCGACCGGGAATAAGGCCGCCTGGGTGACGGTGGACGGAAGGCCGAGGACCTCGGCCACCTCGCGCTCCTTGGCCAGGTGCGTCGTCGTCCATACCGAGCCCAAGCCGCGCGATCTCAGGGCGAGCAGGACGCTCCAGCTGCCCGGTGACCGCGTCACCGCTTTGAGGAAACCAGATTCTCCCAGCCAAGGCCAACACTTCCAGCGCGATTCATTGCTCATCTATGTACCCGGGGTTGGGGCTGGTCGAGCTGCCGGGGTAGCGTCCCTTGCGCGACGGCGCTCGTCGGGGAGCGCTGCACGTAGGAGGTCTCGGCGTGCTGTTCATGCACGAGGTACACAAGGTCCGCGGCCGCGCCGAAGACGAATTCGAGGCCGCATTTCGCGAGGGCTGGATGCCGATGCTGGCCGCCGGCGACGATGCCCGATTGCTGTGGTACGCCGATCACGCGCAGGGCAGTGGTCCCGCGTACACCGTCGTGACGGTGACTGCCATTACCGACGGATCGGCGTGGGAACGCCTTGCGCTGCGGGTGCAAAAGGGCGATCTGCAGAAGTGGATGCGCGAAGTCGACGAATTCCGCCACGAAGTCGAAGCCAAGCTGTTGGTGCCGCTGGCGTGGTCGCCGCTGCAGCAGGTGTCATTCGACGAGGTGCCCGTCGATGGACGCGAGCACGAGCTAAGTCTCTACATGGAAGACACCATGTGGCCCTACCAGGACAAGTTCGAGGAATACATCGACCGCTGCGGCGAGGTGTACGCCAGAAGCCTGGAGCGGCCGGCATCAATGCTGAGGATGGAGGCGGCATTCCAGCCCGCGCTCGGCAGCCACCTGCGCCGTGAAGTCACGCTGATGCAGCGCATTCATCGGCCCGAGGCGCTGCTCGAACTGCTTCGGACCCACATCGCACCGGAGTACCGCGCCCCGGGCACTTGGCTGCACGACGCCCTCGACCTGCGTGATCAGTGGACCAGTCGGCTGCTGCGCACCTCGGCGTGGTCGCCGTTGTTTTAGGGGGTTTCGCCATGAACACGGGGACGATCATCGACGCGGCCGCGGCCGGCGATCCGGCCCGGACCGCCCTCATCATCGATGGACGCCGCATCAACTACGGCGACCTCGGCGCGGCGGTTCGGCGATGCGCCGCCGGCTTGGCCGCCCGCGGGCTGGTGGCCGGCGATCGCGTCGCCGTCGTCGACGTCGGAAGTCTGCTGTCGATCGAGGCGGTGCTGGGCGCGGCGGGCATCGGGGCCGCGGCGGCGCTGATGAATCCGGCGCTGACGGCGGCCGAGCTGCGGGTGCTGGTCGACAACGCCGGGTGCGTCCAGGTGGCAGTTGCCGCGGACATGTATGCGGACAAGGTCCGCGAAGCCGGTGCCACCGACGTGTTGACGGGCAGCGACCTGGGCGGCGATCAGGCGGGGACGACGGTGTCAGTCGCCGAAGACGTCGACGCGCGCGACGCGCTGGTCCTGTTCACCAGTGGGACCACCGGGCTCGCTGGACGACTACATCCGCTCGTGGGACGAGATCTATTACCGTCCTTTGTCGAAGGCCCCCGACCGGATGCGGATACTCGATCTCCAGGCCTGCTTCCAGGTGGCGCACGGCAGCTATCGGCGTCGAGAAGCCATGCTATGGCAGAAGATTGACGACTCCAACAACTACGCGGCCCTGGTGCACCTGCTGACCAACGACATCGCGCCCGAACACCGCGGACCCGGCAGCTACATGTATGAGGCCCTGAAATACCGCGACCAGTGGCAGAGCCGGCTGCTGCGCACCTCCGACTGGTCGCCCCTGTATTGAGTGCGATCTCAACGGTTCAGGATTTCACTGGCCGTGCGGACCATCTCGTCCAGGATGTCAGCTGCGGGGCGAACCTCGTGAATCAGACCGATCGCCTCGCCAACCAGCACGGTGACGACATCGAAATCCTCAGCGGCCGTTGCCTTTTCGAATAGATCCAGCGCCTCAGGCAGGCGCGCCAGCAGCTCTGCCTCGTTGCCATGCCACTGCCGAATCAACGAGTTGCTGACCAATCGCACATCGAACGGTGCAGGCCAATCCCGTTGCCGCACAATGTCGTACACACGGGTCCGGATGGTGTCGTCGCCGCCGGCCTCGATGGCGCGCTGCCAGGCTCGCGGCGACACCAACGCCTCGGTGGCGGCCCACAACCGGGTGCCAACCAGCGCGCCGTCGGCCCCCAGCGCCAGCGCGGCGGCCAGTCCGCGACCGTCGGCGACGCCGCCGGCGGCCACCACGAGGGCGTCCGGGCGATCCGCGGCAACGAGGTCGACGATTTCGGGAACCAGCGTGAACGTTGAGCGGGAGCTCATTCCGTGCCCGCCCGCCTCACCACCCTGCGCGACGATGACCTCGGCACCGGCTTGCACAGCTTGACGCGCCTGATCCACCGTCTGCACCTGAGCGGTGAGCGGAACGCCGGCTTGGCGAATGCGGTCGGCGAATGTCCGCAGCTCACCGAAGGACAACATGATCGTCGCCGGATTCTGGGCTAATACGGTGTCGAGCAACTCGGGGTTACGCGCCAGGCTCCAAGTGATGAACCCGTATCCCACTCGCGCGCCGCTGCTTTCGCCGATCTGGGTGTGTAGCCATTCGGCCTCGCCGTAGCCTCCTCCGATGAGGCCCAAGCCGCCTGCGGCGGTGACGGCCGCGGCTAGCCGGCCCCCGGAAACCTGCGCCATCGGCGCGAGCAGGATCGGGTGCCGGATCCCGAAGAAGTCGGTGAGACGGGTTTTCAGCGTCATTCTCGTGCCCCCTGGAGTTCTCCGTAAGGAACTGTACGGTCAACGCCGCTGACTGACCGATTCCAGGAAGGGCTCGGCGAGGGCGAGAAATCCGCCGGGATCCGACGAGAACACCACATGGCCGGTGTCCAGGATTTCCAGCCGGGAGCCGCGCAACGCGTCATGGGTCGCGCGGCCGGCACTCAGCGGTATCGCGATGTCCTTCTTGCCCCACACGATGAGGGTGGGCACCGCCAGCTGCTCGGCGTGAGCGCGCAGATCGTGGTCGGGGGCCGCGAAGCTACGCCACAGCGCTGCACCGGTCCGCGCACCTTCGGCCGTCTTCGCCGTGGCGATGGCACGCCTGGTGATCTCGTGGTCGCTGTCGGTCCGGGCTTTCATGTAGCCGCGCACGAACAGGGGAGCGGCGGCCCGGAATACAGCCGGTGACCCCATCATCCGACAAAAGCTGCGCGACATGACATTCCACGGAACAAACCCGCCCGAGTTGACCAGCACCAGGCCGGCGACGAACTCGGGACTGTTGATCGCCAGCCGCGCAGCGGCGAACCCACCCACAGAGTTTCCTATCAGCACCGCCCGCGAGAGGCCCAGCCCGTCGACCACATCTTCGAGCACGTCGGCAAACAGCGGCGCGCCGGGCTCCAAAGTGGCGTCGACCGGATCTGATTCGCCGTGACCGGGCCAATCCAGCGCGATGGTGCGGTAGCGGCGCGCCAGCGCCTCGACGACGGGATCGAAGTCGTGCCGGTCATGCAGCGTCGCATGCAGTAATAAAACCGTTGGCCCACTGCCTGATTCGCGATAGGCGACGGTCCCTGATCTGGTTCGGACAGTGGCCATGGCGGCTCCTCTCAGCGGTTGACCGACTGGTCGGTCATCTCGTACGCTACAACCGGACGCAAGCCATGACAAGTAGAGGATCGACGCGATGACAGGACAGCGGCGATGAGATCACCTGAGCCCGGACGCAATGCGTTGCTCGACGCGGGGCGGCGCCTGTTGGGCGGAGCCGACCTGTCCCGGATCTCGGTCAACGCGATCGTTGCCGAAGCGGGCATGGCCAAAGGCAGCTTCTACCAGCATTGGCCCAGCCGGGCCGAATACCTTCGTGCCCTGCACGGCCGATTCCACGACCAGCTAAGCGAATCGATCGCCGCGGCAGTGGCCGACCTTCCGGCTGGCCGCGACCGGCTGACCGCGGGGATGAACGCCTACCTCGACGGGTGCCTGGCCGAGCCGTCCACCAAAGCACTGCTGGTCCAATCGCGCACCGATGCCGGGCTCAGCGACTTGGTCGCCGCTCGCAACCAAAGCTCCGCCACGCTACTGCTGCCCGACCTGGTGGCGCTCGGATGGGCAGCGCCGGAAGCGATTGCCGCGCTACTCGTTGCGGCGATCGCCGAAATCGCGCTGATCGAACTCGCCGCCGGACAACGCGACGACGAATTGCGGCGTGGACTGGTACAACTCGCCACCCACACGCCGAGTTGATCAGCGGCGAGTAGAGCGGTTGGCCCAAACGCCAGACGCGGTTGGCGAATGCTCCTAGGCTGGGTACGCCGGCTGTGCGATGGCAGGCTTCGCCCGTCCGTCGGCTTCCCAGCGAACACCCCGTAGTCGTCGGAAGGATGCGCCGATGACATACGTGACCGCAATGCCGCAGCTCATGGCTGCGGCGGCCCAGGATATGGCGGGAATTCAAGCGGCGATCGGCGCGGCCAACGCCGCCGCGGCGGACACGATCACCGGCGTGGCGGCCGCGGCCGCCGATGAGGTTTCCGCGGCCGCCGCGGCGCTGTTCCGTTCGTACGCGGGAGAGTATCAGGCGGTCATCGCACAGGCCGCGGCGTTTCACGATGCGTTCACAGGTGCACTGGCCGCCGCCGGCAGCGCCTATGCGAGCGCCGAAGCGACCAACGCGGCCGCGGTGTCAACCGCGTTGAGCGCAATGGCCGCGCCGGCAGCCGAGGCCAAAGACGTCACGTTGGCCATGGGCGGCAGTGGCAACCCCACGCCGCCGCGCACTTATGTAGACGCCGTCGTGTCGAAATATGTCACCCCCAACTTCCCGGCTTTCACCGTCGCCAACGCTCGAGCCCTGTTCACCCCCGAGGGTTTCTATCCGCTGACCGGCATCAAGGACCTGACGCCGGATGTGTCAGTGGCGCGCGGTGTCACGATTCTGACCGACGCGATTCGTGAGCAACTCAACGCGGGCAACAACGTTGCGGTGTTGGGCTTCTCGCAGAGCTCCGTCATCTCCTCACTGGTGATGCACGGACTCGATCCCAGCGGCACGCCCAGTTCGCTACCGATTTCTTTCGTGCTGCTCGGCGACCCGATGAACCCCAACGGCGGCATCCTGGAGCGCTTCGCCGGCCTGACCTTCCCGAGTCTGGGCCAGACGTTCTACGGCGCTACGCCGGCCAATTCCTTCCCGACCAAGATCTACACGATCGAATACGACGGGTTCGCCGATTTTCCGCGCTACCCGATCAATCTGCTGGCCGACCTCAACGCGATGGCGGGCATCTACTACGTACACGGCACTTATGCCGATCTGACGCCCCAACAGATCGCCACCGCCATCCCGCTGCACACCGAGGGGCCCACTCTGACCACCTATTACATGATTCCCAATCCGCATCTGCCGCTGGTTCAACCGCTGCGCGCTGTTCCATTCGTGGGAAATCCGCTCGCCGACCTGATCGAACCGGATTTGCGGGTGCTGGTGAACATCGGCTTCGGCGACCCGGCCTTCGGGTATTCGACGTCGGCGGCCAACGTACCCACCCCGTTCGGCATCTTCCCGCCAGTCGACGCCGGCGCTGTGCTGGGCGCTCTCGCGGCCGGAACTCAGCAGGGCATAACGGCTTTCGTCAACGACATCAGCGCAACCACCTTCCCGCCGCTGCCCGATCTGTCGTCAATCACATTGCCGCCCCCGCCTTCTCCGGTCGGTCTGGTCGACACCCTGGCGACGGTGGCCTCGACCGCCTACGAGACCCTGCTGCCAACGGCAGACATCGCGACGACGCTCGTCATCTCGCTGCCCGTTTACGATCTCAACCTGTTCGTGGAGGCACTCTCGCGAGTGGCAAGCGGTGACCCGCTCGGCCTAATCAGTGCGATCGCAAATCCGATCGCGGCCAACACCGGACTGCTCGCGTTCGGAGCGGGGATCGAGGTGTTCGTGCTGGTGAAT
The DNA here is from genome assembly GCF_002086155.1 of Mycobacterium angelicum. Classification (GTDB taxonomy): domain Bacteria; phylum Actinomycetota; class Actinomycetes; order Mycobacteriales; family Mycobacteriaceae; genus Mycobacterium; species Mycobacterium angelicum. Next base: position 12,362 of record NZ_MVHE01000063.1, on the reverse strand, counting down.
GCGGCGCAATCGATTCTCGACCAGCTGACGAGCCTGTGACGCCGCGACGGTTCACACCAGCGGCGCCAAACCTGACCGCACCAAGTCCAGGCCGGCGGCCACCATCTCACCGAGATCACCCGTGCAGCCCTGGCGGCCCCAATTCTCAACTGCCACAACAAGAGCCGCCGCCAGCGCGGAACCCGCTACCGCAGCGGACAACTCGAGGTTGGGCGCACCGGGGTTGCGCTCGCGGATGAATTCGGTCAGCACCTGAGCAAACGACGACTGCACCACCCGCAAATGACCGGCGATCCGGTCGGCACCGATCAGCTCGGCTCTGGCGGTCGCGGCCTGACGCACCACTTCGAGGTCGTGCGGAAAGGCCGCGACACCGGCCAAGACGGCATCGAAAAGCGACTCCGATGCCGGACGCTGGGCAAGAGCCTCGGCCAGCCATGCCAGTTGCGTCTCGTAGTCCTGGAACAGCACCGCCTCCTTGGTGGGGAAGTGGCGGAAGAAGGTGCGTTCGGTGACGCCGGCCTCGCGGGCCAGCTCGGTCACGGTGACATTGGCAAATCCCTTGCGGGCAAAGCTCTTCAGCGCAGCCTGACGAAGCGCCTCGTGGGTCGATTGGCGGCGTAGTTGGTGACGGTTGGTCGGCGCGCTCATGTCACGCCGATGGTAGCCCAACGGAATTAGTCAGGACTGACATCTTCCAATCATGTCAGTACTGACATAACCTTGTCACGTGACGAGCAACAAGCCCGACTATGACGCCATCGTGGTGGGCGCCGGACACAACGGCCTGAGCGCCGCGGCGGTCTTACAGCGCGCGGGTCTGCACACGCTGTGCGTGGAAGCCAACACCTATGCCGGGGGCATGGCGGCAACGGTGGAATTGATCGACGGTTTCCGGTACGAGATCGCGGGATCGGTGCAGTTCCCCACCGCCGCCGAGATCACCAAGGACCTGGGACTGGACACACTGCCCACCGTGGAGCCCGAGGTGATGTCGACCAACATCGGCGAGCACGGCGAGGAGCCGATGATCTTCTACCGCGACCCGATCCAGCTGATGACGCACTTGAGCCAAAAGCATGGCCTCGGGGCCGTCACCGGCATGGCCGAGCTGATCGCGTGGAGCCAGGGTCCCGCAAAGGCGTTGGGCCGCTTCGAGGTTCGTAAACCGCCGAAAACCCTCGACGAGATGTATGCCTGTGCGGCCGGCGAGGCCGAACGCCGGGCGATTCACGAGATGCTGTTCGGTTCGGCCATGGACGTGATCGACCGCTACCTACCCGACAAGAACAAACACGCGGTGATGCGCGGCATGCTCGCGTTCTTGGCCGTCAACTCCACCTACCGCGGACCCTACACACCCGGCAGCGCTACCTGCCTGGCGTTCGCGCTGGCGGTACCCGACAACAGCACGGCGATGATGACGAAGCTCAAAGGGGGCATCGGCGCGCTCACCGAGCACCTGCGCGAGCTCTTCGTCTCGCACGGCGGCGAGATCCGATTCCGTGCCAAGGTCGAACAGATTCTGGTCGAACACGGCTCCGTCAGCGGTGTCCGGCTGCGCGGCGGTTCGACCATCACCGCGCCCATCGTGGTGTCCAATTTGGCGCCAGACGTCACGCTCACCGAGCTCATCGCGCCGGAAAACGTTCCCGCACAATTGCTCTCAAGGGTGTCCGGGCGAGATCACCGCGCTTCGTTCGTACAGATGCACTTCGCTCTGGACGGACTGCCCGAATTCGCCCCACCATATGAGTTCCTCAACGAAGCCGGCATGCAGCAATCGGTCGGCATCTTCGGTTCACCGGAAGAACAGCAGCTGCAATGGGAAACGTGCCGTCAGGGCTTGATCCCGGACAACCCGTCGATGGGGCTGCAAATCCCCTCCGTGCACGACCCAAGCCTGGCCCCGCCCGGCAAGCATGCCGCGAGCGCCTATGCCTACGCCTTTCCCGTCGAGGTCAGCCGCGATCAGCACGGGAACCTCAAAAATGAGATGGCACAACGTGTTATCGACAAGATCGCTAGATTCGCCCCCAACTTCAAGGACCTGGTGATCCGGCACATCACGTTTGCGCCCTATCACATGCAAACCATGTTCGCCGCGCCCGCCGGCGACTTCTGTCATGGCCTGTTGCACCCGGATCTGATGGGGCCCAACCGGCCCGGCCCCAAAGGTTTCCTCGACTTCCCGATTCCCATCGACGGCCTGTACCTCGGCGGCGCCGGCTGCCACGGCGGCCCGGGCATCACGTTCACACCCGGCTACAACGCCGCCTATCAGGCGCTCGACGACACGGCCCGCTAGCCGCTTGCCTTCTTGACGTGTAACACCCGCTTGCGCAGGCCGTCGGTGGCGGTCTGCATCAGACCCTTGGCGCCCTTCTTGATCAGGAAGCCCGGCACCGGCGCACCCAGCTCGACGGTGAGCTCGAAGTGCACGCGGGTGACGTCGCCCTCGGGAGTCAGTGTGTACCGGGCGTCCTGTGCCCGTTGCTGTTTGGCGCTGACCAGTGTCCAACTCACGCCGTCGTCATGCACCGCGTAGTCCAGCACCTGCTCATCGCTGACACCGACGATCTTGACCACCTGGCGAGATTTGCTCGGGTGGCCCTGCTCGTCACGCTCGAGGATCTCGATCTTGCGGTGAGCCGAGGACCACTCGGGCAGCGATTCGAGGTCGAACAGCACATCCATGATTTCGTCGGGCGTCGCCTCGATGACGACCTCTCTGGACTCGGTGACAGCCATCCCCAAGACATAGCCACAGCCACACGCGTTAAACCAGAAGCCGGCCGTCGGCCTACGGCACCAGCACGACCTTGCCGATGTTCTCGCGCGCCGCCAGAATTCGGTGGGCTTCCGGCGCCTCGGCAAACGGCACGGCCGCATGAACGATCGGCGACAACGTGCCCGCATGGAGCGCCTCGGCCAGCGGCGTGATCCAGGGCTCGAGGGTGCCGCGGTCGTCCCACAACCGCAGCATGTTCAAACCGATGACGGTCTTGGACTCCGAAAGCTGGTCGATCAGGTTGAACCCGCGCAGCATCGCCAGCGCGTGCGGTGCCGCATGCCGCAGCGAACGCTTCTCACCCTGCTGCATGTTCGAAATCCCGTATCCGACAAGCCTTCCGCCCGGGCGCAGCAGATCGTAGGACCGCCGCAGCGAGGTACCGCCCAGCGCGTCGAGCACGATGTCGTAGGGTTCCAGCCCCTTCCACCAGCCGTCGCGGCGGTAGTCGATCGCGAGATCCACGCCCAACTCAGCCAGCTTCTGGTGCTTGCCGGGCGATGCGGTGCCGTGCACCTGGGCGCCGGCCGCCTTTGCGAACTGGATGGCCGCGATGCCCACGCCGCCGGCGGCCGCGTGAACCAGCACCCGCTCGCCCGCGCGCAGCGAACCGTAGCCGTGCAGCCCCGCCCACGCCGTCGCGTAGTTGACCGGGACGGCAGCACCTTGTTCGAAGCTCAGCGCCTCGGGCAGCGCCACCGAATCGTTGGCGGCCACGTTGACGATTTCGGCGTAGCCGCCGAACCTGGTGCCGGCGAGAACGCGTTCGCCCACCCGCGCCGGATCGACTCCGTCGCCGACCGCCTCGACGGTGCCGGCGACTTCGTAGCCGACGACCGCCGGCAGCTTCGGGGCGTCGGGATACAGGCCTACCCGGGCGAGGTGGTCAGCGAAGTTCACCCCGGCGGCGCGAACGGCGATACGCAACTGGCCCGCGCCCGGCGGTGGCGGGTCGGGCCGCTGCTGCACCTGCAGGACCGCCGGGTCGCCGTGCTTGGTGATAACGACTGCGCGCATATGTTCCTCCGGTCACTGGGTTTGATTGGCTGCGTTGGCCATTCGGCAAGTGCGGCCAGCCGCTCTGCGGTCAGCCGGCAGCTGCGCCGGCGCCCCGTCAATCACCGGCGAACCACGCCGTGACGACGGTGCGTGTTTGCGGGGGCGGCAGATGCGGGTTCCCGGCGCCCAGCGATCCCACCTTGACCGTCCACAGCGCCTGGGAGCGATCGATCGCCGCTGCACCGCCGTCCGGTCTGACCGGCATGAGCACCGCCGGCGTTTCATTTGGACAGCCGTACGCGGCAACCAAGCCGTCGTCGCGTCCGCCCCAGGCGCCGCCGTTGCGCAGCCGGCATGGCGTGCCGCCATCGAGAAGCAAAGCGAACGGTGCCGGTGTCGGCGGTGGCAGCACGTGCGGAAGCGGATTGGCGGCGGCCACTTGGTGTAGCCCCTTGTCCCAGGGATCGGTGAGGCACCACAGGGTTCCCGGCGTCGACGGCCCGCCGGGCCAACACACGTCAGCGCCGGCGGCGTTGGGCGCGCAGTAGTAGATGTCGTCGGCCACCGCCGCCGGCGACGCGGTGCAGCCGAAGACGTCGCTGACCCGTCCAGGATCCTGGCTCGGATCGGCGGAAATCGGCAGCTGCCGATATCCGTTGATCGCCTGCCCGTTGGCATCGACGGGTACGACGGTGATGACCTGGGTGCCCTTGGGTATGGCCGGTGAGGTGAAGTGCGGCGGCGCGACCACGGGCTGGCCGATCAGGCGATAATGCAGCAGCGCCCATGTCGTAGCCGCGACGGCGAGGATCGCAACGAAGCCGACGACGACAACACCGGCCCAGCGCGATGATCTCGACGTCATTGACCGAATCGTACTGACATGCGCGCTACCTTTCATTGATGCACTTCATCTGGGAACAGTTGACCGCGAGCATCCATCGGTGTCGGCTCGCGTTCTGTGATGTCACGATCGGGTTGGTGCAGGGCCGCACCGGTGCGCTGCTCGTCGATACCGGAACCACGCTCACCGAGGCGGCCGCGATCGAGGCTGACGTCCGTGAGCTTGGCGCGTCCGCGGTGACCCATGTTGTGTTGACGCACAAGCACTTCGACCACGTGCTGGGTTCCTCGATGTTCGCTCGGGCCGAAATCCTTTGTGCGCCCGAAGTTGTCGATTACCTCTCGTCGGCAACCGGACAGCTGCGCGACCACGCCCTGCACTACGGTGCGGATGCGGCCGAGGTGGATCGCGCCATCGCAGCCCTGCGGCCACCACTCAATGGAACCTGTGCGTCCGTCGTTGATCTCGGCGATCGCATGGTAACGATCACCCACCCGGGCCCCGGGCATACCACCGGGGATCTGGTCGTGATGGCACCCGGCGCCGACGGCGAGAGCAGCCGGGTCGTGGTGTTCACCGGCGATCTGGTCGAGGAATCCGCCGATCCCTATATCGACGCGGATTCCGATCTGGCGGCGTGGCCGGGCACCCTCGGCCGGTTGCTGGACCTGGGCGGTGCGGACGCGCGCTATGTTCCGGGTCACGGCAGCGTTGTCGACGCGGAGTTCGTCCGCCGCCAACGAGATTGGCTCACCGCGCGCGCCGCCGGCTGAAGCCGCTGAGCGGCGCTAGCTCGCCTTGGCCGAGCAGGCGGCGACGAGCGCATCGGGATCGGTCACGCTGAGCACCAACTGGCGCACCGTCACCGACTTGCGCAACCACACCTTGGCCTGCGCCGGCGGGTCGAGTGTCAGGGCCACCAGGCCTTTGAGCGATCCATTCACCAGCCAGCGCGAGCCGAAGAAATGAACTCCGGCGGTGTATGCGCGGCTGTTGGTCGGCTCCGCATTCTTGATTGATGTCAACGGGATGTCGGCGGTGAATGCCCAACCCATCTTCACGTGAAGGTGTTGCCCGTCGACTCGCAACTCGCTGGTTTTGGGGCCGAGCCCAAGGGGCACCGATAGCAGCAGATACCACCGGTCAAAGCGCAATTCGGTCTGCACGCAGTCGACGCTACTCGCTGTCGAGCCACTGCGGAGAGCATTTTCTCGCCGCTGTGCGGCCAGCCGTTGGGCACGCAGTCGGCCGGTGATTTAGATCACTCGCCTGGGGAATACACTCTCTGCGTCAGGGGAAATCGGGGCTGAAGAGGAGCGTAAGGCCATGGCCATTGCCGAAACGGACACTGCGGTCCAATCATCGTTCGAGCAGGACTTCGAGAAAGACGTCGCCGCGACGCAGCAGTACTTCGACAGCTCGCGCTTTTCCGCGATCACTCGGCTTTATAGCGCCCGACAGGTCGCCGAGCAGCGGGGCACCATTGCGACCGACTACACCGTGGCGCGCGAGGCCGCGGCGGCTTTCTACGTGCGTCTGCGCGAGCTGTTCGCCGAACACAAGAGCATCACCACGTTCGGGCCGTATTCGCCGGGACAGGCCGTGAGCATGAAGCGGATGGGCATCGAGGCGATCTATCTGGGCGGCTGGGCAACTTCGGCCAAGGGTTCCACCACCGAAGACCCCGGACCCGACCTCGCCAGCTACCCGCTGAGCCAGGTGCCCGACGACGCCGCGGTACTGGTGCGCGCGCTGCTCACCGCTGACCGCAATCAGGAATACCTGCGCCTGAACATGAGCGAACGGGCGCGGGCTACGGCTCCCAACTACGACTTCCGTCCGTTCATCATCGCCGACGCCGACACCGGCCATGGCGGTGATCCACACGTGCGCAACCTGATTCGCCGCTTCGTCGAAGTCGGCGTGCCTGGTTACCACATCGAGGACCAGCGGCCGGGCACCAAGAAGTGCGGGCACCAGGGCGGCAAGGTTTTGGTGCCGTCGGACGAACAGATCAAGCGGCTCAATGCCGCCCGCTTCCAGCTTGACGTCATGCGGGTGCCCGGCATCATCGTCGCCCGCACCGATGCCGAGGCCGCCAACCTGATCGACAGTCGCGCCGACGAGCGGGACCAGCCATTCCTGTTGGGCGCCACCAACTTGAAAGTGCCGTCTTACAAGTCCTGCTTCCTGGCTCTGGTGCGGCGCTTTTACGACCTGGGCGTCACGGACCTCAACGGCCATCTGCTCTATGCGCTCAGCGACGGCGAGTACGACGCGGCCAACGCATGGCTTGAGCGGCAAGGGATCATGGGCCTGGTGTCCGAGGCGGTCAACACCTGGCGGGAGAACGGCCAGAAGTCGATCGACGACGTCTATGACCAAGTCGAGTCCCGGTTTGTCGCCGCCTGGGAAGACGACGCCGGGGTCATGACGTACGGCGATGCCGTGGCTGAAGTGCTGGCCTTCGGCGAGAGTGAAGACGAGCCGGCCGGCATGAGCGCCGAGGAATGGCGGGCCTTCTCCGCGCGCGCGTCGCTGTATGAAGCGCGGCAGAAGGCAAAGGAATTGGGCGCCGACGCCAGTTGGGACTGCGAGCTGGCGAAAACGCCTGAGGGGTACTACCAGATCCGCGGCGGCATCCCGTATGCGATCGCCAAGTCGCTGGCGGCCGCACCCTTTGCCGACATCCTCTGGATGGAGACCAAGACCGCGGATCTGGCCGATGCCCGGGAATTTGCCGAGGCCATCCATGCCGTGTTCCCCGAACAGATGCTGGCCTACAACCTCTCGCCATCGTTCAACTGGGACACCACCGGCATGACCGATGACGAGATGAAACAGTTCCCTATAGAACTCGGCAAGATGGGCTTCGTCTTCAACTTCATCACCTATGGCGGGCACCAAATCGACGGTGTCGCCGCCGAGGAGTTCGCCACTTCCCTTCAGCAGGACGGCATGCTGGCGCTGGCTCGATTGCAACGCAAGATGCGGCTGGTCGAGTCGCCGTACCGCACGCCGCAGACCTTGGTCGGTGGGCCGCGCAGCGACGCGGCGCTGGCCGCCTCCTCAGGGCGCACGGCCACCACCAAGGCGATGGGCAAGGGCTCCACCCAACACCAGCACCTGGTGCAGACCGAGGTGCCCAAGAAGCTGCTGGAGGAGTGGCTGGCGCTGTGGAGCGAGCACTACCAGTTGGGTGAGAAGCTGCGGGTGACGCTGCGGCCGCGCCGTGCCGGGTCTGACGTTCTCGAACTCGGAATCTACGGCAGCGGCGACGAGCAACTGGCCAACGTCGTCGTCGACCCCATCAAAGACCGGCATGGTCGCAGCATCCTGCAGGTGCGCGATCAGAACACCTTCGCCGAGAAGCTGCGGCAGAAGCGGCTGATGACCTTGATCCACCTCTGGCTGGTGCATCGCTTCAAGGCAGACGCGGTGTACTACGTGACGCCGACCGAGGACAACCAGTACCAGACCGAGAAGATGAAGTCCCACGGGATCTTCAGCGAGGTCTATCAGGAAGTCGGCGAGATCATCGTCGCCGAGGTGAACCACCCGCGCATCGCCGAGCTGCTCACACCCGACCGGGTGGCGCTGCGGAAGTTGATCCTCAAGGAGGGGTGACGGCCGCTGGGCCGGGCCGGCTCAGATGACTTGCAGCCCCTCCGGGATTGTCGCCGGGTCGCGCCAAAAGGAGTGCCCGATGAATGCCTGGAACAGATCGGGCGGCAGCAGCGTTTTGCGCGGCTCGGCTCGGACCGCACCACGAACCGTGTGTAACCCGGGAGTGCCGGCGCGTTGGTCGAATTCGGTGACGTCGTAATCGACATGGGCGAAGTCGTGCTCGAAAACCGGCTCGCCGATAAATGAATAGATGGCGTGCATCGTCTTGGCCGGGTCAGTGGTCAGCGTCTCGTACTGAACCAGCAGCAGGCGGCCGACTTGTTCGCCGAAGCACGCCTGCTTCAGCGCCTCGAATGGACCGCCGACCATGCCAACCGACGACACAATCTCATGGGCGCGGGTGTAGACCGTCCCGCCGGGGCTGTAGCTGAAGAGTCCGGACGGATTGAAGACGTTGCGCTGGATCAGGCGCTCGATACTGTCGACGACCCAGGGCAAATCACGCACGCAGGCAATGACTTTCGCGTCGGGGAACAGCCGGGCGATCGTCGACATCCGAGCACACCAGACGCGACTGGTATCGAAGATCACCTCGGCGTTGCAATCGGCGTAGTAGTTGTCGAACAGTCCTCGCAAGATGCGCTCGCGTTTGGCGTCGTCGAGGAACGTCGAAAACTCGTTGCTGGCGGCCATCTGGCCAAGCAAGCCGGCGAACAGGCCCTCCAGCGGACCGGACATCCCCGCCTCGAAGCGCGGGTTTTGCCGCAACAACGCGGCCAGCAGGGTCGAACCCGAGCGCGGCAGTCCCGAGATGAAGTGGATGGATCTCATGGGTAGGTCTCCCGTCTACGCCCACAACATGGCGTTGCTGGTGGACATCGGGGCTGGTAAGCACGCAATCCTAACTGATCGCACTTGAGCCTGATCGTCCATTGTGGCAACTTTTTTCGCGCACCAATGCCCGTTATGCAGTCTGGAAGAACAGTCCCGACAGGTGGTGGCCGATGCTGGCTACGCCCGAGACGAAGCTGTTGACCGAGACAGGCAGAGTGCCGGTGTTGGCGAAGCCGGAGACCGCGCTGCCCAGATTATTGAAGCCCGACATCAAGCCACCGTAGTTCTGGTAGCCCGAGCCGCCCAGCAACCCGGTGGGGTTGGTGTTGAACCAACCCGAAAGACCGGTGCCGTTGTTGCCGTAGCCGGAGTTGCCGCCGGGCCCGGAGTTGAAGAAGCCAGATGACGGACCAGTGCTTGCGTTGAAGTAGCCGGGCGCCGGCGGAACATCGAATCCGCCCAAGACGGTGGCCGGCATATGGATGCTCGGGATGGTGAGCGGGGGCGTGGTGAAGGCGGCCAAGCCGATCGGGGGGATGGTGAACGGCGGCGTCGTCATCGCCGGAACACCCAACTGCGGCAACGTAAACCCGTCAACCGCGATCGGCGGAATAGCAAACGGCGGCGTCGTCATCGCCGGAATGCCCAACTGCGGCAACGTAAACCCGTCAACCGCGATCGGCGGAATAGCATACGGCGGCGTCGTCATCGCCGGAATGCCCAACTGCGGCAACGTAAACCCGTCAACCGCGATCGGCGGAATAGCATACGGCGGCGTCGTCATCGCCGGAATGCCCAACTGCGGCAACGTAAACCCGTCAACCGCGATCGGCGGAATAGCATACGGCGGCGTCGTCATCGCCGGAATGCCCAACTGCGGCAACGTAAACCCGTCAACCGCGATCGGCGGAATAGCATACGGCGGCGTCGTCATCGCCGGAATACTGATCTGCGGCAGGGTAAACCCATCGACCCCAATCGCCGGAATGGTCAACTGCGGCGTCGAGAACTGCGGCGTGCTGATCGACGGCAGGGTAAAGCCGGCGACGTCGATCGACGGAATGGTCACCTCGGGCGTACTGAACTGCGGCGTGCTGATCGACGGCAGGGTAAAGCCGGCGACGTCGATCGACGGAATGGTCACCTCGGGCGTACTGAACTGCGGCGTGCTGATCGACGGCAGGGTAAAGCCGGCGACGTCGATCGACGGAATGGACAGCTTAGGAGTATCGAATTGCGGAGTGCTGATCGACGGCAGCGTGAACCCGTCGGTCGCGATCGCCGGAATGGAAAACTGCGGTGTAGTGAACTCGGCCGTTTTGATGTCGGGAAGGTCGAATCCGGCCACCGTGATGGGGTCGATGTGGATTCCGGGGACGTTGATGGTGGGCAGGCTGATAGCGGGGACATTGATTGATTCGATCCCGTAAGGGATTGCGAATCCGCTGATGTAGCCCCCGCCGATAGATAGAAAGGCGTTCGGACCGCCCTGGCCCGGTTTCCCCGCGTTGGTCCCGGCGGGGGCGGTGTTGCTGATTACTCCGCCGCCGATTTGCGGGAACACGCCAGATATACCTGTCTGCAAGGCGAGGATGTTGTTCGGCAGAAATAGGACGAGATTATCGATTCGCGCTTTAGGCAGATAAATCGTTCCGGTACTTAGCGTGCCGACTATCCGAGGCGTGGTAAACGCATTTGTGCTCAGGCCGCTTATGGTTATAGGCGGAGTATCCAACCCAGGCAGCTTAAAGCCACCGACGTGAGTGCCTGAGGGTATCGTAATCGGCGGGATTGTTATCGGCGGAAGAGTTAGCTTGGGCAGGCTGAAGGCGCCCACCGTGCCACCTCCCGGAATATCGATTTCCGGAATGGTGAAGGACGGAAGAGTCAGCTTGGGCAAGCTAAATGCGCCCACTGTGCCGCCGCCAGGAATATTGATCGCCGGAACGGTCACGGCCGGAACGGTCAATTGGGGCAGGCTGAAGGCACCCACCGTGCCACCGCCAGGAATATTGATCGGCGGCACGGTCACCGCCGGAACCTTCAACTGGGGCAGGCTGAACGCACCCACCGTGCCACCGCCAGGAATATTGATCGGCGGCACGGTCACCGCCGGAACCGTCAACTGAGGCAGGCCGAACGCGCCGACGTTGATATTCGCCGGCGTCGTCGCCGCCGGAATCGACAACGACGGCAACGTCAACCCCGGCAAACTAAACGCACCCACCGTGATATTCGCCGGCGTCGTGGAAGCCGGAATCGACAACGACGGCAAGGTCAGGGCGGGCAGCTGGAAGGCGGGAACCGACACTCCCGGTATCTGAAGCGGCGGGAGTGTTAAGTCGGGGGTCTGGATGGCAAAGTGCAAGCTGCCTTGTCCCACGCCCCGGTAATAAACGCCATTGTTCATGTCGCCCGTGTTCAGCAGGCCATTGTTCATGTTGCCGAAGTTCAGCACACCGGTGTTGATGTTGCCCGGGTTGAACACGCCGGTGTTAGAGCTACCCGTGTTGAAGCTGCCGGTATTCGACGAACCCGTGTTGAAGCCACCGAAGTTGAAGCTGCCGGTGTTGAGATTGCCTGTGTTCGCGTTTCCGACATCCAAGAAACCGGTGTTGAACGAACCCGCATTGAGGAAGCCGGTGTTGCCTTGTCCCGAGTTGAACAAGCCGGTGCTGAAGTGGCCGGAGTTTCCTATGCCGAAGCTGCCGTTGCCCGAGTTGAAGAAGCCGATGTTGCCGTTGCCCGAGTTGAACAAGCCGATATTGCCGGCGCCCGAGTTCAGTCCGCCGATACCGATCTGGTTGTTGCCGGTGAGCGCGAAGCCGATGTTGTTGTTGCCGGTGTTCGCAAATCCCACATTGCCGCTGCCGGTATTGGCCAACCCGAAGTTGAAGTTACCCAGATTCGAGAAGCCGAAGTTGCTGACGCCCGCGTTTCCAAGGCCCAGGTTATTGCTGCCTAGGTTTGCCCAGCCGAAGTTGAATGTGCCGAAATTACCGGATCCGAAGTTGGTGCTGCCCAGGTTCGCGCTGCCGAAGTTTCCCCAGCCGTTGTTCGCATTGCCGACATTGCCGCCACCGGCATTGCCCAATCCCAGGTTCAGGGTCGTAGTACGGCCCGGCACGGCGGGTTCCCCGGCCGCCGCTGCCGCGCCGCCCAAACCTGATAGCGGTAGCGCGAAGGGAGAGAGCGCAGACGCCACCGCTGACGCCCCGGCGTGATAGCTCGACATCGCCGACACATCCAGCGCCCACATCTCTTCAT
>NZ_MVHE01000062.1 GCF_002086155.1 Mycobacterium angelicum | reverse complement strand
GGGTTGGGCAGCAACCTCTACTTCAACGGCGGCGCCGGCGGGGCCGGCGGGTACGGCGGCAACATCGGCGGGACCGGCGAAAGGGGCGGCAACGCGGGGCTGTTCGGCAACGGCGGTAACGGCGGAGCCGGTGGCGCCGGCGGCGTGCTGGGCGGGGCCGGAGGCAACGGCGGTTCCGGCGCGCTCATCGGCAACGGCGGCAACGGCGGCAACGGCGGCACCGGCCCAACTCACGGCAGCCCCGGCGTCGGTGGCTCCGCGCTCATTGGCTCGGGCGGGTTGAACGGACTCGGATAATCGGCCTTGGCGGCAACGTCGCGAAATCAGTTGCGGGACAACAACTCCAGCAAATAGCTACCGTATCCGGATTTCACCAGCGGGCGGGCGCGTTCGGCCAACTGTTCGTCGTCGATCCAACCGCGCCGCCACGCAACTTCTTCGGGCACACTGACTTTCAACCCCTGCCGCAATTCCAGGGTGCGCACGAAATCGGAGGCGTCCAGCAGCGAGTCGAACGTACCGGTGTCCAGCCATGCCGTCCCGCGAGCCATCACCTCTACCGACAGCCGGCCCAGATCGAGGTAGATCTGGTTGACCTCGGTGATCTCGTACTCGCCGCGCGCCGACTTCTTCAGACCCCTCGCGATCTCGACCACGTCGTTGTCGTAGAAGTACAACCCCGGTACCGCGTAGTGGGACTTCGGCGTCTGCGGCTTCTCCTCAAGCGACAGCGCTATCCCGTCGTCGTCGAATTCGACGACTCCGTAGGCCGACGGGTTGGCCACCCAATAAGCGAAAATTGCTCCACCGCTAACGTTTTGGAACCGACTCAGACTGGTGCCCAGGCCGGGGCCGTAGAAGATGTTGTCGCCCAGCACCAAGGCCACCGAATCATTGCCGATGTGATCGGCGCCCAGCACGAACGCTTGCGCCAGGCCGTCGGGGTTGTCCTGCGTCACCCAGCTGAGGTTGATGCCGAATTGCGAGCCGTCGCCCAGGAGTCGCCGGAAGCCGGCCGCGTCGTGCGGCGTGGTAATCACCAGAATGTCGCGGATGCCGGCCATCATCAGCGTGGACAGCGGGTAGTAGACCATCGGTTTGTCGTAGACGGGTAGCAACTGCTTGCTGATGCCGATGGTGATCGGATGCAAGCGGGTGCCCGAACCACCGGCCAGGATGATCCCGCGCATGAGTTGGCCCCCCTGGCTATTCGACTAGGTCGGCTTCGGTGAGGTCGGTGGCCGCCAATGCCGATGCCAAGTCTTCGTGGCGAAATACCGAGGTGACATGGTCGCGGACCACGCGGAATGCCGACGCGGCGGTCGTGGCAGCCGGGCCGTCGGGCCCGTTGATCTCCTGCTCGACGACCACGACGCCGTCGTGCACGTACATCCGGCCGAGCTGCGCAGTGGCCGTCAGCGAACCGGCCCACTTGCGTAACGCCTCGTGGCCCTGCGCGGCTCCGTGCGCGTCGCCGAAATCGATATCGTCACTGGACAAAGCGACCAAGGTATCGAGGTCGGACTCATTGAGAGCATCGTGCCAAGCCAGGACGGTGGCGATCTCCGATGTGGTCATGGTCTGCAAGTCTAGAGAGGAGTATGGTCCAGCCACTTTTGCCATACGGCATCGTCGCCGAAGAACTCGATCCCGGTGTCGGCAACCGGAACTCGGCGCAGCATGGCCAGCAGCAACTCGGTGGCGCCACCGCGCAGAGCCGCGGAGCTCTTGCCGTGTTCGTGCGACCACGTTATTCGGCCGTCGTTGACGCCGATGGTCCATTCGCCGGCTTCACCCAGACCCGGGTCGGTGGCGTGCAGGTGGATGGTTTCGCCGCTTTCCAGCGGCAGCGCCGAACCGTTGCCGCCGGCCTGAATCGCAACGCGCTCAAGCCATTCGGTGATCCCGTCAGCGGCGATCTCGGCGTCGAGCGTGAACTCGCTTCCGATCGCGATGGTGGCGTCGGCCCGGTGCACGGCGACCTCGTGCAGTCTGCGCCGGATCCACCAGTTGGCCGGGCGGGTCCCCAGGAACGTCCATACCGGCGTTTCCACGCCCGACTGTTCGACGGCGTCGACCAACCGCTGCGCGCCGGCTTCCAACCACGAGATGGCGTCGTCGAGGTCTGGCGGCGGTTTGCCGCCTTCGACGCTGCGCGGATCGAGAAAGTCGTCGAGCTTGTCCTTGACGATCTGTGCCGCCCAGCGGTCGCCGCGACCGACGTGCCGGAAAAGCTGCTCGAGGCTCCAGCCCGGACACGACGGCACCGGTTTGGAGTGGTCTGCGTTGCGAACGAGCTCTGCAAAGGCGCGGTTTTCCGCGATGAACGCCGACGCGTGATCCACGTCGGTCACGCTACCTGCGCCGCTGGGTTATCCACAGTGCGAAGTTTGTCCACAACCCGGGCTTGGGCGGCGCTTTGTGTCGGACGCCATCGCTAGTATTCGAAAGTATGTTCGACACCTTTGGCGACAGCGCGCTGGTGGACGCGATCGGCGAGTCCGCCCGCGCGGAGTCCGCCGCGGCTGCGCGCCGGCTGGCCGCGATCGCCGAGTTGGTGGCCCGCGAAGCCATCGGTGAGACCGACTCCGGCCGCTGGTCCTGCGATAACTGGGACGCTATAGCCGCCCAAGTCGCCGCCGCCTTGAACATCAGCCACCCGATGGCCTCGGGCCAGATGTATCTGGCCATGGCCCTGCGCGACCGCTTGCCCAAACTGGCCGCCCTGCTGGCCGACGGCATCATCAGCCTGCGCCTGGCCACCTCGATCGTTTGGCGCACCTACCTGATCAAAGACCCCATAGCGCTGAGCCTCGTCGACGCCGCGCTCGCCACCGACGCCAGGCGCTACGGGCCGCTGTCGGTGGCCAAGACCGATGCGGCCATCGACGCCATCGTCAGCCGCCACGACCCCGCCGCCGTGCGGCGCAGTCAAGCCGCGGCCCGCGCGCGCGACGTGGTCATCTCCCCCGCCGACGACGACAACGGCACCGTCTCGCTGTGGGGTTCGTTGCTGGCCACCGACGGCGTAGCGGTGGATCGTCGGCTCACCCAAATGGCCCACCAAGTCTGCGACGACGACCCGCGCACCATCGGTCAGCGCCGCGCCGACGCCCTG
Organism: Mycobacterium angelicum; assembly: GCF_002086155.1. Lineage (GTDB taxonomy): Bacteria > Actinomycetota > Actinomycetes > Mycobacteriales > Mycobacteriaceae > Mycobacterium > Mycobacterium angelicum. The sequence goes on along the minus strand of NZ_MVHE01000062.1, from coordinate 28,486 downwards.
GGCACCCTGGCAGTCGACGGCAAACGCCTCGCTTGCGCTTGCGCTAAACCCGATTGCCCGGCCCGCATCGATCGCGATCCACGGGCCGCGGCGGTGGTGATCCACGTGGTCGCCGATCCCGCATCGCTCAAGGCTGAGCCCGACCCACACGCGTCCGGTGCGGAGCCGACGCCGGTGACCGCAGCCGCAAAGCCGCCGACCCGCCTGCCCGCAGCGCAGATCTTCGGTGGCGGCACCGTACCTGCCCCGCTGCTCGTGCGACTGGCCGCCGCGGGCGCCAAGGTGACAACACTGAACTGCTTCACCGACGCGGTTCCCGAGTCGAGCTACCGCCCCTCGGCCGCGCTGGCCCGCTTCATCCGCTGCCGCGACATGACCTGCCGCTTTCCCGGCTGCGACGCCGCCGCCGAACTCTGCGACCTCGACCACACCATCGCCTACCCGTTCGGGCCCACGCACCCGTCCAACCTCAAATGCCTCTGTCGAAAACACCATTTGTTGAAGACCTTCTGGGACGGTCCCCGCGGCTGGCGCGACCGGCAGCTTCCCGACGGCACCGTCATCTGGACCGCACCCACCGGTCACACCTACACCACCCGGCCGGGCAGTCGGCTGCTGTTTCCCACCCTGTGCCTGCCCACAGGTGAAATATCCACCGACTCAACGGCCCAACCACAGTCCAGCTACCGGGGCCTGATGATGCCCATCCGGCGCCGTACCCGCCAGCAAGACCGGGACCAACGCATCAATACCGAGCGCGCTCTCAACTATCGCACTGGTAAATTGACAAGCTAAGTAATCGGGGTACGAGGTGATTGCATTGACATTCGACACAGTTGTCGCGAACGGCCGGTGGTTCGACGGCACCGGCGGGCCATCTGCCATCCGCAATATCGGCATCCGAGACGGTCGAGTCGCCGCGGTCAGCCCAACCCCGCTGGACACCGACGGCTGCACGAATGTGATTGATGCCCAGGGTAAGTGGGTGATTCCGGGAATCATCGACATCCACACCCACTACGACGCCGAGGTGCTGGCAGCGCCGTCGCTCTCGGAGTCCCTGCGGCACGGTGTCACCACGATCGTGATGGGTTCGTGCTCCCTGTCGACCATCCACGTCGACGCGGGCCAAGCCGCCGACCTGTTCGGCCGGGTGGAGGCGATTCCGCACGAGCACGTCATCCGCATCGTCGGCGAGCACAAGTCGTGGACTAACGCGCAGGAGTACATCGACGCGCTCGAATCGTTGCCGTTGGGTCCCAATGTGACCGCCTTCATCGGTCACTCCGACATGCGCACAGCGGTGATGGGTCTTGAGCGCGCCACTCGTAAAGACGTCCGCCCAACCGAGGCCGAGCAGGCTCGCATGGAAAAGATGCTGAGCGAGGCGCTCGACGCCGGCTTCCTCGGAATGTCTTCGCAGCAGCTGCTTTTCGACAAGATCGACGGCGAAACCTGCCGCTCACGTACCCTGCCATCGACCTACGCAAGAGGCCGGGAGCTACGCCGACTGAAAATGCTGCTGCGCCGCTGCGGGCGCGTCCTGCAGTCCGGCCCGGACATCAGCCACCCGCAGAACATCGTGTCGCAGGCCTTCCAGTCACTGGGAATCCGACGGCCCCGGCTGAAGACCAGCCTGCTGGCGTCCGCGGACATGAAGTCGACACCGGGCGGCGGCATGTGGCTGACCGGCCCACTGGCGGCGATCGTGAACCGGCTTGGCGGCGACTTCCGGTTCCAGCATCTACCGGTGCCCTTCGAGGTGTACGCCGACGGGATCGACCTGGTGGTGTTCGAGGAGTTCGGAGCCGGGGCTGCGGCTCTCCACCTCAAGAACCAACTCGAACGCAACGAGCTCCTGCGCGACGAGAAGTACCGGCGGCAATTCCGCAAGGACTACGACAACAAGTTCGCCCCCCGAGCCTGGCACCGCGACTTCTTTGACGCCGAGATTGTGTCCTGCCCTGACACGTCGCTGGTGGGCAAGTCGTTCGGCCAAGTGGGACAGGAGCGCGGCGGCCTGCACCCGGTCGACACCTTCCTCGACCTGGTGCTCGAGTATGGCACCGAAATCCGTTGGCGTACCACAATTTCCAACCACCGGCCACGCATGCTGCGGCGCATCGCTCGGCAGAACGGCATTCAAATAGGCTTCTCCGATGCGGGCGCCCATCTGCGCAACATGGCGTTCTACAACTGCGGACTGCGCCTGCTGCGGCACGTACGCGACGCCGCGAACGCGGGCGAACCGTTCATGTCGGTCGAACAAGCGGTGCATCGGCTCACCGGAGAACTTGCGGACTGGTACGGATTGGACGCCGGTCACTTACGCGTCGGCGACTGGGCAGACCTCGCGGTGATCGATCCCCAGCACCTCGACCACTCGCTGGATGCTTACCACGAGGCCAATATTGATGTGTATGGCGGACTTTCACGGATGGTGAACCGCAACGACGCGGCGGTCAACGCCGTCTTCGTCTCCGGCCGCCAGGTGTTCCGCGACGGTCAGCCCACCACGATTCTCGGCCGCGAGCGTACCGGCGGCTTCCTGCGCGCAGACGGTCGGCCCCGTAACGTGCCCAGGCCGGTTACGGCGTAGGCCGCCGCGAACCGAGCCTGAACACCCGCCACCCCGCCCGCTGCCAGTGGGCGGTATCCAAGCAATTGCGGCCGTCGACAATGACACGGGCCCGCACATGGTCGGCCAGGTCGGTGGGGTCGAGTTCGACGAACTCACGCCATTCGGTAAGCACCAGCACGGCATCCGCGCGTTCGCAGGCCTCCGCGACCGATACCGCGTAATTCAGCGTGGGGAATAGGCGATTCGCGTTCTCCAGGGCCTTCGGGTCGTACACATTGACCGCCGCTCCGTTGAGCTGCAGTTGGCCGGCGACGTTGAGCGCAGGGGAATCGCGCACGTCGTCGGACTCGGGTTTGAACGCCGCGCCCAGCACTGCGATGTTGGCGCCCAGCAGCGACCCGCCGCACGCCGCGGTGGCCAGTTCCACCATCCGGGTACGCCGGCGCATATTGATGCTGTCGACTTCGCGCAGGAACGTCAGCGCCTGATCGGCCCCCAGTTCGCCGGCCCGGGCCATGAACGCGCGTATGTCCTTGGGCAGGCAGCCACCGCCGAAACCCAAACCGGCGTTGAGGCATTGGCGACCAATGCGGGCGTCGTAGCCGAGCGCATCGGCTAGCAGACTGACGTCAGCGCCAGCGGCCTCGCACACCTCCGAGACGGCATTGATGAACGAAATCTTGGTCGCCAGAAAGGCGTTAGCGGAGACCTTGACCAACTCGGCTGTCTGCAAGTCGGTCACCAGGAACGGAACCCCCGAATCCAGCAGCGGCCCATACAGTTCCCGCACGGCCGCTTCGGCGCGAGTCGAATCGTCTTGCACCCCAAGTACAATGCGATCCGGATTCAGGGTGTCGCGGACCGCGAAGCCCTCGCGCAGAAATTCCGGATTCCAGGCGATTTCGACATCGACTCCAGCGGGAGCAAGCGCGTCGGCTCGGCGGCCCAGCTCGGCTGCGGTCCCGACCGGCACTGTCGACTTGCCGACCAGCACCGATGACCTGGTCAGACGCGGCACCAGGGCATCGATGACGGCGTGGACGTGGCGCAGATCGGCGCCGTATTCGCCCTTCTTCTGCGGCGTCCCGACGCCCAGGAAATGGACGTCGGCGAATTCGGCCGCCATGTCGTAGTCGGTAGTGAACTGCAATCGTCCCGCAGCGATGTTGGCGGTCAACAACTTTCGCAACCCCGGCTCGTAAAACGGGATATCACCGCCGGCCAGCTTGGCGACCTTACCGGGATCGATATCGACACCGACGACCTCGTGCCCCAGCTCTGCCATTCCGACCGCATGGGTGGCGCCCAGATAGCCCGTACCGAAAACGGTGCACCTCATACCACCGTGTGTAGGTGGCCGCGATGAGCGAACTGCATCGCGCCGCTGAACGGCAGATGACAGCTATCCGGCGAAATCAGAGGCCGGGAATGCCCGGGATGCCGAAACCACCGCCGCGGCCGTGGCCTCCGCCGCCGCCGTGGCCGCCGCCGTGGCCGTGACCCTCGTCGCCACCATGACCGCCCCCGCCGCCGGGGAACTGCGGACCGGGGAATCCACCGCCGCCACCGCCGGGGAACGGCAGTTGGATCGGCAACGGTATCGGCACCGGAACGGGAACGGGCGCCGGAGCCTGCGGTACCGGAGCAGGCGCCTCCGGTACCGGCGCGGGGGCCTGCGGAACAGGAGCCGGAGCCGGCGCCTGCTGCGGAATCGGAGCGGGAGCGGGAGCCTGCTGTGGAACCGGCGCGGGCTCTTGCGGCGCCGGCGCGGGGGCCCGCGGTGCCGGTGCCGGAGCTGGGGCCTGAGGCGCCGGCGCCGGCGCGGGCGCCGCCGGCGTCGGGTGCGCGGGCGCGACCAGATTCTGCCCGGGATTGGGTCGGGTCCCCGACGTCGTCCGCATGCTTACCGCCAGCGACACGACCAGCGACGCCACCCCGATGATGAAGATCGACACCAAAATGCTGCCGACCAGCCCGAACGGCTTGCGGTCGCGGTGCTCGTCGTCGACGTCGTCAAAGTAAGCGGCGTCCAGCGCATACGGGTCATGCGCACCGGTGCCGGGATCCTGGGCATAGGCGCGTGCTGCCGTGCTCGACACCAGCAACGGAGTGTGGGCCGATGCGAGTGCGGCCCCACGAGCCAGCGCGGTTTCCGGCTCCTCGGCCGCCGTCACCGGAAGCGAGGTCGCGGCCTCCAGCGCCGGCTTGATCAGCGGGATGTCGACTCCGGAGCCGACCACGAATACCGCGTCCGGATGCGTTTCCAGCGCCGCGGCGCCCGACACCAGCTCGGCCAGCTGCGCGACGGCCGCGTCGTCGTCGGCGGGCAGCAACTCGCGATGGATATCGGCGACTGAACCGTCAGTGCTGTCGACAACCGCGAGGGTCGCCGTGTCGGGTTCGATGAACAGCAGCGCGGTCTGGGCGTAATTGGTCGCATTGCCGACCGCTTGGGCCAGCGCCGCCGCGGCCAGAAATGCCGAGACCAGCATCACGTTCTCGACCTTGCGCTTGGCCAGCGCGTCGCGCAGCTCAGCGGCATCAACGGGGTCCGTCCAGGTCACGCCGGTAGACGCCAGCTGGTAGCCGCCCTCAGCCGCGCCCTCGCGCGTTCCCAGGATGGCCGAAATCACCTGCTCGGCTTTGCTGGGCGTCGTCGGGCCTTGGCCCGCATCGAGCGCGAATTTGTCCTCGTCGACGGTCGCGCCGTCGCCGTTTTCGCCCTCGACCAGCACCATCCGGACTGCCGTGGGCGCCATCGACACACCAAGTACGGTGTCCACAACTCCCCCAATAAAGACATCAGGTCCCCAACCCGTAACTGCAACTTTACCCGTACCGGGGAAATCCCCAGGTCAGCGAGGAAAGTGGCTGGTTAGTGGTGGCCGCCGAAGCCGCCATGGCCGCCGCCGAAGCCGCCGTGGCCGCCGCCGAAGCCGCCGTGGCCACCGCCGCCGAAGGGGCCGTGGCCGCCGTGGCCGCCGCCGCCGAAGGGGCCGTGGCCGCCGAAGGGGCCCCGACCGGGATTGAGCGACGGCACCCGGCCCCGTGGGCTCTGCTGGACCGGCACCCGCGGGGCCTGCGGGACTTGCGGACGAACCTGGGGCACCTTGGGCTGCGGGACGCGCACCGGAGGCTGCACCACCGGCGGACGCAACAGCGTTTGCGGGCCGGGGAGCTGAATCGGCGGCACCAGGATGGGCAAAACCGGCGGAACGACAACCTCCGGTTCGGGCACCGGAGCAGCAGGCAGAACCGGACCAGCCGGCGCCGGCGCAACCGGAGCCGGTGCCTGCGGCGGCAGGGCCCTGGGCGCCACCGGCGGCCGCGGCAGATCGATCTTGGGTTGCGGCGCGGCCACCTGAGTCGGCGCCTGCTGGGTGGGTGCGATGAAGTGGTTTTGGCTGGGTGTGGGCTGCAAAGCGACGGTCGGACGGATACCGATCGCCAGGGCAATCTCCAGCGCGATCACCGCGACGATGGCCACCACCGCAGCCGCGCTGCCGACGAGCAGCGCGGGCCGGCGTGCGCCGTCGTCGGCGCCGTCGTCGGACGTCTCGGCGTAGGCGAAGTCGTCCCGACCGGTGACGCACGCATCCTGGGCGTATGCCATTGCGGCAGTGGACGATGCGAACAATGGCGCGTTGCCCGACGCCAGCGCCGCGCCCCGAGCCAGCGCCATATCCGGCTCCTCGGGGACACTCACCGTCAGCGAGGTCGCGGCATCCAGCGCCGGCTTGATCAGTGGGACGTCGACGCCACTGCCGACGACGTACACACCCTCCGGGTGGGTGGCCAAAGTCTCTGCGGCAGAGACCATTTCGACGAGTTCAGCCACCGCGGCGTCGTCATCCTCGGCCAACAGCTTGCGATGCAGATCGCTGACCGACCCGTCGGCGGTATCCACCACCGCCAGCGTCGCGGCGTCGGGCTCGATGTAGAGGACCGCGGTGCGCTCATAGCCGACCGCGCCGCCGACTGCCTGGCCCAGCGCCGCCGTCGCCAAGAACGCCGAGACCAGCATGACGTTCTCGATCTTGCGCGCGGCCAGCGCGTCACGCAGCGCGGCTGCCTGCAGGTGATCGGTCCAGGTCACGCCGATAGCGGAAAGCCGAAGCCCGGCGTCGGCCGCCCCTTCGCGGGTGCCCAAAATGGCGGAGATCACCTGATCGGATGGGCTGGCGGCTTGGCCGCGACCTACCTGGAAGCTCTCTTCTTCGACGATGGCGCCGTCGCCGTCTTCCCCTTCGACCACGGCCACCCGGACCGCCGACGGTGCCATCGAAACCCCGAGTACGACGTCCAAAACCCCTCCCAAGGTCTTGCATACGGCCAGGTTCAGGCGGAGGGATGCCCGTTCTCAATGATCGCCGGTCAAGCTATGCCGGAGCTAGGTAGACCTTATGAAGTTTTGATACGACCGAGACGGCGTTGGCCCCCGCTGACCCTGGTATTTCGACCCTACTCGCGAACTGCCGTACGGATGCTCAGACGGGCTGGTTAGTCGCAAAATACATAGCTGGCCGATCTTCATGCCCGGCCACAGGGTTATCGGCAGGTTTGCCACATTGGACAGCTCGAGTGTGATGTGACCGCTGAAGCCCGGGTCGATGAAGCCCGCCGTGGAGTGCGTCAGCAAACCCAGCCGGCCCAGCGAGGACTTGCCTTCCAGCCGTCCGGCCAGGTCTTCCGGCAGGGTGCAGATCTCCAGCGTCGAGCCGAGCGCAAATTCTCCGGGGTGCAGCACAAATGGGTCACCCTTCGTGGGCTCCACGATGCTGGTCAGCTCGTCCTGTTGCTGGGCGGGGTCGATGTGGGTGTAGCGGGTGTTATTGAAAACCCGGAACATGCCGTCGAGTCGGACGTCGATGCTGGACGGCTGGACCAGGCTGTCGTCGAACGGGTCGAGGCCCAGCCGGCCGGCGGCGATTTCGGCTCTGAGGTCGCGATCGGAGAGCAGCACCCGACGAGCGTATCTGCCCGTCGTTTGCTCAGCGGAAGTAGATTTCCTCCCCGGTGGGGTAGCCGCCGCCGGTGGTGGTGATGTGGACGTGGTCGTAGTGGCCGTAGCCGCTGGTTTGCGCGCCGTTGGGTGTGTAGTAGACGCCCCGCCAAATGGCGTCTTGCATGCCGAACCGATTCGCGTTGTCCATCACGTACGCGACGATCTCATTTCCCAGCGCAATTCCCTCGGCACTGCCAGGGTCCGGGATCATCACGTCGAGCGCCAGGCCTCGGGGATGCCAGCCCAACGGATCCGGCCGGACGCCGCCGATTTGGCGGATCTCGGGGAAAGCCGCACTGATACTGCGCGCCACCAAGATTGTCCTGACCTGCAGTCCCTGCTCCGGTGCGACGCCGACGGGCAAAATGCGACTGTCGATACGCAACCTGGATGCTGATGCGAATTCGACTTCCGTGAAATGCATGCCGGCGCCACCGCGGGACATATTCGCGAGCGGCTCGTTGGCAACGATTGCCAAGCAACAATGTGCCCCGTCGGCAATGCCTTCCTCGGCAACGTCGCTGGCCGCGGCCGACGGGTGTACGTCGCCGGCCACGGCGAAGAACACCGCAGCGGCAGGCGCGACGAGCGCAGCCGTCACTACGGATGGCTTTCGCTTTCGACGCTTCCTGGCCAATTCATGCCGGCCCACCTCGAGGACTTTACGAGATAACGACAGATAACGAAAGGATAAATATTCGCATTTGTAGATGTGATGTGCGTTTATCGCACCGCCGCGGAATTGGGCTCAGCTACGGTTGTGGACGCTTGTGGGTTTCGACCGGACGCGGGAGATTGACATCAGCATTCTGACGACGGCGGCCTCGTTGGCCGCCTTTCCTGTCTTCGCCGGGATCGTCGGTGGCGTGGTGGCGGTCGTACGCACACCGCCCGCGGCAGTGGTCAGCGGCGTCCAGCACTTTGCCGCCGGCGTAGTCATGGCCGCGGTGGCCGGTGAAGTGCTGCCCGAGCTGCGCGCCAAGGGCCCACTGGGGCTGATCATCGTGGGTTTCAGTGTGGGGGTGGCACTGCTTGTGCTGCTGCGCCACTTCGGCGGCGAAGACGAAAACGCCGACAGCGCAACGCCATTCGGCTTTCTGGTCGTGGTCGCCGTCGACCTCTTCATCGACGGGTTGCTAGTGGCAACCGGCGCGACGGTGTCGCGGCGGACCGCGGTGATCATCGCGATTGCGCTGACGGTCGAGGTGCTGTTTCTGGGGCTGTCGGTGGCCTTGCGGTTGGCGGGTTCCGGAGTGTCCCGGGTGCGAGCCGCGGCGATGACGGCCGGGGTGAGCCTGGTGACTGCGGTGGGCGCGGTGCTGGGAGCACTTGTGTTGAGCGGAGCGGGAAACAATGTGCTGACCCTGGTGCTCGCGTTCGCGGCGGCGGCGCTGCTGTGGCTGGTGGTCGAGGAGCTTCTGGTCGAGGCGCATGAGGCGCCGGAGCGGCCGTGGATGGCGGTGATGTTCTTCGCCGGATTCCTGCTGTTGTACAGCCTGGGCGTGCTCGAATGACGCGGCGGCTCAGTACGTCCGGTACCAGCACACCTTCGAGTAAGAGATGCCGCGCCCTGCGCCACCGGTAGCCATGCACCACAGGTGACGCTTGGGAGCCGGCGTCGGTCCGGGAGTTGGACTGCCCGGCGACTGCGGGGCGGGGTCCGCGAGCGCCGGCGCTGTCGCCGGTTCGGTGCCGATCGGCATGGCGACCGGCAGTGCCGCCAGCGCAGCGATGCCTGCTACCGCTGCGACGCGGGCGACGAGCGGTTTGCGCGCGACGGTGTCCTCGTCCATGACGTCCCCTGCCAAAAAGGAAAGATTGCTTCCGCGCCTCGGTGTTTCGACCTTACTGCTGAACTGTCCTAGACGCGCTCCGGCGAGCTGGCAGCGGGTGCTAGCCTTCTTGGGCAACCGCGCCGATGTAGTTCAATGGCAGAACATCAGCTTCCCAAGCTGAATACGCGGGTTCGATTCCCGTCATCGGCTCCACTGTGATGTGTCAGGACATCGGAATAGCTCTGAACCTGCATTTTGGGTTCAGGGCTTTTTCTTTTGGTCGTCCGGTTGGGGTGTGGCGGGGTTGGTAGTCCCTGGTGGGGTCAAGGGTTAGTTGGCGTAGGAGTTGTCCTGCGGCGGCGTGGATGACGCGGATGTTGAGGTCTTGGATGAGGATGAGTACGCGGGTGCCGGCGTGGGTTCGGCCGATGCCCATGTGGTGGAGTCGGCCGGCGTGGCGCAGGGTGAGTTTACCGAATTAGTCGATGCGGTCGGTGCGGACTCGGTCGTAGGTGTCGAGACGTTGCCCGGGGACTGTGCGTTATCCCGCCCATACCCCGAATTGCCCGTAAGCACTTGGCCTCCTAACTCGCCAAGACGAGCCCTTTGCATCGAACTGGTGTTCGGGTAATGTCGGTTGTCGGTCAGGCCCCATTGGCGGGGCCATCGAGCTAGTAGAGGCCGCACGTGCAAACCATTTCTTTTTTCAATCACAAGGGCGGCGTCGGCAAGACCACGATGTTGTTCAACACCGCCATCGAGATGTATCGGCTCGGCATGCGGGTCTTGATGGTCGATCTTGACGCCCAGGCGAACTTGACGGCGATCAGCCTGCCCGACGAAATCTTGGCGGATCTCTACAACCGGTCTGCCGCAATGCAGACGGTCGCAGATGCTTTCCAACCACTCGTGGGCGGTTCAGGTGATGTCGAAACGCCCATCGCCCACGTTGTGCGCGATGAGGGGGTATGGCTAGCAGCTGGCGACCTGAGACTGTCTGACTTCGAGGGGATCATGCCAGGCGCGTGGCCTGAAGCACTGGCGGGATTTGAGCGAGGTTTCCGAGTAACGAGCGCGCCGTACCGCTTGATTCAAGAACTCGGCCAAGAGGTTCAGGCCGATTACGCATTTGTCGATCTCGGTCCGAACGTGGGCGCCCTGAATCGGGCTGTTTTACTTGGCAGCGACTACCTCGTCGTCCCGTTGGCCGCCGATTTGTTCTCGCTCCGAGCGCTTCCGAGCGTCGGCGGGAGCCTTGAGCGGTGGGTGCGCGAATGGGATACAGCAACGAAAGTCACCGATCCTGCCTCTTTGCCGTTTGCGATTCCAACCGGGCTGCCAAAGGTCTTGGGCTACGTCTCCCAGCAATTCAACATCTACCGCGGCGAGGCCACGATGGCCTTCTCGAATTGGATTGATCAGATGCCAGAAGCGATTGAGCAGGGACTTCTGCAGCCGTTGGCCCAATTCCCGGACGGAACCGGGGCAACACTCGCCGATCCGGCAGAGTCCGACGGTCCAGACTTAGGTGAGTTGAAGAACTATCACAGCCTGGTTCCACACGCCCAGACGATGCGACGCGCCATCTTCGAACTAGAAGCCGACGAGGTAATTCGAGGCAACCAGTTCACACGTGCGCGGGAAAGCGAAAATCATTTTCGCGCGCTATGCGAGAACATTCTGGATCGCACCGGCCAGGTTGCCCCCAACGCAGAACCGGTCGGCTAACCGCAAAGCGGCACGACGTTTCGCCATTGCAAGTAGCGCCTAGGACGCCGCCCTAGGCGCTGGGACTCTGAAGAATTGGTGATCGGGGCCCACATTGAGCGTCACCGTCTTACCCGCGTCTTGAATGAAGACGGTCATCCGAGTCCTTTCTCTGTTGAAACTCCGAATGATAGACACGAGCCCTCTCAACCCCGTTCCGCGTTGCCCGATCTGCAACGAGATGTAATCGCCAACACGCAGTGAACGCACAGCGACAAACGAGGCCGGACCCGCAAAACTAGGTTCACCAGAAGCGCCTTGCTCGCTAGCCGACTTGGCGCCGGGGATATCCCAAGGTGTGGTCCTGAAACCAGCCGCCTTCATGTCAGCTTTTGCCTGTTCCATGTATTCGTCCACTTGCCTCTTGAGTGTCTGCATGAAGCTGTCGACCGCACGGTTTGAGGTCGACTGCGTGTACTCGTCTTGGCCGACTTCCTTACGAAAGACGCTGAAGAAATTGTCTAATCGATCACCAGCAGTTTTGAAAGTCACGGGAGTAGCGAACGGTTCGGTGGTTGTTTGAAGCACAGCCAATATCGCTGCGTTTAACTGAGTCGCGGCCTCCAAGACGTGGCTCGGAGCGACCAGACGTAGCTTGTTGAAGGGCACGCCGATTCGTTTTGTGTTCTCCGACACCTTGGTTGCGTGTTCCACCTTGATATCTACGTTCGGGTCAGTGATCCCTACGCGGTTGTAGAACTTGTCGCGAATTGAGTTGAAGGCGCCCTTGATATCGACAGAGTTCATGAGGATGTCGGACGCCACCTCTGTGAACTCTATTGCCGCCGAATACAGAGTCTCTTCCCGGCGCAACTTATCCTCGCGCTCCTCTTTTTCTCGGCGCAGCTTGTCTTCGCGAGCATCCTTTTGCGCCTGCAGCCTTTCATCCTGATCAGCCTTCAGCGTGTGCATCTTCTCTTCTTGTGTGCCCTTGCGCCGGTCGCTTGCTCTCACCGACCTGGCGGTGATGACCGGGCCTACGGTCCCCGCGACGATTGCACCGAGCGGCACGCCCCACCAAAGGCCTGGCTGAGTGAAAAAGTCGGACACCGCGCTCACAGCTGCCATTGTCCCAAACACCACCGACACACTCGACGTCTCGACGCGCATCGGTTTCGTACCCCGCCGGTACCGCCGTCTGCACCCATACCGGACCCGTACGGCCTTCTTCTTGCCGCAGTCGTGCGCTAGCCATACCTAAGTGCAGTAGTAGCCCAATTCCGACGAGGGACCGGGATTTGCCGACCAGGCCAAATCGCTCACCTGACCGGACAGGGAAATAGCTTCCCAAGCTGAATACGCGGGTTCGATTCCCGTCATCGGCTCCACGTCTCACCACGACCCCTAACCCCCGGCCGCCCTGCCAAATCCCCCACGAACAACAGCGGCATACATTGAGGAGAGTCGAGCCAAGGGGGAGGTCGTGAGGCAGACGAAGACCACATTGCCGCCCGCAGTTTTTCTCACACTGGCCAACGGCTTCCTCGATGCCCACACATACCTGTGCTTCGCCGGGGTCTTTGCCAACGTCCAGACGGCTAACGTGATCTTTTTCGCCGTCAATCTCGTCCAAAAGCATTGGGCCGCAGCGTTAGCGCACCTCTGGCCCATCTTCGCGTTCATGGCAGGCGTAGCAATCGCGGCGCACATCAAATCCGGACGCATTGAAAAGTGGCTGTCGCATCCGCTGCGCTGGACCATGGCAATTCAAGCCGCATTTTTTGTAGGCGTCGGATTCATCGATGAAAACGTGCCGGCCAGTTTCATCACGGTGCCAATCGCATCCCTAGCCGGCATGCAGATCGGATTGTTCCGCAGTATCGGAGATCTCAATTATCTGCCCGTCGCCACCACGGGCAACCTGATGCGACTGATCGAAACCGGCTACTCGGGGTTCATTGACGGTGAACGTGGTTCCCGACGGGGATTTCGGGTGTACGCCACGCTGATTGGTGCCTTCACCGTCGGCGCCGGCTTCGGCACCGCGACCACCCGCGCGTGGGGCCACCACGCCATCTGGATACCGGCGATCATCCTGGTGGTCGCGTTGGTATTGGTCGTGCTCGACGAGCGAGCGGGTAAGACGCGCTAGCCGCCGCCCGTCGAAAGCAAAGCATATTTTCACGTTGGCCAATCAGCTGAAAAGGCGCTAAAACACCATTTTTGGCAAGTGCCGGCCTGCGTTATGCTCTGCCCGCAATTGGGGATAGTCGCACGCATTATCGCCGCGACCAAAGGAGGCAATATGGTCGCGGCCACTGACGGTATGGCGACCACCAGGGCTGGCCTACAGGACAAGATCGTGCGCGCGCTGGGCATGGCCGTGCCTGCACTTATCGCCTTCGTATGCCTCTGGCCAGTCATTTGGACGGCCGACGTCGCCTCGGTCGTATGCGACGACTTCTTCTACTACCTGGTGCCGGCAGAGCATTGGGTCAACGGCGCCGGCTCGACATATTTTCCGGGTGAACCCACCAATTGTTATCACCCGCTGTGGTTTCTGTGGATTGCATTTCTTTACTCGATCGCCGGCGACGGCAAAATCTTTTTCGGCGCGCTGGCCCTCAGTGTGACGGCGCTGATGATCGGGTTCTACTTCCTGTTCGAACGTTTCCTTCGGCGCGTCACCGGTGACCGATTGGCCGCCACGGCAGGGGCGGCCACAGCCGCCCTCCCACTTGCCCGGCTCGGGCGCATGGGCCTCGAGACATCGTTGACGGTGTTCGTCGCGGCGTTGTTGTTGGTCTACCTGAGCAGCAAGCCGCTGGCCGAACGAACCGTGCGGGAAGCCGCTGTGGTGGGACTGCTTTCGGCGCTTCTCCTACTGTCGCGGCTTGACGCCGCAGTGCTGCTATGCGGACTGGCGGTAGCCGTCGTGCCGCGCTGGGATGCCAAGCGGCTCATGACATTTGCCGCAGGCACGGCACCGCTGTATCTGTATCCGGCGATCAACCTGTGGGCGTTCGGTCACCTCGCCACCACGTCGATGGCGGCCAAGACGCTCCGCCTCTATCTACCGCCCAACCTGTACTTCCTCGTATTTCCCAACCCAACGCTGGGCATCGCGTTGGCAACCGCTGTGGCCGGGGTGGCGGTGGCTCTCATCGCATTGCTGTGGCGCAATCCCAATGCGGACAACCGCAAGCTCGCCATGGCCGTGCCGGTCGCAGTGCTGCTGCAGTTCGCTGCTCAGGCGGTGCTGAGCGGCTGGATCATGTTCGTCTGGTACATCTACTTCGCCGTGATGTCGCTGGGGTTGCTGGTCAGCCTGCTGGTGGTAGGTCTGCGGCGGCAGGAATTGCGTCGACGCGTCGGCGTTCCGGCGGTTGCGGTAGCCCTTCTTTTCGGGGTCCTGTGGATTGGCTGTTCACTCATGCTGGACCCGATACGAGCACATACCGTCAACGCAGCCCGGCGACTGCAAGCCTTTTCCGTCACGCATCCCGGCGTGTATGCCATGGGCGATCAGGCGGGCACGCCGGGCTGGCTGGTGAAGCAGCCCATCGTCCAGCTCGAGGGCCTGGCCATGTCGCATGAGTTCACCGACCGAATCCGGCAACGCCAGCCCCTGGCCCAGGTCTTCCGCGACTACCACGTCAACTACTACGTTGCCTGGGTCTCCGACGGTGCCGACCATGGCAGCTGTCACGCATTGCAGGAACCCAACCCTTTGCTCAGTTCCCCCCTGGCGCCGCACATGACCATGCGGACCTGCAAGACACCAGTCGCGGTGATCGAGTCTGGACCGCTGCACCGGGAAGTGATATATCGGATCGATCCAGCAACGGGTCAACCGATGTAGGTCGCCGATGGATAGACAACGGCCGCCGGGCAACTCCGGGCGCACGGCTACCGCGGCGTCAGTGCTGAGCTTCCTCGGTGCGGCCGCACACCTCCTGGTGCCCCTGCTTGCCTTCTTCGGCATTGTCGAAGTGCTGGGTCATCGAGGCTCCCAATATGCGGGCACCTACCCGAACTGGTTTGCGCCGTGGAGCTTTGCATCCGGCGGGGTCCAGATTGTTCTGGCGGTGCTGCTGTTGATCGGCGCGATCAAACTGCAGCGCCGTCGCCCGCGCGGCATAACGATGATCGCAATCGCGTGCACCGTGGTCATCGCGCTCGACGTGGCAAAGGTCGCGATCAGCATCACGCTGGCCAAGGACTGGAAATACCTGCCCCACCAAATGGACGTGGACACGTTCCGCCCGCCGTCGGAACCCGGCATCGTGATGACGGTCGTTTTCTTCATGTTCCCGATCGTCACCTTGGTCCTCGTGCTGGCGCCTGCGACCAGGCGCTGGTGCCACCAAGTCAGCCCTTGACGGCACTGCCGCACACGGTGCACTGTGATACTAGTCATATGACCACTGGTCACGCCGGGCAGGGAGGCAGCTCATGACCACCAGGGACAAGTACACGGAAATTCCCACCCCGTACTCGCGGGCGGTCCCCAGCGCCGGCGACGCGCGCTTCACCTGGGAGTACGACGAGGGCCGCGCCCGGCTTCTCTCGCTGTACCAGAAGGGAAAGGACAAGCAGTGGGACGCCCAGTCGCGCATCGACTGGACCCAAGACGTCGATCCCATGAACCCGATCGGGCTGCCCGACGAGTTCCATCCGCTGTTCGGCAGCCCCATGTGGGACAGCGCGGACGAGAAGCGGCGCGCCGAGATGCGTCAGCACTTCCAGGCGTGGCAGTTCTCGCAGTTCCTGCACGGGGAGCAGGGGGCGATGGTGTGCGCGGCCAAGATCGTCGAGGTCGTCCCGGACCTGGACGCGAAGTTCTACGCAGCCACCCAGACCATGGACGAAGCCCGCCACGTCGAGGCGTTCTCGCGGTTCCTGCAGGACAAGGTCGACGTGGTCTACCCGATCAACAAGCACCTGACCACACTGCTGGACGACACCCTGCGCGACTCGCGCTGGGACATGCCCTACCTCGGCATGCAGGTCCTCATCGAAGGCCTCGCACTGGCCGCCTTCGGGGTGCTGCGTGACATGGCGGCGCCGGACTCGCTGGCCAAGCATGTGCTGGCCTACGTCATGCAAGACGAGGCCCGCCACGTCGCCTTCGGCCGAATCTCGTTGAAGGATTACTACTCCGCGCTGACGGCGGCCGAGCGCGACGAGCGGGAAGAGTTCGTCGTGGACGCCTGCTACCTGATGCGCGACCGGTTCCGCGGCGAGGAGGTTTTCGAGACCCTCGGCATGGACGTCCAAGCGTGTGCCGAGTGGGTCGACACGTCACCGCTGATGATCCAGTTCCGCTCGCACCTGTTCAGCCGCATCGTGCCGATCGTCAAGGACATCGGGTTGTGGGGCGACAAGGTGCAGACGGCCTTCCGCGACATGGGTGTGCTCGACATGGCCGGTTTCGACATCGAGGCGTTCATGAAGGCCGATGAAGATCAAGCCGACGCGCTGGACAAGGCACATGCCGAGATGGCCGCCCGAGCCGTCGAAGTCGATCAGGTGATCGCCGCCGGCGCCGCCGCCAGCTAGGAGATTCCGTAGTACCCCAGCCGCAGCAGCTCGGTGATCTCGCTGACGAGCGGCATCCGCGGGTTGGTCCGGTTGCTGAGGTCCTCGAACGCGGTCATCGCCAATCCCGGCAGGGCGGCGGTGAACTCGTCTTCGTCGATCCCGATTTCCTCGAGTGACCGCGGCATGTCGACCCGGCCCAGCAACTCCTCGACTCCGCGCAGCAATCGGCCGCGGCAGTCTTCGGGTTCGCGGCCGCCGAAGATGAGCTGGCCGATCTGGGCGTACTTGTCCGGGGCGACGTAAGCCGAGTAGCCCGGAGCCGGCATGAACTTGCTCGGCAGGCCGGAGTTGTAACGCAGCACATGCGGCAGGAAGATGGCGTTCGCCCGCCCGTGCGCGATGCCGAACTTCGCGCCCACGGCGTGCGCCAGCGCATGGTTGGTACCCACGAACGCATTCGAGAAGGCGAGCCCGGCCAGCGTCGCCGCGTTCGACATGTCGGTGCGCGCGGCAAGATCGTCGGGATCGCTGTACGCCCTGGGCAATGCATCGAAGATCAACCGTGCCGCCTGTGCGCACAACGCGTCGGTATAGGGCGACGCGAAAATCGAGACCACCGCCTCCAGCGCGTGCGTCAACGCGTCGATGCCGGTGTCCGCGGTCAGCACCGGCGGCATCGACGACGCCAGCAGCGGATCGATGACGGCCAGATCGGGCACCAGGCTGTAGTCGACCAGCGTCTCCTTTTTGCCGTGCACGGTCAGCACCGCCGCCGGCGATACCTCCGAGCCCGTGCCCGAAGTCGTTGGGATGGCGACCAATTGGAGCCGATGCCGATCGGTCGGATAGTCGGCCACCCGTTTGCGGGGGTCGAGGAAGGGCATGGTCAATTCGTCGAGCGTCTTCTCCGGGTGCTCGTAGAACAGCCGCATCGCCTTACCGGCGTCGAGCACCGAACCGCCGCCGACGGCGATGAGGACCTCGGGTTGCACGCGCTCCAGCAGCTCGACGCCGCGGCGGATCGTCGTCTCGTCCGGCTCCGGCGTCACTTCGCTGAACACCTGCACGTGGCGGGTGCGCAGTTTGCCGCGCACCAGATCGACCACGCCGCGCTCATCGCTTACCGCATCGGTGACCACCACGACCGTGTCGCAGTCGAGGTCGCGCAGATTCTCCAGCGCGCCGGCGTTGAAGTAGGTGTTGGACGGGACCCGGAACCACTGTGGCGGGGTTCGGCGTTGCGCGACGGTCTTGATGTTGAGCAGCTGGCGATAGTTGACGTTCTCGGTGGTGCTCGACCCACCCCAGGTTCCGCATCCCAGTGAGAAGGTCGGGGTCAGATTGTTGTAGACACCGCCGAGGGCGCCGACGGCGGTCGGCGCGTTCACCAGGATGCGCCCGGTACGCACCGCCGCGCTGTACGCGTCGATCACCGCCTGGTCGTTGGCGTAGACCGCCGAGGTGTGGCCCAGCCCGCCGTGTTCGGTGACCAGTACCGCAACGTCGATGGCATGTTGCACGTCGCGTGCCCGGACCACGCCGAGCACGGGCATCAACTTCTCCTGCACCAGCGGGTGCGCAGCGAGCTCCGCCAGGTCCGATGGCAGCGGAGCCAGCAATACCTTGACCGTCGGCGGCACCGAAAAGCCCGCTCGCGCAGCAAGTTCCGGCGCCTTCTGACCCAGCGCGTCCAGCGAGATCTTGTCGCCACAGCCGAACGCGAACCCGGTTATCGCGGCGGCCTCGTCGGCGGTGAGCAACCGGGCCCCCATCCGCTCGAACTCGGCGATCATCGCGTCGTACACCTCGTCGTCGATGACGCAGGTCTGTTCCGCGGGGCAAATCACCGAGGAGTCAAAGGTTTTCGAGATGAGGATGTCGACGACGGCACCCCGCACGTCCGCGGTCTGGTGGATGTAGATGGGCGCGTTCCCGGGTCCGACGCAAAGCCCCGGCTTCCCGGCCGCACTGGCCAAGGCGACGATCTTCGGTCCGCCGGTGACCCAGATGAAGTCGACCTTGGGATGTTTGAACAGATAATGCGTCACCTCGTGGGCGGCATCGGGGATGACCTGCAGCGCCCCGGGCGGCATCCCGGCCTCTTCAGCCGCCGCGCGCAGGATCTCCACGCTGCGCTCACAGCACCGCACCGCATACGGTGACGGCCGAAACACTATGGCATTGCGGGTTTTTGCGGCCACGATCGCCTTGAACAGAACCGTCGACGTGGGATTGGTCACCGGGGTGATCGCCAGCACCACGCCGATCGGTTCGGCGACGTGCACGATGTTGTTCTCGATGTCCTCGTCGACGACACCCACCGACTTCTTGTCACGCAGATAGTCGTGCAGGAATTCGGTCGCCACGTAGTTCTTGACGACCTTGTCCTCGAAGACGCCGAACCCGGTCTCCTCGATCGCCACGCCCGCCAACTCTGCGGCAGCACGCAGACCGGCGCGCACCATCGCCTCGACGATCCGGTCGACCTGAACCTGATCGAGCTTGCGGAATTCTGCGGCCGCGGCTGCGGCGGTGTCCACGATCGCGTCGATCTCATTGCGGCGGCGAGTTTCGTTCTCCGACTTGTCGCCGTTGCCGGTGGTACCCGCGGGCGCCGGAGCTGTCGTCTGTGTCATAGGCATCGTTCGGACCTCCGGTGCCATGGTCGGCCAGCGCCGCGGCAGCGGATAGAGACTTAAGTCCGTGCCGTAATGGGCTTCGGTCAACGACTGGTGGCGATGTGGTTCAGCAAGTCCCTTGCCGCACCCGCCGGCGGGGTGCGCGCACCCATCCAGATCGCTCTCAGGTCGCGTCGCAAGTCCAGATCCGCGACCGCGACGGCGCGCAGGCGATCATGACTGAGGTCGTCGCTGACGGCCAGGCGGCTCATCACCGCCGGACCCGCGCCGGCCAGAACGGCAGCGCGAACCGCTGCGGCAGAAGCGAATTCGAGTGGATGCGCGGCCGGTTCCGGCTCGTCGCCGTCAAGCGGCTCGTCGCCGCCCAGCAGCAGACGCCACCCCGACTTGCGCGATACCAGCGGTGTTTGGCGCAGCTCGGCCACGGTGATAGGCGCCGAGCGCCGTACCCATTTGTGATCGGGCGGGACGACGAGGATCAGCTCATCCCGTCCGATCACGCGGCTGCGCAGCCCCCGAAGTGGGGCGCGTGTCTCGATGAAGCCGAGTTCTGCCCGCCCGTCGCGCACCGCGGCGATCGCTCCCTCGCTGTCGGTCGCGTCGAAGGTGACCTCCGGCGCGACGGCGCCGCGTCGCTGCGCCGCGGCTTGCAGCGACACCAGCCACCGGGGCAGCAAGTGCTCGGCCACCGTTTGGCTGGCGGCCACCTTGAGCTGGCTGCGACGTTCGGCGCGCAACGACGCGAGCCCGGTGTCGACGCGCTGTGCGACGTCGAGGACCTGCTCGGCCCATTCGGCGACGACCTCGCCGGCTGGGGTCAGTAGGGTGCCTCGCGGCGTGCGCGTGACCAGGCGCACGCCAACCTGAGCCTCGATCGAGGTCAGCCGCGCCGAAACGGCCTGCTGGCTGGTTCCCACTGCCCGGCTGGCCGCGCTCAAACTGCCGGTCTTGGCGATCGCCGACAACACCTCGAGTGCCGAGAGATCGGGCATCCGCGCGCTTAACGCCACGCCTGATGGTACCGCCGAGATACAAGGCGCACTTGTATCTCGCCGCTACGAAAAGGGCCTACCCGCCGACGGTACCTGCTGTCCCGAACAGCAGCCCGGCCTTGCCGCCGGGGCCGCCATGGCCGGTTCCCGCCGGGTTGCCGTTGCCACCGCCGCCGCCATTGCCGATCAGCTGAGCGTTGCCACCGGCGCCACCGACTCCGAAACTGCCGGGCGTACCTGCGCCGGCGTCACCGCCCCTGCCACCGCTGCCGAACAGCGCGCCATTGCCGCCGGCCCCGCCGGTCCCGCCGTGGGCAAGCCCGACGCCTACAGCTGCGTCCCCACCGTTACCGCCGAGTCCGCCATTGCCGAACAGGCCAATGGCGTTGCCACCGTTACCACCGGCAAAGCCCGCTACAGATTGGCCGACGAGTCCGGTGACGCGGGAGCCGGCGCCGCCGGCGCCGCCATTGCCGACCAATATCCCGCCGTTACCGCCGTCACCGCCGGCTTGATTGAGCGTCGCCGTCGCGCCGGCACCGCCGTTGCCGATCAGCCCGGCATTGCCGCCGTGTCCCGCCGCGATGGGCGCGGCAATGCCGCCAATACCCGAGCCGCCGGTGCCACCGTTGCCGTACAAGAAGCCGCCGTTGGCGCCGGCTTGCCCGGTTAGCGCCCCGCCGGCACCGCCATTGCCGACCAGCAGGCCGGCGTGGCCGGCGATGCCGCCGACCACGCCCGAACCGCCGCTACCCAGCGAGAACGCCCCGCCATTGCCGCCGGCGCCGAACAGCCCCGCGTTGCCGCCGTTGCCGGCAGCGGCGAAAAGCCCACTGCCGACGCCGGAGTTGCCGCCGTTGCCGCCACCGCCGCCGAACAGGCCGCCGCCGGCGCCGTTACCGCCGGCACCGTTCTGCGTAACACTGTTGGCGCCGTTGCCGCCGCTGCCGCCCTTGCCCCACAGCAGTCCGGCAGCCCCGCCCGCCCCGCCGGCCTGGCCGGTCGTCGCGCCGTTGGCGCCGTTACCGCCATTGCCGATCAATATCCCCGCGTCGCCGCCTTTGTCGCCGGCCACCGTGGCGTTGGCACCGTTGCCGATCAGCGGGCGTCCGAGCACGGCCTGGGAGGGCCCGTTGACCACACCCAGCACGTCCTGCTCCAGGGTCTGCAACGGCGACGCGTTGGCCGCCTCTGCTGCCGCATAGGTGCCCGCGCCCGCGCTCATGAGCTGCACGAACTGCTCATGAAACAGCTGGGCTTGGGCGCTGAGCGCCTGATACGCCTGGGCGTGCGAACCGAACAAGGCCGCGATAACCGCCGATACCTGATCGGCGCCCGCGGCCAGTACAGCGGTCGTCGGTGCCGCCGCGACCGCACTGGCCGAGCTGATCGTCGAACCGATATTCGCCAAATCCGTTGCCGCAGCGGCAACTATCTCCGGCGCCGCAACCACGTACGACATGCTTAGCTCCCCCGCGCTGCTGCATTGATAAGGCTATGGAATCAAGACAGAAGGAAGAGCCTAGCGCGATCGGCTCCGCAACAACCGCGTTATGCGCCAGGCACGCCGAGTTTTCCGAACAGCTGCCCGCCGGACCCGCCTGGGCCTCCGGTGGCGAGATTGCCACCGTCACCGCCGTTGCCGCCGTTGCCGATCAGTTGTGCGTCGCCGCCCCGGCCGCCGGGGTTACCGACGAACTGGGAGTCCCCGCCGCGGCCGCCGTTGCCGCCGTTGCCGAACCGCGCCGCATCACCGCCGTTGCCACCGGTACCGCCGGCATCGGCGGTAGCGGAACCACCCCCGGCCCCACCAGCGCCACCGCTGCCGAACCACCCGGTGCTGAAGCCGCCATTGCCGCCGTCGCCGCCGAAGCCGCCGGCGGTGGGGATGCCGCCGGCCCCACCGGCGCCGCCGCTGCCGATGAATCCCGACGCGTTGCCGCCGTCACCGCCGCGCGCGGTGCCAAAGATGCCGTTGTTGCCGCCCCCGGCTCCACCGGCTCCACCGGCACCGCCGTTGCCGAACACTGCCCCGCCGTCGCCGCCGGTCCCGCCGTCACCGGCGAAGCCGGAATTGATTGCGCTGCCGCCATTTCCGCCCCGGCCGCCGCCACCGATCAGTGCGCCATCGCCACCGTCGCCGCCCCGGCCGAAGTTTGCGGTGGCGTTGCCGACCCCGCCGTTCCCGCCGTCTCCACCGCGGCCGAACAACAGCCCGGCCGAGCCGCCGTCGCCACCGAAGCCGCTCTTGCCGCCATTGGACTGGCCGCCAACGCCGCCGGCGCCGCCGGAACCGATGAACAGCCCGTCGCCGCCGGCGCCGCCGTGACCGCCGACGGGGCTGGTGGCCGAACCACCACCGGCTCCGCCGGCTCCCCCGTCGCCATAGAACGTGCCACCGGTCCCGCCGTTACCGCCGTCGCCTCCTGGGGCGGTACCCGTTGGGACGCCGCCGGCCCCGCCCATGCCGCCGGTCCCGAACGTCCCGGCGTTGCCGCCGTTACCGCCCGTTCCGCCGGCGCCATTGGTGCTTGCCGTACCGCCGGCCCCGCCCATGCCCCCGTTACCGAACAATCCCCCGTCGCCGCCCTGACCGCCGGCACCACCCTGCAGGGCGCCGTCCGCGGCGCCACCGGCACCACCCGCCCCGCCGGAGCCGAACCACAACCCGCCGTGCCCGCCGCGACCGCCGGCGCCGCCGTTGAAGCCGCCCGTGTCGGCGCCACCGGCCCCGCCGGCCCCGCCGGTGCCGAAAAGCCCTGTCGTACCGCCGTTTCCGCCACTGCCGCCGACGCCCCCGCCCAGGCCGCCGACGACACCGCCGGCACCCCCGGCGCCGCCATTGCCGAACAACAGCCCGCCGGTGCCGCCGTGACCACCGGGTCCGGGGAACGCGCCGTTGGAGCCTCCGCCGGTTCCACCGGCGCCGCCGTTGCCGATCAGCCCGGCGCTGCCTCCATTGCCGCCGGCCTGGTCGAGTCCGCCCGCGGCCCCGTTACCCCCATTGCCGTAGAAAATTCCGCCGTCGCCGCCATTTCCGCCCGGCGTGGTGGCGTCGGCGCCATTGCCGATCAACGGTCGACCGGTAGCGGCTAGAACGGGCGCATTGATCGCGTCGAGCAGGCCCTGCAAGGGGGAGGCACTGGCCGCCTCGGCGGCCGTATACGCGCCGGCGCCCGCTGCCAGTGCCCGCACGAACTGCTGGTGAAAGACCTCGGCCTGGGCGCTGACCACCTGGTAGGTCAAGGCGTGTCCGGCAAACAGCGATGCGATGGCCGCCGAAACCTCGTCGGCGCCCGCCGCGAGCAATCCCGACGTGGGAAAGGCCGCCGCGAGGTTCGCCGCGCTCAGTCCCGAACCGATGTTTTGCAAGTCGGCTGCCGCTGCGCCCAAGAACTCCGGAGCAGCCACCACAAGAGACATCGCCGCACATCCTCGAGCCCCCGAAGACGCCCAGCATATCGGAGAGGTTGACGAGCTGAGATGGCTTCCGCCGGACGACATTGGTAGCGATGATGGTCACATGCCTGATGGAAACCGATCCGATGTGGATGTTGTGGTCGTGGGCGCCGGTATCGCGGGTCTGTACGCCGCGTACCGATTTAGGCTCGCGGGCCAGTCAATGCGGATATTCGAAACGGCCGACGATATTGGCGGCACCTGGTATTGGAACCGCTATCCCGGCGCGCGTGTCGACATCCCCAGCGTCGACTACATGTTCAGCTTCGATCCCGACTGGTCACGCGAGTGGCAGTGGTCGGAGAAGTACGCCACGCAGCCCGAGATCCTGCGTTACCTGAACCACGTCGCCGACAAGCACGACCTTCGCCGCGACATCCGGTTCGGCACCCGGGTGACGCACGCGCACTGGGACGACGCGTCGGCCGGGTACCGCGTGCGCACCGATCGCGGCGACGAGATTCGCTGCCGCTACCTCGTCATGGCGACGGGTTGTCTGTCGATACCGAAAGACCTCGACATCGCCGGCATCAAGAACTTCACCGGCCAGGTGTACTTCACCAGCCGCTGGCCGCACGAACCCGTCGACTTCACCGGTAAACGCGTCGGTGTCGTCGGCACCGGCTCCTCGGGCATCCAATCGATTCCACTCATCGCCGCGCAGGCAGCGCAGGTGGTGGTGTTCCAACGCACGCCGTGCTTTTCGATCCCCGCTCACAACGGCCCGATTCCGCCGGACAAGCTCGCACAACTGCGCGACGACAGCGCCTACCGTGCGGCGGCCCGCAACTCCTTCGGCGGGGTGCCGGTGGAACGCACGATCACCCCGGCGTTCTCGGTGTCCGCCGAGGAGCGCCAGCAGCGGTACGAAGGTGCGTGGCAGCGCGGCGAACTGCTGGAGGTGCTCAACCTCTATAGCGACGTGATGAGCAATCCGTTGGCCAACGACGACTTTGCCGAATTCATCCGTGCCAAGATTCGCGGCATAGTCCACGATCCACAGACGGCGGAAGCGCTATGCCCCACAACGTATCCGGTCGGCGCGAAACGACTGTGCCTGGACACCGACTACTACGCCACGTTCAACCTGCCCCAGGTGCGGCTGGTGAATCTGCAGGACCAGCCGTTGGTCGGTGTTAGCGAGACCGGAATCGACACGGCCGGTGAATCTTTCGAGTTCGACGCCATCGTGTTCGCAACCGGCTTCGACGCGATCACGGGCGCGGTGGCGGCGGTCGACATCGTCGGCCGGGACGGACTTATGTTGAAGGACAAGTGGTCTCATGGACCGTCCACCTACCTCGGCCTGACCACCGAGGGATTTCCCAACCTCTTTTTCATCGCAGGCCCGAACAGCCCTTCGGTGCTGTCGAACATGACGGTGTCGATAGAGCAGCATGTCGACTTCGTCGCGGACGCTGTGACGTATCTGCGCGCCCACGGCTTCGACCAGATCGAACCCACCCAGGCCGCCGAGGCCGGCTGGATGCAGCATGTGGACGACGCCGCGTCGATAACACTTTTCCCGCAAGCCAATTCGTGGTACGTCGGCGCCAACATACCGGGCAAGCCCCGTACCTTCATGGCCTACGCCGCCGGAGTCGACTTCTACCGGGCGGCCTGCGACGAGGTGGTGGCACGAAACTACCTGGGGTTCAGGCTATCCGGCCCCGCCGGCTCCCAGTGCGAGGACGGCGTGGTGCGCCGGCTGCAACCCGACGTCCAGATGGTCCTCGAACAGATGGCGTTGTTGGACCTACCGCCATTGGAATCGATGGCGCCCGAGCAGGCGCGGGCCTTCATGACCGAGATGAACCTCGCGCGTCCACCCGGCCCGGACGTCGGTGAAAGCGTGGATGGCACCCTGCCCGGCGCCGCGGGAATCCTGAATTACCGCCTCTACCGACCGGCCGGCCAAGGCCCTCATCCGGTCGTCGTGTACTTCCATGGCGGCGGTTGGCTGCTGGGAGACCACGTTTCGGACGATCCGTTGTGCCGCGATCTGTGCGTGCGCAGCGGAATGCTCATTGTGTCGGTGGACTACCGGCATGCGCCCGAGCATCGCTTCCCCGCTGCGGTCGAGGACGGCTGGGCGGCGGTGCAGTGGATCGCCGAGCACGCCGAAGAACTCGGCGGGGTCCCCGGACGCATCGCGGTGTGCGGATGGAGCGCCGGCGCGGGCATCGCCACGGTGGTCTGCCAGTTGGCGAAAGAGACGGGCCGGCCGAGGATTGTCGGCCAGGCGCTGATCACGCCGGTCGTCGACGCCGATCAGACGCGCGGCTCCTATGTCGAGAATGCCGATGGCTACGGTCTCACCGCGCCCGTCATGGGATGGTTCTTCGACCACTACGCCGATCCCGAGGTTCGCGATGACCCGAGGATCGCGCCGCTACGCGCGCCAGATCTGTCCGGCTTGCCACCGGCGATCGTCGTCACGGCGGACTTCGACCCGTTGCGCGATGAGGGCGTGGCGTACGCCGAAGCGCTTGCCGCAGCAGGGGTTCCCACCGAGTACGTGCGAGCCCGCGGACACACGCATTTGTCGCTGACGATGGTCGACGTGGTCGTATCGGGGGCCCCGCTTCGAGCCCGGATCGCCGACGCGCTGCGCGGGTTCTTCGCGGCCGATGTCGCTCATGCCACGCCGGCTCAAACGGCGGGATGATGCGCCCGGATTGGCGTTAACGAGGGCAGCTACTTGTGACCACCGCCGCCGGAGCCGTGGCCAGTGCTGCCGCCGGAGCTGTGGCTGGGCGACGGCACATGCGCGGGCGGAGTCACCGAGCGCGGCTGCTGGGGAATGGCCGGCGGCGCCTTAGGCGCCGGAAGGTTGACGGGCGGTTGCGGTTTCGGAGCCTGCACCGGCCGCGGTGCCACCGGAACATGTGTCGGGGGATGTGTCACGGGTACAGGTGCGGGTGCTTGTATCGGAACAGTGCTCGGCGGGTGTGGCACCGGGACGTGTGTCGGCGGTTGGGGCACCGGGACATGTGTCGGCGGGTGTGACACCGGGACCGTCGTCGGCGGGTGTGACACCGGGACCGTCGTCGGCGGGTGCGACACCGGCACCGGTGCCTGCGCCGGCACCGGAAGGATCGGTATGGGAAGAACCGGCGGAGCCAGAATTGGTACAGGAGAAGAAGGCTCGCGCGGCGGAACCACCGGCAACGGGATAAGTACCGGACTTGACGCCCGGACCGGTAATCCGGGATCCGGCAAAGCCACCGCCGGTACAGCCACTGCCGGAGCGGCGGGCACCGGCGCAGCAGGCACAAAGGCATTGGCTGACGGCAGCTTGGCCGCCGGCACCTGCAGATGCATCGGCACCGAAGCCACGGCCGGCGGCTGCACGGGTGCCTGCAGGGCGGGGGCAATGAAATTCTGCCCGGGTATCCGTTGCAAACCCACGGCAGCGGGACGAATACCGAGTGCCAATGAAACTTCCAGCGCCACAACGGCACTCACCAGCGCCACCGCGCCGGCTGGCCTGCTGTCGTTGTACGTAGTCCTTGGTCGGCCGGTGGCTGGACATGCGCACCAGGGCAATTCGGAACAGGGCGTTGTTGGCGGCGCGGTACCCGCCGCGGCAGAGCCGGTGCCGGTTGGTCTTGCCCGAGGACGCAGGAACCGGTGCGGTGCCGCACAGCACTGCGAAGGCAGCTTCACTGTGCAACCGGTGCGGGTTGGCCCCAGCGGTGATCAACAGCTGGGCGGCGGTGTCCGCACCAACGCCGTAGGCCGCTCGCAGCCCGGGATTGGCCGCGGTGACCAAGGCGTCGATCTGGGCTTCAAGCGCGGCGGCTTGGGACTCGAGGAACTGCACCCGCTGTGCGAGTGTCTTCGCCGCGACAAGCAGCGAGGCTGCCCACGGTTCGGTCCCACTGTCGGGGCGGCAGCGGACGATTGCCTCGATCAGCCGCAATGGCGTTAGGCCACGGTACTTTTCACGCACCGAGTCCGGCGCGGACACCAGCATGGCCTTGAGCTGGTTGATCACCGCCGTGCGGTGCTTGACCGCCGAGCGACGAGCGATGTGCAGGGCACGCAAGCCTGCGGTGGCGTCGCCTTTCGGGGTGGCGAGCCCGTCGCCGGCCAACGCGGTACGGGCGGCACTGTAAGCATCGAGGGGGTCGGACTTGCCCTTGAGCCGTCGGGTGGACTTGACCGCCCGGGTCACCTCGACGACCTCGATACCGGCGGCGATGAGTGCCCGGGTGAGGCCGACGCCGTAGCTGGCCGTGCCTTCAACCCCGATCCGTTCCACCTGTCCCAGCGAGGTCAGAAATCGGATCGCCGCGGTGTAACCGGCGCGGGTCGCCGGGAAATCCCGGTCGCCTACTGAGGCACCGGTCATGGTGACCGCGGCAAGGTGGACAGTATCGGCGTGCGTATCGGCACCGGCGACGACGAGTATGGATTCTGCCATGATGGTGGGGTGTCCCTTCTGACCTGATATCGGGTGACGGGCACACACCGGCCAGGGCGGGCAGACAAGACATTGATGAGGAACGGCCAGGCTCCTGATTAGGTCATGTCCGTCCTGTCCGGCGTGCCTACGGCACGCGCCACGCAGGCCGGACAAATCAATTCATGGACAGCCCAGCAGGGCGTCAGTCAGTGGCAGAGTCACGACCTGCGTAGTAACGCTCTTCCATCATCAATGTCAGAGGCCTACGACAGAATCGGGGCGTGAGGACCGCCGCGTTGCCCGATCCGGTGGTAGCTGCGGCGAGTGCACCGCCACCGGCGGCACCTTACTCACGGCGTCGACGTTCACCACA
>NZ_MVHE01000061.1 GCF_002086155.1 Mycobacterium angelicum | reverse complement strand
CGCCGCTGCTGCCACCGCCGCTGCTGCCACCGCTGCCGACGACACCGCCCACCACCCCGCCGACGACGCCGCCGACGACGCCGCCGACGACACCGCCGACGACGCCGCCCACCACACCGCCGACGACGCCGGTGACGACACCGCCGACGACGGTGGCGCCGCCGACCACCACGGTTGTCCCGACGACGGTGGCGCCCACCACCGTCGCGCCGACGACGGTGGCTCCGACCACCGTCGCGCCGGAGCCAACTCAGGCACCGACCCAGGCACCGACCCAGCAGACGGTGGCCCCGGCGCCGACCCAGCAGCAGACGGTGGCTCCCGCACCAACGCAGCAGCAAACCGTGGCGCCGCCGGCGCCGCAGACCGTGGCTCCGGCTCCGAAGCCGCCGTCAGGCGGCGGGAGCAGCGGCGGGAGCAGCGGTGGCAGCAGCGGTGGTGGCAGCAGCGGCGGCAGCAGCGGCGGCAGCGGTGGCAGCAGCGGCGGTGGCAGCAGCGGCGGCAGCGGCGGCGGTCACTCCGGCTCGGGCCACTGATTCAGCGGGTTCCGATCAGGGTCGCGGCTTCACCTAAGGTCGGTTCCCATGGCCGACGACGCGGTGACGGTGGTACTGCCCTGTCTTAACGAGGAGGAGTCGCTACCGGCGGTGCTGGCCGCGATTCCGGCCGGCTATCGAGCGCTGGTGGTGGACAACAACTCCACCGATGACACCGCGGCCGTCGCCGCCCGCCATGGCGCGCAGGTGGTCGCCGAACCGCGGCCGGGATACGGCTCGGCGGTACACGCCGGTGTGGTGGCTGCGACCACTCCCATCGTGGCGGTGATCGACGCGGACGGCTCGATGGACGCCGGTGATCTGCCCCGGCTGGTGGCTGAACTCGAGCGCGGTGCCGACCTGGTGACCGGCCGGCGGCGCCCGGTGCCCGGGCTGCATTGGCCGTGGGTGGCGCGGGTGGGCACGGTGGTGATGAGCTGGCGGCTGCGCACCCGGCACGGCCTGCCGGTGCACGACATCGCGCCGATGCGAGTAGCGCGGCGAGAGGCCCTGCTGACGTTGGGCGTCGCAGATCGGCGGTCGGGATACCCGCTGGAACTGCTGGTGCGCGCCGCGGCCGCGGGCTGGCGGGTGGTCGAACTCGACGTCAGCTACGGGCCCCGGACCGGCGGCAAATCCAAGGTCAGCGGTTCGCTGCGGGGCAGCATCACCGCGATCGTCGACTTCTGGAAAGTAATCTCATGAATCCGCTGCCGGTCACGGTGTTGGTGGTCGCCAAGGCGCCGGAGCCCGGCCGGGCCAAGACCCGGCTGGCCGCCACTGTGGGTGACCAGGTAGCCGCCGGCATCGCCGCCGCCGCCCTGCTCGACACCCTGGATGCGGTGGCAGCCGCGCCGGTGGCCAAGCGCGTGGTGGCGCTCACCGGAGACCTCGACAGCGCCGCCGACGGTAGCCAGATCAGGCAGCGGCTCGAGTCCTTCACCGTGATCGGGCAACGCGGCGACGACTTCGCCGACCGCCTGGCCAACGCGCACGCTGACACCGCGGCCTACGGGTACCCAGTGCTGCAAATCGGCATGGACACCCCGCAGGTGAGCGCCGAGCTGCTCACCGATTGCGCACAGCGCCTGCTCGACGGGCCTTCGGCGCTGCTCGGGTTTGCCTTCGACGGCGGCTGGTGGTTGCTCGGGCTGCGCACACCGACCGTTGCCGAATGCCTGCGGGCGGTTCCGATGTCGCAGTCCGACACCGGAGAATTGACGTGGAAGGCTCTGCACCGCAACGGTATTGATGCAGTCGAGGTGCAGCGACTGGCCGACTTCGATGTCGTCGACGACGTCGCGGCGGTTCGCGACGGGTGCGTGGCGGGGAGTCGCTTCACGCGGGTAACTCGCGCGGCCGGACTCTGAGGTTCTTTGTAATCGAGTGTGCGGTCTGGGCTTTGGCTGTGCGTACAGGGCGGCGTAAGCGGCGGATCCGCGCCAGGTATGCACACCCGAAGCCGTCAGCTCACGCTCGATGCGCGCAGGGCAATTGCGCGCCCGCCCACCCCGAACGCGAACACTCCCAGCCCGACGACCACCGATTGCCATGGCAACGTGGCGACCAGGATCAGGCAACCGGCCACTCCGCAGACATCCCTGATACGGGAGCCGCGACGCTGCGCCGGCAGTGTGTACGCGGCGGCATTGGCGATCGCGTAGTAGATCAGCACTCCGAACGACGAGAAGCCGATCACCCCGCGCAGGTCCACGGTGGCCACCAGCACACAGACCACGGCCGCGACGGCTATTTCGGCATGGTGGGGTACCTGGTAGCGCGGGTGGACCGCGGCCAGCCGGGCCGGAAGGTCGCGATGGCGGGCCATGGCCAGCACCGTGCGGCCCAGACCGGCGATCAGCGCCAGCAGCGCGCCGATGCTGGCCAGCACACCACCGACCGCTACGACGGGTATCAGCCACGCCACGCCGGCGGCGCGTACCGCCTCGGTCAGTGGCGCGGCGGCATGCGCCAGCCGGTCCGGGCCCGCGGCCAACAATGCCGCCACCCCGACGACGAGATAGATGGCCACGGCGATGGCCAGCGCGAGCGTGATCGCCTTCGGGATGGTGCGCGCCGGATCACGGACCTCTTCACCCATGGTCGCGATTCGTGCATACCCGGCGAACGCGAAGAACAGCAGACCGGCTGACTGCAGCACCCCGTATACCGTGAACCCCGACCATGCTCCGGTCAGCGAATGCGACGCCCCGGAATGGGCTGTGGCCAACCCGACGAAGATTCCGGCCACCACCGCGGCCAGCGCAATCACCGTGCAGGCCACCAGTATTCGGGCCAGCATCGCGGTCTTGGTGATCCCGCGATAGTTGAGCGCCGCCAAAGCGATGACGACGGTGACGCCCAGCGCTCGCTGCGCCCACACCGGTGTCCCCGCGGCGCCGACGGTATAGGCGGCCACCGTCAGCGCCATCGCCGCACACGAGGCGGTCTTGCCGATCACGAATCCCCAGCCGGCCAGAAACCCCCACCACGGGCCGAGGCGTTCCCGGCCATAGATGTAGGTGCCACCCGAAGTGGGATACACCGCGGCCAGCTGGGCTGACGCGGTGGCATTGCAGTATGCGATCGCGGCGGCCAGTACCAATCCGATCAACAGGCCGAAACCGGCCGCGCGGGCGGCCGGACCGAACGCAGAGAACACCCCGGCGCCGATCATCGAGCCAAGCCCGATCACCACCGCATCGGTGGTACCTAGCCGACGCGCCAGCGGCGCCTGTTCTGCCATACCCGCCTACCAGTTCGTGAAGATGATGCTGTTGAGCAACAAGGCGCCGCCGGCGTTGAGGGCCAGGGCAATTCGGTGCCAGCGGGGCGGCAGCAATGCCGGGGCCGCGGTGAGCCAAATGGTGAACGGCAGCCAGATGCGTTCGGTCTCGGCCTTGCTCAGCATGCTCAGGTCGGCGCACACGATGGCGGCAACCATGGCCAGCAGCAGCAGATAGAAGCCGGACCGGCCGCGAATGGCCGCCCGGTCGAACGCCCGGCCCACACCCGCGACGCTGCCCAGTCCGATAGCGCACACCACGCACGCCAGATTCGCCCAACCCCAATACTGGAACGGGCGGTCCTTGGCTACTCCCTGCCAATATCGTTGCTGCACAAGGGTATACCCATCGAACCAGTAAAACCCGGCAACCGCGAAGGCCACCGCAACCGCCAGCGCGGCCAGCACGGCCGGGCCCAGGACCCGCAGCGCCGCTCGCCAGTCGGCCGCGGAAAGCAACACCGCTAACGCGGGCAATCCCATCAACATCAGGCCGTAGTTGACGAACACCCCCCAGCCCAGCAGCAGGCCCGCCGCGGCCGCAATCAGCGCCGGGAAGCGGCTCCGGTGCACGGCCACCGCGAGCAATGCGATGCCCCACGCCGCAACCCCCGCGTAGTATCCGTCGGCCGACACCGCGACCCAGATGGCCGTCGGCGCCACCGCCACGAACGGCGCGGCGCGCCGGGCGAGCTGCTCATCGGCCAGCGCCCGTGTGGCGATCAGCACGGCCGCCGTCGCACTGGAACCGACCAGCAGGCACCACAAACCGGCCCAGGCACCGCCATGCAGGCCCAGTCGATCCAGCCACACGAACGTCAGCAGCGCGCCCGGCGGATGCCCGGAGACATGTGTGACCCAGGAGTGGGGCTGGAAGTCGACGATGCGGCCGGCGAACGTGCGCAACGTGGCCGGGATGTCGGTGACGCCCGGGACTTCCTGCAGATACTCGTCCCTGGTGGTCAACCGGCCGGCGAAGCCGCGTTGCCAGCCGTCGATCATCGCCAGGGAAAAGGCCCAGACGCAGGCGGTGGCCCAGGTTCCCAGAGTTAGCCAGCGCCACGAAATTCGTTGTGCCACAGCAGGACCCAACACCACCGCGGACAAGCCGATCAGGAGTGCGGGCACCGTGCCCCAACCGACGTGCGCGTCCCAGTAGCCGAAGATCGGTGCGGCCCCGGCATGCCAGTCGAACCGCTCCAAGCCGATATCCGAACGCGGCTTGACGCCCAGGTTCATTCGGGGCAGGACGACCGCCGCCGTCACCAGGGCGACGCCGACGGCAAGCGCCCACAGTTCGCGGCGACCGATCTTCACGAGAGACCAGCCTATTGGCCGGGTCCGGCGAACCGGCGCACCAGCGCCGTCCGGTCGAGCTTGCCGATGCCGCGCCGCGGCAGCTCGTCGACGATATGCAGTTCGCGCGGCGCCGCGGTGAGGTCGAGGGTGCCTGCCAGGTGTGCCCGCAGCGCGTCCAGTGTCGGCGCCGGGGACCCTTCGCCGACCACCACCGCGGCGGCTACCCGCTGGCCCAGCCGGTCGTCGGGCACGCCGAAGACAGCACAGTCGCGCACCGCGGGATGGCTGCCCAGCGCCGCCTCGACGAGCTGCGGCAGCACCGTCAGGCCGCCCGTGCTGATCGCGTCGTCGGTGCGGCCCAGCACGCTCAGCACGCCCGAATCGTCAACGGCGCCAATGTCATCGGTGCAAAACCAGCCCGGTTCGGCGAACGGATTCGGGTCGACCGGGTTGCGATAGCCCTTGGCCAGGGCCGCGCCGCCCAGCACGATGCGCCCGTCGGCCGCAATGCGCAGCCGCACCCCGTCGAGTGGAACACCGTCGTAGACACAGCCTCCCGCGGTTTCGCTCATCCCGTAGGTGCGGACCACCGTGATGCCGGCCGCGGCGGCGGCGTCCAGCACCCGCCGCGGCGCCGGCCCGCCGCCGATCAGCACGGCGTCCAGCTCGGCCAGCGCGGCCGTCGCCGCAGGGTCGGTGAGCGCCTTGGCCAGCTGCGCGGCAACCAGTGACGTGTAGCGCCGCCCGGAAGCCAATTTGCTTACTGCACTGGGCAATTCGGTGATATCGAAGCCGGCGGAGACGTCCAGCTCGACCGGCGCCGAGCCGGCCAGCACGCTGCGGACCAGCACTTGCAGGCCCGCGATGTGATAGGGCGGTACGGCCAGCAGCCAGCTGCCATTCCCGCCCAGACGGTCATGCGTGGCGTGCGCACTGGCGCTCAGTGCGGCAGCGGTCAGCAACGCACCCTTGGGCGCACCCGTGGTTCCCGACGTCGTCACCACCAGGGCGACGTCGTCGTCGATGACTTCACCCACTCGCAGGGCGGGCGGCGCAGCGTGATCGGGGACCACGACCATCGCGGGGTCGCGGCCTTGCAGCACACGCTCGAGTGCGGGTAACAGTGACGAGGCGGCGGACCCGGGGGAAACGCTCAGCGCGCGCAGGACTGCTATGCGTGGTCCTCGCTGTCGCGGATGTTATCCAGCGGCCAGCCCTTGGCGGCCAACCGCTTGCGCACCCGCTCGATGTCGTCGGGCGACGGCAGATCATCGGTGAATTGAGTGATGACCACACCGATGTCGATCTGGTCGAACTCGCCGCGCTGCATCAACTCGTTGGCAACCGCCTGAACCTCGTCGTTGGTCAAGCGGCGGGCTAGCAGGGCGAGCACCGCGAACGAGTCGGTTGGCGGCACGCCTTCGGGATATCCCGCGCGCAGCCACGACACGATCGAGGTGAGAAAATTGTTCACGCGATACAACTTCCCGTCGGGGCCGTGGTCAAACCCTATGCCACGGGTACGAGACTACTTCGGTTTGGCTCCGAGGAACGCCCAACCTGTGTGATGCGCGATGAAGTCGCGGGCGATGTAGAGCACGCCGATGACGATCACCGCGAGGACCAGTGCGTAGATCAGCCAGGCGAGCGCAGTCAGAACCGGGTTGCGGTGCGGCGCGGAGCCATTGGTGGCGATGTCTCCGGCGCCGGCGGCCTGCAAGCGCACTCCTACCGCGAATAGGCCGGGCAGCGCCGCACCGGCCAGCAGGCTGAAAATCAGGATCTTCAGTGTGGCTTCGTAGTTGAACCAGTTGTTCATGACGCGTTCCCCGCGGTAACCGTGTCGTCGTCGGAGCGCAATTGGGGCGCCGGGGCCCCGATATTAGGGCCCGCGGGGGGCGGCGGTTTGAGGTCGTCGGACCCTTCGAGGCCCGCGGTCAGGTTGCCTTCCCACTCGGCGTTCACATTCTTGTGGTCGACCTTGACCTTGCGCGACCGCAGGTAGATGGCGGCCGACACCGCGACCAACAGCGAGAAGCCGACGATTGCGCCGGGGTATCCGCCGATGAGGTGCACGATCCAGTAGGTGAGCGCCCCGACCAGGCCGGCCAGCGGAAGGGTGACCAGCCACGCGGTCGCCATCCGGCCGGCCACGCCCCAGCGCACCTCACCGCCCGGCTTGCCCAGGCCGCTGCCCAGCACCGAACCGGTGCAGACCTGCGTGGTCGACAGTGCGTAGCCGAAGTGGGCCGAGAGCAGAATGACTGCGGCCGAAGACGATTCGGCCGCCATGCCCTGCGGCGGGTGAATCTCCACCAGCCCCTTGCCCAGGGTGCGAATGATCCGCCAGCCGCCCAGGTAGGTGCCCAGCGCCATCGCGATGGCGCAACTCACGATCACCCACAGCGGCGGCATGGAGGCGGTCTTGCTCACCGCGCCGTAGGACATCAGCGCCAGGAAGATCACGCCCATCGTCTTCTGTGCGTCGTTGGTTCCGTGTGCCAGTGACACCAGCGAGGCCGAGCCGATCTGGCCGCGCCGGAACCCGTTGGCGGTGCGCTTTTCCGAGACCCCGCGGGTGATCCAGTACACCAGCCAGGTGGCCGCCGCCCCGACGACTACGGCCAGCAGAGCGGCGATGATGGCCGGGATGATCACCTTGGACACCACGCCATGCCAGATCACCCCGCGGGTGCCGACGGCGGCGATGGTGGCGCCGACGATGCCGCCGATCAACGCGTGCGAGGAACTCGACGGGATCCCCAGCAGCCAGGTCAGCAAATTCCACACAATGCCGCCGACCAAGCCGGCAAACACCAGTTCCAGGGTCACCAGGTTGGCATCGATGAGCCCCTTGGCGATGGTGGCCGCGACGGCCGTCGACAGGAATGCACCGAGCAGGTTCAGCACCGCGGACAGCGCCACCGCCGCCTTGGGCGCCAGCGCGCCGCTGGCGATGGAAGTCGCCATGGCGTTGCCGGTGTCGTGGAACCCGTTAGTGAAGTCGAAAGCCAATGCTGTGATCACGACGATGATCAAGAGGAACAAATCGATGTTCACAGGCCCTGATTCTGGTAGTTGGGGCGGTGCGTTGTCGAACAGACAATCAGGCGAAATGCGGGTAAATTGCACTCGTCGCCAGATGTTACTTCGCCGTTCACCTTAGGTTCGCCCGTGTTCACTGCCGGGTGTCCTGGCGTAGCGGATGACCTCGGGGAACCTCGATAAAAATCAGTGTGACGCCGTCCGGATCGGTGACATGCATCTCATATAGACCCCACGATTCGCGGCGTGCTTCGCGGGCGATCGGCACCCCGCGGCCGCGCAACTCGGCCTGGGTGGCCTCGAGGTCGCGGACCTGTAGCCACAGCGCACCGGGAAACGGCCCCCGCGAGTGGTCGGGTTCGCCGAAGCCGGCCAGTTCGAGCAGCGACTGGCCGGCGAAAAAGACTGTGCCGGCCCCATATTCACGGGCGATGGCCAGCCCGATCTCATCTCGGTAGAAGCTCAGTGATCGTTCGTAGTCTGCCGGCCGAAGCAGCATTCGGCTGGCCAGGATCTCCATGGTGTCGTGTCTATCACGCGCAGCGGGTACGCAGGGTCGGCACGCCGGGGCCGCGCAGGTCCTTGACACGCGTCACGCCGTCCGGTCATGGCCAGCAGCAAAGACAGCAGCGCTCCCTGGCAGCCGGGTCGGGGCCGCGGTGTTTGGCCAGCTGGCCAGTGGCGAACTTGTCGAAGTTGAAGCCCGCCTTGACCGTCCAGCCGAGCGGTGAGGTCGTCGGCGAGCGCTTTGCCTCGGCGGCGACGGTGGTCCAGATGTCAGTCATCGTCGATCCGCCTTCCCATCAGGGTGTCGACCCAGCGCGGGCCGACGGTGTTCATCGCCTTCATCGCCAGCGCGATTCGCGGCGCGATCCGTACCGGCCGGGTGCGCGCGGCGGTGATCATCCACTCGCCGGCCTCGCGTGGTGTCAGCGCGGGCAGGCCCCGGTATTGCTTCGTCGGCTCGATCATCGGCGTGGCCACCAGCGGGTAGTACAGGGTGGTCGAGTGCACCCCCTTTCGGCCCCACTCGGTTTCGACGATCCGGCTCACGGCTGATAACGCGGCCTTCGAAGCGTTGTAGACGGAGAACAGCGGCGACGATTCCGAAAGCACCCCCCAGGTCGCGACGTTGATGATGTGGCCGTCGCCGCGCTGCAGCATCCCGGGCGCCAGGCCGCGGATCAGCCGCAGCGGGGCGTAGTAGTTGAGCACCATGGTCCGCTCGACGTCGTGCCAGCGCTCTAGGGATTCGGCCAGCGGGCGGCGGATGGACCGGCCGGCGTTGTTGATCAGAATGTCGATGCCGCCGATCCGCTTTTCGACGTCGGCGACGACGGCATCGATGGCGTCCATATCCGAGAGGTCGCAGGGCACCGACATGGCTACGCCGCCAGAAGTCGTGATCCGGTCCGCCAGATCGTCGAGCAGATCCTGGCGACGGGCAACGGCGACCACGGTGGCGCCCAGCCTTGCGAACTGTTCGGCCGCGGCCTCGCCGATGCCCGACGATGCACCCGTCAGCATGACGCGCTTGCCGTCCAGGTCAATCGGTTTGATCGCGGGCCGGTTGAAGAACAGCTGCGGCGCGGCGGGTGGCCGCATGCCGGCGAGGGTGATGTGTTCGGCCAGCCGGCGCAGCGGACTCTTGCTCACGTGGGGAGTCTAGGCGCGCCAGTTAGAAGTACCGCGGGAACGGGCTCCAGTCCGGCGGGCGCTTCTGCAGAAACGCATCGCGGCCCTCGACGGCCTCGTCGGTCATGTAGGCCAACCGGGTGGCCTCGCCGGCGAACAGCTGCTGACCCACCAGCCCGTCGTCGAGCAGATTGAACGCGAACTTCAGCATCCGTTGCGCCTGAGGCGATTTGGCGTTGATCTCGGCGGCCCACTGGATGCCGACCTTTTCCAGCTCGGCGTGGTCGACGACTTCGTTGACCGCACCCATGTGGTGCATCTGCTCGGCGGTATACGGACGGCCCAGGAAGAAGATCTCGCGGGCGAACTTCTGGCCGATCTGGCGCGCCAGATAGGCACTGCCGTAACCGCCGTCGAAGCTGCCGACGTCGGCGTCGGTCTGCTTGAATCGCGCGTGCTCGCGGCTGGCCAGGGTGAGGTCGCACACCACGTGCAGGCTGTGTCCGCCGCCGGCGGCCCAGCCATTGACCAGGCAGATGACCACCTTGGGCATGAACCGGATCAGCCGCTGCACCTCGAGGATGTGCAACCTGCCGGCACGTGCGATGTCAACGGTGTCCGCGGTTTCGCCGGAGGCGTATTGATAGCCGCTGCGCCCGCGGATGCGTTGGTCGCCGCCGGAGCAGAACGCCCAGCCGCCGTCTTTGGGGGACGGTCCGTTGCCGGTCAACAGCACGACGCCGACGTCGGGGGCCATCCGCGCGTGGTCGAGTACCCGGTACAGCTCGTCGACGGTATGCGGCCGAAACGCGTTGCGCACCTCGGGCCGGTCGAACGCCACCCGTACCGTGGCGTCCCGCACGTGACGGTGGTACGTGATGTCCGTCAGATCGCCGAACCCGTCGACTTCTTGCCACTGCTTGGTGTCAAAGGGGTTGTCGCTCAAGGCTGTTGGACTCCATCCTGGTCGATGGTGAGGTTGCCGCAGCTGATTGTCTGCGCCGATGTCACTGCCGGGTCCTGCGCGGAAGTTGCGGTCAGGGTATCCGACCGCCCGATGCTCGCCCGGTTTCCGTCGAGGTCGATCTCGGTGCGGCGGATCGTCCATTGGTCAGTGTTTACCGGCAGCGCTTGCAGTCCCACCAAGTGGCGGCCATCGCCCAGATCGCTGCACCCGACACCGGTGCCATTGCCGGCCCGGTTCTGCAGGTCGAACAGGAACGGCCTGCCGTAGTGGCTGTCGACGACGGTCTGCAGCCGGCACTCCGCGAACACATAGAGCTGCGCACTGCGGCCGTCGCTGACGACGACCTGGTATCCGCCGTTGTCCTGGGCATCAATTGCCAAGGCACGCAATGGGATTGGGCTTGCCGATGAGATCTCGACATCGGTGTTGGCCCCGCTTGCGGTGCTGACGCCGACGACTCGGGTCATGGCGCCGCTGGCCGCGGCGAACCTGCCGATCCACAGGGCGTCCGGCAGCCCGTCGCCGTCGACGTCCCCGATCTGGCGCTGGACGGCTCCCGGCGGCGGTGGTGATCCGCCCGGCGGGCAACCCGGTGCCGCCGATGCGGTTGGCACTGTGACGCCGACTGCCAACAGCGCCACGGCCAGCAGGAGGAGGCGCAGCATGGACTAGATCGGATCGAACCGGAAGACGGCGCAGCGCCCGGCCAGTGCCTCGAACTCGTCGGGGCGCCCCTCTTCGACGAGTCCGGATCGCTTCATGAAGCCGACGCCGGTGGGCACCTCGGTGGGGAAGGCCCGCAGTAGCGGCCGGGCTTCCTCGGCGGACATCTCCACCATCTTGACGCGCTCGGTGGAACGTCCGCGGGTCAGCGTGACTTCGCCTGCGGCCCTGACGTTTTGCACCCAGTCGGCACCCGGGAAGCCGCCGACGACATAGCGCTTGCCGGCTACCGTCATGGGCGTCACGGGCGTGGACCGCGGGGTTCCGGATTTGCGGCCCGGGACCGTCAACACCACCGGGCTTTCGCCGCCGAAACTCATACCCAGCTTCGACATCCGGATGAACACCTTGTTGGCCGGCTTGAGCCACCAGGGCGGTTTGATGCGCTCACTCATGCCAGCCACAGTAGTGCGCGCCGCCGAGCGTGAAGCTGGGCTCACGCTCGGACGCCAACGTGAGGCCAGCTTCACGTTCGGCGCCGGGTTAGCCGACGGCGCGGCCGGCGCCCTCCCAGAACCGTGCGCGCACCGCCTTCTTGTCCGGCTTGCCCAGCCCGGTCAACGGCAGCGAGTCGACCACAACCACCCGCTTGGGCGACTGCACCGAGCCCTTGCGGTCCTTGACCGCGGCCTGGATCTCGGCGGTCATTGCGGCAACGGCGGCGTCGTCGCGCGCGGCGTCGGCACGCAGCACCACCACCGCGGTGACGGCCTCGCCCCACTTCTCGTCCGGCGCGCCCACGACACACACCTGGGCAACGGCGGCGTGTTCTGCGACGACGTCCTCGACCTCGCGCGGGAACACGTTGAAACCGCCGGTGACGATCATGTCCTTGACCCGGTCGACGATGTAATAGAAGCCGTCCTCGTCCTCACGGGCCATGTCTCCGGTGTGCAGCCAGCCGTCCTTGAAGGTGTCGGCGGTGGCTTCCGGCAAGTTCCAATAGCCGCCGGCCAAAAGTGGCCCGCTGACACAGATTTCGCCGGGCTCGCCCTGCGGCACCGGCTTGCCGTCCTCACCCAGCAGGGCCACCCGCGCGAACAGCGTCGGACGCCCACACGACGTCAGCCGCTTCTCGTCGTGGTCTGCCTTGGCTAGATAGGTGATCACCATCGGCGCCTCGGACTGCCCGTAGTACTGGGCGAAAATCGGGCCGAACCGCCGGATCGCCTCGGCCAGTCGCACCGGGTTGATCGCCGAAGCGCCGTAGTAGACCGTCTCCAGCGACGAGAGGTCGCGGGTGTGTGAATCCGGGTGGTCCATCAAGGCGTACAGCATCGACGGCACCAGCATGGTTGCCGTGATGCGTTGCTCCTCAATGATTCTCAGCACCTCGGCGGGGTCGAACTTGGCCAGCACGATCATTTCGCCGCCCTTGATCAGGGTGGGGGTGAAAAACGCCGCGCCGGCGTGCGACAGCGGGGTGCACATCAGGAACCGCGGGTTGGCCGGCCATTCCCATTCGGCGAGCTGGATCGAGGTCATGGTCGAAATCGACTGGGCGGTACCCATGACGCCCTTGGGCTTGCCGGTAGTGCCGCCGGTGTAGGTCAACCCGATCACCTGGCTAGGCGGCAGATCGGCGGCCACCAGCGGCTGCGGCTGATATTTGGCCGCCTCGGCGGACAGATCGATAGCCACATCTTTCAAGGCGTCCGGCACCGGCCCGATGGTCAGGATCTGCTTGAGCGAGTCCACCTTTTCCAGCAGCCCGAGCGCGCGTTCGACGAACATCGGGTTGGGGTCGATGATCAGCGAGCTGATGCCGGCGTCGGACAGCACGTAAGCGTGGTCGTCCAGCGAGCCCAGCGGGTGCAGCGCGGTGCGCCGATAGCCCCGCGCCTGGCCGGCGCCGATGATCATCAGCACCTCGGGACGGTTGAGTGACAGCAGGCCGACCGCCACGCCGGTGCCGGCGCCCAGCGCCTCGAAGGCCTGGATGTATTGGCTGATCCGCTCGGCAAGCTGACCGCCGGTCAGGGTGGTGTCGCCGAGGAACAGCACCGGCTTGTTCTTGTGGCGCTTGAGCGCGCCCACCAGCAGGTGTCCGTTGTGGGTTGGGTTGCGCAGCAGCTCGTCACTCATTTGCCCAGACTAGAACGTGTTGCAGTTTGCGTCAGCAACCCCCTTGACCACCGCAACGATCTGAGCCTGACTTGTGGCGACCCGCTTCGTCCGGCTCCGCCGCCCTCGCGATCGCCACTGAGCCTGACTTGTGGCGACCCGCTTCGTCCGGCTCCGCCGCCCTCGCGATCGCCACTAGGATGCCTGCCCATGGCTAATGCTGAGCTCGTCATCACCGGAACCGTCCTGACAGTCGATGACGCGCGGCCTACGGCCGAGGCGATCGCGATCGCCGACGGCCGGATCATCGCCGTCGGCGACCGCTCCGACGTCGCAGCGCACGTCGGCCCCGGCACCCGGACCATCGACCTGGGCTCGGGCTGCGTCATGCCGGGTTTCGTTGAGGCGCACGGGCATCCGCTGATGGAGGCCGTCGCGCTGTCGGACCGGATCGTCGACATCCGTCCCGTTACCGTCCGCAACCCCGACAAGGTCGTCGACATCGTCCGTCGGGAGGCCGCCCGCCGCGGGCCGGCCGGTGCCTATCTCAATGGGTGGGACGCGCTGCTGCAGTCCGGGCTGCCCGAGCCGACGCTGGCCTGGCTCGACGACATCGCGCCCGACGGGCCATTGGTGATCATCCACAACTCCGGGCACAAGGCCTACTTCAACAGCCATGCCGCCCGGCTCAACGGGCTGACCAGGGACACTCCCGATCCCAAGGGCGCCACTTACGGCCGGGACGCCGACGGGGAACTCGACGGCACCGCCGAGGAGATCGGCGCGGTGTTTCCGCTGTTGGCGGCCGCCATCGTGCCCAGCGACTACCCGGGGATGCTGCGCGAGGAGTGCGCCAGGCTCAACCGTGCCGGGCTGACGACCTGTTCGGAGATGGCTTTCGATCCCGCGTTCCGTCCCATCGTGGACCAGTTGCGCGAGGAGCTCACGGTTCGGCTGCGCACCTACGAGATCTCCAATGCGCAGATGTCCAGCGACGCCACCCCCGGCCAGGGCGATGACATGCTGCGCCAGGTCGGCATCAAGATCTGGGTGGACGGCTCGCCATGGATCGGCAATATCGCGCTGTCGTTTCCATACCTGGACACCGCGGCCACCCGCGCCGCCGGTATCACGCCCGGCTCCTGCGGCTGCGCCAACTACACCCGCGAACAGCTCACCGAAATCGTGGACGCCTACTTTCCGCTGGGCTGGCCGATCGCCTGTCACGTGCAGGGCGACGCCGGAGTCGACACCATCCTCGACGTGTACGAGCAAGCGCTGCAAGACAATCCACGCGACGACCACCGGCTACGGCTCGAACACGTCGGTGCGATTCGGCCCGACCAACTCAAGCGTGCCGTCGAACTCGGCGTCACCTGCAGCATTTTCGTCGACCAGATCCACTACTGGGGTGATGTGATCGTCGACGGGCTATTCGGCGAGGAGCGTGGGTCGCGCTGGATGCCGGCCGGGTCCGCGGTGGCCGCCGGTATGCGGATCTCGCTGCACAACGATCCGCCGGTCACCCCTGAAGAGCCGCTGCGCAATATCAGTGTGGCCGCGACGCGTATGGCCCCGAGCGGGCGCGTGCTCGCGCCGGAAGAGCGCTTGACCGTCGAACAGGCCATTCGCGCGCAGACCATCGATGCGGCCTGGCAGTTGTTCGCCGACGACGTGGTCGGCTCGCTGGAAGTCGGCAAGTACGCGGACCTGGTGGTGCTGTCGGCCGATCCGCGGGTGGTAGCGCCCGAAGAGATCGCCGATCTCGAGATTCGCGCGACGTTTCTGGCGGGGCGCCAGGTCTACCGGCAATGACCCGGCCCGCGCTGGCCGACCTACTGGACCGGCTGCACGTCGTGGCCCTGCCGATGCAGGTGCGCTTCCGCGGCATCACCACCCGCGAAGTCGCGTTGATCCAAGGCCCGGCCGGCTGGGGCGAGTTTGGCGCGTTCGTGGAGTACGAGCCG
Source organism: Mycobacterium angelicum (assembly GCF_002086155.1). GTDB lineage: Bacteria > Actinomycetota > Actinomycetes > Mycobacteriales > Mycobacteriaceae > Mycobacterium > Mycobacterium angelicum. The sequence continues at coordinate 17,057 of NZ_MVHE01000061.1, read as the reverse complement.
CCGGAGGCCGCGCACTGGCTTGCCTCCGGTATCGAGGCCGCCTACGTCCCGCCACCGCCGTTGCGGCGCGACCGCATCCCGGTCAACGCCACCGTGCCTGCGGTGAGCGCCGCTCAAGTCCCCGAGGTGCTGGCCCGGTTTCCCGGGGCCGGCACCGCCAAGGTGAAAGTTGCCGAACCGGGGCAGACTCTGGCCGACGACGTCGCCCGCGTCAACGCCGTCCGCGAACATGTGGAGACCCTGCGGGTGGACGCCAATGGCGGCTGGAACCTGGACGAGGCGGTGCAGGCTGCCGTCGCTTTGACCGCCGACGGCGTACTCGAGTACCTCGAACAGCCGTGTGCCACCGTCGACGAACTCGCCGAACTGCGGCGGCGGATCGAGGTGCCGATCGCCGCCGACGAAAGCATCCGCAAGGCGCACGACCCGTTGGCCGTCGTGCGCGCCGGGGCCGCCGATATCGCGGTGCTGAAAGTCGCACCGCTGGGCGGGGTTCGCGCGCTGCTGGACATCGCGGCGCAGATCGACATCCCAGTCGTGATCTCCAGTGCGCTCGACTCGGCGGTCGGCATCAGCGCCGGGCTCGTCGCCGCCGCGGCCCTCCCGCAACTCAACCACGCCTGCGGCCTGGGCACCGGCCGGCTGTTCGTCGAAGATGTCGCCCCGGTCGTCGTGCCCGTAGACGGCAGCCTGCCGGCCGGGCCGGTGGCACCCGATCTGGCACGATTGCAGACGCTGGCCGCGCCGCCGGACCGCCGGCAGTGGTGGATCGATCGGGTCAGGGCGTGCTATCGGCTGCTGTAGCGTCTCTCGGGTGATCAACCTGGCTTACGAAGACCGCGGCACCGGGGACCCAGTGCTCTTCATCTCGGGCCATGGCGGCCCTGGACGCACCTGGCATCCACATCAACTCCCGGCGTTCCTGGCGGCCGGCTACCGCGTCATCACCTTCGACAACCGCGGCATCGGCGCAACCGAAAACGCCGAAGGCTTCACCACCCAAACCATGGTCAACGACACCGCGGCGATCATCGAATCACTGGGCATCGCCCCCGTGCGCATCGTCGGGGTCTCGATGGGTTCGTACATCGCGCAGGAACTCATGGTGGTGCGTCCGGAGTTGGTCCACTCCGCCGTGCTGATGGCCACCCGCGGCCGGCTGGACCGCAGCCGCCAGTTCTTCCGCAAGGCCGAGGAAGACCTCTATGCCGCCGGTCTCTCGCTGCCCGACTCGTTCGACGCGAAAGTTCGCATGATGGAGAACTTTTCACCCAAGACGTTGAACGATGACAACGCCGCCGCGGACTGGATCGCGATGTTCACCATGTGGCCGACCAAATACACCCCGGGCTTTTATGCCCAGCTGGAAGTGTCGCCGACCACCAACCGGCTGGCGGCTTACCGCAACATCGCCGCACCGGTGCTGGTAATCGGCTTCGCTGACGACATGGTGACCCCGCCCTATTTGGGACGTGAGGTCGCCGACGCCCTGCCCAACGGGCGCTACCTGCAGATACCCGACGCCGGCCACCTCGGCTTCTTCGAGCGGCCGGAGCCGGTCAACGCCGCCATGCTGAAGTTCTTCAGCCTCGCCAATACGCAGTGATCGGGCGCTGTGCCACCCTGTACTGATGAACCCGTCGACGACTCAAGCGCGCGTCGTCGTTGACGAGCTGATCCGCGGCGGCGTCCGCGACGTGGTGTTATGCCCCGGTTCGCGGAACGCGCCGCTGGCTTTCGCGCTGCAGGACGCTGACCGGGCCGGCCGGATCCGGTTGCACGTGCGCATCGACGAACGCACCGCCGGCTACCTGGCCATCGGTCTGGCCATCGGCGCCCCCAACAAATCCGCGCCGGTGTGCATCGCGATGACGTCGGGCACCGCGGTGGCCAACCTGGGCCCGGCGGTGGTGGAGGCCAACTACGCCCGGGTGCCGCTGATCGTGCTCTCGGCCAATCGGCCCTACGAACTGTTGGGCACCGGGGCAAACCAGACCATGGAGCAGTTGGGTTACTTCGGCTCGCAGGTGCGCGCCACCATCAGCCTGGGCCTGGCCGAGAATGCACCCGATCGGCTGGCTGCCCACAACGCGACCTGGCGCTCTGCTACCTGCCGAGTGTTGGCCGCTGCCACCGGTTCTCGCACCGCGAACGCCGGCCCGGTGCACTTCGACATCCCGCTGCGTGAACCGCTGGTACCCGGCCCGGAACCATACGGCGCCGGCACCCCCGACGGCCGGCCCGACGGTCGCCCGTGGACTTATACGCCGCCGGTCACCTTCGACCAGCCGCTGGACATCGACCTGTCCGCTGACACGGTCGTCATCGCCGGGCATGGCGCCGGCGTACATCCCAACCTGGCGGAGTTGCCGACCGTCGCCGAGCCGACGGCACCCGCCGGTGCCAATCCGCTGCATCCGCTGGCGCTGCCGCTGCTGCGCCCTCAGCAGGTGATCATGCTGGGCCGCCCGACGCTGCACCGCCCGGTATCGGCCTTGCTGGCCGATCCCAAGGTGCCGGTGTACGCGCTGACCACCGGGCCGCGCTGGCCGGATGTCTCGGGCAACTCACAGGCCACCGGTACCCGGGCGGTCACCACCGGGACACCCGACCCGGCGTGGCTGCACCGCTGCGCGGAGGTGCATGAGCATGCGCTGCGTGCGGTGCGATCCCAGCTCGCGGCGCACCCGCTGACCACCGGCCTGCACGTGGCCGCGGCCGTGGCGGACGCGCTGCGCCCGGGCGACCAGCTGGTGCTCGGCGCGTCGAACCCGGTGCGCGACGCGGCGCTGGTCGGGCTGGATACGCACGGCATCCAGGTGCGATCCAATCGCGGCGTGGCCGGCATCGACGGCACGGTGTCCACCGCCATCGGGGCGGCCCTGGCCCATCAGGGGCGCACGATCGCGCTGATCGGCGACCTGACTTTCGTCCACGACAGCTCCGGGCTGCTGATCGGTCCCACCGAGCCGACACCGCGACAGCTCACCATCGTGGTCTCCAACGACAACGGCGGCGGCATCTTCGAACTGCTCGAGCAGGGCGACCCGCGGTTCTCCGACGTCTCGTCGCGGGTTTTCGGCACCCCGCACGACGTCGACGTGGGCGCGCTGTGTCGCGCCTACCACGTGGAGAGCCGGCAGATCGAGGCCGACGAGTTGGCGACCGCCCTCGACGAAACCGGTGCCGGCATGCGGGTGCTGGAGGTCAAAGCGGACAGGTCCTCGCTGCGTCAGCTGCATGCCGCCATCAAAGCGGCCCTATGATTTCGCCGAAACGGTTGCTGCGCATCCTGATTCACGGTACCAGTGCGGATCTCCCGGACACCCGGGCCCGGATCGTGGTGCGCTGGGTGCGAATCGCCATTCTGGTGGTGACGGCGCTCGTGACGCTGCAGTCGGTGTTGCTGGTCGCCGGTGCCTGGCGCGATGATCTGGCGATCGAGAGCAATATGGGCGTCGCTCAGGCTGAGGTGCTCAGTGCCGGGCCGCGGCGCTCGACCATCGAGTTCGTCACCCCCGAGCGGGTCACCTACCGGCCCGAGCTCGGTGTGTTGTATCCGTCCGAGCTGGCCACCGGCATGCGGATCTACGTGGAATACAACAAGAAGGACCCCAACCTGGTGCGGGTGCAGCACCGCAACGCCGGACTGGCGATCATTCCCGCGGGATCCATCGCGGTGGTTGCCTGGCTGGCCGCTGCGGTCGCGCTGGTCGGGTTGGCGTTGCTGGACAAGCGGCTCAATCGCTAAATTTCGCGTCCCGTACGCCCGTCGGCAACCTTTGCGACAGTCGCCGCTGACACTGTGGTGGCGTGCGCGTTGCGATCGTCGCAGAGTCGTTCCTGCCCAACGTCAACGGTGTCAGCAACTCGGTCGTGCGGATACTCGAGCATCTGCGCCGCACCGGTCATGAGGCCCTCGTCATCGCGCCGGACGCCCCACCGGGGCAACCCCCCGCCGAGCGACTGCACGACGGCGTCCGGGTACACCGGGCGCCGTCGCGGATGTTCCCCAAAGTCACCACACTGCCGCTGGGGGTACCGACGCCGAGCCTGCTTCGGGTGCTGCGCGGATTCGATCCCGACGTAGTGCATTTGGCATCCCCGGCGTTGCTCGGCTACGGCGGGCTGCGCGCCGCGCGCCGCCTCGGCGTCCCCACCGTCGCCGTATATCAAACGGACGTACCGGGTTTCGCGGCCAGCTATGGAATCCCATTCGCCGCGCGGGCCGCGTGGGCGTGGTTCCGTCGGCTGCACAGCCTCGCCGACCGCACCCTGGCGCCCTCCACGGCAACCATGGAAGCCCTTGCCGCCCAGGGGTTTCCGCGACTGCACCGGTGGGCACGGGGTGTCGACCTGATCCGGTTCGCGCCGTCGGCGCGCGACGAGGCGCTGCGGCGGCGGTGGTCGCCGTACGGCAAGCCGATCGTCGGGTTTGTCGGCCGGCTGGCGCCCGAGAAGCATGTGGATCGGCTCGCGGTGCTCGCCGCTGCCGGGGCGGTGCAGCTGGTCATCGTCGGCGACGGGATCGACCAGCGCAAGCTGCAATCGTTAATGCCCACAGCGGTTTTCACGGGCGCGCTGTATGGCGTTGAGCTCGCCACGGCGTACGCCAGCATGGACGTATTCGTGCATCCCGGCGAGCACGAGACGTTTTGTCAGGTCGTGCAGGAAGCGCTGGCGTCGGGGCTGCCGGTGATCGCCCCCGACGCCGGCGGCCCACGCGATCTGGTCGCCTCGCAGCGCACCGGCTTGCTGTTGCCCGTCGCGCAGTTCGAAGCCTTGCTGCCGGCCGCGGTGGCCCACTTGATCGACGAGCGAGACCGGTACTCGCCGGCGGCCCGGCGCAGTGTGCTGGGCCGCGGCTGGGCGGTGATCTGCGACGAGCTGATCGGCCACTACGAAGCGGTCCTGTCCGACCCCGGGCGGGCCGGGACATCGTGGCCCAGATACGCCTGAACCGAACACCTCGGCGGGCACGCCATTCCCGGTTCGGCTAGCGTCGTCGTGGTGAGCCGCGCGGCCCTGGACAAGGACCCCCGAGACGTCGCCTCGATGTTCGACGGCGTCGCCCGCCGTTATGACTTGACCAACACCGTGCTGTCGTTCGGCCAGGACCGGCACTGGCGGCGAGCCACCCGGTCGGCGTTGCGCATCGGGCCCGGCCAGAAAGTGCTGGATCTGGCCGCGGGAACCGCGGTGTCCACGGTGGAGTTGGCCAAGTCCGGGGCGTGGTGTGTGGCGGCCGACTTCTCGGTCGGGATGCTGGCCGCCGGCGTTGCCCGCAAGGTACCCAAGGTCGCCGGCGACGCCACCCGATTGCCGTTCGGCGACGGGGTCTTCGATGCCGTCACCATCAGTTTCGGACTGCGCAACGTGGTCGACCAGCAAGCTGCGCTACGCGAAATGGCCCGCGTCACCGCGCCCGGCGGGCGTTTGGCGGTATGCGAATTCTCCACGCCCACAAGCGCGTTGTTCGCCACCGCCTACAAGGAATACCTGATGCAGGCGTTGCCGCGGGTGGCGCGAGCGGTGTCCAGCAACCCCGAGGCGTACGTCTACCTCGCGGAGTCGATCCGGGCCTGGCCGGACCAGAAGACGCTGGCGCACCAGATTTCGCAAGCCGGGTGGGCCGGCGTGCGGTGGCGGAATCTGAGCGGCGGCATCGTGGCCGTGCACGCCGCGTATAAGCCGCTTTAGCGGTTTCCGGCCTGCTGCAGGAAGCCCACATGCTCGGGGCAGTAGTGGTCGAGCGCGGCGCCCAGGAACTGGAATGCCTGACCCTGGCTGGTGCCGCGCGGCAGGTTGTTCTGGATGAACGTGGCCGACTTGTAGGCATTGCCGTCCACGCCGCGGCTGATCCGTTCGCAACTGATCTTGGCCAGCCAGGCGTCATAGTCCTGCGGCCCGTAGATGCCGAAGCCATGAATGGTGTTCATGAATGGGGCGTCGTAGTCGTCGGCCTGTGCCGGCGCGGCGAGCGCGATCGCCGCTGCTGCGATACCTGCGGACATTGCCAGCTTCTTGCCGTTCATTAGGTGGACTATACGCCGGGCCCGGCCTCGTCGTCTTGGGCACGTTGTCCTGGAATACGCGCGGGTGCGCGAATAACTGCACTGGGGTGCTCAGTTGAACGGCGGCCGTCGATCGATGAGCCGCGATGCCCGCCCGCAGCTGCGCCACACCCGGGCCACCCAGTCGGCGTCCTCGTCGACCACCAGGTTGGCCATCACGCGCACCGCGATGGTCATCAGTGTGGTGGAACGCACAGTGACGGGTCCCACGGCCGGCAGGAACCGCTGGAAGGTCAGCAGCAGTGCGAGTCTGCGTGCCAGCGAGAACTCGCGGCTGTAGTGGTCGTGCAGCAGCGACGGCCACAGCCGCGACAGATCGCGCCTGTCCAGCAGTTCTGCGGCCAGGCGCCCCGTCTCCAGCCCATAGTCGATGCCTTCGCCGTTGAGCGGGTTGACGCAGGCCGCGGCGTCACCGATGAGCATCCAGTTGGGTCCGGCCACGCCCGAGACCGCGCCGCCCATCGGCAGCAACGCCGAGGCCACCGCGCGCGGCTCACCGGTGAAGCCCCACTCCTCGCGGCGCAGGTCGGTGTAATAGGAGATGAGTGGGCGCAAGGGCAGGTCGGCTGGTCGTTTGGCTGTCGACAGTGCGCCCACGCCAATGTTCACCTCGCCGTTTCCCAGCGGGAAAATCCAGCCGTAGCCGGGCAGCACCACGCCATCGGGGGAGCGCAGTTCCAGGTGCGAGGTGAGCCAGGGCTCGTCGCCGCGCGCGCTGGTCAGATACCCGCGCGCGGCGGTCCCGTACACCGTCTCCTTGTGCCAGCGCCGGCCGAGTTTGCGGCCCAGTGCGGAGCGGGCGCCGTCGGCAACGATCAGCTGCCCACACTTCACCTCGGTGTGGTCGGCCAATATCACCGACATCACCCGCCGCGATGAGTCATGATGAGCGCCAACGACTTTCGTCCCCAGCAGCATGCGGGCACCAGAGTCCTCGGCGACTTTGCGGATCCGGTCGTCGAGCTCTACCCGGGCCACCGCGGTGCTGTACGACGGAAAGGACGGCCCCGGCCACTCCACTTCCACATCGGCGCCGTAGCCGCTCATCCGCAGCCCGCGATGACGGATATGCCCGTCCAGCCAGTCGCCCAGCCCCAGCCGCCGCAGCTCGGCCACCGCGCGGGGCGTCAGCCCGTCCCCGCAGGCCTTGTCCCGGGGGAAACTCGCCGAGTCGATGACGAGCACGTCGCGGCCCGCACGCGCCGCCCATGCGGCCGCCGCGGAGCCGGCCGGTCCGGCGCCGACGACTACCACGTCTGCCTTGGCGGCGGTGCTGTTCACGCCCACCAGTATGTTGGTCGGGTGAGTACTCCGGCGACTGTGGTGGCGGGCGTTGACATCGGCGACGCCGCATTCGCCGCCACCGTGCGCGCGGGTGTCGCCCGGATCGAGCAGCTCATGGACGCCGAGCTGCGCGGTTCCCACGAGGTGATGACCGATTCGCTGCTGCACCTCTTCCTGGCCGGCGGCAAACGCTTCCGTCCGCTTTTCACCGTGCTGGCGGCCCAGACGGGGCCGAACCCGGAGGCCGCAGAGGTCACGACCGCCGGGGCGGTCGTCGAGCTGATCCACCTGGCGACGCTGTACCACGACGACGTGATGGACGAGGCCGCGGTGCGCCGCGGCGCCCCGAGCGCCAATGCGCGCTGGGGCAACAATGTGGCGATTCTGGCCGGCGACTACCTGTTGGCGACGGCCTCGCGGCTGGTGTCCTGGCTGGGACCCGAGGCAGTCCGCATCGTCGCCGACACGTTCGCCGAGCTCGTCACGGGGCAGATGCGCGAGACGCGTGGCGCCCCGGACGGCGCCGACATGATCGAGCAGTACTTGAAGGTGGTGCACGAGAAGACGGGCAGCCTGATCGCGGCGGCGGGCCGGTTCGGCGCCATGTTTTCCGGCGCCGACGAAGACCAGGTCGAGCGGCTGAGCCGGCTCGGCAACATCGTGGGCACTGCGTTCCAGATCGCCGACGACATCATCGACATCGACAGCGAATCCCAGGAGTCGGGGAAGGTGCCGGGCACCGATATCCGCGAGGGTGTGCACACGCTGCCGATGCTCTACGCGCTACGCGAAACCGGACCCGACAGTGTGCGGCTGCGGGAGTTGCTGGCCGGGCCGGTCCGCGACGACGCCGAGGTGCTCGAAGCGCTGACGCTGCTGCGGGCGTCGCCGGGCATGGCCAAGGCCAAAGACGTGCTGGCGCAGTACGCGGCGCAGGCGCGTCACGAACTGGATCTGCTGCCCGACGTTCCGGGCCGGCATGCGCTGGCCGCACTGGTCGACTACACCATCAGCCGGCACGGTTAGGCGGCTTCTAGGAACCCAACGGGCCATGATGGCGTTGGGTTAGCTAGAAGCTCCTAGGAGGACCACTAATGACCTGGCATCCCCATGCCAACAGGCTGAAGACCTTCGTCCTATTGGTCGGTATGTCCGCACTGATCGTGTTCGTCGGCGCGTTGTTCGGCAGGACGGCGCTGATCCTGGCCACCCTGTTCGCGGTCGGGATCAACGTCTACACCTACTACAACAGCGACAAGCTGGCGTTGCGGGCCATGCACGCCCAGCCGGTTTCCGAGCTGCAGGCGCCGGCGATGTACCGGATCGTGCGCGAGCTGGCCACCGCTGCCCATCAGCCGATGCCGCGGCTGTACATCAGTGACACCAGCGCGCCCAACGCGTTCGCCACTGGACGCAACCCGCGCAACGCCGCGGTGTGTTGCACCACCGGCATCCTGCAGATCCTCAATGAGCGCGAGTTGCGTGCCGTGCTGGGGCACGAGCTGTCGCACGTCTATAACCGCGACATCCTGATTTCGTGTGTGGCGGGCGCTCTGGCGTCGGTGATCACCGCGCTGGCCAACATGGCGCTGTGGTTCGGTGCGTTCGGCGGGAACAGAGAAGGCGGGAATCCCTTTGCGTTGCTGTTGGTTTCGCTGCTGGGGCCGATCGCGGCGACGGTGGTGCGGCTGGCCGTGTCCCGGTCGCGGGAGTATCAGGCCGACGAGTCGGGCGCGGTGCTGACCGGGGACCCGTTGGCGCTGGCGTCGGCGCTGCGCAAGATTTCCGGCGGTGTGCAGATGGCGCCGTTGCCGCCGGAGCCGCAGCTGGCCAGCCAGGCGCACCTGATGATCGCCAACCCGTTCCGGGCGGGTGAGCGGATCGGGTCGCTGTTTTCGACCCACCCGCCGATCGAGGACCGCATCCGCCGGCTGGAGGCCATGGCGCGCGGGTGACTGCCGCGTTGACGTCACCTGTGCTATCAAATCCGCGTGAACCGGTACACCTTTCGCGTGCAGTGGTCGCTCGAGGAACACCAATACGTCGGTAGGTGCGTCGAGTTGCCGTTCCTGTCGCGAGGGGCGCCGACCGCGCGGGAGGCCCTGGCCGCCGCTTCGGATGCCGTCGACGAGCACTTGCGTGCTCTGGCCGAAAGCGACCTGCAGCCGCCCGAACCGTTGACCGAACGAAGGTATAGCGGGAAATTCATCGTGAGAACTTCACCGGCGTTGCATGAGCGGTTGGCTATCGAAGCTGCCGAAGAGCAGATCTCGATGAACCAGTTGGTGGTTCAGAAGCTCTCCGGTCGTCCGCTTGGCGGCGGCCTCAGTGCGTTCCTCTTTGATTAGGACGCGCCGGAAGCCTTACCGATTTGCGATATCGCGGGCGATATCTCATTTTGAAGGGCACTATTGCCCGGGAGCGCCGGTCTCAACCATGAGTGCCTTTTGAAATGCGATATCGCGGGCGATATCGCACGAGCGGCTAGGCGGCGGCTTCGGGGCGTTTTCCTTCGGCGGACCCGTCCAGGCGAGCCGAGTGTCCTCTCGCCAGCACACCCCTGATGCGAACCTTGCCGCCGGTGGCGTGGTGCTGCCGCTGCCAGTCCGTAATCGCCTGGTGTGCAGCGTGATCGAGGTAGTTGACCGCAATGTGCAGCGTCACCGTGGCGCGTTCCGGCACCGAAGCCAGCTCGCGAGTGAGCCGGGGCAGCGAGAGGAATGTGCAGGCACCTTCGACGATCACCCGCCATTCGTCGCCGACGGGCTCGGCGTCCACCTTGGCTCGTATCACTCGCCATCCGGTCATCGCGATGGCCAGTGCCAGCCCGATCACGACGCCGTGCAGCAGATTCAGGAAGACGACGGCGACGATGGTAACCAGGTAGATGGCCAAATCGCCTGTCTTCAAGGCGGTTTCGATGTGCGCCGGTTGCAGCAACTGAATCCCGATGACAATGAGCAACCCGGCCAGCGCTGCGGTGGGGATCTGCTCGATGAGGCCGGCAAACGGAAGTGCGAACAGCAGGATCCAAAAACCATGCAGGATCGTCGAAGCGCTGGTTTTCGCCCCCGCCTTGATATTGGCCGAGCTGCGCACGATCACACCCGCGATGGGCAGCCCACCGATCCCGCCCGACACGATGTTGGACGCACCCTGACCGATCAGCTCACGGTTGAGTTCGGTGCGCGGTCCGTTGTGCATTCGGTCGGTGGCTACTGCGGTCAGCAGACTTTGGACGCTGGTGATCAGCGTGACGGTGATAACCCCCAGGACGACGGCCGCCCAATTGCCGTGGGGCAGTGTCGGCAGCTGCAGCGCTTCCAGGACCGACCCGTCCAGCGTGATCCGGGATACCTGGAACGGAAACACCACCGAGATCGTCGTCACCACCACGATCGCCACCAACGGCCCGGGAACAGCGGCCAGCTTGGCCGGCGCCCAGCGCCAGGCAACCATGATGGCGATCACGAGCATGCCGAGGATGAGTCCGGGCCGGTGCGCGCCGAGAATCTGCGCCGGCAACCCAATTACGTTGTCCCAGGCCGAGCTATGAGACTCCCCACCCAGCAACACGTGAGTTTGCTGAAGCGCGATGGTGATTCCGATACCGGCCAACATGGCGTGTACCACCACCGGTGAGATCGCAAGGGCCGCACGCGCAACCCGGCTCAGGCCCAACAGCACTTGCATGACGCCGGCGGCAACCGTGATGAAACAGGTTATGCCCCAGCCAAACTCGGCGATCAGATCGGCCACCACCACGGTGAGCCCCGCCGCGGGACCGCTGACCTGCAGCGGCGACCCGCCCAGCGCGCCGCCGACAATCCCGCCGACGATAGCGGCGATGAGTCCGGCCAGGACCGGCGCATCCGAGGCGATGGCAATGCCCAGTGACAAGGGCAGCGCCACAAGGAAAACGACGAGCGAGGCGGGCAAGTCGTGTTGCATGATTGATCGCAATCGATCGAATTGCGATGGCTGATAAAGCTTTTCGATTTGTTGCATCGGTCCGATGCTCCCGCCCGTATACGTCGTATCACGTACTCGTAACATATTGGCGCACAAGCGAATACAATCATTCGCTAGAACGTCCTGGAACGTCTTTGTTCTGGGTCTTGAACGCCTAGTGACTTGTTCGAAGGTATTGGCGCGGGCACACCTCGGCAACCGGACGCGCAAGGTGCATAGCGAACGCAAATCTTTACTGTGGCGGGCCTAACGTTTAGAAACCCGAGCCGTGAACCTCGTGTCCCGGTACCTCGGCGATCAAGCCCTCGTAGGCTTGCTCCACCGTTGAGCCGTGGTTGATGACGGCGTCAACCTCGCGGGCGATCGGCATGTTCAGACCGAATTCATTGGCGAACTCCATGATCACGCTGGCCGCTTTGACGCCCTCGGCGACTTGATTCATCGATGAGATGATCTCGTCGATCGGTTTGCCCGCGCCAAGCTGTTCGCCGACGTGCCGGTTGCGGCTGCGCTGGCTGGTGCAGGTGACGATCAAGTCGCCGAGGCCGGCCAAGCCCGGGAACGTTTCGCTCTTGCCGCCCAGTGCCACGCCCATCTTCGTCATCTCGCGCAGTGCGCGCGCGATGACCAGAGCCCGGGTGTTTTCGCCGATGCCCAGCGAGTAGCCCATCCCCACCGCGATGGCGAAGACGTTCTTGAGGGCGCCCGCCGTCTCGACACCGATCACATCGTCGGTGGTGTACACGCGGAAACGCCGGGTGCGAAACAGCGCCGACAGCCGGGTGGCCAAGTGCTGGTCGGGCATGGCCAGCACCGCGGCGGCGGCATAGCCCTCAGCCACCTCGCGGGCGATGTTGGGTCCGGCCAGGATGCCGGCGGGGTGACCGGGCAGGATCTCCTCGACGATCTGCGACATCCGCATATTGGTGCCCTGCTCGAGCCCCTTGACCAGGGAGACCACCGGCACCCACGGCCGCAGTTCCTTACTCAGCTCGGTGAGCACGCCGCGGAAGCCGTGCGAGGGCACGCCCATCACCACGACGTCGGCGCAATTGGCGGCCTCGGCGAAATCGGTGGTGGCCCGCAGCGTCTCGCTGAGTAGAACTTCGTTGCCGAGATAGCGGCTGTTGCGGTGCTTTTCGTTGATGTCGGTGGCGGTCTCCGCGGAGCGCACCCATTGCAGCGTCGGTCCGCGGCGCGCGCAAATGGACGCAACGGTGGTGCCCCAGGAACCGCCACCGAGGACAACGACGTTGGGTTCACGCATCTCAGCTGCCATGGGGTTCAGCGTAAACCCAGAATTACCCGGCTAAAGGTGCCCGGTCTGCAGCGCGGCCGAACAGCATGGCCTCCTCGATGCGGTCGAACCGGTAGTCGATGGCGTCGGCGAAGTAGTTCTGCCGGACATTCCACGGTCGCTTGGTGCCCGACTTGGGCAGGGCGTGCAGCGCCCGTCGCACGTAGCCGGCCTGAATGTCCCACGCCGGCTTCTCGGCCATCGGCTGGTCACCCAGGTGCGGGGCGGCGTGGGTGTAGCCGTGAGCTGCCATGAACTCCAAGAGTTTTGCCGTCGCCCGTGCGGTCATGTCGGCGCGCAGTGTCCAGGATGCGTTGGTGTAGCCGACGCACCAGAACAGATTCGGCACGTCCTCCAGCATGTGCGCCTTGTAGACGAAGCGGTCCCGGGGATTGATTTCGACTCCGTCGATGCTGATCGTGGCGCCGCCGAGGGCCTGCAACTGCAGGCCGGTGGCGGTGACGATGATGTCGGCGTCCAGGCGGTTGCCGGACTTGAGCGCGATTCCCTTGGCGTCGAAATGGTCGATGTGGTCGGTGACGACGTCGGCGTGGCCGTCGGCGATGGCGTTGTAGAGATCGGCGTCGGGAATCAGGCACAACCGCTGGTCCCACGGGTTGTAGCGGGGCTTGAAGTGGGTGTCGACGTCATAGCCCTTGGGCAGGCTGTTGACCGCTTTGCGCCGCAGCATCCATTTGATCATCCCCGGTAACTTGCGCGACAGGAACCAGAGCACCGCCTCCATCAAGGCGTTGTAGGTGCGGATAACCAAGTGAGAAGCTTTGCGCGGCAATAGTTTACGGCTCACCGCGGCAACCTTGCTGTACTTGGACGCCGAGATGAGATAGGTCGGCGAGCGTTGCAGCATGGTCACTTTCGCGGCGCGTTCTGCCATCGACGGAATCAGCGTGACCGCGGTTGCTCCGCTGCCGATCACCACGACCTTCTTGCCCGTGTAGTCCAATTCCTCGGGCCAGTGCTGCGGATGGATGAGGGTCCCGCCGAACTGCTCGATGCCGGGGAATTCGGGTGTGTAGCCCTCGTCGTAGTTGTAGTAGCCGCTGCCGAAGAACACGAACCGGCCGCGGTACTGCTTTTGGGCGTTCCCGCCGTCCTGCTCGACGCTGACCGTCCAGGTGTCGGTCGACGAATCCCAGTCGGCTGCGCGCACGTAGCTGTTGAACCGGATGTGCTGGTCGATCCCGTACTTGCGGGCGGTGTTGGTCAGGTACTCGCGGATGTGATCGCCGTCGGCGACCCCTTCCTGGCGCGTCCACGGCTCGAACGGAAAGCTCAGCGTGAAGATGCTGCTGTCCGATCGCACACCCGGGTAGCGGAACAGATCCCAGGTGCCACCGATCTGCGCCCGCCGCTCCAGGATGACGTAGGTCAGCTTGGGGTTGCGCTCGGTGAGCCGAAATGCGGCGCCGAGGCCGGAGATGCCGGCGCCGACGATGACGACGTCGACGTCGGTTGCTTCATGGGGGGCCACGGCCATCGCCAACCTCGCTATCGGTAATTCACGAACTGCAGTGCGACGTCGAGGTCGGCCCCTCGCAGCAGCGCCTGAACGGCCTGCAGGTCGTCGCGTTTCTTGCTGGTGACGCGGACCTCGTCGCCCTGGATCTGGGTTTTGACGGTCTTCGGGCCCTCGTCGCGGATGAGCTTGGTGATCTTCTTGGCGTTCTCGCTGCTAATGCCCTGCTTGAGGGTGCCGGTGACCTTGTAGGTCTTGCCGGAGGCCTGCGGGTCGCCGGCGTCGAAGGCCTTCATCGAGATGTCGCGGCGGATCAGCTTCTCCTTGAAGACGTCGACGGCGGCCTTGACGCGCTCCTCGGTGGACGAGACGAGCTCCACTGCCTCCTCGCCCTTCCAGGCGATCGTCGTGTCGGTGCCGCGGAAGTCGAACCGTGTCGAGAGTTCCTTGGCGGCCTGGTTCAGCGCGTTGTCAACCTCCTGGCGGTCGATCTTGCTGACGATGTCGAACGATGAGTCCGCCATGCGATAGCCCCTCCTCCTTGGTGCTAGCCGTTTGTGAACTGTCTACCCGTTCGTTGTAACCTGCTAGGCGGCAGGTTGCCCGAGCGGCCAATGGGAGCGGACTGTAAATCCGTCGCGAAAGCTTCACAGGTTCGAATCCTGTACCTGCCACCAACAGTCTTCGTGAGCGCGGTCGTGCCGGTGGCAGTGTTGTCAGGCCGGCCCGCCGGCGCCACCTCCTCCGCCGCTACCGCCGGCTCCGCCGTTAGCGCCTCTAGGCGCGATGCCGCTGCTACCAGGTCCGCCGTCGCTGCCGTTGCCGCCGGTGCTGTCGCCGCCGGTCCCACCCTCGCCGCCGGCGCCGCCGTGGCCGCCGACGCCGTTGTCGCCGGCGCCGTTGCCGCCGGTTCCACCGGTGCCGCCGCTACCGCCGCTGCCACCGGCACCGCCCGGGAGATCGTTGAAGATGCCGAGGCCGCCGGTGCCGCCGGCGCCGCCGGTACCGCCGGCGCCGCCCGCGCCGTCGAAGTTCCTCGACGCACCGCCATTACCGCCTTGGCCGCCGCTTCCGCCCGTGCCATTGGCGGGCGGGAACGGCAGGCCTGGGCCGCTTTGCCCACCTTCGCCGCCTTGGCCGCCGGTGCCACCGGCACCGCCTGCGGCGCTGCCGGTGCCGCCATTGCCACCGTTGCCGCCAGCGCCGCCGCCGGGGGTGCCGGCCGCGCTTTTCCCGGAGGCGCCGCCGTTGCCACCGGTCCCGCCCGCGCCCCCAACGCTGGCCGATGCGTACCCGTCTCCGCCGCTACCGCCGGTCCCGCCGCTGCCAGGGGTGCCGAATTGTGTGGCGGTCCCGCCAGTGCCGCCGGCGCCGCCGTCACCGCCGAAGTTGTAGCCGGCACCTCCGTTCCCGCCGGTACCGCCGGCGCCCCCTGTGGCCAACAAGCCGAACAGGTTGCCCGGACTACCGCCGCCGCCGCCGGTGCCGCCGGTGCCGCCGTCGCCGCCGCTGCCGCCGACGCCGGGGGCATCACCCCCGCTGCCGCCGTTGCCGCCGGCTCCGCCGCCGGTCGTCGATAGGAAACTCCCGGGGCCGTACCCGCCGGCGCCTCCGTTGCCGCCAGTGCCGCCGTTGCCGCTGTTGCCGTTGCTGCCGCCGGCGCCTCCGGTGCCGCCCACTCCGGCGGCACCGCCGTTGCCCCCGTTGCCGCCGTTGCCGCCCACGCCGACGCCGTCGGGGAGGTCGCCGTCGCCGCCATTGCCGCCGCTGCCCTGCCCGGAACCGTTGCTGCCGCCACTGCCGCCGGCGCCGCCGTTGCCGCCGCTGCCGCCGGTGCCGGCGTTGCCGCCGTTGCCGCCTGCGCCGGCATTGCCGCCGTTGCCGCCGTTGGCGCCGTTGATGTTGCCGCCGACGCCGTTGTTGCCGTTGCCGCCGTTGCCGCCACTGCCGCCGGCACCGCCGGCGCCGCCGGCGCCATTGGTGCCGCCGGCGTCGGTGTTGCCGCCGGCACCGCCTTGCCCACCTTGCCCGCCGAGCCCGCCGTCCAAGCCGCTGTCGCCGTTGCCGCCGTTGCCGCCGGTACCGCCACTGCCCCCGGTGCCGCCGGTACCCGCAGTGCCGCCCGTCCCGCCGGATCCGATATGACCGCCCGCACCGCCGGTGCCGCCGGCCCCGCCGGTGCCGCCGTCGCTACCGGGGTGGTGGTTCACGTTCCCGTTGGAGCCGTCGACGCCGGTTCCGCCGGTGCCGCCGGCACCGCCGGCACCGCCGCTGCCATTGGTGCCGCCGCTGCCATTGGTGCCGCCGGCGCCGGCATTGCCGCCGTCGCCGCCGGCGCCACCCGTTCCGCCGCTGCCGCCGTCTGAGCCGAACCCGGCGATGGCGTCGCCACCGGTGCCGCCGGCACCGCCGGTGCCGCCGCGGCCGCCGGTTCCGCCGGTGCCGGCGTTTCCGCCGGCACCGCCTTGCCCACCAACGCCGCCCGCATAACTGGCATATGCGCCGCCGCCCGCGCCGCCGGTTCCACCGGTTCCGCCGGTGCCCGCTGCGGCAACGGTAACTCCGTCGCCGCCCAGGCCTCCGGTACCGGCGTCACCGCCGGCACCGCCATTGCCGCCGTTGAAACCGACAGAACCACCCTGCGCATCGGCGCCACGCGTTCCGGCGCCCCCAGCCCCGCCGTTTCCGCCAACGCCGCCGCTGCCCGTGCCGACACCGTGGCCGCCGGCGCCGCCGGCGCCCCCGGCGCCGCCGTCCAAGCCATTGCCGTCGGGTGTGATGATCACGGCGTCGCCGCCTCTGCCGCCGGTGCCGCCGGCCCCGCCGGTTCCGGCTGTGCCCGCCACACCGCCGGCGGGGTCTGCACCGCCGGCGCCCGCGGCCCCTCCGGCCCCGCCGTTGCCGCCCATCCCGCCAGTCTGGCCGCCGGCAGACCCACCCATCCCTCCGGTGC
>NZ_MVHE01000060.1 GCF_002086155.1 Mycobacterium angelicum | reverse complement strand
CGCCGGTCCCGCCCGCCATCCCGATTTGGGTGCCACTGCCACCGGGGGTGCCCGGGCTGCCCGCTTGCCCAGTGCCACCGCCACTGCCTTGAGTGCCGTCAGCCGCCGGGTCGACCTGGCCCGCCGGGGCGGGGTTGACGCCGGCTGCGCCGTTGATTCCGGCTACCCCCTGGCCACCCTGGCCGCCGGAGCCTCCGGAGCCGAAGAGGTTGGCGTTGCCGCCGTTGCCGCCGTGTCCGGCGCTGACGCTGGGCAGTTTTAGGTCGCCGAAGGTGAAGGCGGCCACTGCCGTGCCACCGGCGCCGCCGTCGCCGCCGTTGCCGTAGAGCTGTCCCCCGTTGCCCCCGTTGCCGCCGGCCGCACCCGCACCGCCGGCCCCACCGAGCCCGCCGTTGCCGATCCAACCCGCCGCCGCGCCGTTGCCGCCCAGCCCGCCGGCACCGCTGGGTCCGCCGTCGCTGACCAACGCGCCCAATCCGCCGGCGCCGCCCGCACCACCATTGCCGTAGAGCGTTCCGCCGGCGCCGCCGTCGCCGCCGGCGGCACCCGTCCCGGGGGCCAGCGCCAGTGCGCCGGCTCCGCCGCTACCGCCGGCCCCACCGTTACCGATCAGCCCGGCGGCCCCGCCGTGTCCGCCGGACGCGCCGCTGCCGCCGCCGAAACCGCCCCCGCCGTCACCACCCGCTCCACCGGCGCCACCGTTGCCGTACAGCGTCCCGGCGGCACCGCCGTTGCCGCCGGCGCCCGCGTTGCCACCGGTGCCGCCCACTCCGCCGGCGCCGCCGGCCCCGCCTGCCCCGCCAGACCCGATGAGTCCGGCGGCGCCACCGTTACCGGCCGACCCGCCAGGGCCACCGAAGCCGGTGAAGAACTCGCCCTGGCCGGCGCCGCCGCTACCGCCGTTGCCCCCGGCTCCTCCGGCACCGATGAGGCCGGCCCTCCCGCCGGCCCCGCCCGTTCCGCCGGCACCGCCGTGGCCGCCGATGCTGGTGTTGTTCACACCGGCGCCGCCGGCCCCACCGGTCCCGCCGTTGCCGAACAGCCACCCGCCGGCCCCGCCGTTACCGCCGGCCTGACCCGGGCGCCCGGCCGCGCCGGCCCCGCCGTTGCCGTACAGCAGGCCGCCGGGCGCGCCGTTGCCGCCGGGCATCGTCGCGTCGGCGCCGTTGCCGATCAACGGCCGGCCCAGCAAAGCCATGGTCTGCGCGTTGACCGCGTTCAGGGCCTCGGTGGCCGCATACGAGCCGCTGGCCGCGGACAGCGCATGCACAAACTGGTCGTGAAAGCTGGCCAGCTGGGCGCCGATGTCTTGATATTGCACAGCGTGCGTGCCGAACAGCGTGGCCAGGGCGGCCGACACCTCGTCGGCGGCGGCCGCTTGCAGGTTGCTGGTCAGGGCCGCCGCCGCGCTGTTGGCGGCGCTGATCTTGGCGCCGATACCCGCCAAATCCGATGCCGCCGCGGACAACAACTGCGGCGCTACCGTCAATTGCGACATCGCCGACCTCCCAACGCTCGCACTTTGTCCCCAACCGTGCCGGGGAAGGCTTGAGCAAACGTTGGCTAACGATTGAATCGTCAGAAATCGAGGCCGGAATACATCAACTTGCCGGGGTCGTAGGTTTGCCGCACGGTGGTCAATCGCGCCAAGTTCGAGCCGAAATAGCGGGAGGCGGGGGTGTTGGGCTCCAAATAATTGACGTAGCCACCGACCGAAAACTGTTGCACCGCTTGGTGTGCCGCGCTCAGCCAGGTGTTGGCGGCCGACACCTGGGCGCTCCCGGGGGTGTTGACGTACCACTGCACCACAGCGGATTGCCGGCGCCACGGAAAGGCCGAACCGGCCGCGTCGACGTCACCGACCGCGCCGCCGAGGGAGTCGATGAGCGCCGACGCCCGGCCCGCGGCGGGCGGCCACTTGCCGATGGCGGCGACGACGGCCTGGGCGGCAGCCGAATTCATCGTGCCGATCACATCGGACCCGGCCACGAAGCCCTCCGGCGGATAGGTGGTGTTGCCGCCGGCCAGATACATCACCAGGTTCATGTGGCTGAGCGTCTTGTGCTCGACTCCGCTGGGCGCTATTCCGACGGCCGACTTGATCGCGTCGGCGACGGACGGGCCGGACCCGGCCGGACAGGTCGCCAACACATGGCAGTTCCCGCCTGCGGAGCCACCCACCGCCAGATCGACCAACGCCCACACATTGCGGTCGGCTCCGGCCAGCCAGGTCTGCCACCCTACGAGCACCTGGGCGGCCGACGCGGGCGGGAAATCAACGCGGACAACGTCGGAGTCGGCGGTGGCGAACGTTTCGAACGTCAGCGACGTCGTCACCCCGAAGTTGCCGCCCCCGCCGCCACGCAGCGCCCAGAACAGATCGGCATGGTCGTCGGCCGAGGCGGTGACCAACTCGCCGCTGGGCAACACCACCGTCGCCGAGCGCAGCGCATCACAGGTCAAGCCGGCATGGCGAGTGTCGGCGCCGATCCCGCCGCCCAGCGCCAGGCCGGCGACGCCGACGGTCGGGCAGCTGCCGGTGGCGATGGCCCGGCCGGCGCCGGCCAGCGCCTGGTGCACGGCATACAGGTCGGTTGCCGGCGGCACCGTGACGTTTCCGGTGGCGGCGTCGAAGTTCACCCCGCCGGGCAGGCCACGCAGGTCGAGCACCATGGCGCCGCTGGCCGTCGACGCGCCGATGTAGGAATGTCCGCCGCCGCGCGGGGCGAGCTTCAGCTTGTTGGCGGCGGCGAACGCCACCGCCTTCTGCACGTCCGCCGGCGAGGTGACCGTCACCACCGCCGCCGGGTTCAGGCCGTCGTAGTTGGCGTTGAAGATCTGCTTTGCGCGGGTGAACGAGCCGCCGTTGGCCGGAAGCAGCACCTGCCCGCCGATCGAGGAAGCCAGGCTCGCCCACCCCGAACCCGGATCCGCGCGCCCCCACGCCGCTGGAAACACCGCCGAAGTTGCCAGCGCTCCCAGTGCGCCGCGCAAAAACTTCTGGCGAGAGATCATGGGCCGCAGCGTGCCGTGATCGCGCCGGTTCTGGGCCGCAAAACGCTGCGGAATGCAAACCTTTACGCCATCGTGTTCTGAATGTGACAGCCATGTACCAAGGTTTCTGACATGAACCTTTGGCGCCACCAGCCTCTGTCGGTTCGTCTGCTGGCGACGTGCGCAGGCGTTCTCACCGCCGCGGCGGCATTAGCATCACCGGCCGAGGCGAATCCGGTCGACGACGCGTTCATCTCCGCACTGAGTAACGCCGGCGTCAACTACGGCGACCCGATCAACGCCGAAGCCCTGGGCCAATCCGTGTGCCCGATGCTGGCCCAGCCCGGCGGGTCGTTCAACTCCGCGGCGGCCAGCGTGGTCGCGCGCACCCAGGGCATGTCCCAGGACATGGCCGAGACCTTCACCAGCATCGCGATTTCGATGTACTGCCCCTCGGTGATGGCCGACGTCGCCGCCGGAAACCTGTCGGGCCTGCAGCAACAGATACCCGGGCTGCCGCAGATACCGGGCCTGCCGGGGTCCTAGCCCGTCCCCAGCGGGTCGATCGTCGAAGCGATGTAGACCATCGCGGCCCCCACCGCCGCCGTGGTCAGGAAGTCGGTTCCCCGGCTGCGCACCACCAGCAGCCCGGCCCGCTCGTCGGGCAGCGCCAACCGCAGGGCCGCGGCCACCCCGACACCGATACCGATGAGCAGCGCGCCGCGGCGCCAGAAGTTGGCCCCGGCCAGCGCGAAGGCCACCAGGAAGATCAGCCCGACGACCAGCACCGGCCATTGGGCGCGCACCGCGCGCCCGAGGATGGCCCGGACGGTCATGACCGCTCGGCCCGCTCGACCACGTTGGTCAGCAGGAATGCCCGCGTCAGCGGGCCGACGCCGCCGGGATTGGGTGACACATGGCCGGCCACCTCCCACACGCCGGGATGCACGTCGCCGGTGAGCTTGCCGTCCACCCGGCTGACGCCCACGTCGACGACGGCGGCCCCGGGGCGCACCATGCCGGGGGTCAGCATGTGTGGCACCCCGACGGCGGCCACGATGATGTCGGCCTGCCTGGTCAGCGCCGCCAAGTTGCGAGTTCCGGTGTGGCACAACGTAACCGTGGCGTTCTCGGAGCGACGGGTGAGCAACAGCCCCAGCGGCCGGCCCACCGTCACCCCGCGGCCGATCACCACCACATGGGCCCCGGCGATCTCCACGTCGTAGCGCCGCAGCAGGTGCACGATGCCGCGTGGCGTGCATGGCAGCGGAGCCGGGTCGTTGAGCACCAGCCGGCCCAGGTTGGTCGGGTGCAGACCGTCGGCGTCCTTGTCCGGGTCGACGCGCTCGAGCGCCGCGTTTTCGTTGAGATGCTTGGGCAGCGGCAGCTGCACTATGTAGCCGGTGCACTCGGGGTTGGCGTTGAGCTCGTCGATGGTGTCGTTGAGCGTCTCGGTGCTGATGTCGGCGGGCAGGTCACGGCGGATCGAGGTGATGCCGACCTTGGCGCAGTCGGCGTGCTTGCCGCGGACGTAGGCGTGCGACCCGGGGTCGTCGCCGACCAGGACGGTGCCCAGTCCGGGTGTGCGGCCCGCCGCGGTCAATGCGGTGACCCGCTCTTTCAGGTCGACGAAGATCTCGTCGCGGGTGGCCTTGCCGTCCAGCGTTATTGCGCCCACGGCAGACAGTCTGGCACGAGGCGTGCAGCCGCGCCGAGATTGCCGCCACGGTCGTGATCGGGCGGGTACTCGTAACCCTCACGGCAATCTCGGCGATCCCAGGATTACGCTCCTGAGATGGCTCCTGAGACCGCGCCTCAGGCGGCGCCGGACGTGTTCAGCCCGGCCAAACTCGGCCCGATCACCCTGCGCAACCGGATCATCAAGTCTGCGACGTTCGAGGCGCGCACGCCGAACGCGCTGGTGAGCGACGACCTGATCGAGTACCACCGGCTGCCGGCCGCCGGCGGGGTCGGCATGACCACCGTCGCCTATTGCGCGGTCTCCCGCGGCGGCCGCACCGAGGGCAACGGGCTCTGGATGCGCCCCGAGGCGGTCCCCGGGTTGCGCCGGCTCACCGACGCGATCCACGCCGAAGGCGCGGCCATCAGCGCGCAGATCGGCCACGCCGGTCCGGTCGCCAACGCCAAGACCAACAAAGCCACGGCTCTGGCACCGGTGCGGTTCTTCAACCCGATCGGGATGCGGTTCGCCAGAAAAGCGAGCCGCCGCGACATCGACGACGTCCTGGCCGCCCACGCCGATGCCGCCCGGCTGGCCGTCGAGGCCGGGTTCGACGCCGTCGAGATCCACCTGGGCCACAACTATCTGGCGAGCTCGTTTCTCAGCCCGCTGATCAACCGGCGCGACGACGAGTTCGGCGGATCGCTGGAAAACCGGGCCAAAGTCGCGCGGGGGCTGGTGCGCACGGTTCGTGGCGCGGTGCACAACCAGATCGCCGTCACCGCCAAACTCAACATGGCCGACGGCATCCGGGGCGGTATCAGCACCGAGGAGTCGTTGATCACCGCCAAGTGGCTGGAGGAAGACGGCGGGCTGGACGCCATCGAACTGACCGCGGGCAGCTCGCTGGTCAACCCGATGTATCTGTTCCGCGGCGACGCCCCGATCAAGGAGTTCGCCGGTGCGTTCAAGCCGCCACTGCGCTGGGGCATGCGCATGACCGGCAAGAAGTTTTTGCGCGAGTACCCCTACCGCGAGGCCTATCTGTTGCGTGACGCCAAGCTGTTCCGCGCCGAGCTGAAG
This sequence comes from Mycobacterium angelicum, assembly GCF_002086155.1. Lineage (GTDB taxonomy): Bacteria > Actinomycetota > Actinomycetes > Mycobacteriales > Mycobacteriaceae > Mycobacterium > Mycobacterium angelicum. Next base: position 26,665 of record NZ_MVHE01000060.1, on the reverse strand, counting down.
ATGCCGCTGATCCTGCTGGGCGGCATCACCAACCGGGACACGATGGACCTGGCGATGGCCGAGGGATTCCAGTTCGTCGCGATGGCGCGGGCACTGCTGGCCGAGCCCGACCTGGTCAACCGGATCAAGGCCGAAGACCCCGACCATGCCGTGAAATCGGCCTGCACCCACTGCAACCTGTGCATGCCCACCATCTACACCCGCACCAGATGTGTGGTCACCGGTGCGCCGGACCCAGTGCGCCCACTTCTATAGCCGGCAGCCGGTCGTCGGCGGCCGCAACGGCGAACAGAGTGGCGGCGGTGTAGAAGGCTTCCTCGCTCATCAGGCCGCGTTGGGCCAGCTCGATGCAGTCCACCTCGGTGCGCCATCGCTTGGCAAACAGACTCTTGAGCTGCCTGGGGTCGGGTCGATGCAGGTTCAAATGCGGCTTCTGGCAGGCTAATTCGTCGCGTCTGGCCAGCGCTTGGGCCGCCGCGGTGCGCCACTGCGGCAGTCGCGGATCCGCACGTAGCAGGTCGAGAAAGTGCTCGATGGCCGGCAGCGCCCGGGTGACGAACAAAGTGCGGGTGAGCAGCCGCGCCGAGACGGAAACCGGGTCATCGCGCAGGGTTTCGTTCTCGTCCGGGGTCAGCCACTGCGCCCGGACCGGCTCGGGGAAGCCGGACTCGTCGGCGAGTCCAACGGCCACGGCATAGCCGTGGGCGACGATCTCCAGCGCGCGCTGGTAGTTTTCGGCGCCGACCTGCCCAGCGGCCAGGGACGCGTGTTCGCGAACGTCGCCGTCAGGGCCGAGGTGGGCCAGCCGCCAGTGCCACGAGGCGACCTGTTCGAGGGCGGGCAGGTAGGCCCAGCGGTCGGTGGCGCAGAGGCTCAGCAGGGCGAGGACGTCGGTGTCACGGACCTCGGCGGTGGTCTGGGCTTGGCTGTCGGTGGTGACAGCGACCGGAATCGTTGGCGCCCAGCGTTGTTGCCAGCGCTGCGACCAGATGGTTTGCGGCGGACGAGGGCGGTCCGCCACGCCACCGCGGTGGTCTTCGGCGGCGATGCTGTGCAATGCGACCAGGGCATCGGCGTGTTTGACGTCGACCCGCAATGCCTGCAATTGCTTTGCAGTACAACGCCTTTCGGGAATGCCGGCGACGGTCAGCACGCGCTGCCAGCTGCGCGCCGTGAACGGCATGCGGCGTGCCGTTTCGACGAGGTCGGCCGCCAGTCGAGCCGACAGCAAACCGGTCTCGACGGCGCGCCTCAGCGTTTGGCGAATGTTGACCAGCGCGTCGACGAACACCGGATAGCCGTCTTCGGGCTCGCCGTGGACCATGCCCACTTCGTCGTCGGCGTTTAAAAGCCCGTCGCGGTAGCTTTCGAATACCCAGCCGTAGCCTTCCATTCCGAAGGGATGCAGCTCGGCGGCGCGCAACGCGCCCATGCTGGACGAGCCGACCACGCGAATCCCGCCGTCCAGCAACGTCAACAGCTCTTTGTGCCGTACCGGCGCGTGCTGGAAGAAGAGCCCGTCGATTATCAGCAGCGTGTCGCCCGGCTCCAGCCCGTAGCGCAGGGCATCGCCGAACGAAATAGGCGGCACCACTTCGGCATCGGGCACCACGGTGTGGATATCGCCGGCGCTGATGGTGGGCCCGGCGGTCACCACGACGCGGCATGCGGCAGTCATGCCAGCTCCTGCAACGGGATTCGCAGCGGGGAACCGTGTGCTGCCGTCAGGCCCGGTGCGAGGACCTTGACCACCGGGACGCAGCTGCCGGCCAGATCGCACACCACCGCCAGCGGCTCGGTTCCCGACCTGGCGGCCACCGCCGTTGCCGCGGTGGCCAACAGGTCACTGAGCGAGCCGGAGTCGGAAACGTGCCAGGGCGTGGGTTCGGCGGCAGGCAACTGGCGCATGGTCGGCCGCAGCGGGCCGTACGCGTGCACTCGGGCGAAACGGTGGTACAGCGCCGGCGACAGATCCTCGCGGGCTCCGCTGATCGCCGTCAGCCTCGATTGCGCGGCTTCGGTGATCGCCCGGGACAGCGCCACGTTGGGATCGTGGTGGAAACCGAAACCGCTGAACGGCACCCCGAGCAGGCGCGAACACAGTTCGGCGGTAAAGCAATAGAAGCCATCCCACGTGTCGGTCCGGGCTATCTTCAGCTCGCTTCCGGCCCGGTGAATCATGTCGACCAGCTCGGCGCACCGGGAGTCGGCGACGTCGTCGAGAGGCACTTCGAATAGCGTGGCGCCGGCTATGCCGGCGGCCATGGCGTGGCGTTCCATGACTTCGTACAGCGCATGCAGACTGGCCTCCCAGTAGCTGTTGCCGGAGGCCAACCCCGTGGTGTCCATCGAGAAAACCGGTGGGTCCCAACGGTTTTCGACTGTCGCGTTGACCAGTACGGCCTCCCACGGCACCCAGGTCTGGCGGCCGGTCAACAGCGTCGTCGCGGTCATCCAGTGCAGCCTGGCGCCCGGATGGTAGAAGCTGCGCGCCGGGCGGAGCAGCTGCGCGGGGTCGTAGGTGAGTGTGTGCGCGATCTCGGTTGTGCTCATGGAAAACAGCTCGGGCGTGGCGTTTTCGGCGTGCCAGATTTCCAGCGATTCCATGACCGCGGAGACTTGGGCGGCGCAGTAGGTTGCCGCCTTGCCCTGGCTGACCGACAGCGTCAGGGAGGCCGGGCGCACCGCCTGAACGGTGGGAATCCCGAGATCATCGAGCCAGGTGAGGTCGGCGACGCGGGTGATCCCCGCCGGCCGCAGCATCGGCTGTACGGCCTGCCAGGTCTGCTCGGGAGAGATGATGCGGTAGGACCCCGCGCGGTGGGCGATGGTGGTGGGGTCGGCGTGGCCCAGTATCCGCGTCGGCCACTGCGACCAATCCGGGCCCACGGTGGCCAAGGCACATTCAGACATGAGCGCACGTCCTCGAGTTTCGGGCGATTGGGGTCGGGTTGACGCGACGTGGACTCCGTCGTTACTTACCGCGCGAAAACCGTGATGTGAGAACAAAATTGGAGGGTGCAGATGGGGGTTCGTTGCCTGGCAACAAGCCCCCACCAGCGCCATCCTTGGACTACATCGCAGCTCTAGTCGATGCAGTCCCCGTTGAACCAGTAGCAGACATAGTGGAGCCGGTACGTTGCCTCGTCTTCGATGAACAGAAGTTCGTGGGACATGGAATCACCTCCTTTCCTGCCGATGAGCGGTTACCGCATATCGCACCGCACTCAATCGACGACGGTGTCTTCGGTGAGGGCGACTAGGACGGCTCCCGACGTATATGCCGATTCGTTTTCGGTGAACAAGGCTTCGTGGGACACGCGGTATCCTTCCGTCAGTTCCGATGCTGTGGCGGATTCCGTAATGGCAGCTCCCGCACGTGCCCAAGGATGCCTGCCAGCAGCGCGGCGCGTCTAACACCTATTGGCTAAAGAGCCATAACCGGGAATTATCGAGCCAGTTCACCGCAGAATTGCGGAGTCCCACAGCGAAGAGTCGGCCGCATTTCGACGATGCGGCCGACCCGAACGCGGCGGACAGCAACAGTAATCCCCGCCTTGGCTAGAGTTGATTCGATGCCCCCAACAGCCCCGCCAGCGCTGACCGTTCGTTATGACGGGTCGGAACGAACCTTCGCGGCGGGCCATGACGTAGTCGTCGGCCGCGACCTGCGGGCCGACCTGCGGATCACCCATCCGCTGATCTCGCGCGCGCACCTGCTGCTGCGCTTCGATCAGGGCCGCTGGCTGGCCATCGACAACAACTCACTCAACGGAACATTCGCCAACGGTCGGCGGGTGCCGGTCGTCGACATCCAGGACGGCCAGTCCATCAACATCGGAAATCCCGACGGGCCGCTGCTGAGCTTCGAAGTCGGGCGGCACCGCGGCATGGCCGGGCGGCCACCGCAGACCGAGTCGATGCCGATTGTGCAGCCGGCCGCGGCGGGGCCCTCGGGGACCTCGGCGCCGTCAGCACCCTGGCCGCCGGGTCCGCCCGGACCGCCGCCATCCGGCCGGCAACCGAATAACTGGGGCCCGCCGCCGCCGACCCGAACCCATCCCGGCGCCGGTCCCCCGCCGCCGGCGGGCAAAGCCGGTCAGCCCATGTATCCCAGCAGCTCGGCGCCGTGGCCGTCCGGGCAGCCGCCGGCGCCGTCGCGTCCCGGGCCGCACGCCCACATCTCGTCGCGCGCCGTCAAGCCGCCCGACTCGGGCAACATCGCCACGAAAATGTTCCAGGCCCTGCTGACCCGCACCGGCTCGCACGAGAAGCCGCCGGGTTCGGTCACCATCGGACGCTCCACCGACAACGACATCGTCATCCAGGACGTCCTGGCCTCGCGGCACCACGCCTTCTTGAACCTGACCCCGCTGGGCGCCGAGATCCGCGACGCCCAAAGCGTCAACGGCACCTTCGTCAACGGCGTCCGGGTGGGGTCGGCGATCCTGAGCGAAGGCGACGTCGTCACCATCGGCAACGTCGACCTGGTCTTCAGCCGGGGCACCCTGGTCCGCCGCACCGAAGCCGCCACCCGCACCGGCGGCCTGGAGGTCAACGCGGTCACCTTCACCGTCGAGGGCGGAAAGCAACTGCTCGACCACATCACGATGACCGCCCGCCCTGGCACCCTGACCGCCATCATCGGCGGCTCCGGTGCGGGCAAGACCACGCTGTCGCGGCTGATCGCCGGTTACACCAGCCCCAGCTCCGGCACGGTGACCTTCGAGGGCCACAACATCCACGCCGAGTACGCGTCCATGCGCAGCAGGATCGGCATGGTCCCCCAGGACGACGTGGTGCACCGCCAGCTGACCGTCAACCAGGCGCTGGGCTACGCCGCCGAGCTGCGGCTGCCGCCCGACACCAGCAAAGCCGACCGGGCCCAGGTGGTCGCGCAGGTGCTCGAGGAACTCGAGCTGACCAAGCATGCCGACACCCGCGTCGACAAGCTGTCCGGCGGCCAGCGCAAACGCGCGTCGGTGGCCCTGGAACTGCTCACCGGGCCGTCGCTGCTGATCCTGGACGAGCCGACCACCGGCCTGGACCCCGCCCTGGACCGCCAGGTGATGATGATGCTGCGTCAGCTGGCCGACGCCGGCCGCGTGGTGCTCGTCGTCACCCACTCGGTGTCCTACCTGGACGTGTGCGATCAGCTGCTGCTGGTGGCCCCCGGCGGCAAGACGGCGTTCCTCGGCCCGCCCAGCCAGATCGGTGCGGCCATGGGCACCACCAACTGGGCCGACATCTTCACCAAGGTGGGCGCCGATCCCGACGAGGCCAACCGCCGCTTCCTCGCCGAGAACCAACCCCCGCCGGTCGCCGCGGCCGAATCCAGCCCGGCTGACCTGGGCGAGCCGGTGCACACCGACGTCCTCCGGCAGTTCTCCACGGTGGCGCGCCGCCAGATTCGGCTGGTGGTCTCCGATCGCGGCTACACGGTGTTCCTGGCGCTGTTGCCGTTCCTCATCGGCATCCTGACGCTGACCGTTCGCGGCAAAACCGGCTACGGCATGTCGGATCCGATGGGCAACAATCCCGCCCAGCCCGACCAGATTCTGGTGATGCTCAACGTCGGCGCGGTGTTCATGGGTACGGCGCTGACCATCCGCGACCTGATCGGCGAACGTCCCATCTTCAGGCGAGAACAGGCCGTCGGCCTGTCGACCGCGGCGTATATGGGCGCCAAGATCGTGGTGTTCTGTGCCTTCGCGGTTATTCAGGCCGCGATCGCCACCATCATCTCGGTGGTCGGCTGGGGCAAGCCCCTGTCCGACGCCGTACTGCTCGGCGATGTCAGGTTCGAGCTGTTCGTCACCGTGGCGGCGACCTGTGTGGCGTCGGCGATGCTCGGTATGGCGCTGTCGTCGCTGGCCCAATCCCAGGACCAGATCATGCCGATGCTGGTGGTGTCGATCATGTCGCAGCTGGTGTTCTCCGGCGGCATGATCTGGGTGACCGACCGGTTCCTGCTCGACCAGTTGTCGTGGGCCACGCCCGCGCGATGGGGCTTTGCGGCGTCGGCCTCGACGATCGACACCCACCGGCTGGTGCCGGGCCCAACCGACCCTAAAGACCAGCACTGGGACCACAAGGCCAGCGCCTGGCTGTTCGACATGGCGATGCTGGGGGTGCTGAGCGTCGTGTACGGCGCGATCGTGTGGTGGAAGATCCGGCTCAAGCGACGCTGACACGCCTAGGGTGAACTGATGACTCGAGCCCAGCGGCCGGTGCTGACTGTTCGATCTGACCATCTACAGCGAAGTTTCGCGGCTGGACCCGACGTGGTTGTCGGCAGCGACCTGCGCGCCGATCTGCGCGTGGCGCATCCGCTGATCGCCCGCGCGCATCTGCTGCTGCGGTTCGAGCAGAGCGGCTGGGTCGCGATCGACAACAACTCGGCGAACGGAATCTTCGTCAACGGCCGCCGGGTACCGCACGTCGACATTCGCGACGGCCTGGCCATCAACCTCGGGCGGGCCGACGGGCCACGCATCACCTTCGAGGTCGGACATCACCGGGGCATCGTCGGGCTGCTGCCTCCGACGGAGCGCATACCGCTCAAGCCGCCGCCCAGCGGGCCGCCGGGACAGGCCGAGCCGCCGCATCCCACCGACCTCGCGCAGCGCACCGAGCAAATTCCGATCATCGCGCCGACCGTCAAGTCCCCGGACATCACCGTGTCGCAGCTGCCGACCGGGAAGGTCAACGTCCTGGGCGCCGAGACGGGACTTGCGCCGGCCACCGGGGAAGCGGCCTGGATTGGCCGCGCGGACGACAACGCCATCGTGATCGCCGATGTGCTGGCGTCGCGCCGGCATGCGTACCTGATCCCGACGTCGATCGGCACCGAGATCCGCGACGCGCACAGCATCAACGGGACTTTCGTCAACGGGATCCGGGTCGGCTCGGCCATCCTCAAAGAGGGCGACGTGGTCACCATCGGCAACGTCGACCTGGTGTTCACCGCCGGCAATCTGGTTCGCCGCACCGAAGCGGCCTCCCGCACCGGCGGCCTGGAGGTCAATGCGGTCACCTACAGCGTCGACGGCAAGAACCTGCTCGACAAGGTCTCGATGACCGCTCGTCCCGGCACGCTGACCGCCGTCATCGGCGGCTCCGGCGCCGGGAAGACCACACTGGCGCGCCTGATCGCCGGATACACCACGCCAAGCTCGGGCGCGGTGACCTTCGAGGGCCACAACATCCATACCGAATACGCGTCGCTGCGCAGCCGCATCGGCATGGTCCCCCAAGACGACGTCGTCCATCGTCAGCTGACCATCAACCAGGCGCTTGGCTACGCCGCCGAGCTGCGGCTGCCGCCCGACACCAGCAAGGAGGACCGGGCGCGGGTGATCGCCCAGGTGCTCGACGAATTGGGGCTGACCCAGCACGCCGACACCCGCGTCGACAAGCTGTCCGGCGGCCAGCGCAAGCGTGCATCGGTGGCGCTGGAGCTGCTCACCGGACCGTCGTTGCTGATCCTCGACGAGCCGACCTCGGGGCTGGACCCCGCGCTGGACCTGCAGGTGATGAACATGCTGCGCCAGCTCGCCGACGCCGGGCGGGTGGTGCTGGTGGTCACGCACTCGTTGACCTACCTCGACGTCTGCGATCAGGTGCTGCTGATGGCACCCGGCGGCAAGACCGCCTTCCTGGGCCCGCCCGACCAGATCGGCGAAGCCATGGGCACCACCAACTGGGCCCAGATTTTCGCGAAGGTGGGCGCCGACCCCGACGAGGCCAATCGCCGCTTTCTGGCCCAGAACCAGCCGCCACCGCAGTCGCAAACCCAGACGCCGGGCGATTTGGGGACACCGGCGCACACCAGCGTGCGCCGGCAGTTCACCACGATCGCGCGCCGGCAGGTCCGCCTGGTGGTGGCCGACCGCGCCTACTTCGTGTTCCTGGCGATCCTGCCGTTCATCCTGGGTGTGCTGTCGCTGACGGTTCCGGGCAACCGGGGTTTCGGCATGGGCGAACCCGGCAGCAACACTCCCGACGAAGCCGCGCAGATACTGACTCTGCTGTCCATTGCCGCGGTGTTCATGGGCACCGCTTTGACGATCCGCGACCTGATCGGCGAGCGCGCCATCTTCCGTCGCGAGCAGGCCGTCGGCCTATCGACCTGGGCTTACCTCGGGGCGAAGATCACCGTGTTCTGCTTCTTCGCGATCATTCAGGCAGCCATCGCGACCGCCATCGTGCTGGTGGGCAAGGGCGCGCCCAAGCAAAAGGCCGTGCTGCTGGGTAATCCCAGTTTCGAACTGTTCGTCAGCGTCGCCGCGACGTGTGTGGCCTGCGCGATCCTCGGATTGCTGTTGTCGTCAGCGGCCCGCTCGAACGAGCAGATCATGCCCCTGCTGGTGGTATCGCTGATGCTGCAGTTGGTGCTCGCCGGCGGGATGGTCCCGGTGACCAACCGGATCTTCCTCGATCAGCTGTCCTGGGCGGTGCCCTCGCGGTGGGGTTATTCGGCGTCGGCGGCCACGGTCAACCTGCGCCAGCTGGTCCCGGGTTCCATCAGCCCCGAGGACAGCCACTGGACGCATTCTCGTGCCGCGTGGGGATTCGACATGGCGATGCTGGCCGCGCTGTCGGTGGTCTACACCGTGATCGTGTGGTGGCGGATCCGGCTCAAGCGCTGAGGTGGGCCTGATCATAGTTTGGAAGCCGTGATCAGGGGCTACAGCTAGTCGGCATGAACACGGTGGCGCCACCAATGCTCACCGTCCGGGGTAACGGTTCCGAACGCAGCTTCTCAGCGGGTCACGACATAGTGGTCGGCAGCAGCGTGCACGCTGACATACCGATAGCGCATCCGCTGATCTCGCGGGCGCACCTGCTACTGCGTTTCGATCGCGGCCGGTGGCTGGCGATCGACAACCGCTCCCGCAACGGCACCTATCTGAACAAGCGTCACGTCCGGACGATCGACATCCGCGACGGCCAACGGCTCAACATCGGCGATCCCGACGGGCCATGCCTGACCTTCGAGGTCGGACCGCCCGGTTGGCCGGAGCAGCGCGAGCGCACGACTCCCCTGCCTGCCCTGCCGACGGTGACCCTGCCGTCGGCAACCGACCGGCAAGCCGGCTCGACGAGGATCGGTCGCGCCGCCGACAACGACATCGTGGTCGCCGACGTGCTGGCGTCCCGGCACCACGCCTGCCTGGTGCAGACGTCTATCGGCACCGAAATACGGGATGCGCGCAGCATCAACGGCACCTACGTGAACGGGATCCGGGTCGGATCAGCGGTGCTCAGCGAGGGCGACGTTGTCACCATCGGCAACGTCGACCTGGTGTTCAGCGGGGGCCGGCTGATCGACCACACCGACACCGCGGCGCGCGCCGGCGGCCTGGAGGTCAGCGGCGTGCACTTCAACGTCGACGGCAAGGAGCTGCTCGACAACGTCTCGCTGACCGCGCGGCCGGGCACCCTGACGGCGATCATCGGCGGCTCGGGCGCCGGCAAGACGACACTGGCCAGGCTGATCGCCGGCTACACCTGCCCCAGCGCCGGCTCGGTCACCTTCGCGGGGCATGACATCCACGCCGAGTACCCGACGCTGCGCAGCAGAATCGGCATGGTCCCGCAGGACGACGTCGTGCATCGCCAGCTGACCGTCAACCAAGCGCTCGGCTATGCCGCCGAGCTGCGGTTGCCGCCGGACACCAGCGCGGCCGACCGGTCGCAGGTGGTGGCGCGGGTGCTCGACGAGCTCGATCTGACCGAACACGCCGGCACCCGGGTGGACAAACTGTCCGGCGGCCAGCGCAAACGCGCGTCGGTGGCGCTGGAGCTGCTCACCGGGCCGTCACTGCTGATCCTCGACGAGCCGACCACGGGCCTGGACCCGGCGCTGGATTCGCAGGTCATGGTGATGCTGCGCAAGCTGGCCGACGCCGGGCGCACTGTGCTGGTGGTGACGCACTCGGTGTCCCATCTCGACCTGTGCGACCAGTTGCTGCTGATGGCACCGGGCGGCAAGGTGGCATTCTGCGGACCGCCCGACCGGATCGGCTCGGTCATGGGCACCACCAACTGGGCCCGCATTTTCATCGAAGTGGGCGCCGATCCCGACGAGGCCAAGCGGCGCTTCCTAGCCCAGCAGCGCTGCGAGCCCAAGCTGCCGCGCGAGGCGAAACCGAGCGACCTCGGCGACCCGATACGCATCGACGTGTCGCGTCAGTTCTTCACCCTCGCACGCCGACAAATCCGGCTGGTCGTTTCCGATCGCTGGTACACCGCGTTTTTGGCGGTGTTGCCGTTCATTCTGGGGGCGCTTGCGCTGACCGTCCCGGGTACCACCGGGTTCGGTCTGGCCGATCCGCATGGCAAGACACCCGCAGAACCCGCGCAGATCTTGGTGTTGCTGATTGTCGGCGCCGTCTTCATGGGCAACGCGCTGACCATCCGCGACCTGGTCGGCGAGCGCGCCATCTTCCACCGCGAGCAGGCCTTCGGCGTGTCCACCCGGGCCTACCTGATGGCCAAGGTCGCGGTGTTCTGCGTCTTCGCGACGGCGCAGGCCGCGATCGAAACCGTCATCGTCCTACTCGGCAAAGGCACGCCGAAGCACGGGGCGGTGCTGCTCGGCAATCCGGCGCTGGAGTTGTTCGTCGCCGTCGCCCTCACCTGTATCGCCTCGGCGATGCTGGGGCTGTGCCTGTCAGCGGTGGCCCGCACGACCGAGCAGATCCTGCCGCTGCTGGTGGTGGCGATCATGGTGCAGCTGGTGCTGTCCAGCGGGTTGATCCCGGTGACCGACCGCGCGGTGCTCGATCAGCTGTCCTGGCTGACCCCGGCGCGCTGGGGTTTTGCCGCCTCGGCCTCGACGGTGGATTTGAATACGGTGGAACCGAGCCCGTTCAGCCCGAAGGACAGCCACTGGAACCACAATGCGGGCGCGTGGCTGCTCGACATGGGCATGCTGGTGGTGCTGTCCGGGGTGTATGCCGGCTTCGTGTTGTGGCGTATCCGGCTGCGGCGCTGAGGGTTTACGCGTCCAGGCGCAGCCCGTGGGCCACGGCGTACGCCAATGCTTGCGGGACGTCGATGCGCGCCCCGATCAGGGACGCGGTTTTCCACAACGAGGCGTCGATCATCGCGCCCCGCAGGTCGGCGTCGTCCAGCTTGGTGGCGGTGGTCCGGGCGCCGCGCAGGTCGGCGCCGTTGAGGACGCACTTGCGCAGGTCGGCCTCCACCAGGCTGGTCTCGCGCAGCCGGCAGCCGCTCAAGTCGACACCGCGCAGGTCGTTGCCGCCGAGCACGGCCAGCGTGAAATCCACCTCGTCGAAAGTCACCGGCCGCAGCCGGCACTGCGTAAACACCGAGCCCAGCATGCTGCATTGCGCAAAAGTGCTGTGCCACAAGGTTGTTCGCTTGAACGTGCAGTTTCTGAAGGCCGAGCCGCGGTGCTGTGATTCGCTGAGGTTGGCGCCGCTGAAATCGCATTCGGTGAACACCACCCGCTCGGTGTGCAAGCGGCTCAGGTCGTCGTCGATGAACTCCCGGCCGGTGAACTCGCAGTCAGCCCACTGCACGCGGTCAGTTGGGGCTCAGGCCGGCGAGGGCGTATTCGCTCACCGCGATCAGCGCATCGGTGGCCGACCTGCGATCGCGAGCGTCCACGCTGATCACCGGAATGTGCGCGGGCAGCGTCAGCGCCGTGCGCACCTCGTCAATGGGATACCTTGGGGCGCCGTCGAATTCGTTGACCGCGATGAGGAACGGCAGATTGCGGTGTTCGAAGAAGTCGACCGCGGCGAAGCTGTCTTCGAGGCGGCGGCAGTCGACCAGCACGATCGCGCCGATCGCGCCGCGCACCAAGTCGTCCCACATGAACCAGAACCGGCGCTGACCCGGCGTGCCGAACAGATAGAGCACCAGATCGTCGGCCAGGGTGATGCGGCCGAAGTCCATCGCGACCGTGGTGGTCCGCTTCTCCGGGGTGGCCTCGAGCATGTCCACGCCGGCCGAGGCGTCGGTGACCATCGCCTCGGTTCGCAGCGGCATGATTTCCGAGACCGCGCCGACGAATGTGGTCTTGCCGGCACCGAATCCGCCCGCGATGACGATCTTCGTGGAAGAACGGGCCGCGGTGCCAGTTTCAAAGTGCTTTAAGGCCACGCAGGGTCCTTCCTATGAGTTCGCGGCGCTCGTCGCGGCTGGAACGGTCGGTCAAGGTCCTGTGCACCCGAAGGTAACCGGAGTTGACCAGATCACCGACCAAGACGCGCGCGACACCCACCGGCAAATCCAGCCGGGCCGAGATTTCGGCCACCGACGGGCTGCCGGCGCACTGTTCGAGGATCCTGCCGCGCATGTCATTGGGCGGCCATTCGGGCTCTGCCTGCACCGTCTGCACCGTCTGCACCGGGGCTTCCAGCGGAAGGTCGACATCGGTGTCGGTCCGTCCGGCCGTCAGCGTATACGGGCGGACCAGATTCGCCTGCTCGTCACTACCGTCGGGAAGACTGGACAACGCCGCCCACCCGTTCCGCCAACTGGGCCATCTCGTAGCCGATCTGGCCGATGTCGCATCCGTTGACGGCCAGCGTCGCCAGATTCGAGCCGTCACCGACCCGCATCAACAGCAGAAACCCGTTCTGCATCTCCACCACCGACTGCAGCACCGGCCCGCCCTCGAACAGCTGGGCGGCGCCGGAGGCCAGGCTGGCCAATCCGGAAGCCACCGCCGCCAACTGGTCGGCGCGCTCGCGCGGCAGATACTCGCTGGCCGCCACGGGCAGCCCGTCGACCGACACCAGCAGGGCATGGGCCACACCGGGCACCTCGCGGGCGAACTTGGACACCAGCCAGTCCAATGGGCTGTTCGAGGTCATTGCTGATCCGCCGTTCCCGGTATCAGCCGAGCTCCGGGCGTGCGGACCGGCAGGCCATGGTCGGTGTGGGTTTCGACGGGCTTTTCCTCGGCCTGGGCGGCAGCCGTCCAGCCGCGGTCCCACACCGACTTCCAGTCCAGATCGGCGCTTTGCGCCAGCTCGTGCGGGTCGCCCATCATCTCCGAGAGCATGCGCTGATAGATCACGTCGTCATCGGCGGGATCCGACGACTTCGCGGCGGGCTTTGGTTCGGGTTTTGGCTTGGGCGCTGGCGTTGGCTTGGGCGTTGGCGTTGGCGTTGGCGGCGGCTTTGGCGTTGGCTTTGGCGGCGGTTCGGCCTGTTGCTGGACGGGCGCCGACGGGCGGTGCGCGAAGAACGCCGACGTGTTCGAGGCCTCTTTCGGCTTCGAAGTCGGCTTCCAAGCGGGCGTTGCGGCGGGCTGTTGCGGCTGCTGGGTCTCCCACCACGGCGTCTTGAGTTCGCGCTTGGCTTTACGCGGTTGCTCTGGCTGCTCGGGCCGGGGCTGCTCGGGCTGGTCCGGAACTGCGGCAACGCCGCTGGACCCCGGGCTGCGCCGCGGCAACAACGTCACCGGCGGCGCGTCGGCGCCATTCTGGTTGACGGCTCGAGCGGGTGTTTCGGCCGGCTGGACGGGCTCGGTTCGCGGCGGCGAAACCATGAACACCCCGCCGCGCTTGGGTGCGGCGCCGCCGACCAGCACCGGCAGCGGCAGGTAGACCTCGGCGGTGGTGCCGGTGCCCGATTCGCCGGAAGCCGGGCCGCGCAGCCCCACCCGGATGCCGTGCCGGCTCGCCAGCCGGCCGACCACGAAAAGCCCCATGTGCCGGGCGTTGTCGGGGGTCACCTCGCCGCCGGCCTGCAGCCGCATGTTAGCCATCCGCCGATCCGAGTCGGTCATGCCCAGCCCGGCGTCGGCGACGCGCAGCAGCACCCCGCCCTCGCTGCCGCGCACCGCCGAAACCCGAACCGAGGTGTTGGGCGGTGAGTAGCTCAGCGCGTTGTCGATCAACTCGGCCAGCAAATGGATGACGCCGCCGGCCGCCGAGCCGATCACCGTGCAGTCGGGCACCCCGCCGGTTTCCACCCGGCGATAGTCCTCCACCCCGGACACCGCGGCGCTGATCACCGTCGACAATGGCACCGGCTCCCGGTTGTCGCGGGTGATCTGAGCACCGGCCAATACCAGCAGGTTCGCGCTGTTGCGGCGCAGCCGCGCGGCCAGGTGATCCAGCCGGAACAGGCTGTCGAGTCGCTCGGGATCCTCCTCGTTGCGCTCCAGTGCGTCGATGAGTTTGAGCTGCTGGTCCACCAGCGACCGGCTGCGCCGCGACATGGTTTCGAACATGTCGTTGAGCAGCAAACGCAACCGCGCCTCGTCGCCGGCCAGCAGCAGGGCCTGGGTGTGCAGCTCGTCGACCGCGTGGGCAACCTGGCCGATCTCCTCGGTGGTGTACACCGGCAGCGGCTCGGGAATCGGCTCTTCACCGGCCCGTACCCGGGCGATCTCGCCGTCGAGGTCGGTGTGGGCGACCTTGAGTGCGCCGTCGCGCAGCGCTCGCAGCGGCCCGACCAGCGCGCGGGCCGTCAACAGCACTACGACCAGCGCTATCGCGATGGCGGTCAGCACCAGCACGGCGTCGCGGATCGCGGCGTCGCGCCGCGCGGTGGCCTGGGCCTGCACCGACTTCGTCACCGACCCGGTGCTGTCGTTGATGACCTGTTCGGCGATGTCCTGGGTTACCTGGATGGAACGCAGCAGCTCGGGATTGTCGACCAGGGTGTCGGCCGGGTCGGACATGATCGCCATCCGGGCGACCATCTGCTGCTGCAGGTTCCGGGCGTCGGGTGAGCCGACGCCGAGCACCTCGCTCATCCCGAACAGCGTCGAGGGTTCGGTGCCGGCCAAGGTGATCATCGAGGTGCGCAGTTGCGCTTCGGGCAGGTCGGCGCCGCGGGTCACCAGGATTTCCTGCAGCGTCATCTGCCCGCGGGCCCCGACGGCCCGGCTCAGGCCCTGCACCTGAGCCCGGATCCGCTCGTTGTCGACATGCACCGACGCGTTGATCGCATCCTCGGCCGTCAGCAACAGCGGTGCATAGGTGGTGATCCGGTCACGCAGCCCGATGCTGTTGTCCAGCACCTTGTCCAGCAGTCCCTGCCCGCCGTTGAGCAGCGTGTTCACCCCGGACCGGACGTCGGGGACCACGTCGGTGTCGGCCAGCCGCGTCTGCAACTCGTATTTGCGGGCCGTGAAGTTCTTCTTCGCCCCCTCGACGTCGCGTCCGGTGGAGCCGGCCAGCAACGCGACGTCCAGCGCCGACATGTACTTGGTGATCGCCGGGATCACGTTGGCGCGGGCAGCGACCAGCCTCAGCTCACCGGAGCGGGCCCACGCGGCGTCGACGCGCAATGCGCCGAACGCGGTGGCCAAAATCAGCGGCACCAACGCAATCGCGAAGACTTTCCAGCGCACCGGCCAGTTGCGCATCGACCAGGCGGCTGGGCGCTTCTGCGGTTTCTCCGCCACGACGGCCGCGGGCGGGCGGGCGAACATGGTCACGAGGCCGCAACCTTATGCAGCGCTCCGGCAAACGAGAGGCTCATGAAACTTCCTGCTTTATTCCGCCAACCCATGGGCGCGTACATAACCGCCTGGCAATCCGACGAGTATGACAGTCAGTTCAGTGCGCGAGACCACGGTCACCACAATTGTTACTGAGCAGATAACATCCGCCGCAACGGGGCTGGGCGATACTAGGCGGGCCGCAGGACCGCGACCAGAAAATCGGAGTCGCCGGTGAACGGGCGCACGTCCCACGTCGACAGCAGCAGATCCGGCACCAAGCCGGCGGCTGCGGCGTCGCCGAGAAACTGGCCGAACTCGTAGCCACGACCGGCGCCGAAGCCGATCACCGCGCGACCGTCACCAGCGAGGTGGGCGCGCAGCCGGCCCAGCACCTGGCCACGGGTGCTTGGCGCCAGGAATGTCATGACGTTTCCGGCCGACACGATGATGTCGAACGGCTCGGTGATGCCGCGGGCCGGTAGGTCGAGTTCGGCCAGGTCGCCGACCAGCCAGCGGGGTCCGGGATGGTCGTGCTCGGCCGCCTCGATGAGCGCCGGGTCGACGTCGACACCCACCACGTCATGGCCGGCCGCCGCCAGATATCCGCCGAGGCGGCCGGGTCCGCAGCCGGCATCCAGAATGCGGGCGGCACGGGGTGCCATCGCGTCGACGAGGCGAGCCTCACCGGCCAGATCGTCACCGGCGCGCGCCATGGACCGGAAGCGCTCGATATACCAGTGCGAATGTCCGGGATCGGCGGCGACCTTCTGCATCCAGATGCTCTGCTCGACCATATGACCATTCTCGCGCCGGGGCTGAAAGGATGACGAGTCGTGTTCCGGCTGCTGTTTTATTCGCCACGCATAGCGCCCAATACGGGCAACGCCATTCGGACGGCGGCGGCGACGGGCTGTGAGTTGCATCTGGTCGAGCCGCTGGGCTTCGACTTATCCGAACCCAAGCTGCGGCGGGCCGGCCTGGACTATCACGACCTGGCGTCGGTGAGCGTGCATGCGTCGCTGGCACAGGCCTGGGACGCGCTGATGCCTGCGCGGGTGTTCGCGTTCACCGCGCAGGCAACTGCGTCGTTCGCCGACGTCGGCTACCGGGCCGACGACGTGCTGATGTTCGGGCCCGAGCCCACCGGACTGGATGCGGCGACCCTGGCCGATGAACACATCACCGCGCAGGTGCGCATCCCGATGCTGGCGGGCCGGCGCTCATTGAACCTGGCCAATGCCGCCGCCGTCGCCGTATATGAGGCGTGGCGGCAGCACGGCTACTCCGGTGCGGTTTAGTCCCTAAGAAGGCAGGTTGTCGACGCCAAAGCCCGGCCAGCTGTAAACGGCTTCGACCTCTTCGAACAGGACGTCGTGGTTCACCGAAATCTCCGCATTGGTAGACGCCGCAGCGATTACGCCGCGATGTCGCCAGTTCCGAATGCCGGCCAGGTGTACACGGTCTCGAGCTCTTGGAACAGAATCTCGTGGTTCACCGAAATCTCCTCATCGGTCAGAGGCGCATTGCGCCGGAACGTGACGCAGATGACCCTGCCTGACCGTGTGCCGCAACCACAGCCCACCAATCGGGGGAAACACCGGCGGATTTTTCGGGTCCTACGAATGGCGGACGGGAGCCCGCCTTCCGGGGCGGCCTTACTACGCGGCCGCTAAGCGCTTCCCTACGCGGCGATGTCGCCGGTTCCGAATACCGGCCAGGTGTACACGGTCTCGACCTCTTGGAACAGGATGTCGTGGTTCATGGGTTTCTCCTCATCGATGGTGGGTGCGTGGGCGAAGGTGACGCGTGGCGCGGGAGCGGCAGCACGGCCGCAGCGATCTAGGCCTTAGGCCGCGAGGTCGTCAGCCTGAAAAACCGTCTTGCTGTAGGCGGTCTCGGCCTCTTGAAACAGGACCTCGTGGTTCATGGGAATCTCCTCATCGGTAGTGGGCGCTGCGATTTGCCCCGCAACATTTGGTGTCTCCGATGTTGCCGAACGGAACGGGCCGACACAGCCGGTCACTTGACGGGCGCGGGTGAGGAGATTCCGCTAGTACGAATGGGGGGCCGCAGCTCCCCCGATCAGTGCTCAATCCAGGGCGATGCCGAACCAACGGGCAAGCGCGCGACCCAGCTCACCGGTGTCGGGTTCCGGCTCTGACGACGCCCAGGCGACATAACCGTCCGGGCGCATCAGCAAAGCGGTAGCCGACACGGAACCGATCGGACGTCCATGGGCGACGGTGACGCGTTCGGCGTTGGCAGCGGCCGTCGCCAGCCCGCCCCCGTCGGTGAGGTCGACGAGCAGTGGCTTTCCATCACGAGCAAGCTGCGCAACGCGGCTGGTTGCGGTGCCGGTTGCCACCGCGAAATCCGGCACCCAGCGCCCGACGAGCGGATGCTCGTCGGCGCCCGCCGCATAGCAGACGTCGGCGCCGGACAGCAGGTCGCCGAAGTGACCGAGGGTCGCGGGCTGTGCCAGCAGTTCGCCGAAGAGCTCTCTTACGGCGGCGACCTCTGGCCCGGGCCGCAGCAAAGCCAGCTGAGCGCGGCTGTGCATGATCACCCGCTCGGCGGCGGGCCGGCGCTCGGTTTCATAGGTGTTGAGCAAGTCGGGCCCCACGTGGCCGGCCAGCACGGCCGCCAATTTCCAGCCGAGGTTCACCGCGTCTTGCAGGCTGAGATTCATTCCCGGCCCGCCCAACGGGGATTGCACGTGCGCGGCGTCGCCGACCAGCAGCACCCGGCCACTGCGATAGCGCGACGCCAGCCTGGAGTTGACCCCACAGATGCGGCGCAGATCGGGTGGCCGGTCGGGCGATTCGATCTGCAGGGGCACCTCGGCGCCAAGCACACGTTTAATGCTGGCCTGCTGCTCGGCCAGGGTCATGGGCGCGGCGCTGCCGTCTGGGCCGGGGTCTGCGCGGGGCAGGCGATCCAATTCGATGGTGAACACACCGGGCCGGTCCGCCAGCTGACCCCAGCCGAAGATGCCGCGGTCGGTGTAGCAGAACCGCCGGGGCGCGACGGCGCCCAGCCCTGGTACGTGCAGAGACCCGCTGACCGGATCGACCCAGTCCTGCGGCACCAATACGCCGAAGGCCACCCGGTCGATCACGTCGTGCGACGACATGCCGGGAAAGTCGATGCCGGCCAGCTTGCGCGTCAGGCTGGCGCCGCCGTCGGCACCGACGAGATAGTCGGCCGTCAGTTCGTATGGGCCGTCGGGACCGGCGACTTGTACCGTGACGCCGCCAGCGCCCTGGTCGAAGTCCGTCAGCGCATGACCCCAGCGGATATCGGCGTGGTATTCGTGTGCCCGGGCCAGCAGCACCGCGGCGAGTTTGGGCTGCGGGACCAGCAGGGTGAACAGCTGGGAATCCGGCGTCCCTGCGAAATTCAACGGAAAGCCGGCGAACAGTGCGCCGGCAGCGGGTCGCGGGGGTTGGGTCGTGCGTGCCAGCGTTTCGTACAGGCCGCGGTGATCGAAGATCCGAACCCCTTGTCCCACAATGCCTTCGGCGCGCCTTTCCTGGCTGGGGCCGGGGCCGGCGTCCAACACCACCGGGGTGATGCCCGCCAGCCCCAGCTCGCAGGCCAGCATCAGCCCATTGGGTCCAGCTCCGGCGATGACGACCTGGACCACGGTTGCTACCAGCTGTTCCAGTGCGTGAGGCTGGCGGCGGGCAGTCGCTTGGCCGGCCGGAAGTCGGTGCCCTTGGTGTAGGCGATGGGGAACAGTCCGCCCTGGCTGTACTCGGCGTGGGGTATGCCGAGGATTTCGGCCACCTGTTGCTCGCCGTCGCCGAGCAGGTGCAGCGTCGTCCAGCAGGAACCGAGCCCCCTGGACCGCAACGCCAGGCAGAAGCTCCACACGGCCGGAAACAGCGATGCCCAGAACGACACGGGGCCCAGCGGCGACTGCTCTTCGCGGCCCTGGATGCAGGGCAGCATGAGCACCGGCGCCTCGTGCATGTGCTCGGCGAGGTAGGTCGCCGAGTCGCGAACTCGGCCCATCCGCTCCCCGCGGGTGTCGCCCTCTGCGTATTCGGTTGCGGGTGAACTGAGGTAGCCGCGGGCATTGCCCAGGTACACGTCGGCGATCGCCTTCTTTTTCGCGGGGTCCTCGACGAAAACCCATTGCCAGCCTTGGGAATTGGAGCCGGTTGGCGCTTGCAGCGCCAGATCGAGGCATTCCATCAGCACGTCGCGGGGCACCGGCTTGTCGAAGTCCAGGCGTTTGCGGACCGAGCGGGTGGTGCTCAGGACTTCGTCGACGGACAGGTTGAGGGTCATGGGTGGAGACTATCCAGCTTGCGGCGAGCGTGCGGGTGTGTACGCAACACGCCGCGAGTTGCCGGCATTCTGCGCACGTTCGCGGCACTTGGCGGGCGGGTCATTAGCGGAAGTCGCGTGAGCGCGATCCCACGCTGAGGGAGATGCGGCCCATCCGCTCGGCCACGACGGTGATCGCGCCGCTGGCATTTTGGACCTGGCCGCGGATCAGCAGCGCCGGGGCCGCGTTCGCCAGCTTGCGGTGCCGTGCCCACAGCCCTGGCGCGCAGAGCACGTTAACCATGCCGGTCTCGTCTTCGAGGTTGATGAATGTCACCCCCTGCGCGGTCCCGGGCCGCTGCCGATGGGTCACCGCACCGGCGATCAGCACCCGATCGCCGTCGGGCACCGATCCCAGCGCGCCGGCGGGGACGACGCCCATCGCGTCCAGATCGGACCGCAGGAACTGGGTGGGATAGCTGTCCGGCGAGATGCCGGTGGCCCATACGTCGGCGCCGGCCAGCTCCAGCTCACTCATCCCGGGCAACTCCGGGATGTGCGAGCTGGAACCCACACCGGGGAGCCGGTCCGGCCGTTGAGTGGCCGCGGCCCCGGCCGCCCAGAGCGCCTCGCGCCGGGACATGCCAAAGCAGCCCAGCGCCCCGGCCGTCGCCAGCGCTTCAGTCTGCGGCACACTCAACTGCAGCCGGGCAGTCAAGTCCAGCAGAGAGCTATACGGGCCGTTGGCTTTTCGTTCATCGACCAGCCGCTCGGCGAGGTCGTCGCCGATGTAGCGGACCGCACCCAAGCCGAGGCGGACCTGCGTCCCGCCGTTTTCCAGGGTGGCGTGCGCCAGGCTGGCGTTGACGTCGGGTCCGTGCACCACAACGCCGTGCCGGCGGGCATCGGCCACCAGCGACTGCGGCGAGTAGAAACCCATCGGCTGCGCCCTTAACAGCGCCGCGCAGAACGCCGCCGGATGATGCAGCTTGAACCACGACGAGTAGAACACCAGCGACGCGAAGGACAGCGCGTGGCTTTCCGGGAAGCCGAAGTTGGCGAACGCCTCCAGCTTTTCGTAGATCCGGTCGATCACCTCGTCGTCGGCGCCGTGCAACGTGCGCATGCCCTCGTAGAACCGGCCGCGCAGCCGTCGCATGCGTTCAGTGGACCGCTTGGACCCCATGGCGCGGCGCAGCTGATCGGCCTCCGCGGCGGAAAAGCCCGCGCAGTCGACCGCCAGCTGCATCAGCTGTTCCTGAAACAGCGGCACTCCCAACGTCTTTCGCAATGCCGATTCCATCGATGGGTGCTCGTAGACGACCGGGTCGATGCCGTTGCGCCGCCGGATGTACGGGTGTACCGACCCGCCCTGGATGGGTCCGGGGCGGATCAGCGCGACCTCGACCACCAGGTCGTAGAACTCCCGCGGCTTTAGCCTGGGCAACGTGGCCATCTGCGCCCGCGACTCCACCTGGAATACGCCGACGGAATCGGCGCGGGCCAGCATTTCGTACACCGCGGGCTCGGAGAGGTCGAGGCGGGCCAGGTCCACCTCGATGCCCTTGTGCTCGGCCACCAGGTCGATCGCATAGTGCAGCGCCGACAGCATGCCCAGGCCCAGCAGATCGAACTTCACCAAACCGATTGCCGCACAGTCGTCTTTGTCCCATTGCAGAACGCTGCGATTCTCCATGCGCGCCCACTCCACCGGGCAGACGTCGGCGATCGGGCGGTCGCAGATCACCATGCCGCCGGAGTGAATGCCCATGTGTCGCGGCAGATTTCGGATCTGGGTGGCCAGATCGATCACCGGCTCGGGTATGTCCTCGATATCGGGAGAATCGGCCAGCCCGTTCCAGTGGCTGATCTGTTTGCTCCACGCGTCCTGCTGGCCCTGCGAGAAGCCAAGCGCACGGGCCATGTCGCGTACCGCGCTGCGCCCCCGGTAGGTGATGACGTTGGCGACCTGAGCGGCGTAGTCGCGGCCGTATTTGTCGTAGACGTACTGGATGACCTTTTCCCGTTGATCCGACTCGATGTCGATGTCGATGTCGGGCGGCCCGTCCCGCTCCGGGGACAGGAACCGCTCGAACAGCAGCTCGTTGGCGATCGGATCCACCGCGGTGACACCGAGGGCATAACAGACCGCGGAGTTGGCCGCCGATCCCCTGCCCTGGCACAGAATGTTGTTCTTCCGGCAGAACCGGGTGATGTCGTGCACCACCAGGAAGTAGCCCGGAAACGTCAGCTGGGCAATGACTTTCAGCTCATGCTCTATCTGTGCGTACGCTTTTGCGGCTCGTTCGGGCGGCCCGTAGCGGTCGTCGGCGCCGGCCATGACCAATGACCGCAGCCAGCTGTCCTCGGTATGACCCTCGGGTACGTCGAACGGCGGCAGCTGCGGGGCGATCAGCGCCAGCCCGAATGCACACTGCTCGCCGAGTTCGGCGGCGGCGGTCACCGCTTCGGGGTGCTGCGCGAACAAACGGGCCATCTCCGCACCCGAGCGCAGGTGCGAGCCACCCAGCGGAGCCAGCCACCCGGCAGCCGAATCCAGCGACTGCCGGGCCCGGATGGCGCCCATCGCCATCGCCAGCCGGCGCCGCGACGGATGGGCGAAATGCGCTCCGGTGGTGGCGACCACGCCGACCCCGAAGTGCGGCGCCAGCGCCGCCAGCGCCGCGTTGTGTTCGTCGTCGAGCGGGTGTCCGTGATGGGTCAACTCGATACTGACCCGCCCCGCGCCGAACCGGTCCACCAGATCGGCCAGCGCCCGCTGCGCCGCTTCCGGCCCGCCGCCGGAAAACGCCTGGCGCACATGGCCTTTGCGACAGCCGGTCAGGATGTGCCAGTGCCCGCCGGCCGCCTCGGTCAGCGCGTCGAAGTCGTAACGCAGCTTGCCCTTCTCGCCGCCGGCCAGATGCGCCGCGGCCAGCTGTCGCGACAACCGTCGGTAGCCTTCCGGACCACGTGCGAGCACCAGCAGATGCGGACCGGGCGGATCCGGCTGCTCGGTGCGGGCCTGTGCTCCCAGCGACAGCTCAGCGCCGAATACGGTGCGCACGTCGAGCTCGGCGGCCGCTTCGGCGAACCGCACCGCCCCGTACAGACCGTTGTGATCGGTCAGGGCCAGCGCACGCAGATCCAGCCGGGCGGCCTCTTCGACCAGTTCCTCCGGCGTGCTGGCCCCGTCCAGAAAGCTGTACGCCGAATGCGTGTGCAGCTCGGCATATGCCACCGAACAGCGAGCTCGATCGCCGTTCGGCGCCCGATACGTCCCGCGCTTGTGCGACACCGGCGCGTCGTCAGCCGGGGCAGCCGGACTCGGGGCACCGGCATGGCGCGGCTTGCCGTCGAGCACCCGTTCCATTTCCGCCCAGCTCGGCGGCCCATTTCCCCAGCCCACCGGAGCAGTCTATCGAACGTTTGTTCGAATCGTCTACACGGTCAGCGTGGACGCCTGAACCCAGCACCGCGATTAAACACATCTTCAACTGAAAAACATGTTCTTAACTTTGCAGGCCTACCCTGTACACCGCTTACCGCAGATACTGGTACTAATTGAAAAAAGCGACGGGTGGGGGCTTGTCATGGCATTGACGAAACTGGACGCGGTCTTCCGCAGATCTCACGATGCGGATCGGCACGCGAGCATGGCGATCGGAGCAGTCGCCATCGTCAAGGGCGCCATGCCTAGCTACGATCGACTCAAAACCCTTCTGACGGAACGGATTCCGGGCCCCGAGCAGCATAAGTGCGACGTAGCCCAACACGTGCACCGGATCGCGCTGCCCCGGCCGGGAGACGACGGCGAGTTGTTCCGGGCCATTGCCCATGCTTTGGAGCATCCGCTCGACACGGACCGCTCGCTTTGGGAGTGCTGGCTTATCGAGGGCCTCAAGAACAATCGGTGGGCGATCCTGATGAAGGTTCATCCCTACCTGTCGGACCGCGTCTCGGCGGCTCAATTCCTCACCCGGCTCTGCGACGACGCCGATCACCGGCTGTTCGCTAATCATGTTGCGGCCCAACCGAATTCTTCGGCCAACGGCGCGGCAAACAGCTGGACAGCGGCGCTTTGGCGCGCACCTGCCACCCTTTACCAGGCGGCCGCCCAGGCGGTCAGCTGGCCATTGACGTGGACGACGCAAATCAACCCCGCCATGGCCAGGAGGCGGTACCACACGGTGCGTGTTCCACGCGCAGACGTCGACGCCGTGTGCCGTAAGTTCGGCGTCGCCGCCAACGACGTTGCGCTCGCAGCCATTACCGAGGGCTTCCGCAAGGTCCTGCAGCGGCGCGGCGAACAACCACGCGCGGATTCACTGCGCACGCTCGCGGACAGTCTTTCGCATCTCCCCCTCGAACACCATGATCCCGTCACACAACTACGCACCGTGCACAACCGATTGAACCAACCACCGCAGCAGGGTCAGCGCCGCATCGACGGCATCTCAAGCCTCCTGCCATTTGCATTGTGCGGCAGGGTGATTCAGGCGCTAACCCGGTTGCCGCAGCAAGGCCTCGTTACGTTGGCGACGAATGCACCCGGCCCCCGCCACCGGCTCCGGCTGCTGGGCCAGAGCCTGGACCAACTGCTGCCCATCCCCCCGACCGCATTGCAGCTGAGCACCGGCGTCGCGGTGCTCAGCTACGGCAACGAACTGGTTTTCGGCATCACCGCCGACTACGACGCCGCTCCCGACTTGGAGCAGCTGGCGGCCGGCATTCAATTGGGGATGGCACGCCTGGTCGCGCTCAGCCAGGACTCCGTCCTGCTGTTCAGCACCGACTGTCGTAAGCGTTCCGCGCGAGCGTTGCCCGACGGCACCCACCGAGGGTCGAGCACCAGAGCGATGCGCGCCCGGCACTGAATCTCGCCGGCAGTCGCGACCGGAGCAGACCACCGTGAGAAGGTTGGTCAATGCCGGTCACTATCGACCCGCGCCGCCATGACGCGGTGCTGCTGGATGCGCAGTTGGGCTCCGCCCCTGCGTTGGTCCGGCAGCTGCAAGACGCCGGTGTAGGCACCGGCGTCTTCTCCTCCGGAGGCAACCTGCGCAACGCCTTGCCCGGGTTGGCCAATCGGCTCTCGGCGCGGCCGGGACGATGCGTAGTGATCGCCGCCGACCCGGGTGCCGTCACGGCCGCGTGTGACTCGGGGTTCGCGCTGGTGATCGGGGTCGATCCGAGCGGTCACCGCGACGCTCTGCGCGACGACGGCGCCGACGCGGTAGTGCTTGATCTCGGTGAAGTAAGCCTCCGGACCGGAGACCGCCGCATGTCGGAGCTTCCCGATGCCTTGCAGGCCCTGGGCCTCGCCGACGGCTTGACCGCCCGCCAACCCGCGGTGTTCTTCGATTTCGACGGCACGCTGTCGGACATCGTCGACGATCCCGACTCGGCCGTACCGGCCTCCGGCGCAACCGAAGCACTGACAAAGTTGGCAGCGCATTGTCCGGTCGCGGTGCTCAGCGGGCGTGATCTCGCCGATGTGACCGAGCGCGTCGGCCTGTCCGGCATTTGGTACGCAGGCAGCCATGGTTTCGAACTGACCGCACCGGACGGAACGCATCACCAAAACGATGCCGCGGCCGCGGCCATACCGGTGCTGGAACAGGCCGCCGCTCAATTGCGCGAACAGCTCGGGTCCATTCCCGGTGTGGTGGTGGAGCACAAGCGTTTTGGCGTCGCCGTGCACTACCGCAACGCGGCCCGCGACCGGGTTGGCGAGGTTGCCGCAGCGGTGCGTGCCGCAGGTGTGCGCGATGCTCTTCGGGTAACGACGGGTCGCGAAGTCATCGAACTGCGTCCCGATATCGATTGGGACAAAGGGAAAACCCTGCGCTGGGTGATCGATCACCTAATCCACGAAGGCTCGGCTCCGCTGGTACCGATCTACCTGGGCGACGACATCACCGACGAGGACGCGTTCGACGCCGTTCGTCACGATGGTGTCCCAATTGTGGTGCGGCACAACGACGATGGTGATCGAGCTACGGCTGCCCTGTTCGCGCTGGACAGCCCCACGCGGGTTAGCGAATTCACCGAGCGCCTGGCACGTCAGCTAAGTGACGCACGCGTGAATTAACGACGGCTTTTCGCCAAGCCGCGACAGCACCGGCAGCTGCGCAAAACGCCAAATCCAATAGGCAAGTACGGATACCATCTGCCTCCATATGAATCTTGTTTGGACGAAGCCGGCGTCGAAGGGAAAGCCATGTCGTTTCTAATCGCCACCCCGGACCTGCTGACGACGGCGGCCACGGATCTAGCTGGGATCCGGTCGGCCATCACTGCGGCCAACGCCGCTGCGGCCGGCCCGACCGCGCAGCTACAGGCAGCCGCCGCTGATGAGATATCGGCCGCCATCGCGGCGGTGTTCGGTTCACACGCCCAGACCTATCAGACATTCAGTGCGCAAGCGGCGGCATTTCACGACCAATTCGTCCAGGCAATGAACGGCGCTGGCAGCGCTTACGCCGCCGCCGAGAGCGTCAACGTCCAGCAGACGCTGTTCGACGCCATCAACGCGCCCACCCAGACGCTGCTCAATCGGCCGCTGATCGGAAACGGCGCCAACGGCACCGCCGCCGACCCCAATGGCAAGCCAGGTGGCCTGTTGTACGGCAACGGCGGCAACGGCTTTTCGCAAGCGGCCGGATCCGGCCTGGCCGGCGGGGCCGGCGGCGCCGCCGGGCTGATCGGCAACGGTGGTAGCGGTGGGGCCGGCGGCAGCGGCGTGGCCGCCGGGGGCGCCGGCGGAAACGGCGGCGCGGGCGGCACTGGAGGGTGGCTGTGGGGCAACGGCGGTGCCGGCGGCGCCGGCGCCAACGGGGTCGCCGGTGCAGCAGGCACCAGCCTGGGTCAAGCGGGCGGCAATGGCGGGAATGGCGGTGACCGGCACCGGCGGCGACGGCGGCAACGGCGGCAACGCCCGACTCG
>NZ_MVHE01000005.1 GCF_002086155.1 Mycobacterium angelicum | reverse complement strand
CCGCAGCAGGCAGCGGCGCCACCGGCGGGACCGGGTTTGCTGGCGGCACCGGCGGGCAAGGCAGCGCGGGTACCAACTCCAGCTCCCCCACGCCAGGCAAACCGGGCGGTCAAGGTGGCGACGGCGGGACCGGCGGAGCCGGCGGAGCGGGTATCGGCAACCAAGGCGGTGGCGCCGGCGGCATCGGCGGTATCGGTGGCCAGGGCGGGCAGGGCGGCACCGGCGGCACCAACACCGGCAGCAGCGGGCTGGGTGGCACCGGTGGTCAGGGTGGCACCGGCGGCACCGCGGGAGCGGCGGGGACCGGAACCGACGGCGGCGGGCTGGGCGCCATCGGGACCGGAGGCCAGGGCGGTATCGGCGGCACCGGCGGGCAAGGTTTCACCGGCACGTCCGGCGCAAATTCGCCCAGCACGCCCGTTGCCGGCACACCCGGCGGCCAGGGCGGCGCTGGCGGCCAGGGCGGTGACGGCGGCGCAGGCAACGGCGTAACCAACGGCGGCGCCGGCGGAACCGGCGGCAAGGGCGGTGCCGGCGGAAACGGCGGCAACGGCGGCAGCAACACCGGCAGCAGCGGCGGCGACGGCGCAAACGGCGCCGCCGGCGGCACCGGCGGAACTGCCGGAGCAGCCGGCGCGGGAACCGACGGCGGCCACAGCGGCACCGTCGGCACCGGCGGAACCGGCGGCGCCGGCGGCGGCGGCGGTAACGGCGGCGCCGGTACCAAAGGCAGCGGCAGCGGCGCCGGCGGTAACGGCGGCACGGGCGGCGACGGCGGTGCCGGCGGGCAGGGCGGCGCGGGTATCGGCGGGATCGGCGGCGGTCAGGGCGGCCAGGGCGGCGGCTCGGGTGCTGGCGGGGCGGGCGGTGCCGGCGGCAACCCCGGCATATTCGCCCATGGCGGCAAGGGCGGTGACGGTGGCAGCGGCGGCACTGCCGGCAATGGCGGTGCTGGCGGCAGCGGCGGCGGCGCCGGCGGGCAGGGGGGTGCCGCAGGCAACGGCGGCGATGGCGGCAACGGCGGCGTCCCGGAAACCGCGGGCTACTCGGGAGGCGAGGGCGGCCAGGGCGGCGCCGGCGGCGCCGCCGGAATCGGCGGCGCCGGCAACGGCGTCGGCAACGGCGGGGCCGGCGGTGCCGGCGGAAACGGCGGCAATGGCGGAAACGGAGGCTTCAGCCGTGGTGCGGTCCCCGGCGCACCGGCAGGTGCCGGTGGCGCGGGCACCGCCGGCGGAAACGGCGGGGCGGCCACCGGCAGCGGCATCGGCGGAACCGGCGGCGACGGCGGGACCGGCGGAAACGGCGGGACCGGCGGTGACGGCGGCGACGTCGTCCACGGCGCAGGCGGGGCGGCCGGCGCCGCCGGGGCAGGCGGCGCCGGCGGTGCCGGCGGCAACAACACCGGCACCGGCAACGGCGGAAACGGCGGCAACGGCGGGCAGGCCGGCAACGGCGGCAACGGCGGCAACGGCGGCAGCGGCGGTTTCGGAAACTCCAACCAAGGCGCCCCTGGCGCCCAGGGCGGCCTCGGCGGTGCCGGTGGGGCGGGCGGCAATGCCCTGGGCACCAGCGGCAGCGGCGGCAACGGCGGCAACGGCGGCGGTGGCGGCAACGGGGGCAAGGGCGGCGTCTCGGCGGGACTCGGTGACGGCGCCAGCGGCGGCGGCGGCGGCAATGGCGGCAACGGCGGCGTAGGCGGCAACGCCAGCGCCGGTGGAGGCACTGGCGGCCACGGGGGTGCCGCCGGCGCCGGCGGCGCCGGTGGCACCGGCGGCAATGCCACCATCGCCGGCTTTTCCGGCGGCGCCGGCGGTGCCGGCGGCGCGGCTGGAAGCGCAGGCAACGGCGGCACCGGCAGCGGCAGCGGCAACGGCGGCGGCGGTGGCGCCGGCGCCAACGGCGGGACCGGCGGCAACGGCGGCCACAGCCTGGGTTCGATAGTCGGCGGCTCTGGCGGTTCCGGTGGCGCAGGCAGCGCGGGCGGCGCCGGCGGGATCGCCACCGGCAGCGGCACCGGCGGTAACGGCGGCAACGGCGGCAACGGCGCCGGCGGCGGCACCGGCGGCAACGGTGGCAACACCGTCAACGGGGCTGGCGGCGCCGGCGGCAACTCCGGCGCCGGCGGCGCCGGCGGGGCCGGCGGCAACAACACCGGTACCGGCAATGGGGGCGCCGGCGGCAGCGGCGGCAACGCCGGCACCGGCGGCACCGGCGGCGACGGCGGCAGCGGCGGCACCGGTGATGCCAACAAGGGCGGCACCGGCGGCACCGGCGCCGTCGGAGGCGCCGGCGGCGCCGGCGGTAAAGCCCTCGGTACCAGCGGCAACGGCGGCACCGCCGGCAACGGCGGCAACGGTGGCACCGGCGGCATCGGCGGCAACGGCGGTTTCGCCTGCAACGGCGGCACCGGCGGCGGCTCCGGCCAAGGTGGCGCAGGCGGCGTCGGTGGCAACGGTGCCGGCACGGGGCAAGGTGGCGCAGGCGGCAGCGGCGGCAACGGCGGCAGCGGGGGCAACGGCGGCAACGGGGGCGGCGGCGTCACCAACAACGGCAACGGCGGCAGCGGCAGCAGCGGCGGCACCGGCGGCAACGGGGGCAGCAACGGCAAAGGCGGCCCCGGCGGCATCGGCAAGGCCGGCACGCCCGGCTCCGGCAACATCGGTCAAACCGGCGGCGGCGGCGGCAGCGGCGGTGGCGCCGGCGCCGGCGGCTGATCTAACCCAAGCCAGCGTCCCGCCGCATCGGTGCGCGCAGCGCCGTCATCTCGGTCACGGCAGCCGCCAATCGATCGGCTCGGCCCCCATTCCGGCCAGCAGCTCGTTGGCCCGGCTGAACGGCCTGGACCCGAAGAAGCCGCGCGAAGCCGACAGCGGCGACGGGTGGGGCGATTCGATGGCCACACAGTCGCCGGTGGCCAGCATCGGCTTCAGGGTGGACGCGTCGCGACCCCACAGAATCGCCACCAGCGGCCGCGACCGGGCGACCAGTGCGCGAATCGCGCACTCCGTCACCGCTTCCCAGCCCTTGCCCCGATGTGAAGCGGGGTTGCTGGGCCGCACGGTGAGGACCCTGTTCAACAGCATCACCCCGCGCTGCGCCCAGGGCGTCAGATCGCCGGAGGAAGGTTGCGGATAACCCAGATCGGCACCGTACTCATCGAAGATGTTGGACAGGCTGCGCGGCAGCGGGCGAACGTCGGGAGCAACCGAAAAACTCAGTCCCACAGCATGTCCCGGTGTCGGGTAGGGGTCTTGGCCGACGATCAGGACGCGCACCTGATCGAAGGGAAAAGTGAAGGCGCGCAACACATTCTGTCCGGCGGGCAGGTATCTGCGCCCGGCCGCGATCTCCTCACGCAGAAACTGCCCCATGTGCGCGACCTGGTCGGCCACCGGTTGCAGCGCCGCGGCCCACCCCTGCTCGACGATTTCGTTGAGCGGGTGGGCGGTCACTGCAGCCCCTTGGCCAGCAGCACGACCGTGTTGGCGCCGGCCCGGCGGTCCTTCGAAATGTCCTGATACTCCGGGGATTCCGCCCAGCTGTAGAAGGCGGCCTCGTCCGGAAACGACATCAGCACCACCTTTTCGCGGTCCCACTGCCCCTCGACCACCTGCGGCGATTCGTCGGCCGTCAGCAGCGTCCCCGGATGACGACGAAAGACCTCCAGAAACCGTGCCTGGTACCGGTCATATGCCGCCCGGTCGGTGAATTTCAGCTGGGCGATCGCGTAAACGGTCACCGCGCCACCCTAGCGCTCCGTCAGATTGCCCGCTTCTCCCCCGCAAGCGGGTGGTGCCCCCACCTCCGGCCGTACCGGCCGGCATCGTCACCGGGCTGGAAAAGACTCCCACCCCGCGTACCCATCCCACCGGGCGCCGTCGACAAGCACCCGGGCCGGCCCGTCCAGCACCCGTCCGATCACCCGCCAGCCGGCCGGCACCGGTCCGGCGAAACAGGCCGCCAGCGCATGGTCTTCGCCGCCGCCGAGCACCCACTCCCACGGGTCGGTGTCCACCGCCACGGCGGCCCGCGCCAGCGCGTCGTGATCTTCGGCGAGCGCCGCTGTGCTCAGATCGATGCCCACCCCGGACGCTTCGGCGACGTGGCGCAGATCGGCGATCAGCCCGTCGGAGATGTCGATCATCGCCTGAGCCCCGGCCGCCGCGGCCACGCGGCCTTGCCCGTACGGCGGCTCCGGTACCAGATGCCGGCGACGCAAAGCGTCGAAGCCGTCAATGCTGTTGTGCCACAGCGCATACCCGGCCGCCGAGCGGCCGAGATCGCCGGCGACCGCAAGCACCGAACCGGCCCGCGCCCCCGAGCGCAACACCGGAGCCCGCCCGCCGAGATCGCCCAGTACTGTCACCGACACCACCCATTGCCGGCAGCTGACCAGATCGCCGCCGGCGATCCCGGCGCCGACCCGCGCCGCCTCGTCCCACATTCCGTCGGCCAGCGCGCTGACCTGCTCGGCCGGCGTATCGCCCGGCGCCCCGAAACCCACCACGAATGCGGTGGGATTCGCGCCCATCGCCTCGATGTCGGCCGCGTTCTGGGCGATCGCCTTGCGGCCGACGTCGTGTGGTGTGGACCAGTCCAACCGAAAATGCCGGTCCTGCACCAACATGTCCGTCGACACCGCGGTGCGTCCGTCGGCGGCGGTCACCACCGCCGCGTCGTCGCCGGGCCCGACGGTGACGGCCGCGGGCTGCCGGCGGCCGGGAGCCAATCGGTCGATGACGGCGAACTCGCCGAGCTGCGCCAGCGTCGGGGACGGTCCCGATGCGTCCTGGCTCACGTCGCCTGCACCTTCCCCGACCTGCGGTAAGTTGAGTCCCCTGCCCGCGCCAGTCTAGGAGAAGCCGGAGGTGTTCGGTGCCCGAGCCGGACGGGCCGCCACGCGCGGTGATCATCGCCGCCGTGGCACTGGCCGTTGCGACGATCGCGGTGATTCTGGTGTTCGCGGCCAGCCGCCATCCGTCGTCGCAGCCCGTGGCCATTGCCGCGGTGCCCGCCCCGCAGGCGGCCGCGCCACCGTGCCGGTCGCTGACGGCGGCCCTGCCGCAGCGGCTCGGTGACTTTCAGCGCGTCCCCCTGGCGCAGCCCGCGCCTGAGGGCGTCAGCGCTTGGCGCGACGGGTCCGGCGGCGAGCCGGTGATCCTGCGCTGCGGGCTCGACCGCCCAGCCGATTTCGTGGTGGGTTCCCCGATTCAGATCGTCGACCGGGTGCAGTGGTTCGAGATCGCCGCACAGTCCGGGGAAAACAGGTCCACCTGGTACACCGTGGACCGTCCGGTGTATGTGGCGCTCACGCTGCCCAACGGATCCGGGCCCACCCCCATTCAGCAACTGTCCGAAGTGATCGACCACACCATGCCCGCGGTTCCCATCAACCCCGCATCGGCCCCCTAGTGCCGATCGCAAGCGCGGCGCTCGCGCCGGGCGCAGCGGGTCGGCACCATCTGGCCTAACGCAACCCCACCCCACGCGCCAGTGCAGTGTCCACCATGGTCGCCAGCAGAGTGGGATAGTCGACGCCGGTGGCCGCCCACATCCGCGGATACATTGAAATCGTGGTGAATCCGGGCATGGTGTTGATCTCGTTGATCACCGGGCCGTCGTCGGTGAGGAAGAAGTCCACCCGGGCCAGGCCCTGGCAGTCGATGGCCGTAAACGCCCGAATCGCCAACTGCCGCAACGTATCTGCGACATCGTCGTCGATCTTGGCGGGCACGTCCAGTTCCGCTGCGTCATCGAGGTATTTGGTCTCGAAGTCGTAGAAGCCGTCCTCGCGGCCCCGCACACCGGCCACCCGAATCTCCCCGATCGTGCTGGCTTCGATTGTGCCGTCCGGCATTTCGAGAACGCCGCATTCCAGCTCACGGCCGTTGATGGCCGCCTCGACGATCACCTTCGGATCATGACGGCGAGCCAGCGCGACGGCGCCGGGCAGCTGATCCCAGCTCGAGACCCGGCTGACGCCGATCGATGAACCGCCCCGGGCCGGTTTGACGAACACCGGCAATCCCAGGTGCTCGCGCTCCTGGCGGTCCAGTGTTGCCCGCGACGGGCGCAGCACCGCATACGCACCCACCGGAAGCCCCTCGGCGACAAGCAGCTTCTTGGTGAATTCCTTGTCCATGCCGGTCGCACTGGCCAGCACACCGGCGCCGACGTAAGGCAGACCCGCGAGTTCGAGCAGCCCCTGGATCGTGCCGTCTTCGCCGTACGGGCCGTGCAGGATGGGGAACACCACGTCGACCGAGTCCAGGACGGCTCCCGCGTTGAGTCCGGCGCTGCCCGCAAGCGAAACCAGTTGCCCGCCACGCTGCGGATCGGCCGGCAACGCCAGTTCGGTGCCTGATTCGGCGGTGACCGCGGGCAGTTGCCGGTTGGTGATCGCCAGCGCGTCGGGATCGCCGTCGGTGAGCACCCAGGAACCCTGCGGGGTGATGCCGATCGCGATCACCTCGAACCGCTGCGGGTCCAGATTGCGCAGGATGCTGCCCGCGGACACACACGAAATGGCGTGCTCGTTGCTGCGGCCGCCGAATACGACGGCGACGCGCACGCGGCGCTCGCTGGCATTCACAACCTGGAGAGGCTACCGGGTGAGCCGGCGCTGGGTCGGATCTGGCGTCGCGAGCTGGGCTTTAGCCACCCCGATATCACTCGGGCTTGGTGCTGCGGCCCAACAGCAGGGCTATCGCGTCGTTCACCGACAGTCCCTTGTGACAGACCCGGTGCACGGCGTCGGTGAGCGGCATCTCGACGTCGTAACTGGACGCCAGCGCAAGCACCGATTCGCATGACGTCACACCCTCGACGACATGCCCGTCGCGGCTTTGCATGGCCAATTCCACGGTCTCGCCGCGGCCCAGGCGTTCGCCGAGTGACCGGTTGCGCGAATGCGGTGAGGTGCACGTGGCCACCAAGTCACCCACCCCGGCCAGGCCGGCCAGCGTGGCGCCCTTGGCGCCCAGCGCAATTCCCAGCCGCATGATCTCGGCCAGCCCGCGGGTGATGATGGCCGCCGCGGTGTTCTCACCCAGGCCGACGCCGACCGCCATCCCGCAGGCCAGCGCGATGACGTTCTTGCAGGCTCCGCCGATCTCGGTGCCAACCACGTCGGCGTTGGTGTACGGGCGGAAGTAGCCACTGTTCAAGAAGCGCTGTAACGCAACGGCCCTGCCGGAGTCGTTGCACGCGACGACGGTGGCGGCCGGCTGGCACTGAGCGATCTCGCTGGCCAGGTTCGGCCCCGAGATCACCGCGACCTGTGCCGGATCCCATCCGGTCACCGCAACGATCACCTGGCTCATCCGCATCAGGGTGCCGAGCTCGATGCCCTTGGCCAGACTGACCAGGGTTGCCGCCTCGTCGAACAGACCCGACCACTGTTCGAGATTGGCCCGCATCGTCTGCGCGGGCACGCCCAGCAACACGGTCGTGGCGCCGCTGAGTGCCTCGGCCGCGTCCGCGGTTGCCCGGACGGCGGGCGGCAGCAGTGTGCCCGGCAGATAGTCGGGGTTGTACCGGGTGGCGTTGATCTGATCGGCGATCTCGGCCCGGCGCGCCCAGAGCGTCACCTCGCCGCCGGCGTCGGCGAGCACCTTGGCCAGGACCGTGCCCCACGCACCAGCTCCCATCACCGCGACGGTTCCCGTGCCGGCCATCTACCACCCCTGTGTCGTCCGTTACGCCCACCTGCAGCCGCTACACAGTAGACCCGGCGATGGGTTGGCGTCACGCTAATGTGGCGCTCGTGGGCCTTGAGGGCAGGGGTGCGGGTACGGGTGACGTCGGCTTGATCATCGCCGTGAAACGGTTGGCCGCGGCCAAGACCAGGCTGGCGCCGGTCTTCTCGGCGCAGACGCGCGAAAGCGTGGTGCTGGCCATGCTGGTGGACACCCTGAGCGCGGCGGCGCGAGTGGCAGCAGTGCGCTCGATCAGCGTCATCACGCCCGACGAAGCGGCGGCCGCCGCCGCGGCCCGGCTCGGAGCCGAGGTGCTGGCCGACCCGACACCGGCAGGCGATCCCGATCCGCTGAACAGCGCCATCGTCGCCGCCGAACGCGCGGTGTCCGGATCCACCCCGAATCTTGTTGTCCTGCAAGGTGATTTGCCCGCACTGCAGACGCAGGAACTCACCGAGGCGATCGCCGCCGCCCGTCAGCACCAACGCAGTTTCGTCGCGGACCGGCTGGGTACCGGAACGGCCGTCCTGTGCGCCTTCGGAACCGCGCTCGATCCACACTTCGGGGCGGATTCGTCCGCGCGGCACCGTCGTTCGGGTGCCATCGAGCTGACCGGTGCGTGGCCCGGACTGCGCTGTGACGTCGACACACCCGCCGACCTGACGGCTGCCCGCCGGCTCGGGGTGGGACCCGCGACCGCACGTGCCTTCGCACGCCGCTGATGCGACGTTGATGCGCCGATAGCCGCTCCGGTCAAGCGTCCGCCCGATGAACGCCGGGCCAACGACGGATGGATGTCGCCCGGGCGCTGGCCGCACGACCGGGTGATAAGCAATGATCGCAAGGTGACTGAAATCGACGCCAGCCCAGAGGCAGAGATGAGTGCCGACGAGAACGCCTGGGATCCAGACGACTCCGCCCTTGCCGCACCTCCCGCTGCGACCGCCAACGCGATCAGCGATCTGTTGCCCGAAGATCGTTACCTCAACCGGGAACTGAGCTGGCTGGACTTCAACGCGCGCGTGCTCGCCCTGGCCGCCGACAATTCGTTGCCGCTCTTGGAGCGCGCCAAGTTCCTGGCCATCTTCGCCTCCAACCTCGACGAGTTCTACATGGTCCGGGTTGCCGGCCTCAAGCGCCGCGACGAGATGGGCCTGTCCGTGCGCTCGGCGGACGGTTTGACCCCCCGCGAGCAACTGGCCCGCATCGGCGAACAGACCCAGCGGATCGCGAGCCGGCATGCGCGGGTTTTCCTCGATTCGGTGTTGCCCGCGCTCGGCGACGAAGGCATTTATATAGTCGCGTGGGCCGACTTGGACGATGCTGAGCGCGACCAACTGTCGACCTATTTCAACGAGCAGGTCTTCCCGGTCCTGACACCGCTGGCCGTCGATCCGGCCCACCCGTTCCCGTTCGTCAGCGGGCTGAGCCTGAACCTGGCTGTCACGGTCCGTCAGCCCGGCGACGGCACCCAGCATTTCGCCCGAGTCAAGGTGCCCGACAACGTCAATCGCTTCGTCGAACTCGAAGGCCCCGGCACAGCCGATGGGTCAGACGCCCACGGCGTAGTCCGGTACCTGCCAATGGAAGAACTGATCGCCGCGTTCCTGCCGGTGCTCTTCCCCGGCAT
Organism: Mycobacterium angelicum; assembly: GCF_002086155.1. Classification (GTDB taxonomy): domain Bacteria; phylum Actinomycetota; class Actinomycetes; order Mycobacteriales; family Mycobacteriaceae; genus Mycobacterium; species Mycobacterium angelicum. Next base: position 217,507 of record NZ_MVHE01000005.1, on the reverse strand, counting down.
GGAGGTCGTCGAGCATCACGCATTCCGGATCACCCGCAACGCGGACTTCGAGGTCGAAGAGGACCGCGACGAAGACCTGCTGCAGGCGCTGGAGCGGGAATTGGCGCGCCGCCGGTTCGGGTCGCCGGTGCGGCTCGAAGTCGCCGACGACATGACCGAAAGCATGCTGGAGCTGTTACTGCGGGAACTCGACGTGCATCCCGGTGATGTCATCGAAGTGCCGGGGCTGCTGGACCTGTCGTCGTTGTGGCAGGTGTACGGCCTGGACCGGCCAGACCTCAAGGACCGGGCATTCGTGCCAGCCACCCACCCGGCGTTCGCGGACCGCGAGACACCCAAGAGCATCTTCGCCACGCTGCGCGAAGGCGATGTGCTGGTGCACCATCCGTATGACTCGTTCTCCACCAGCGTGCAGCGCTTCATCGAGCAGGCCGCCGCGGACCCCAATGTGCTCGCCATCAAACAGACGCTGTATCGCACTTCCGGTGATTCGCCGATAGTTCGGGCTCTGATCGACGCGGCCGAAGCCGGCAAGCAGGTGGTGGCGATGGTGGAGATCAAGGCCCGCTTTGACGAGCAGGCCAACATCCGCTGGGCACGCGAGCTTGAGCAGGCGGGCGTGCACGTGGTGTACGGATTCGTCGGGCTCAAGACGCACTGCAAGACGTGTCTGGTGGTGCGCCGCGAGGGTTCGGTCATTCGGCGCTACTGCCACATCGGTACCGGCAACTACAACGGCAAGACCGCACGGCTCTACGAGGACGTCGGGTTGCTGACGGCGGCTCCCGACATCGGCGCCGACCTCACCGATCTGTTCAACACGCTGACCGGCTACTCGCGCAAGCTGTCCTACCGAAATCTGTTGGTGGCGCCACACGGAATTCGCACCGGCATCATCGAGCGCGTCGAGCGTGAGGTTGCCGCTCACCGTGAAGACGGCCCGGCCAAAGGAAGAGGCCATATCCGGCTCAAGATGAATGCCCTTGTCGACGAACAGGTCATCGATGCGCTGTACCGCGCATCGCAAGCAGGCGTGCGGGTCGAGGTCGTGGTGCGCGGCATCTGCGCGCTGCGCCCGGGCACCGAGGGCTTTTCCGAAAACATCGTCGTGCGCTCGATTCTCGGCCGTTTCCTGGAACACTCGCGGATCATTCACTTCCGGGCCATCGACGAATTCTGGATCGGCAGCGCCGACATGATGCACCGCAATCTCGACCGGCGCGTCGAGGTCATGGTTCAGGTCAAGGATCCACGATTGACCGCGCAACTCGACGACTTGTTCGAGTCCGCGCTCGACCCGTCCACCCGCTGTTGGGAGCTGGGGTCCGACGGACAATGGACCGCCTCGCCTCAGGACGGCCAGAACGTGCGCGATCATCAGGTATCGCTGATGGAAAGGCATACCAGTCCCTGACACTGTGCACTTGATTGCGGTTTTGCGGGCCACACTGACTACCGCGAGCGGCCCTCGCGAATTGACCTGCAGGAGTTGAAGTGTCGATCCAGAACTCGTCGGCCCGCCGACGCCCGGGAGACCGGGTCGTCTATGCCGCCGGCGCGGTGTTGTGGCGTCCCGGCAAAGCCGATTCCGGCAAGCCGGTGGAGATCGCGGTGATTCATCGCCCCCGTTATGACGACTGGTCGCTGCCCAAGGGCAAAGTGGACCCGGGCGAGACGGCCCCGATGGGGGCCGTCCGGGAGGTGCTCGAGGAGACCGGTCACCATGCGCACCTTGGCCGGCGGCTCACCACGGTGACCTATCCGATCGAGCAGGGCGTCAAGAAGGTGCACTACTGGGCGGCGCGCAGCACCGGCGGAAAATTCGTTCCCGGCAACGAGGTCGACGAGCTGATCTGGTTGCCGATTGCCGACGCGATGAAGAAGCTCGACTACGCACCGGACCGAAAGGTGTTGCGCCGGTTCGCCAAACAACCCGCCGACACCCACACCGTTCTGGTGGTGCGGCACGGCACCGCGGGCAGCAAGCAGCGTTTCTCCGGCGACGACAACAAACGTCCGTTGGACAAGAAGGGGCGCGCACAGGCAGAGGCTCTGGTGGGCCAGCTGCTGGCGTTCGGCGTCACCGACGTGCACGCGGCCGACCGGGTGCGCTGCCATCAAACGGTAGAGCCGCTCGCGGCCGAGTTGGATGTGCCGATTCGCAACGAGCCCACCCTGTCCGAAGAGGCCTACGCAAAGAACCCCAAACGCGGCCGCCATCGGGCGCTGCGGATCGCCGCGCAAAAAGGCACACCGGTGATTTGCTCGCAGGGCAAGGTAATTCCGGACCTGATCGCGTGGTGGTGTGAGCGCGACGGGATACGCCCCGACAAATCGCGCAACCACAAAGGCAGTACCTGGGTGCTGTCGCTATCGGGTGGCAAGCTCATCGCGGCCGACCACATCGGCGGCGCACTGGCCGCCAACGTGCGCGCCTAACACGCAAATACCCTTCGGGGGCATCGCTGCCGCCCGAAGGGTATTTGCTTTTACGAACTTACTTGCGACCGCGCCTGGCCGGAGCCTTCTTGGCCGGAGCCTTCTTGGCCGGAGCCTTGCTTGCGGCCTTCTTGGCCGGAGCCTTGGTGGCCGCCTTGCGAACTGGGGCCTTGGTGGCTGCCTTCTTGGCCGGAGCCTTGGTGGCTGCCTTCTTGGCCGGAGCCTTGGTGGCTGCCTTCTTGGCCGGAGCCTTGGTGGCCGCTTTCTTAGCCGGAGCCTTGCTGGCGGCCTTCTTAGCCGGCGCCTTCTTTGCCGCCTTCTTGGCTGCCGCGCTCGCGACCACGCCGCGCTTCACCGCGGGGCCTTCAGACGGGAGACGCTGTGCGCCAGCCACAACCGCTTTGAATTGAGCGCCGGGACGGAACGCCGGGACCGACGTCGGCTTCACCTTCACCGTCTCGCCGGTACGCGGATTGCGCGCCACGCGCGCTGCGCGGCGGCGCTGTTCGAACACACCGAAACCGGTAATGGTGACGCTGTCGCCCTTGTGTACCGCACGCACAATCGTGTCGACGACATTCTCAACGGCGGCGGTCGCTTGTCGACGGTCCGAGCCCAATTTCTGTGTGAGCACATCTATGAGCTCTGCTTTGTTCATCCAACCCTCCGAAGCCAGTGGTCCTCGTTTTGGAACCGACTAGTGGACACGGTAAACCCTGACCTGGCAAATTGCCAAGAGCCACGCGCAATTTCAGGCGCCGGCGATCGATATTCTCGGAATCCGATTGCCGCCCTTGACCGGTGGCGCGGGGACAAAATCGTGCCCGCATACCCGCACTGCCGCGGTTTGCAACGGTGAAATTCCGCCCCGTTCAGCCCGTCACGGGATGGGCAATGTTCGCGGTTTCCAGTCCGGGCGGGCCGCCTCGAAAGATTCGATTTCGTCGAGTTTCCGCAGCGTAAGGGCTATATCGTCAAGACCTTCAAGTAGTCGCCACGCGGTGTGATCGTCAATCTTGAACGGCAGCACCGCCGTTCCCGCGGTGATAATTCGATCTTGAAGATTGGCAGTGATTTCCAGCCCCGGACTCTGCTCGATGAGCTTCCAAAGAAGTTCGACTCCGTCTTGGTCGACTTCGGCCGCCAGCAGCCCCGCCTTGCCGGCGTTCCCGCGAAAAATGTCGCCGAACCGAGACGAGATAACCACTCGGAATCCGTAGTCCATCAGCGCCCAGACCGCATGCTCCCGAGAAGATCCGGTGCCGAAATCGGGTCCAGCGACCAACACTGAGCCCCGATCAAAGGGACTGAGGTTGAGCACGAATGAGGGATCCGAACGCCATCCCGCGAACAAGCCGTCCTCGAAACCGGTTCGGGTGACGCGCTTCAAAAAGACTGCCGGAATGATCTGATCAGTGTCGACATTGGACCGCCGCAGTGGCACACCGATACCGGTGTGGGTGTTAAAGGCTTCCATGCGCTTCCTTTTTCTTTCTGGGTGAGTTCAATTCAAATCGGCCGGCGCGGACAGGGTGCCGCGTACCGCCGTGGCTGCGGCAACCGCGGGCGACACCAAATGTGTTCGCCCTCCCTTGCCCTGGCGCCCTTCGAAGTTGCGGTTCGAGGTCGCGGCGCAGCGTTCCCCCGGCGCGAGCTGATCGGGGTTCATTCCCAGGCACATCGAGCATCCCGCTTGTCGCCATTCGGCGCCCGCGGCGGTGAAAACCTCGCCGAGCCCTTCGGCTTCCGCCTGCGCGCGCACCCGCATGGAGCCAGGAACAACCAGCATCCGCACGCCTGGCGCCACCTTGCGGCCGCGCAACACGTCGGCCACGACCCGCAGATCCTCAATGCGCCCGTTGGTGCACGAACCGACGAACACCGCATCCACCGCGATATCGCGCATCGGGATGCCGGGGCGAAGGTCCATGTACGCCAACGCTTTCTCGGCGGCCTGGCGCTGCGCATCGTCGGTCATCAGCTCCGGATCGGGCACCGCCGCGGCCAGCGGCACACCCTGGCCGGGGTTGGTGCCCCAGGTGACGAACGGGCTCAAGGATGCCGCGTCGAGGTACACCTCGGTGTCGAAGACGGCGCCGGGATCGGTGCGCAACTGTTGCCAATACGCCAGCGCGGCATCCCACTGGGCGCCGGTCGGTGCGTGCGGGCGACCCCGGATGAATTCGAAAGTGGTCTCGTCGGGAGCCACCATCCCGGCCCGGGCGCCGGCTTCGATGCTCATGTTGCAGATCGTCATTCGGCCTTCCATGGACAGCGATTCGATGGCGCTGCCGCGGTATTCGATGACATGTCCCTGCCCGCCGCCGGTACCGATCTTGGCGATCAGCGCAAGGATGATGTCCTTGGCCGAGACTCCGGGGGGCAGTTGTCCATCGGCCCCCCCATTGACGGTGACCGCCATCGTCTTGAACGGCCGCAGCGGCAATGTCTGGGTGGCCAGCACGTGCTCGACCTCCGAGGTGCCGATGCCCATTGCGATCGCGCCGAATGCGCCGTGCGTCGAAGTGTGGCTGTCGCCGCAGACGATCGTCATTCCCGGTTGGGTGAGGCCCAGTTGCGGGCCCACGACATGCACGATGCCCTGATCGATGTCGCCCATCGGATGCAGCCGGATGCCGAACTCGGCGCAGTTTCGGCGCAACGTCTCCACTTGGGTTCGTGACACCGAGTCGGCGATCGGCTTGTCGATGTCGACCGTGGGCACGTTGTGATCCTCGGTGGCAATAGTCAGATCCGGGCGTCGCACCGGGCGGCCGGCAAGACGCAGGCCGTCGCACGCCTGCGGACTGGTCACCTCGTGCACCAGATGCAGATCGATATAGATCAAGTCGGGTGCACCGTTTTCGCCCCGCACCACGACGTGGTCGTCCCAGACCTTCTCGGCCATCGTGCGCGCCATTTTCGCCTCGTTTCTGTAATGGGCGGCTCGCCAATGCTGAACTCGCGTGACGTCTCACGATGCGAGACGCAAGTATCTTCTAGTGAGACAGCATACCGGCATCAGCGTGCCCGGCAAAGCCGGGCGCCGCCGTCCGCGGCCGGCCGGCGATGTCGCTTCTGGCGCAGCGATACAGCGGCCTAATGCTATAACGCTCGATATGCCGAACGCGTAGTAAAACCAGGGGTGCTGAGCTACTGTTTCACCGGAAACCAGGGCGCGTTTACTTTGGAGCAAAATGGATCTGTTCGATAAGTTCCTCAATAGCGAAGCACCCTTGGCGCAAATTTCACATGCTGTGCACGGAGTAGGCACATATCCCAAGCTCACCGGCGATATCGGTAACCGCATGATGTGGCGCGATCGCGAACACATCGTGTGGAGCAACAACAATTATCTCGGGCTTGCCAATCTTCCCGAAGTGCGGGCAGCCGAGGAGGAGTTCACGCGCCAATACGGACTTTCGGCGCCGATGGGCTCCAGAATGATGACGGCCGAAACCGATGCGCACGAGCAGCTGGAAAGCGAACTGGCGGACCACACGAAAAAGCCGGCGGCATTCGTTCTCAACTACGGTTACCAGGGCATGGTCTCGCTTATCGATGCCCTTACCTCCCCCTCGGACTGGGTGGTGTCCGACGCGGAGAACCACGCGTGCATCATCGACGGGATTCGGCTGCACAAGAGCGGCGGCGGCCAGACCCGCACCTTCGCGCACAATGACATCGACCAGCTCGAGGCGCGCCTTGCCGAGATCGACCGGGTGCGAACCGCCGATACCGCGGTCTTGGTGGTCACCGAAGGAGTTTTCGGGATGTCCGGGGACCAGGGCCGGATACGCGAGATCGTCGAACTCAAAAAGAAATACGACTTCCGGCTACTCGTCGACGACGCGCACGGCTACGGGGCCATGGGCCCGAGCGGCAGCGGTACCGGGCATGGACAGCGTGTCCAAGACGGCATCGACATCTACTACTCGACGCTTGCCAAATCGGTCGGCAGCATCGGGTCATTCGTCGCCTCGGCAGCCGACATCATCTGGAAGCTCCGCTACACGATGCGCTCGCAGATCTTCAGCAGGGGCCTGCCCTGGCCGATCGTCGCGGGGGTCCGGGTACGTGTGCAACTACTGCGTACCCGTGACGATCTGCGCAAACAAGCGCACGCCGTGGCCTCCGAATTGCAGGGGTCGTTGACCTACAACGGGTTTGATATCGGCAAGACAAACAGCCTTGTCACCCCCGTTTACCTGCCATTGAACCCGCTGGCCGCCCTCACCTTTCTGGCCCGATTGCGTGAAGAGCACGGAATATTCTGTTCAGCGGTGACATACCCGGTGGTACCGCCCGGAATCGTGCAGTTGCGCCTGATTCCCACCGCATGCCACGAGATTGCCGATGTCGAACCCACCGTGAACGGCATCGCGTCGGTCTATAAAGAACTGACCGGGCACTCGCCTGAGCGGTAGGCAATTAAACCGGCGCACGGCAACGGAGCGGCATCAAAAAGGGCACGTTTCCACACGCATGACGCCATTTTCGCGGGAATAGTCCAACCTAATGAAGGAATTCTACGACCGCCGGCGCGGGACAGCGAGCAGTCAAGTTTTGCCAGCAGACAAGACTGAACGGGAGTTCGATGATCGGCTTAGGAGTTCGATGATCGGCTTTGCCAGGCGGATGTGGGTGCCGATCGTTATGGTCGTCGTTTTCGTAGTCGGGGCAGCAGTGGTGATGCGACTGCACGGAGTGTTCGGCTCACATCGCTATGTGCCCGACGCCGGCAACGCCGACCCGATCGTGGCCTTCAACCCCAAATACGTTCGCTATGAGATCTTCGGGCCGCCCGGAACGGTCACCACGATCAACTATCTGGACGCCGAGGCGCAGCCGCACCAGGTGGTGGGCGCGACGATACCGTGGTCGCTGACGATCGAGACCACACTGACCGCGGTGGTCGCCCACGTGGTGGCGCAGGGCGACGGTGCGGCGCTGGGTTGCCGGATCACGGTCAATGGCGTGGTCCGCGCCGAGCGTTCGGTCGGTGCTCACAATGCCGCGAGCAGTTGCCTGGTGAAATCTGCATGAGGGACCGCAAGTCGGCCCGAGCCAACACCCGCGACTGGCCTATCGCCCGGTTCATCCACCGGTGGTCACTTCCGGTCGTGCTGGTCTGGGTGGCGCTGACGATTGGCGCGAATCTGCTGGCGCCACAGTTGCAGACGGTCGCCGAAGAACACTCCGCGGCGTTGAGCCCCAACGACGCTCCATCGCTGATCGCCATGAAGCGCATCGGCAAAGACTTTCAGCAATTCGACTCCGACAACACCGCGATGGTTGTGCTGGAAGGCAAAGACAAACTCGGCGACGACGCGCACCGGTTCTACGACGCCCTGATCGCCGCGCTGTCCGGAGACCGGACGCACGTCGAACACATCGATAACTTCTGGGGCGACAGGCTGACCGCCGCCGGTTCGCAAAGCGCCGACGGCAAAGCGGCATACGCGCAGCTTTATCTCGCTGGCGGCCAGGGCACCGCGCGGGCCCACGAATCCGTCGCCGCGGTTGCGCACATCGTGGCAAGTGTGGTGGCGCCGCCGGGGATCAAGGCGTACGTGACCGGACCCGGCGCACTCGACGCCGATCAAGACACCTCCGGCAACCGCAGCCTGGAACGGCTCACCGCCGTCACAGTCGTCGTGATCGCGATCGTGCTTTTGATTGCCTACCGGTCACTTTCGACCGTTGTCGTCATGCTGCTGACCGTCGGGATCGAACTGCTTGCGGCCCGCGGCGTTGTCGCCACCCTCGCCGTTCACAACATCATCGGCCTGTCCACCTTCGCCATCAACGTGTTGACCACGCTGACGATCGCGGCCTCGACGGACTACATCATCTTTCTCATCGGCCGCTATCAAGAGGCGCGCAGTGCCGGACATGACCGAAACCTGGCCTACTACATCATGTTTCGTGGTACCAGCCACGTGGTCCTGGGCTCGGGGCTGACCGTTGCCGGCGCGATCTATTGCCTGAGCCTCACCAGGTTGCCCTACTTCCAGACCCTTGGAGCGCCGTGCTCGATCGGTCTGCTGGTGGTGATCCTGGCCTCGCTGACCCTGGCTCCGGCGATCATTGCCCTCGGCGGCGGATTCGGCGTCTTCGAGCCCAAACACACGGCCACCACTCGGCATTGGCGGCGCATCGGCACCATGGTCGTGCGATGGCCCGGCCCGGTCCTGATCGGCACGGCGCTGATCTCACTCATCGGTCTGCTCGCCCTGCCCAAGTATCAAACCAGTTACAACGAACGCCATTACCTCCCGCAAAGCGCTCCGTCCAACATCGGATACCTCGCCTCGGACCGCCACTTTCCGGCGGCCCGCATGGAACCGGAGGTGCTGATGATCGAAGCCGATCACGACCTGCGCAACCCGACGGACATGATGCTGCTGGACCGGATCGCCAAGGGCGTCTTCCACCTGCCGGGAATCGCTCGGGTACAAGGCATCACCCGACCGTTGGGCTCCCCGATCGACCACAGCTCGATTCCGTTTCAGCTCAATATGCAAAGCGCGATGACAATCGAGAACGTCGACTACCTCAAGAAGCGAATCGGCGACATGTACAGCATGATCGACGAGCTACAACACATGATCGACATCACCACGCGCCAGCAAGAGGTGGTCCGCGACCTCACCGACGCCACCCACGTCATGGATGCCCACACCAGACAGATGCGCGCCAACACCGACGAATTACGGGACCAGCTCGCCGAGTTCGACGACACCTGGCGACCGATCAGAAGCTACTTCTATTGGGAACACCACTGTTTCGACATCCCGGTGTGCTGGTCGCTGCGGTCGTTGTTCGACGCCGTCGACGGTGTCGACAAGCTCGCCGAGGACGTCGGCCATCTCACCGACGACGTCGACCGCCTCGACTCGCTGCAGCCGCAATTGCTCGCCCTGCTGCCGCCGCTGATCGCCACGATGCAGACCGTCAAAGGACTCGTGCAGACCACGGCAAGCACCCTGTCGGCGTTGGTCACCCAGATGGACGACATGACCCGCAACGCGACCGCAATGGGGCAGGCACTCGACGGTTCGAAGAACGACGACTCGTTTTTCCTGCCGCCCGAGGCATTCGACAATCCCGACTTCAAACGCGGCCTGACGCTGTTCCTCTCCCCCGATGGAAAATCGGCGCGGTTCATCATCACTCACAAGGGTGATCCCGCTACGGCCGAAGGCATCTCGCACATCGACCCGATCCTGCTGGCCGCCAGCGAGGCAGTCAAAGGAACGCCGTTGGCCGATGCCAATCTTTACCTCGCCGGCACCGCGTCGATCTACAAAGACATGCGCGAAGGCACCACCTACGATCTGCTGATCGCGGTCGTCGCGTCCCTGTGCCTGATCTTCATGGTCATGCTCGCGATCACTCGAAGCGTGGTCGCCGCCGCGGTCATCGTCGGCACGGTCACCCTGTCCCTGGGTTCCGCGTTCGGGATGTCGGTCCTTGTGTGGCAACACATCCTGCACATGCCGCTGCACTGGCTGGTGCTGCCGATGGCCGTGATCGTGATGCTGGCCGTCGGATCCGACTACAACCTGCTGCTGGTCGCCCGCTTCCAAGAGGAGATCGGCGCGGGCCTGCGAACCGGCATGATCCGGTCGATGGCCAGCACCGGCCGGGTGGTCACCATCGCCGGGCTGGTATTCGCCTTCACAATGGGCTCGATGGTGACCAGCGACCTGCGCGTGGTCGGCCAAGTCGGGACCACGATCATGATCGGGCTGCTGTTCGACACCCTCGTCGTGCGCTCATTCATGATGCCCGCGATCGCGGCCCTGCTGGGGCGCTGGTTCTGGTGGCCTCGCCGAGTGCACACCCACGCAATCCCACAGCCTGCACCCCAGCGCGTCGAGCCGGTGCGTAGCGCCCAGCTGGTTTAGTGATTTCGAAATACACAAGGTCGCAGCAACTTTGTCCGTGAGTTACCTACGCCAGGAGTCCTGGGACAAACCCGAGCAGCTGCAGATCAGTGGCGTACTTCGCGATGATGGGTGGCGTTATATGTGGAATGTCCTTGTCCGGTCCGATTTTCGCGTCTTGCACCGCCGCGCGGAACCGGTCGGATGACGCGGCCGCAGCCTCGCACGGCCGTGCGGGCTGTTGAAAATTCGGCAACAACGGCAGCAGCGAATACCGGCGCTGGCGATCAGGTAATGCGCTCAGGCTGGCACTAAACCGGTTCAGCCAGTCCTCGTAGTCGTCGATGCGCTGGATGGGATAACCATCGTCGATGAGCCAGTCGACGTACTCATCCAGTCCTATGCCGTCGTCGTGCGAATTCACCGCATGGAATGTCTGGAATCCGTCCACCAGTTGCGCGCCCAGCGTGGAGATTGCTTCCGCGATGAATTCCACCGGCAGTCCGTCGAAGTGGGCGGGCTGCCTGCGCCCGTCGCGGTCAAGCTGATAGAACGACACGGGCGCGATACCGGTCATCAGCAGGCTGAGTACCAGCCTGGTGAACGTGTCGGGCAGGTTGAGCAGCCCTGCGTATGTCGTGTCGGCGAGAATCATGCCGCAACGAAACACTGTTATCGGCAGGCCACCCAATTCGTTGGCCTGCCGCAGTAACACCTCGCTGGCCCACTTACTGGCTTCGTAGCCGTTGCCATAGCCATCATTGATAACCCGGATGGGACCGATGAGCCGGATATCGGCGTCCTCGGTGAACAGTGCCGGCGCAATCTGGTTGCCCACGCTGGCCGTCGACACGTAGATGTAGCGCTTCCGCTTCGTGGTCAGCCCGAGGCAGATCAGCTCGGCGGTGCCAAGTGTGTTGGGGTCGAACAGCTGGCTGTAGGGCAGCGCGTGGTTGACCAGAGCCGCGCAGTCAACGATCGTGTCTACGGTGTCGGCCAGCCGCTGCCAGGTCTGGTGGTTCAAGCCAAGGTTGGGCTCGGCCTTGTCGCCCGCGATCACCTCGAGGTACTGGGCAGCCAACTCCCGATAACGGTGCAGTAGCAGTGAGTCGCCGCTGTCGAACGCCTTGTCCAGGCGAGCACGTGCCGCATCGTCGGACTCGGCCCGCACTAAGCAGATGAGCTTGCCGCCGGTGAGGTTAATGCGGGTCAGCCATTCCAGCGCCAGATACCGTCCGAGGAAACCCGTCGCCCCGGTCAGCAGGATTACGCGCGCCTGGGCGATTGGACCGGGCAAGTTCGTGGCGGCGCACAGCGTCGTGGCATCAATGAATTTGCCCAGCGCGAGGTCCCGGAAGTGCACCTCGGTGACATCGCGTCCATGCACTGCCGCAAAGCGGGCTCGATTGGCACCGGGTCCCCCACTGGGTGCGCTCTGCAGCCGCTGACTCAAGCTCCGCACGGACGGCGCTTCGAAGAAGACGCGCGCCGTTAGGTCGGTGGTGCATGCGGCGTTGATCCCGGCGATGACCCGCAGCGCGGAAAGCGAGTCGCCACCCAAGTCGAAAAACGAGTCGTCGATGCCGACCTGCTCCAGCGTGAGGACCCGGGCAAAGATGCCGGCCAACACTTTTTCCAGCGTGGTGCTCGGTGTCCGATAGATACCGGTGTCGCCGTAATTGGGCGGCGGCAATGCTTTGGTGTCGAGCTTGCCGTTTACGGTTAGCGGCAGCTGTCGCAACCTCACGATCGCTGTCGGCACCATGTAGGGCGGCAACCGCTCGGCTAGCTGGGCGCGCAGACGGATCCTGTCGGCTCCCCCGGTGACATAGCCGACCAACCGCTTCTGGCCATCAGCCTCCTCGCGGGCGATCACCACCGCTTGATCCACTTCATCCAGAGCCGCCAATGCCGCTTGGATCTCACCGAGTTCGACGCGGTACCCGCGGATTTTCACCTGTCCATCGGCGCGCCCCACATAGTGCAGCTGACCATCAGCGCACCACCGCACCAGGTCACCGCTGCGATACATCCGCAACCCGGGCGCGGAAGGGCATGCCACGAATCGAGTCGCGGTCAAACCGGGCCGCCTCAGGTAACCGCAGGCCACCCCCGCTCCCGCGATATACAACTCACCGACTACACCGGCAGCCACCGGACGCAGCCACCCATCGAGGACAAAGAACGACAAATTCTGCAGCGGTGCCCCGATCGGACTGACCGCGCGGTTTGTGTCCTGCTCATCGATCTCGCGAAACGAGGCGTGCACCGTGGTCTCGGTGATGCCAAACATATTGATCAGCCGGGGCAGCCCCGGGTGGCCGCGCCGCCAGACGCACAAACGTCGAGGGTCGAGGGCCTCACCGCCGAACACCACCGCCTCAAGGCGAAGGTGGCCGCTGCGCTCCTGATGTGTCGCATCGGCGGCCTGCAACGCATAGAACGCCGACGGGGTTTGACTGAGCACGGTGACGTGCTGAGCGACCAGAAGTGCATGCAGATCCGCTGGCGACCGAGTCAGCGTTTCGGGCACCACGACCAGGCGTCCACCGTGCAACAGCGCACCCCAGATCTCCCATACCGAGAAATCGAAGGAATGCGAGTGACATTGGCCCCACACCTGTCCAGCTTCAGGTCTGAACGAAGTCATCGACCTGAACAGTTGAGTGACGTTGCGGTGGGCAATGGCCACGCCCTTGGGTGTTCCAGTAGTACCGGAGGTGTAGATCAGGTAGGCGATGTGGTCAGGGTCGGGAAAGGCCGGTGCCGTGCTGGGGTAGTTGCCCGCGGAGACGTCGTCGATATCGATCAGCGGCAGGTCGTAGCCGATCAGTTGGGAACGGAGGCCGGCATTGGTGATCGCGGCCATCGGCATAGCATCTGCGAGCATGAAGCCGATGCGGCTGTCGGGGTGGTGAGTGTCGATCGACAGGTAGGCCGCTCCGCTCTTGAGCACCGCCAAGATCGCGATGATGGCCTGCGCTGAGCGCTCCAGCAGCAGCGCGACCACCATGCCGGCACCGATCCCCTGCCGGGTAAGTAGGTGGGCCAGCCGGTTGCTGGCGTGGTCAAGCTCTCGATATGTCCATGAGCGGCCTTGATAGACCAGTGCAACCGCCTGCGGTGCGCGGGCCACCGCGCCGGCAAACAACTGCGGGATGGATGTCTGCGCTTGTGCCGCAACCGATGTCGGAGATGTCACTGCCTTGTGGTTCCCCCACCGCTGCAGTAGGGCATGCTCTCCGCGCGTGAGCAGATCAACGCCGGAGAGGCGCTGATCGGGATCGGCGGCCATGGCCGCCAATAGTTGCTGCAGCCGGGTGGTCAGAGTGCAGATGCTCGAGCGGTCGAACACGTCGGTGCGAAACACCACAGTTGCGCTGATGCCGTCCGGGCTGCCGTCCGGACTGAACCGCTCGGTGAGCGAGAACGTCAGGTCCAAGTGGGCGCTATGGGTATTGAGCTGGATGGGGGTGACGTCCAAGTCACCGATCTTCTGCCGGGCGGGAGCAGTGTTTTGCCAAGCCAGCATGACTTGGATCAACGGGTGATGAGCCAGCGAACGGGGCGGGTTGAGCCGTTCAACGAGGACCTCGAAGGGCAGGTCTTGATGATCGAAGGCATCCAGGCTGTGGTGGCGGATCTGGGCCAGCAATTGCGCAAAGCTGGGATCACCGCTGACCCGGGTCCGCAACACCAAGGTGTTGACGAAAAACCCCACTAAGTCCTCCAGCGCCGGATCGTTACGCCCCGCGATGGGAAATCCCACGGCAACATCAGTGGTGTTGCCCAGTTTGCACAACAGCACCGCTAGCGCGGTGTGAACCACCATGAAACTGCTGACCTGATGCCGGCGGGCGACCCGGTGGATCTGCTGCTGCAGCGTTGCGGGCCAGCACATTTCGATCCGGTCGCCGCGGTGATCAGCGACCGGTGGGTAGGGCCGATCGGTGGGCAGCTGCAGTCTCGGCGGGAGTCCGGCAAGATTCTGTTGCCAATACCTTAGGTCGCCAGCGATCGGGCTGTCCGGGTCCGCTGCACTACCCAGGTTCGCGTGCTGCCACAGCGTGTAGTCGCCGTACTGGATCGCCAGCGGCTCCCAATCCGGGGCCCGTCCAACACACCGACTGGCGTAGGCGGTGCTCAGATCAGCGGTCAGCGGGGCCGTAGACCAGCCATCGGTGGCGATATGGTGGGTCACGATCAGCAGCACATGGGTGTGCTGGTCGAGCCGAAACAGCCGCGCCCGCAACGGGATTTGGGTGGCCAGATCGAAACTGCGCCGCGCGTCGGCGCTGATCGCCTCGTCCAGCAGCTGGGTGCCCCAGCCGGCGGCATCGATGATCTGCCAACCTATATCGGCGTGCTCGACCGGCGCCACCACTTGCTGTGGCACGCCCCCAACCGCGGGAAATATCGTGCGCAGACTTTCGTGGCGGCCCACCACGTCACCCACCGCGGCAGCCAAGGCGTCCGCGTCGAGCACACCATTCAGCCGAGCCGCCCACCCGCTGTTGTAAAGCGGTGACGCGCCCTGCAACTGCTCGATGGACCACAACCGGCGCTGGGCAAACGACAACGGCAGCAACGCAGGACGCGGACCGGCTCGTAGCGGGCCGTAGCGGCGCGGTGAGCCGCCCAGCCGCGCCGCGAGCTCGGCGACTGTCGTTTCGAATATCATCCGCACAGTTACGTCGGTGTCGAACGTGGTGTTGATCGCGGCGATGGCGCGCATCGCGAGCAGTGAGTCGCCACCCAGATCGAAAAACGAATCGTCGATGCCGACCCGGGGCAATTTGAGGACTTGGGTGTAGATACCGGCCACCACTTCTTCCGCCGCGGTGCCGGGAGTCCGGTGAACACCGGTATCGCGGTATTGGGCATCCGGCAGCGCTGCGGTGTCCAGTTCCCCGCTGCGTGTCAGCGGCACCTGCGCGATCGCCACGATCGCAGCGGGCACCATATCCGCGGGCAGGTGCTGTGCTAGCTGCACACGTAACCGGACCGGATCGGCGGTACCGGTGACATAACCCACCAAGCGCTGACGGCCATCATCGTCGAAACGAGCGATCACTACCGCTTGATCGACCCCGTCAAGATCGGCCAGCGCCGCTTGAACCTGTTGCGGCTCAACGGCCCTGCCGGTGAGATAGATGAAGCCGTCGTCGTCGACCCAGCCGATATCACCGGTATCGAGCCATCCGTCGAATAGCTTCCCTTTGCCGTCGAGGATGAATCCCGTTGGTTGGCAACATTTTACATAGCCGGCAAACACTGTTGGACCACTGATCGCCAGGTGACCGACCTCGCCGGCCGGCAAGTCGTGCCAGCATCCGCGGCTGTCCACATGAATCGCTTTGACCATCAGATACGGCAGCCGCTGCCCTACCGAACCCGGCCGAGGGTGGTCGGGAAAGCTACGGACACTGGCGCAGGTCGCCTCGGTTTGGCCATAGCTTTCGAGCAAGATCAGGCCCGTACGCGATTGGAAATCCTGCCGGATTTCGTTCGCCAGCGCCGACGTGCCGGCGATCACCGTCCGCATGGTGCTGATGTCTGCGTCTACCGGGCATTGCGCCAATGCCCGGTAGACGTTGGGGACTGCACTCATCACCGCAATTCGGTAGTGGGCCACGATCTTCCAGAAGTCGGTGTAGATACCCGGGTCCCGGAAGCCGAGCGGGCCCGCCCACACCACTTGCTGACCACGCAACATGGGCGTCAGTACAGCCGCGACGAAAGCGACGACGTGGCACAGGGGCAGGCCGGCGAAGACCACGGAGTCCTGGGCGAGCGAGCTGTCAGCAGCAAGCATCCACGCATCGGCCACCTCGTTAGCGTGCGTATGAGCAGCCAGTTTCGAGGTCCCGGTGGTGCCTTTGGTGTGGAAGATCGCCGCCAGATCCGACGGTTCAGGCGGTTCGGCTAACAGGCGGGTATCGCCGTACCCCTTGGCTTGGTCGGTCATGTAGTGCACCACCGCACCATCAAGGCCCGACACCGCGCTGGGATCGTCCCCGGCTCCGGTCGGCCGTAACACCAGCACCGTGTCGACGACGCCATCGTTTGCAAGTTTGGTTGCCAGCCGCCAGCTGTTCTCATCGAGGCCGGGACCGGCGGCGATCACAACACGAGCGCCCGATCCGCAGATCAGCGCGGCGACGTGTTCATCCGACAAAGCGCTGTTTATCGGCGCGGCAATACCGACGGCTTGGGCTGCCAAGGTTGCGGTGATCAGCTCATCGCAGTTTGGCGAAAGTAGCGCAACCACGCTTCGCCGATTTATGCCGCACGCCCGCAACATGTTTGCCGTGCGCGTCACATCGCTGAACAGCTGCTCGAACGTTCGTCGTTGCGGCTCCCGCCACTGGGCTGCCTCCCGCAGCACCGCTATCGCCGGCTTCGCCGGCCATAGGCTGGCGGCGCGGCTGAGAATTTCATACGTCGAACGCGGCAAGCCCCGCTCGGCCAACGGCACCGCCTCGATAGCTGTTATGTCAGCAGGTTCGGCATAGCGCGGCCAGGCGAGATCAGCGTTCACGTGCCATCAACTCCTTTTCGCTGCCTTTGCGGGTCTGGAATAACGCCGACTCCGAACACTTGCCCTATTGCGGCTTGGGAGGTGCACACGACATGTTCAGCGGGCTGGGAAACCCGTTGCAGTGCGACTCGAAGGCGTCGGCGACCCGGAGCACAGTCGCATCGTCGAACTGCCTGCCGATGATCGTCATTCCGGTTGGCAATCCGTCCATCAAGCCGGCGGGCACCGAGATGGCCGGGTGGCCGGTGAGATTCAGTGGTGCGGTATTGGCGACTGTATTCAGTGATATATCTGAAATGCTTTCTGCCGAAAGCGTTCTCGCGGTCCGCCCAATAGTGGGCAAAACCAGCACATCGTATTGACGCAACGCCTCGTCATATGCGGCGCGTATGTGTGGCAGCAGACTGCGCGCCTTCGCACAAGAGGTACCGCCAAAGGTTTTCGTACTATAGTGCCCGCACAACACCGTCATCTTGATCATCGCGGATAGTTGTTCGGATCTGGCTCTACGCTGACTTACCAAGTGCCCTAGAAGCTCTGGATCGTCGCCGTGGTCGGTACCGAACCAATGACTGCTGCCGTTGAGCATCTGGTAGAAGCAGTCGGTGAAGATTACGGCGAAAATATGCAGCGCCTTCCGATGCCAGGGGACGCTGATTTCTCCTACGGTGCAACCGGTCTCGCTCAGCCGCAGCGCAGCCGAGCGGATCTGTGCGTCGACTTCTGGTCGAGAATCTGGCTGTCCGAAACCTTCGGCGAGGATGCCCACCCGCAGGCCCGCCGCGCCGCTGTCGAGTGCTGACTGGTAATCAACTACGCCAATCTGGTTCGGCTGGCGCGGATCCTTTCCATCGGTACCTGCCAGAACCGTTAGCGCCAGCGCCGCGTCGGCGACGGTGCGAGTCATCGGACCGAGGTGATCGATTGTCGACTCTATGGGAACCGCGCCGGTGTAGGGGACCAACCCGTGGGTGGGTTTGAGCCCAACGATGCCGCATAGCGACGCCGGCAGGCGGATCGATCCTCCTTGGTCGCTGCCCAGGGCAAGTTCGACGGCACCGGATGCGACCAAGGCAGCGCTCCCACTAGACGATCCGCCCGTCTCACGTGTACGGTCCCACGGATTGCGGACCGGGCCGGAAGCCGAGCTACTACTCGAGGTCGAGCCGCAAAAGTTCTCACACACGCTTTTTCCGGCGATAGTCGCACCGGAGGCGAGGATGCGCTCGACAACGGTCGCGTCCCGGTTCGGGACGAAGCCTGCCAAGGCTTTCGATCCGTTCATCATCGGAATTCCAGCTACGGCGATATTGTCCTTGATCGCCACCCGCCTACCCGACAGCAAGCCCTCAGTCACCGAACGGATTTCGGAGGTCACGCACCAGGCGTTGAGCGGGTCGTAGCCCGGCTGCGGAAATCGGTAGCTACGCCGAACCGCCCGCGGTGGGCCGAAATCGTCATAGAGTTCATCGACGACGTCGTAAGACTGCAGCGTGTACTTCACCCCGGCAAGAAACTCCGTCCGGGCACCGGCATCAAGATCAAAGCCGAAATACTCTGCCGCAGAATCGATGTCCTCAGCCGAGGGTCTCACGACCGCCACGTGGACCCAGCTCGTTGCGGCTGGGTGCACACACCCGGCTGGACACTCATACGTTCGACATTCACCAGTCCTGTCACACCTTTCTGAATTTTCGGCCACGACGACCGCAACGACGCGGAAACCAGCCAGCCTCGTTACACCCGAGCCATCGCAGCGCTGACCCCGACATGAAATTTCAAATCTGGGATAATGCGTTTGAAATCGGGAATCAATTCATATCCGTAGCGCGTAACAGTTCGATCGACCGTGAGCCGAGCAACCGTAGCGCACGGATCGGTGTCCAAATCCGGGTGTGTCAATACGTCCGCACGAAGCAGAGTTCCAGTTGCTTCGAACGCATCGACCATGTTGGTTGGGTCTATCGCTGAAGCCGTGTCCCCCGTGTGATGGACAACAATTTGCGCGCGCGGAGGTGCGCCCGTCGAAATCTCCCATAGCGAAGGATGCTCGGGTTTATGGATGCCGAGAAATGAAGCGATGTGATCCAGAAGTAAGCACCCCAGCCCCATTTCCACGGCTATGTCGCAGGACAACCGGGTAGACCCCTGGAACCGCGGATTCACCTCAGAGAACAGCGGCACTCCACCGCATACGAGAAAGTCCACACCGAACGCCCCAAGATATCCCTGGGACCGGAGCCAGCCGCCAATGGCCCGCACTGCCGACTCGATGTCTTCGACAATCTCCTGACCCAAATTTACCACCGCGGCAAAGTCATTTCCGCAGTACGCAAATTGGCGCGTAGTGCAACCTTCTATTCCAATCAACTGGATTGACGCCGGATGCACCGAGACCCCGTCGGGCCATACAACTCCCGACACATTTACCGGTATAGCATCATCGAAATATGGCGCAACGCTCACAAATGCTTCGCTCGCGGACGGCCACTCATTCTCGAGTTCTGCTGTGGATTTCACCAAACTAAAGCCCACCCCGCCGGTCGTTCTGCTGCGACGCAGCATCACGGGCCCGTCGTAGAGCAGCCGATGGGCGCGGGTGAATTCAGAATCGGCGATGTAATGCCAAGGAACCCGGGGCAGGCCCAATTTGGCAACAGCACTTTCCACCCATGGCTTGTGCTCGAACGCTTGCTGCATCCCAGCGAAAATCCCCAGGTAGCTGGCGTGTCTCTGCTTTGCAAACGTAATCGCCGAAAGGAACTCGCTGGGTCGATAAGTGAGGACCGCCGCTGGTCCGGAGAGTGCCGCATAGATGGCACTTCTCAGCACACCGACCATCACATCCTGCGGATGATCGTCGACGCTGAACGTGTCGAGATCGACGCGCTTCCTCGACACCTCCTCCAAGGACATTGCGGTCACGTGATCACTGGACGTGTAGCTATTGATGACCGAGAAAACCGCCGAGAGCTGCGGCAACTCGGCTACAGATTGGACATCGTCGCCGCGAGTCCCGAACCATACCAGCCGGCGATCTCCAAGCTTGGCAACTATCTCGTCAATCAATCGAGCACGATCAGTCATTTCGACACCACCGATAACCTGCTTGGCCGGACAAGGGATACCCGCTCCATATAGGGGCAGGCTGGAAAAGCGCTGACGCGACCGTCTAGGACGTAACCGCTGCCGGGCGAGACCTGGATGCGATCGCGGTGCCACATCGTCGCGCTCATGATGACACGCCACACAACGTATGACGACTGACGTATATATACGTCTCGCGTTACTATCAACTGCAGCTCAACCATTCCTCAATCCAGGCGTTCACCTGCGTCTTACGACACCGAAACACGAAGCGGTTATTTGTTTCAGGCTTGTGAACAATGAATGGTGAGGAACCATAACCCGACACCTGTTGGACTGCTGATCGATTCAGCGAAATGCCGGCGAATTGCCAGTAGACTTTCAGACGCAATAGACCCTCCACGGTGAGCACAAAGGTACAGTAACCGCTAGGCTCCACATCGTGCCACACGACGAATTAACCCGGGCCGTTGCTCACGCAACGGAACCCACGCCTTGCTGCTACCGCAGACAGCGCCCGTAAAGATCCGCAATCAATACGGCGGCACTCGCATATGTAGTTTCGGCGTACGAGATCATGAAAAGAAGGCGATGATGAATTCGAGGGTGATTTCATTAACCGAAGCCGAGCGTCTCAAATTTCACCTATTGCAATCTGGTATCCAGATCACGGCCGGCGCAGCGGAATACATTCGATCCCACAACGGTGACCGGCCGCTGACACCAGCGGATTACCCGTCGACGTCGGGTATTGTGTTGGTGCTGGAAGGCGAGGTGTGGGTCAACGCGCCGATCGAGGAATACAACCCGAATTTCGTCAGCAACAGCATTTTCCAGCTCTGTGTCGACAGTGCGGGCTTATGGGTTGACGGCGACGGATTCTCCTCGCGCGCAAAGTTTTGGATGCCACCGCAATTCCACGGGCAGTCCAACGGCGAAGGGATCGCCTACAGCAGCCTAGGATTTACACACACCGACCGCGTGAGAATCTCCCCGATTAGCGGTTGCGCGTTCACATGCAAGTTCTGCGATATTCCGTACGAGTTCCAGTATCGGGCCAACGACGTCAACCGATTAATTGAGCTGGTCCAGGTCGCCCTTGCCGATCCGCTGCAGCCAGCTAGTCATGTTCTGATATCCGGCGGAACGCCGCGTCCGGAGCATTACGACTACATGCGCGCCCTCTACGAGCTTGCCGCTGCCCAATTCCCTGATGTCCCAATAGACATCATGATGGTGCCGGTCGGCGACGTCATGGATCCGTTGTGGCTCGACGAGATCGGGATCAACGAAATTAGTGTCAACCTCGAGGTCTGGAGCGACGACCTGGCCCGCCGGCTCATGCCGCGAAAGCACAAAAAGGGCAGGACCCACTACTTGGACTATCTGGCGAATGCCGCGTCGGTGCTCGGCGGGCACCGGGTCCGGTCGATGTTCATGCTCGGCATCGAACCACTGGAGTCCACACTCGAAGGCATCACTGAGATCGCGAGCCGCGGCTGTACGCCAGTGCTCAGTCCGTTCCGGCCTGACCCGGCCACCCCGATGAGAGACTGGACAGTGCCCTCCGCCGAATTCATGCTCGATGCGTATTTGGCGGCCCGCGAGATCACCCAGCGCTATGGTGTCGCGCTGGGACCCAGCTGCGTTCCGTGTACGCACAACACCCTCACACTGCCCTCGACCTATCAAAATGGCGACGCTGAAATTCACCATGGACGTCCCCGCCTGATTTGATCCGGCCTTCCAGAAATCGTTAATGGGAATCTTTGGCAGAAGGGAGCCATTTTCGTGCCGGTAACCGATACGAATGCGAAGGAGTTTATCGACTTAATACTAAGGCGACGGAGCATCAGGGAAACATTTACCAGCGAACCGGTACCGACAACAGACCTGGTCCGCATCGTAGAGTGTGGGCTTGCCGCGCCCTCCTCAAAGAATGCTCAACCTTGGCGCTTCCACATTGTGCAGGACAGAGTTCTGCTCGACTCGATCGCCGACTGCGTCCAGGAAGCTAAGGGGGCGGCCGCGTATGGCCCTCAGCCTCATATATCGACGGGATTACCTCGCAAGTACTTCCCGAGCACAGTTATCGAGTCGGTCGAGATTCTTCGGATAGCACCGGTTGGCATATTCGTCGAAAATCGCGGTGTGTTCAGCGGCCGGAAAAGGCAATTGGCTTCGACAGGTACCAGCGTTAAAGCGATCACCGGGTATGGCAGTGAAATGCTGGGTATCGGTGCAGCTGTAGAAAATATGTGGCTAGCCGCGAATGCCCTGGGTTTCGGTGCTGTTTTTATGGCCGATGTGCTGGTGGCGGAAGACATTATCAAGCGAAAGCTATGCATCCGGGGCGACCTAGTGGGAGTCCTTAGTCTGGGACCGCATGACGGCGGGGGCCGGCCGTCAATGGGCGCGCGGCTTGAGGATCTGACCGTCTGGCGCTAGCGGGATTCCAATCCAGTACTGACTGAAAGGCCGTAGCCTAGATGGGTAGCAACGGCGTTCGCCACTTGCTCGACATTAATGACCTCACCGACGATGACATCGACTCGGTTATTTCCGGCCCGCATGCTGGCCGTGGGGATGTATCCGGGTCGGTTATCGGCTTAA
Organism: Mycobacterium angelicum; assembly: GCF_002086155.1. Taxonomy (GTDB): domain Bacteria; phylum Actinomycetota; class Actinomycetes; order Mycobacteriales; family Mycobacteriaceae; genus Mycobacterium; species Mycobacterium angelicum. Next base: position 194,935 of record NZ_MVHE01000005.1, on the reverse strand, counting down.
TTTTTCTGGAAAGCTCGTTGCGAACTCATTTCGGCTTCGCAGCGGCGGCAACTCGTTTAGGCGCCACTGGGCTTTCCGTAACCGAATTGCGGCACGGGCCGGGGATGCCGCGTGCCGAATCCGTGACTGACACGCTTCGAGCCATCGGTGGCATGGCCGACTTGGTAGTGATCCGGCCGGGCGAGCCCCTCGACCGTGACCATATCCACGCGGCAAGTCCGGTACCGGTAATAAACGGCGGCGACCCCGGCGGTGAACACCCCACCCAAGCGCTTATAGATTTCGTTGCCCTGCAGAGATTCGTCGGGCCCATTCAGGAAATCCGGGTGGGGATCTGCGGCGACTTGACGATGCGAGCCTCACGGTCGCTACTTCATCTACTCAACCGGCGGCCGCCACGTTCATTGAGATTGATCGCGCCATATTCGCGGTCAAACCACGGCATCGCTTTTGGCGAGGAATTAAATAGCTGCGTAACGTGGACCGAAGCTCCGGATTTTTCAGATCTCGATGCGCTGATCATCACTGGCATCACACCGGTGACCGACGGCGACAGGTCTGATTACACGCTAACGAAGCAGTCTGCCGAGTCACTACCGGCACACGCGGTAGTCCTGTCACCGATGCCGATAATCGACGACATCTCGAGCGAGATGCTCGGCGATCCCAGGGTACGAGTGTATGACCAGAGCGACCTCGGCGTATCGGTGCGGATGTCTATTCTGCAGCTCCTGCTCGATCAATCACAGAAGATGAGCTACGGGGCTGGGGGTGACCGCGGATTGTGCGCGAGACATGAAATACGACGCCAGTTGGTCACTGAATAAGTCGAGTGATTCCTTGGTCAGCATAGTGTTATGCGTGCAGTCGACAGGATATTCGCTGATATCGCCCCCGACGTATGGCCGCCAGATTCGGGCCAATGACGCGCTCCCATCGTCACCCGTCGCCGAGAAGATAACCATGTCGCCATCAAATAATTCCGGCACGTGCCGTGATAATAGTGATCCATTAGTATTGATGTTCTTGACTACGGTTCCGAGAATCGACCTGGGTGGAAGAATGGAGTCCACCGCAGTGCGCTGGCTAACCAACTCCGCAGCCGTCTGATAGGTAAGGGGCAGAACGTGCTCCGGCACGTCGATGCCAGCGGATGTCAAAAAGTACTCGAGCACATCACTTTCGGAGAACGCACCTATACCGTTGGAGGTGCGATCGTCGTTGGGGGACGAGTTGGACAGCAACGGATCGAGAACCAGCAGGCGGCGCACCAGACACCCGCGCCGCCGCAGCTCAACGGCAAGCTGATGGGCGATAACCCCGCCAATTGACCACCCCAGAAGATCGTATGGACCGTCCGGGTGAAGCCCCTGGATTGTGTCTGCATAGATCTGCGCCACGTCGCGGATTGATCCAGGCGCAGACCTTCCGTCCGGCAACACTTGTTGAATGCCGATGATTGGACAATCAACATACGGGCCCAGGGTTCGGTATGGCCAACTAAGCCCTCCCCCCGGCGGAAGACAAAACAGGGGGACGCCTGCGCCTTTCTTTAGTAACTCGACGGGAACGATTTCGACTTCATTCTCCCGGGCGCCAATTCGGCAGGACAGACTTGCAACGGTTGGCGTGTCGAATAGGGCACGCACCGTAAGCTCATCATCGAGCCTCGTGTTGATCGCCGCCACGGCGTGCATTGCCAAGATGCTGTCGCCGCCCAGGTCGAAAAACGAATCACCGACGCTAACCCGCTCAAGCCCTAAAACTTCCGCGTAGATGTCAGCCAAGGCCTGCTCGACAGGGCCGACCGGGGCCTGATACTCAGCAACGCAGCACTCCGGCAACGGCAGCGAGCTGGTGCCGAGCTTGCCGTTGACAGTCAACGGCAGCTCCGCCAGCCTCACGATCGCGGTCGGGACCAGGTACGGCGGCAGCTGCTCGGCTAGCTGCGCGCGCAGGAGTGCCCCGTCTGCCCCACCGGTTACATACCCCACCAACCGTTTGTCGCCGGGGCGGTCTTCACGCACGATGACCACCGCCTGATCCACCCCATCTAGACCGGCTAGCGCCGCTTGAACTTCGCCGAGTTCGATGCGATATCCACGGATCTTGACCTGTTCGTCAGCGCGTCCCACCCATGTCAGCTGGCCGTCGGCGCGCCAGCGCACGAGGTCCCCACTGCGATACATCCGCGCCCCAGCCGCATCCGGGCAGGCCACAAACCGAGACGCGGTCAGTCCCGATCGGCGCCAGTACCCGCAACCGACTCCGGCACCCGCGATGTACAACTCACCGACAACGCCGACAGGCACCGGGCGCAGCCATTCGTCCAGCACAAAAAACGCCGCACTCGATACCGGCGACCCGATCGGCGGCGCCCCGCACCCCGCCTGCAGGGGCGCGCTCTTGGCCAACCACATCGTCGTCTCGGTTGGGCCGTAGACGTTAACCATCACCCGCCCAGGCGCCCAGCGATCGACTAGTTCCGGTGGGCAGGGCTCGGCACCGATCACCAGCGTCGCCGACTCTAATCCCTCCGGGCATAGGATTCGCAGCGCGGAAGGCGTCTGGGTAAGTACCGTGACCCGCTCGTCGATCAGTAAGGCATGGAAATCCCCCGCAGAACCGATCACCCGATCGGGCACCACCACAAGCCGGCCGCCGTGTAGCAGCGCACCCCAGATCTCCCATGCCGAGAAGTCGAATGCATACGAATGAAACTGCGTCCACACTTGTTTCGGCGTTAGCTCCACGCCGATCTCCAGCGAGTCGAACAGCTGAGTGACATTGCGCTGGGTAACCGCCACCCCCTTCGGCACGCCGGTGGTGCCGGAGGTGTAGATGATGTGGGCTATGTTGTCCGCGTTGGGCACCGGCAACCCGTGGGTGGGTTGGTTGTTGGTCGCCGGGTCATCGACGTCGATAACCCGCAGGTTGTATCCGTCGACTCGGCTCTTCAGCCCGGCGCTAGTGATTACGGCCGCCGGGTTAGCGTCGCCGATCACGAACTCGACACGGCTGTCGGGATGTGCCGGATCGATCGGCAGATAAGCCGCACCCGCCTTAAGTACCGCCAAAATCGCGACAATGGCCCGCACGGACCGTTCCATTAGCAGCCCCACCACCTCGCCGGGGCCTATCCCGTAGTCGGTAAGTAGGTGAGCGAGCTGATTAGCGGCCTGGTCCAGTTGACGATAGGACAACGACTGACCCTCGCACACCAGCGCCACTGCTTCTGGCGTGGCCGCTACCTGAGCCGCAAACAGTGCGGGAACCGAAGCCGGCGCCGAGCGCGACGTAACGCTCGGCGCTGCCTGATTACCCCACTTCCGCAAGTGAGCGCGCTCGGCCCCGTGAACCAGATCTACCGACGACAACCGCCGACCGGGATCATCGGCCACCGCCAGCAGGATTTGCGATAGGCGCTTCGCAAAGTCGGCGGCGTCAAAGTCGGAATAAGGTTGGCCAGCCCCCACCGTGCTCAAAAGGAGCTGGTCCCCGTCCATTGTTGAGAACAGACCGAAGTAGTTCACGCGTCCATAATTTGTGCCCACGGCAGATACCGGGGCATCACCGAACGGAGTTACGGTTGCCCGCGGTAGGAAATTAACGCTCACCCTACTAGCGGTCGCGCCAGCGGCTCGGCGCTCTCCCCTATCCGCAGAACTGTGCACCGGAAAACGCTGGTGGCGCAAAGCCTCTTGTATTCGCATGTCAACATGTCCGCAAAAATCTGTGAATGCGGTATCCGGCGCCGCCTGTAACACCAGCGGCACAACCCCGCTAACCATTCCCGGAAAGGTCTTCAGCTCAGGAGTCGTTCGCCTACTGACCGGAAAATCCAGCACCACCTCCGAACTACCAGCATCCCAACTAAGGACTAGCAGTGCACATGCCGCAGTGAAGACTGCCGGTTGCCGCATGTTCAGACGTTTGGCCAGTTGTTGGGTTTGGCGGACAACATGTTTTTCAAACTGAACCGGAGCGGAAGGCGTGAAGAAGTCACGCCCTTTCTCGGCCTGCTGCAACTGATAATCCGGCCCTCTTGCGGAGCGTAGGATCGCATCCCAGTAATCGCGATCTTCGCGATAGTGTGTGGATTTCTCGTATTCTAGCTCGCAGCGAACGAGGTCCTGTAACGATCCGAAGAATGCAGGCGGAAGCGGCATCCGTGAAACCAGCGCAGAGTAAACAGATGCGATTCGATTGACTACAAGCATTATGCCGAAGCCATCGAGGACCATATGATGTGCGCACAAGAACAGATAGAATTCGTCCTGTCGCGTTTGTAACAACGTGAATTTAAGCAACGGGCCGGCCAATGGCATCGGCGTGCGTTGTATCAAGGAGGCTATCCGGTAGGCCTGCTGCACGGGATCCAGCGAGCCGGTCAGGTCATGGACGGGTAGCGTAAGACCCTCGCAATCAATGACCTCTTGGTAAAGCTTGCCATCGAGCACCCGAAATCCGACTCTTATTGGTTCGGCTTCAGACACCACACGGCGAATGGCTTGCTCAAGCAAATTGGGTTCTATCTTGCCGCTGATGATGAACATCATGCCGAGCTGCCATTCGATCGGCGAGCGGTGCAATTCCTGCAAAAGCCAGAGGTCTAACTGCGGTCGAGTTGCGGGAAGCGTTTGCCCGCCAGGCCCTATCTGAGCACCGCCCGCCGTTACGTTCTCATCGCTGGGATTGATGCTCACCGATCTCCCCAATCATCGATGTTCGCCACTGGGCTCAGCGTCAGCCGAGCGGCCTCGCCGCGATACACAACCATGCAGACAATAGTTGCTGACAACTATTGCTACGGGCAATACTTATGTGGGATTACAGTAGGAGGTCGCGCGTGAGAGCGCCAAGTTGGCGGCGGGCGAGAAGCCTTGCACCGGCCCCAACCGCCACGGTGACCCTGCTGCCAGTGGCGGACAGAACCGGCCGCCGGTATCCGGACAAGCTGGACACCTCGATATTTCGGATCGCCGGCGTGTGCGTGCTGGTTGCTGTGATGACGAACATTGACATAACCGCTATCGGTGTCGCGCAGCGGGCTTTGATCGCCGATTTCCACTCAAACCAGGCCGTCGTTGGCTGGACCGTGACCGGCTACACCCTCGCGTTGGCGGCGGCGATACCAATGGCCGGCTGGGCAGCCGACCGGTGCGGTACGAAACGGTTATTCATCGGATCAGTGCTGGTGTTCACGTCGGGTTCGCTGCTGTGTGTGATGGCACCAAATCTTCTATCGCTGATCGTCTTTCGAATGGTGCAGGGATTGGGCGGCGGGATACTGCTACCTCTGAATTTCACCATCGTGGTCCGCGAGGCGGGCACACAGCGGCTTGGCCAACTCATGGCGGTCCTGGGAATCCCGATGATGCTCGGCCCAATTGGCGGCCCCATCCTCGGCGGTTGGCTCATCGAAACCCACGGCTGGCGTTGGATCTTCGGCATAAACCTCCCGATCGGTCTGATCGCATTGGTCCTCGCCGGCATGGTGTTGCCGAAGGATCGGCCAGGTCCGGCGGCACTGTTCGACCTTGTCGGTATGCTCCTGCTTTCGCCCGGCCTGGCGACTTTCTTGTATGGAATGTCATCCATGCCGTCTCGTGGCACGGTGGCTGACCGCCACGTGTTGATACCGGCAGGCATCGGCCTGGCGTTGATGAGCGGATTTGTTGTCCATGTCCTCCACCGCACGGCTCACCCGCTAATCGACTTGCGGCTGCTCACCAACCGTTCTGTCACACTTGCCAACTTGGCTATGTTCTTGTTCGCCATTGGGTTTTTCGGCGCCGAGCTGCTGTTTCCGAGTTACCTGCAACAATTGCTCCATCAGACGCCGCTGCAATCCGGGTTTCATATGGTTCCACAAGGGCTCGGTGCCATGCTGGCTATGCCACTAGCCGGAACAACCTTGAACAAGCACGGACCGGCCAAGGCCGTGCTGGTCGGCATCACGCTGACTGGCTTAGGTATGGGCATTTTCGCCCATGCCGCGGCCAAACAGGCCGGTTACCTGCCCACGCTGTTTGGGGGGTTGGCAATCATCGGCTTTGGCGCAGGCTGCACCATGATGCCGTTATCGGCTGCGGCTGTCCAAACTCTATCTCCACATCAGATTGCGCCTGGTTCGACGCTGATCAGCGTAAACCAGCAGGTGGCCGGATCGATCGGTGTCGCGTTGATGTCAATGATCTTGACCAGCCAATTCAGCCGCAGTGAAAACATCGCCACTGCAACAGGACTCGCGCCGCTGCAACAAGACGCCACGATCCGCGAGGCGCCAGTGGTTCCGTTGGTAACGCCGCACGATGCCCTTGCCCGCGCTTTTGTTAGCAATGTTTCGCACGACCTTGCGCACGCCTACGCAACGGTATTCGTGTTGGCAACCGTCATGCTGGCTTCGATAGTTATTCCGGCGGCTTTCCTAGCGACCCGCACCCTAACCGTGCGTCGCTGACCATTAGCTCGCCCACGAAAGCACATTGAAGGCTGGGGCTCGAATCCAGCCACTTTTCCACGAAGCATCGGCATCTCAAAATACGAGACGCTAATATCCGCTTGTGAGACAACAAAGCGGTATCGGCGTCCTCGACAAGGCCGCGGGCGTACTACACGCGGTCGCGGAATCTCCCTGTGGGCTGGCCGAATTGTGTGAGCGCACCGGTCTGCCCAGGGCGACCACCTACCGGCTGGCCGCCGCGCTGGAGGTGCATCGGCTGCTGGGGCGGGACGAGGAGGGGCGCTGGCGGCTGGGCCCGGCGATCAGCGAACTCGCGGCCCATGTCAACGATCCGCTGCTGGCCGCCAGCGCGGCCGTGCTGCCCCAATTGCGCGAGACCACGGGCGAAAGCGTGCAGCTGTACCGCCGGGAGGGCACGTCGCGGGTTTGTATTGCGGCGCTGGAACCCGCTGCGGGTCTTCGCGATACCGTCCCGGTCGGCGCGCGATTGCCGATGACCGCGGGTTCGGGCGCCAAAGTGCTGCTCGCGCACAGCGATGCGGCGACGCAGGCGGCGGTGCTCCCCCACGCGAAATTCACCGACCGGGTGCTGGCCGAAGTCCGCCGCCGCGGCTGGGCGCAAAGCGTGGCCGAACGCGAGCCGGGCGTCGCCAGCGTTTCGGCGCCGGTGCGCGATAGCCGTGGCGTCGTGGTGGCCGCCATCTCGGTCTCCGGTCCGGTCGACCGGATGGGACGCCGTCCCGGGGCGCGCTGGGCCGCCGACCTACTGGCCGCGGCCGACGCGCTCACCCGCCGGCTCTGACAGACTGACGGCCATGGGAACCAAACAGCGCGCCGACATCGTCATGTCCGAGGCCGAAATCGCTGAATTCGTCAACTGGAGCCGTACCGGCACCCTGGCCACCGTCGGCCCAGACGGCCAACCGCATTTGACGGCGATGTGGTACGCCGTCGTCGACGGTGAGATCTGGCTGGAGACCAAAGCCAAGTCGCAAAAGGCGGTGAACCTCAACCGCGATCCTCGGGTGAGCTTCCTGCTCGAGGACGGCAACACCTACGACACGCTGCGCGGGGTTTCCTTCGAGGGCGTCGCGGAGATCGTCGACGATCCCGACGCACTGCACCGGGTCGGGGTCAGTGTGTGGGAGCGCTACACCGGCCCCTACAGTGACGAGCTCAAGCCGATGGTCGACCAGATGATGAACAAGCGCGTCGGCGTGCGCATCGTCAGCAGGCGCACCCGCTCGTGGGACCACCGCAAGCTGGGATTGCCGAGCATGCCGGTGGGCGGCACCACGGCCCCTGCGGTGCAGGGGACCGGTAACTGATTTTGTAGCCCCGATGGGATTCGAACCCACGCTACCGCCGTGAGAGGGCGGCGTCCTAGGCCGCTAGACGACGGGGCCAGAACCGATCCGAGCTGTCAGCATAGCCGACGCCGGGAAGCCCACCTAATCACTCGGCAGTCACTCGGGATCAGCCTTCACGTCGGTGGGACTTTGCTGGGGTACCAGGACTCGAACCTAGAATGGCTGAACCAGAATCAGCTGTGTTGCCAATTACACCATACCCCATTGACCGCATATGCCTGCCAAAAACCGCTGGTCAGAACTTGTTTTGGGGCCATTGCCCGCCCCGCGGATCAGCTCTGCCGGCCGTTGTAGGCCTTTTGAAGTCGCTGTGCACACTACCAAAGATTCAGGCCGCGTCGTCGCGCGCGGCCCGCAGCCGCCGCAAGCTGCGGTCGCGGCCGAGCAGCTCCAGCGATTCGAACAGCGGCGGACTGATCGTCGTCCCGGTGGCGGCCACCCGGATCGGGCCGAACGCCTTGCGGGGTTTGAGGCCCAGATCCTCGATCAGCGCGGGCTTGAGGGCACCCTCGATATGCGCCGTGGTCCAGTCCGTCACACCCTCCAGCGCCGCGACAGCCGCGTCGAGCACCGGCGCGGCTTCGGGCCCCAGCTCCTTGGCTGCGGCCTTGGGGTCGATCGCGTACTGCTCGTCGTTGAGAAACTTCAGCAGATCCCACGCGTCGCCCAACACGACGATGCGGGTCTGCACCAGCTCGGCCGCGGCGGCGAACTCTGCGTCGCTCAACTCGATGTGATGGCCGTGAGTGTCCAGGTAGGCCCGCAGTCTGCCGGCGAAATCGGCGGCGTCGAGCATTCGGATGTGTTCGGCGTTGAGCGCGTCGGCCTTCTTCTGGTCGAAGCGGGCGGGGTTCGAGTTGACGTCGGCGACGTCGAACGCGGCCACCATCTCGTCGAGACTGAACAGGTCATGGTCGTCGGCGATCGCCCAGCCAAGCAGCGCAAGGTAATTCAGCAGTCCTTCGGGGATGAAGCCGCGGTCGCGATGGGCGAACAGATTCGACTGCGGGTCCCGCTTGGAGAGCTTCTTGGTCCCCTCCCCCAATACCGTTGGGAGATGGGCGAATTCCGGAACCCGGTCGGTGACCCCGATGCGGATCAGCGCCTGATACAGGGCCAGCTGGCGCGGAGTGGACGGCAGCAGGTCCTCGCCGCGCAGCACGTGGGTGATCTTCATCAGCGCGTCGTCGCACGGATTGACCAAGGTGTATAACGGATCTCCGCTCGCGCGGGTCAGCGCGAAATCCGGCACCGATCCCGCCGCGAACGTGGTGGTTCCGCGAACCAGGTCGTTCCAGCTGAGATCCGCGTCGGGCATGCGCAGCCGCACCACCGGCGTGCGGCCCTCGGCGAGGTACGCCGCGCGCTGCGAGTCGGTCAGCTGCCGGTCGAAATTGTCGTAGCCGAGTTTGGGGTTGCGGCCCGCGGCGATGTGGCGGGCCTCGACCTCCTCGGGCGTCGAAAAGGCGTAGTAGGCCTCGCCGGCCGTAAGTAGCCGGTCCACCACGTCACGGTAGAGATCGCTGCGCTGTGATTGCCGGTATGGGCCGTAAGGCCCGCCCACCTCGGGGCCCTCGTCCCAATTCAGGCCGAGCCAGCGCAATGCATCCAGCAGCGCGGCATAGCTTTCCTCGCTGTCTCGCTCGGCGTCGGTGTCCTCGATGCGAAAGACGAAGGTGCCGCCGGTGTGGCGGGCGTACGCCCAGTTGAACAGGGCCGTGCGGACCATCCCGACGTGCGGGGTGCCGGTGGGCGACGGGCAGAATCGAACCCGGACGGGGACGGCTTGTGTCACGACTTTCCTTTGCGGACAACGGGATTGGTAAGGGTGCCGATCCCCTCGATGGTGACGGAGACGGTGTCGCCATCCTCGATGGGGCCGACGCCGGCGGGAGTTCCGGTGAGTATGAGATCGCCGGGCAGCAGGGTCATTACGGCCGTGATCCATTCCACGATGGCGCCAACATCGTGGATCATCAGCGAGGTGCGGCTGTGTTGCTTGACCTCGCCGTTGACCTCGGTGCGCAGTTCGAGATCGGCCGGCTCGAGGTCGGTGACGATCCACGGTCCGACCGGACAGAAGGTGTCATGTCCCTTGGCCCGCGTCCACTGGCCATCGGACTTCTGCTGATCGCGGGCCGACACGTCGTTGCCGATGGTGTAGCCGAGAATGTTGTCGGCGGCCTGCGCGGCCGGAACGTCTTTGCACGCCCGGCCGATCACTATCGCCAGCTCGCCCTCGAAATGCACCGGTGATGCGTTGGCGGGCAATCGAATCGGCACATTGGGCCCGATGATCGCGGTGTTGGGCTTCATGAAAATCACCGGGTCCGCCGGGGCTGGGCCGGTGAGGGCGGCCATCTCGGCGATGTGGTCGGCGTAGTTCTTGCCGACGCAGACGACCTTGCTGGCCAATATCGGAGCCAGCAGGCGCACGTCGGCCAGCGGCCATGAGCGGCCGGTGAACGTCGGCGTGCCGAACGGGTGCTCGGCGATCTCGCGGGCGATCAGTTCGCCGGGGCTGTCCAATTCGCCGTCGATGCTGACAAAGGCGACACCGTCTGGGCTGGCGATTCGACCAAGGCGCATTCGGGTCAGCCTATCTTGTGGGTGCGTGGCCGGCCCCGGCGAGAGTCTCCATACCCAAACCCGGACCGGTTCAGCGAGAGTGAACTTCGCGAAAACTCCTGGCAACGGGAAAGTGTGCAAGCATGGCTGGATGCCGACCGAGCAGATCAGCGCGGCCACGCGCTGGTCGATGGTCGGCATTGCGCTGGTGGTGACAGCCAGTGCGTTTTCGTTCATCAACGCGGTTCCGTTCCTGATCCCCGCATTGGACGCCGCGCGCGCAACTCCGTTGTCGCAGACGGGCCTGCTGGCCGCGATGCCGAGCGTGGGCATGGTGGTGACGCTGATCGGCTGGGGCTACGTGGCTGACCGGGTCGGCGAGCGGCTCGTGCTCGTCACCGGTTCGACCATGACCGCAGTGGCCACGTTCGCTGCCGCGTCGGTCCACTCGCTGGTGGCCATGGGCGCATTCCTGTTTCTCGGCGGCATGAGCGCGGCCAGCTGCAACCCCGCCTGCGGCCGGCTGGTCGCCGGCTGGTTTCCCGCCGACCAGCGCGGGCTGGCGATGGGAGTCCGTCAGACCGCGCAGCCGCTGGGAATCGCCATGGCCGCCTTCATGATTCCCCGTCTCGCCGAACATGGCCCGAGCGTGGGTTTGCTGTTCCCAGCGTTCGCCTGCGCGGCGTCAGCGGTGGTCGGAGCGCTCTTCGTGCGCGATCCAGCACACAAGCCCCGCGCTGCGGCCAGCGAAGAGGAGCTGGTCAACCCCTACCGCGGTAGCGCGGTGCTGATCCGCATTCACGCACTTTCAGCGCTGATGGTGATGCCGCAGTCGATGACGGTCACCTTCATGCTGGTTTGGCTGACCAGGAACCAGGGATGGGCGGTGCGCACCGCCGGAGCGCTGGTGATCGTCACTCAACTGCTCAGCGCCGGCAGCCGCATCGCGGCCGGCCGGTGGTCGGACCGCATCGGGTCGCGGATGCGGCCCATCCGCGTCGTCGCGCTCGCTACCAGCGTGACCATGCTGATGCTGGCTTTGGCCAATGTCTTGAACCCGCTGCTGGCCGTGGTCCTCATGGTCTCGGTGTCGATCATCACCGTGATGGACAACGGGCTCGAGGCCACCGCGATCACCGAATTCGCCGGCGAGTTCTGGAGCGGGCGCGCATTGGGCGTCCAGAACACCACGCAGCGGTTGATGACGCTGGCCGGGCCACCGATGTTCGGCGCCGTAATCGATTCGGCCGGCTATCCGCTGGCTTTCGCGCTGTGCGGCTTGTTCCCGCTGGCGGCGGTGCCCTTTGTGCCGATCGGTCTGCCGGTACCCGGACTGACGAGCGTTCGTTCGCGCGAGTAAACAGGCGCGTGTACAGCGTGCGAGCATGAGTGGATGTCCAAAGACCCGACCACCCCGGGAGCACGCTGGGCGATCGTGGTCATTTCACTGCTCGTCACGGCAAGCTCCTTTCTGTTCATCAACGGCGTCGCATTCTTGATCCCCGCGCTGAAAATCGTGCGCGGCACCTCACTGACCGAAGCCAGTTTGCTGTCGTCGATGCCCAGCTGGGGCATGGTGGTCACGCTGGTCGGCTGGGGTTATGTGCTGGATCGGGTGGGCGAGCGGATGGTGATGGCGGTGGGTTCGGCCCTCACCGCGGCCGCGGCCTATGCCGCGGCGTCAGTTCATTCGCTGCTGTTGATGGGCGGATTCCTGTTCCTCGGGGGCATGGCCGCGGCCAGCTGCAACAGTGCCGGAGGCCGGCTGGTGTCCGGCTGGTTCCCGCCGCACCAGCGCGGCCTGGCGATGGGCGTTCGCCAGACCGCCCAACCGCTGGGAATCGCCTTGGGCGCGTTGGTGATTCCCGAACTTGCCGAACGAAGCCCGCACGCGGGGCTGATATTCCCCGCGGTCGCATGCACGCTCGCGGCGGTGGTCAGCGTCATCGGCGTCGTCGACCCACCGCGCAAGTCACGGAAGTCGGCCAGCGTCGAGGAGTTGGCCAGTCCTTATCGCGGATCGTCGGTGTTGTGGCGGATTCACGTGGTTTCGGCGCTGCTGATGATGCCGCAGACGGTGACCGTGACGTTCATGCTGGTCTGGCTGATGAACCACCATCGCTGGTCGGTGGCGGCTGCCGGCGGTTTGGTGACGATCTCGCAGCTGCTCGGTGCCGTGGGCCGCATCGCCGTCGGACGCTGGTCCGACCGGGTCGGCTCACGGATGCGACCGGTTCGCATCATCGCGATCGCCGCCGCCCTGAACCTGTTCTTGCTGGCTCTCGTCGACGATCAGGGTTCGCGTTACGACGTGGCGCTGATGGTCGCCATTTCGGTAATCGCGGTGCTCGACAACGGCTTGGAGGCCACCGCGATCACCGAGTACGCCGGGCCGTTCTGGAGCGGACGGGCGCTGGGCACCCAGAACACCACGCAGCGGCTTGCGGCCGCGGCGGGACCACCGCTGTTCGGCGCGCTGATCACCGCGGCCGCCTACCCCCTGGCCTGGGGACTGTGCGCCTTGTTCCCGCTGGCAGCGGTGCCGTTGGTGCCGACCCGCCTGTTGCCGCCGGGACTCGAGACTAGAGCGCGGCGGCAATCCGTTCGCCGACATCGCCGGTGGCAAGCCGTTCGCTCCCGCGAGTTGCCAAGTAAGCAGCGCCGCTTGCGTTGACGTTTGTCAGCTTGATCGATGGTGAACTACCAACGGGTGCAAATAACATCGACGCGGCGTTGGTCGATGCTTGGCGTTGCGCTGATCGCGACGCTGTGCGCCACCGTCTTCATCAACGGCATCGCATTCTTGATTCCGGCACTCAACGACGTGCGAGGTATCAACTTGGCCGAGGCCGCGCTGCTGTCGGCGATGCCCAGCTTCGGCATGGTCTTCACCCTGATCGCCTGGGGATACGTGCTGGATTTGGTGGGCGAGCGAATCGTGCTCACCGTCGGTTTGGCCATGACCGCGGCGGCTGCCTACGCCGCGGCGTCAGTGCCGCACTCGATGCTTTCGGTGGGCATCGCCCTGTTTGCCGGCGGCATGGCCGCCGCCAGCGCCAATACCGCCAGTGGCCGCCTGGTCACGGGCTGGTTTCGCGCTGATCAACGCGGCCTCGCGATGGGGATACGGCAGACCGCCCAACCGCTGGGAATCGCCTTGTCCGCCTTGGTTTTGCCAGAACTCGGGGAACACGACATCTCGGTCGCACTGCTCTTCCCGGCGGCATTGTGCGCGTTGGCGGCGCTGGTGTGCGCCGTCTGGGTACGCGACCCGTCGCGCCCGGCCCGGTCCGGCGCCGACGCGAGCGAGTTGGCCAATCCTTACCGCGGCAGGACCGAATTGTGGCGGATTCATCTGGCGTCGGCGCTGCTCATGGTGCCGCAGACGGTGGTCTTGACGTTCATGTTGGTCTGGCTGATCAGAAGTCACGGCTGGTCGATCGCCTCGGCCGGTGTCTTGGTAAGCATCTCGCAGCTACTTGGTGCCGGCGGCCGGATCGCCGTCGGCCGGTGGTCTGACCACGTCGGGTCGCGAATGCGCCCAATCCGCATCATCGCTGCGGGCGCCGCCCTGGTGATGATGCTGCTCGCCGTCACCGATCACCTGCATTCGGCCCTGGCGGTGGCGCTGATGGTCACCGCGTCGGTCATCACGGTGCTCGACAATGGATTGGCTTTCACCGCCATTCCGGAGCTGGCCGGTCGCTTCTGGAGCGGGCGGGCGATGGGCACGCAGAACACCACCCAGCGGCTCAGCGCCGCGATCGGGCCACCGGTGTTCGGCCAGATGATCGACGCAACCGGATATCCGTTCGCCTTCGCGGTGTGCGGGCTGTTTCCGCTGCTGGCGTTGCCGTTGGTGCCGCAAGACGACCGAATGCGCGCGGGTGTCGCCGATTAGAGCGCGGCGGCAATCCGTTCACCGACTTCGGTGGTGGCACGGGGTACGTCGCCGCGAGTCGCCAGGTAAGTCTCGACCGCTCGATCCACCCGGGCAGCGGCCGCGGTTTCACCCAGGTGAGCGAGCAGTAGCGCCACTGACATGACTGCCGCTGTCGGGTCGGCGATGCCCTGACCGGCGATGTCGGGCGCGCTGCCGTGCACCGGCTCGAACATCGACGGGTTGGTCCGGGTTGCGTCGATATTTCCGCTGGCGGCCAAGCCGATACCGCCGCACACCGCTGCGGCCAGGTCGGTGATGATGTCGCCGAACAGGTTGTCGGTGACGATCACGTCGAAGCGGCCCGGGTCGGTGACCAGGTGGATGGTGGCCGCGTCGACGTGTTGATAGGCCACCTCGACCTCGGGGTATTTTTCACCGACCTCTTGCACCGTCCGCCACCACAACGATCCGGCGAACGTGAGCACGTTGTTCTTGTGCACCAGCGTCAGGTGCTTGCGACGCTGCTGAGCCCGCTCGAAGGCGTCCTGGACCACTCGCCGGACACCGAACGCGGTGTTCACGCTGACCTCGGTGGCCACCTCGTTCGGAGTGCCGACGCGAATCGCGCCGCCGTTGCCGGTGTATGGGCCTTCGGTGCCTTCGCGCACCACCACGAAGTCGATCTTGGGGTCACCGGCCAGGGGGCTTTGCACGCCCGGGTACAGCCGGCCGGGCCGCAGGTTGATGTGGTGATCGAGCTCGAAGCGCAGCCGTAGCAACAGGCCTCGCTCCAGGACGCCGCTGGGCACCGACGGGTCGCCGATCGCCCCGAGCAGGATTGCGTCGTGTTGACGAAGTTCGGGGACCACCGAGTCCGGGAGCACCTCACCGGTGGCGTGGAAACGCCGTGCGCCCAAGTCGTATTCGGTTTTCTGCACACCGGGCAGCACCGCATCGAGGATTTTCATCGCCTGGGCAATGACTTCCGGCCCGATGCCGTCGCCGCCGATCACCGCTAACTTCATGAGCGCCACCTCACGAAAGATCAACCACCTCAAGCTTATTGGCGCCCACTGCCGCCGCGATCGCCGAGCGCACATCCTCGGGCACGTCCTGATCCAGCCGCAGCAGAACGGTGGCGCTCGGACCCTCGGTGTCCTCGGACAGCTGCGCGGCCTGAATGTTCACCCCGGCCGTGCCCAGCAAGGTGCCGATCTTGCCCAGCGCGCCGGGCTGGTCGGCGTAATTGATCACCAGGTTGATGCCAGTGGCGCGCAGGTCGTAGCTGCGGCCGTTGATCTGGACGATCTTTTCCACCAGTTGCGGCCCGGACAAGGTGCCCGCGACGTTGACGACGGAACCATCGGAAGCGACCGCGCGCACGTCGACGAGGCTGCGGTGGTTGGGGCTCTCGGTGGCCTTGGTGATCTCTGCCGTCACGCCTCGCTCGGCGGCCAGGGCCGGCGCGTTGACAAACGTCACCGCATCCTCGATCACCGCCGAGAACAGGCCGCGCAGTGCCGAGAGCTTCAGCACCTCGACCTCCTCGGCGGCCAGCTCCCCACGCACCTGCACCGACAACGACACCGGCAGTTCGTCGGCCAGCGTGGCAACCAGCAACCCGAGCTTGCGCGCCAGATCCAACCAGGGCGCCACCTCTTCGTTGACTACCCCGCCGCCGACGTTGACCGCGTCCGGAACGAACTCCCCGGCCAGCGCCAGCCGCACGCTTTCGGCTACGTCGGTGCCGGCCCGGTCCTGGGCCTCAGCCGTGGACGCCCCCAGATGCGGCGTGACGACCACCTGGGGCAGCTCGAACAACGGGCTGTCGGTGCAGGGTTCGGTGGCGAACACGTCGAGGCCGGCCCCGCGCACGTGGCCGCTGTTGATCGCGTCGGCCAGCGCCGCCTCGTCCACCAAGCCGCCGCGCGCGGCGTTGACGACGATGACGCCGGGTTTGGTCTTGGCCAGAGCCTCCTTGTCGATCAAGCCCGCCGTCTCCGGGGTCTTGGGCAGATGCACGGAGATGAAATCGGCGCGGGCCAGCAGGTCGTCCAAGGGCAGCAACTCGATACCCAGCTGCGCCGCCCGGGCCGACGACACATAGGGGTCATAGGCGACGATGTGGGCGCCGAAGGCGGCGATGCGCTGCGCGACCAGCTGCCCGATTCGGCCGAGTCCAACCACGCCGACGGTCTTGCCGAAGATCTCGGTGCCGGAGAACGACGAGCGCTTCCAGGTGTGCTCACGCAGCGAGGCGTCGGCCGCCGCGATCTGCCGGGACGCGGCCAGCAGCAGCGCGATGGCGTGCTCTGCGGCGCTGTGGATGTTGGATGTCGGGGCGTTGACCACCAGCACACCGCGGGCGGTGGCAGCGTCAACGTCCACGTTGTCCAGGCCGACGCCGGCGCGGGCGACGATCTTCAATTTCGGGGCCGCGGCCAATACTTCGGCGTCCACGGTGGTAGCCGACCGCACCAGCAGCGCGTCGGCTTCAGGCACCGCAGCCAGCAGCTTTTCCCGGTCGGGCCCGTCTACCCAGCGCACCTCAACCTGGTCTCCCAGGGCAGCAACCGTTGATTGGGCAAGTTTGTCGGCGATTAACACAACAGGCAGGTTCACCCGAACAGCGTAGCGGCGACCGCGAGCGCGGCGGAGCCGGGCGCTGCGGGTCGCCGCCATCAGCGCCGGCGGCGACCGCGAGCGCGGCGGAGCCGGGCGCTGCGGGTCGCCGCCATGGGCAGAGTCGGCTCTAATTGACCGGTGGACGTAACCGTCGTCGGTAGCGGGCCCAATGGGCTCTCCACGGCCGTAATCTGTGCCCGAGCCGGGCTGAAAGTGCAGGTCGTCGAAGCCCAACCCACCTTTGGTGGCGGCGCCCGCAGCGCCGCCGACTTCGAATTTCCCGGAGTCTTGCACGACGTGTGCTCGGCGGTGCACCCGCTGGCGCTGGCGTCGCCGTTTTTCGCCGAGTTCGATCTGCCCGCCCGCGGCGTGACGCTGGCCGTGCCGGAGATCTCGTACGCCAACCCGCTGCCGGGCCGTCCCGCCGCCGTCGCCTATCGAGATCTGCAGCGCACCTGTGCGGAATTGGACGACGGCGTCTCCTGGCAGCGACTGCTCGGCCCGTTAGTGGCCAGCTCCGACGCGGTCGTGGCATTCCTGCTGGGTGACAAGCGTTCGGTACCCCGCTCGCTGCTACCGGTGGTGGGTCTCGGGCTGCGGATGCTGGCCCAGGGCACCCCGGCCTGGGGATCGCCGGCCGGTTACCTAACCGGAGACGATGCTCGCGCGTTGTTCAGTGGTGTTGCCGCGCACGTGATTTCGCGCTTGCCATCACTGACCTCGGCCGGCGCCGGTCTGATGCTGGCCACGCTGGGCCATTCGGTCGGCTGGCCCATTCCGGTTGGCGGGACGCAAACCATCACCGACGCCCTGATCGCGGATCTGCGCGCCCACGGCGGCGAGCTGACGTCCGGTGTCGAAATCACCGATCCGCCAAGCGGTGTGGTCGCCTTCGACACCGCACCGACCGCGCTGCTGGACATCTACCGCGACGCGCTTCCGGCTGGTTACGCTAAGGCGTTGCGCCGCTATACCTTTGGGCCGGGAGTGGCGAAGGTGGACTTTGTGCTGAACGACGAGATTCCTTGGTCGGATGCGCGATTGCAGTGCGCGCCGACGCTGCACCTCGGCGGCATCCGCGAGCAGATGGCACGCGCCGAGGCCGACATCGCCGCGGGGCGCCATGCCGAATGGCCGATGGTGCTCGCTTCCTCACCGCACCTCGCCGATCCGGGCCGCATCGACTCCGGCGGGCGCCGGCCGCTGTGGACGTATGCCCATGTGCCGTCGGGATCCACGCTCGATGCCACCGAATCGGTGATCGGAGTGTTCGAGCGGTTCGCACCGGGATTCCGCGACATCGTGGTGGCCTCCCGCAGCGTGCCCGCCGCGCGGATGGCCGAACACAACGCGAACTACGTCGGCGGCGATATCGCGGTGGGCGGAGCATCGGTGTTGCGTGCCACCTTGGGCCCTACGCCACGGCTGAACCCTTGGCGCACACCGGTTCCCAAGGTGTACCTGTGTTCGGCGGCCACCCCGCCGGGCGCCGGCGTGCACGGCATGGCCGGTTATTACGCCGCGCGCGCCCTGCTGCGCCGCGAGTTCGGCATTGCCGAACTGCCTAAGCTCTCGCCATGACCAAACTTGCGATCGTCTACTACTCGGCCACCGGCCACGGCACCACCATGGCTCAGCGGGTGGCGGCCGCGGCGGAGGCGGCTGGCGCCGAAGTGCGGCTGCGTCATGTCGCCGAAACCCGCGACCCGTCGTCGTTCGCGCACAATCCCGCGTGGACCGCGAATTACGAGGCGACCAAAGATCTCCCGGCCGCCAGCGGCGACGACATCGTGTGGGCCGACGCGGTGATGTTCGGATCGCCCACCCGGTTCGGCTCGGTTGCCTCGCAATTGCGCGAGTTCCTCGACTCGCTGGGCGGGCTGTGGGCCGAAGGCAAGCTCGCCGACAAGGTGTACGCGGCCTTCACGTCATCCAACACCCTGCACGGTGGTCAGGAGACCACTCTGCTGACGCTCTACGTCACCTTGATGCATTTCGGCGGCATCATCGTCGCGCCGGGATACACCGACCCGCTGAAGTTCGTCGACGGCAACCCCTATGGGGTCAGCCTGGTATCGACGCACGACAACATCGAAGAGTTCGACTCGGCGACGGCGGACGCGCTGGACCACCTGGCGCGCCGGGTGGTGCGTGTTGCCGAAGGCACCGCGACACTGTAGTTAACGCGACGACACGCCGAAAAGCCCCGCGCCAACTACAGTTTCGCGGCCCGCCCGCCCGGGCTACGCGGTTTCGGTGATAGGGCGGTCGACCCAGCTCATCAGGTCGCGCAACTTCTTACCGGTGACCTCGATGGGGTGCTCGGCGTTCTCCTTGCGCAGATCCTCGAGCTGCTTGTTGCCACCCTCGACATTGGCCACCAGCTTCTTGACGAAGCTCCCGTCCTGAATGTCGCGCAGAATTCCGCGCATCCGCTCCTTGGTGTCGGCGTCGATGACGCGCGGGCCCGACAGGTAGCCGCCGAACTCCGCGGTGTCAGACACCGAGTAGTTCATCCGCGCGATGCCACCCTCGTACATCAGGTCGACGATGAGCTTGAGCTCGTGCAGCACCTCGAAGTACGCCATCTCCGGCGGGTAGCCCGCCTCGACCATGACGTCGAAACCGGTCTTCACCAATTCCTCTGTGCCACCACACAACACGGCCTGCTCGCCGAACAGATCGGTTTCGGTCTCATCCTTGAAGGTGGTCTTGATGACGCCGGCGCGGGTGCCGCCAATCGCCTTGGCATAGGACAAGGCGAGTGCCTGGCCCTGCCCCGTTGGGTCCTGGTCGACCGCGATCAGCGCGGGCACGCCCTTGCCGTCGACGAACTGGCGCCGAACCAGATGCCCGGGGCCCTTGGGCGCGACCATCGCGACGGTGACGTTGGCCGGCGGCTTGATCAGGTCGAAGTGGATGTTGAGTCCGTGCCCGAAGAACAGTGCGTCACCGTCTTTAAGGTTGGGCTCGATGTCATTGGTGAAGATCTCGGCCTGTGCGGTGTCGGGAGCCAGCAGCATGATCACGTCGGCCCACTTGGCAACCTCGGCGGGGGTATCGACCTCGAGGCCCTGCTCTTCGACCTTGGCCCGTGACTTCGAGCCCTCCTTCAGCCCGACGCGCACCTGCACACCGGAGTCGCGCAGGCTCAGTGAGTGCGCATGCCCCTGACTGCCGTAGCCGATCACGCCGACCTTGCGGCCCTGGATGATCGACAGGTCAGCGTCGTCGTCGTAGAACATCTCTAATGCCACGGTGAAATTTCTCCTTGTGTGTTATTTGGCGGTGGCTATGCCGCGCGGTCCGCGGGACAGCGACACCATTCCGGACTGGGCGATTTCACGGATACCGAAGGGCTCCAATACCCGCAGCAGCGCCTCGAGCTTGCCATGATTACCGGTGGCCTCGACCGTCAGCGACTCTGGGGACACGTCAATGACGTTGGCGCGGAACAGGTTCACCGCTTCGATCACCTGGCTGCGGGTACCGGCGTCGGCCCGCACCTTGATCAGGGCCAACTCCCGCGATACCGAGTTGTCTTCGTCCTGCTCGACGATCTTGATGACGTTGATCAGCTTGTTGAGCTGCTTGGTGACCTGTTCGAGCGGAGTTTCCTCGCAGGAGACCACGATGGTCATCCGCGACATGTCCTTCTGCTCGGTGGCACCCACTGCCAGCGATTCGATGTTGAAGCCGCGCCGGGAGAACAGCGCCGCAACCCGGGCGAGAACACCGGGCTTGTCTTCGACCAGCACCGAAAGCGTGTGCGTCTTCGACGATCCAATCATTTGCGGCGCTCCTCCTCATCACTACGATCTGCATCGTCGCCGGCGCGCATCAGGCGTGTCCTTCGCTTATGTCGTCGAACAGCGGGCGGATCCCACGTGCGGCCTGGATCTCGTCGTTGCTGGTGCCGGCGGCGACCATCGGCCACACCTGGGCGTCGGCGCCGACGATGAAGTCGATCACCACTGGGCGGTCGTTGATCGCCCGCGCCTGGTTGATGACGTCTTCCACGTCTTCCTCACGCTCGCAACGCAATCCGACACAACCCAGCGCCTCGGCCAGCTTGACGAAGTCCGGGATGCGGTGCGAGTGGGTGGCCAGGTCGGTCTGGGAGTAGCGCTCTTCGTAGAAGAGGGTCTGCCACTGCCGCACCATGCCCAGGTTGCCGTTGTTGATCAGCGCCACCTTGATCGGGATGCCCTCGATGGCGCAGGTGGCCAGTTCCTGGTTGGTCATCTGGAAGCAACCGTCGCCGTCGATTGCCCACACCTCGGTGTCGGGCAGGGCGATCTTGGCGCCCATGGCCGCCGGGATGGCGAACCCCATGGTGCCCAGCCCGCCGGAATTCAGCCAGGTGCGCGGCTTTTCGTACTTGATGAACTGCGCCGCCCACATCTGATGCTGACCAACGCCCGCGACGTAGATAGCGTCCGGGCCGGCGATCTGGCCGAGCTTCTCGATCACGAACTCCGGGCCCAGGCTGCCGTCGCTCTGTGGCCCGTAGCTCAGCGGGTACGTCTTGCGAACGCCCTCCAGGTACTCCCACCACTCGGTCATGTCGAGGTTGCCGGGGATCTCGTAGTGCCGCAGCATCGCGATGAGGTCGGTGATGACGGCCTTGACGTCGCCCACGATCGGCACGTCGGCGTGGCGGTTCTTGCCGATCTCGGCCGGGTCGATGTCGGCGTGGATGACCTTGGCCTCCGGAGCGAACGATTCGAGCTTGCCGGTCACCCGGTCGTCGAAGCGGGTGCCCAGCGCGATCAGCAGGTCGCTGCGCTGCAGCGCGGCCACCGCGGACACCGTGCCGTGCATGCCGGGCATGCCTATGTTCTGCGGGTGGCTGTCGGGGAAGGCGCCGCGCGCCATCAGCGTGGTGACCACCGGAATGCCGGTCAGTTCGGCCAGATCCAGCAGCTTGTCGGTGGCCTCGCCGCGGATGACGCCGCCGCCGACGTACAGCACCGGCTTGCGCGCGGTCGCGATCAGCTTGGCGGCCTCGCGAACCTGCCGGTTGTGCGGTTTGGTGTTCGGCTTATAGCCGGGCAGATCCATCCGCGGCGGCCACGCGAACGTGCATTGGCCCTGCAAGACGTCCTTCGGGATGTCCACCAGAACCGCGCCCGGCCTTCCGGATGCTGCGATGTGGAAGGCCTCAGCCAGCACGCGGGGAATCTCGTCACCGGAGCGGACCAGGAAGTTGTGCTTGGTGATCGGCATGGTGATGCCGGAGATGTCGGCTTCCTGGAAGGCATCGGTGCCGATCAGCCCGCGCCCGACCTGGCCGGTGATGGCGACCACCGGGATGGAGTCCATCTGCGCGTCGGCCAGCGGGGTGACGAGGTTGGTGGCACCGGGACCGGAGGTGGCCATGCACACCCCGACCTTGCCGGTGGCGTGCGCGTAGCCGCTGGCGGCGTGGCCGGCGCCCTGCTCGTGGCGGACCAGCACGTGGCGCAGCTTCTGCGAGTCGAACAGCGGGTCATACACCGGAAGTACGGCGCCGCCGGGAATGCCGAAGATGATGTCGACGTCGAGCTCCTCCAGCGAGCGGATGACCGACTGGGCACCGGTAAGTTGCTCGGGCGCAACACGTTTCGGCTGTGCCGCGGGCGTCGCAGCGGGTTTCACCGCTTTCGGCGCGCCGTCGGCCTGCGGCTCGCTGGATGATTTCGTGGGAGCGCTCACAGTGTCCTCTTCACGTCCTTGTGGGTCCTGGGGTTCCTGGGCAAGAAAAAACCCCCGTCAGCTCTTGCTGCACGAGGGTTGCGCGTTGGGCTGGATAGCTTGAAATGCTAGTCAGGCACCAACGCGCCGACAAATTACTACGAGCATTCCGGGCTTTCCGGCGGTATTCATAGCGTCCGACGGTAGCCTTCGCACAGCTCAGCCGTCAAATCCGGGATGTGCTTGGCCGAGTGTGCGCTGGTGGCTTTCGATGTGTATCCAGGGTGACGACACGCCGCCGACGGCCGCCATCAGCGCACACGCGACGCCGCGACTGCTCGACTCGCGGCGATGCGATGATGCGAGGGTGGCTACTCAAGCGCCGGTAGTGATCAAGGTGTCGCCGATGGCACACTTCGCGGTCGGCTTTTTGACCCTGGGGCTGCTGGTGCCTGTCCTGACCTGGCCGGTGAGTGCCCCGGTATTGGTGATCCCGCTGCTGTTGTCGGCGATGATCGTGCGGCTTCGTACGGTCGCCGACGATCGGGGCGTGACGGCGCGGACACTGCTGGGCAGCCGGACGGTGGCCTGGGAGGACATCGATGGGCTGCGGTTTCACCGCGGGTCCTGGGCACGCGCCCGGCTTAAGAGCGGCGAGGATGTGCGGCTGCCCGCGGTGACCTTCGCGACGCTGCCGCAGCTGGCCGAGGCCAGTGCCGGGCGGGTGCCTAACCCTTATCGGTGAAAGGGCCAGGTCAGGCGAGCGGATTCACGCCGTTGAGGAACACCCAGACGGCGACACCAGCGGCGATGCCGACGAGCAGCGCGACGAATGACCCGATGAACGGCCGGTGCGCCCACCCTCGGCGCGCGTCGAGGCCGTAGCGACCCGGGCCGCTCAGGATGACGGCGACGGCCATCGCGACCAGCGTGATCTGGTATTCGTGCCCATTGGGCAGGAAGTAGGTGAAGGGGTGCGAATGCTGGGCCGACATGCTGGCCAGCAAGCCATTGATGAGGAAGGCCAGTGCTCCCGCGGCCGCCAGCGGGGTGAACAGCCCCAGCACCAGCAGCACTCCAGCGACGATCTCACCGCCGGCACTGACGTAGGCGAGGATGTCGGCGTGCTGGTAGCCGATGTCGGATAACGAGTGCCGGAATCCGGTCAGCCCCTGCCCGTCCCACCAGCCGAACACCTTCTGCAGTCCATGGGCGACCAGCACCGCACCCAGGCCGATCCGCAGGATGAGCAGACCGAAATTCTGGGTACCGCGCCGGCCGGCGGCCCGCAGGCGGTCTTCCTCTTCGTCGATGTCGATGGCGGCTGGCGCCGCCGGAATCTGCCGGCCGGCCGCCTGCGGCTGAACGTAGGGCAACGGCTCCTGAGCATCGAGCGCGTGGTACACCGAGCTGGCCGCCGTACTCGAGTTGTTCGGGTCGTACGGCGGGATGATGGTGGTGGTTCCGGTACCGGTGCCGCCGAAGTCACTGGAAAACCTGGCCGGAGTCAAGTCCTCTTCGGGGTCGACCAGGCTTGCCGAGACCGGTCGCCCCGCGGATGGACCGGGGGAATCGCCCGGCCGCTGCCAATGTGAGTCACTCGAACTGGTCACGGGTGTCAGGGTAAGGGCATTTTCGCCTGAATCGGGGATTTAGGCGGCGCTTCCGCCTGTTAAATCCGCAGTTCGCCCGCCAAATGGTTCCGATGCGCCGCTACGACCGGCTCGCCGGAGCAAGAATCCCCCCGTGGTTCAGGCAACGCGGTTGTCAGAGGCCCCCGCCACCACTGCCGCCGACGCCGCCGCCGGCGGTGCCGCCTGCCCCCTTGGTGTCTCTCGATAATCGGTTGCGCGATGACCTTGACGGCAGGTGGCCGGACGCCCGACAGGTAGCCTGTCGATCATGCGGATAAGGCGCTCGGTTCGATCCGGGCTCGCTGCACTGTGTGCGGTGATGCTGGTATCGAGCGGCTGCGCGCGCTTCAACGACGCACAGTCGCAGCCGTTCACCACCAACCCCGAACTCAAGCCACAGCCCAGTTCGACGCCTCCCCCGCCGCCGCCGTTGCCGCCGACACCGTTCCCCAAAGCCTGCCCGGCACCCGGGGTCATGCAGGGGTGCCTAGAGAGCACCAGCGGACTGATCATGGGCATCGATAGCAAGACCGCGTTGGTCGCCGAGCGCACCACCGGCGCTGTCAAAGAGATCTCCGTCAGCGCCGAGCCCAAGGTGAAGCTGGTCATTCCGGTAGACCCGTCGGGCGACGGCGGCTTGATGGACATCGTGTTGTCGCCGACGTACTCCCAGGACCGGCTGATGTACGCCTACGTCAGCACGCCCACCGACAACCGGGTCATCCGGATCGCCGACGGCGACGTCCCCAAGGACATCCTGACCGGAATTCCCAAGGGCGCCACCGGCAATACCGGCGCGCTGATCTTCACCAGCCCCACCACGCTGGTCGTGCTCACCGGCGATGCGGGCAACCCGGCGATGGCGGCCGACCCCAAGTCGCTGGCCGGCAAGGTGCTGCGCATCGAACAGCCCACCACCATTGGGCAGGCGCCGCCGACGACGGCGCTATCCGGCGTCGGGTCGGGCGGCGGGTTGTGCATCGATCCGGTCGACGGGTCGCTGTACGTCGCAGACCGCACGCCGACGGCGGACCGCCTGCAGCGCATCACCAAGAAATCCGAGGTGTCCACGGTGTGGACCTGGCCGGACAAGCCCGGCGTGGCCGGCTGTGCGGCCATGGACGGCACGGTGCTGGTCAACCTGATCAACACCAAGCTGACGGTGGCGGTCCGGCTTGCCCCATCGACCGGTGCGGTCACCGGTGAGCCCGACGTGGTCCGCAAGGACACCCACGCCCATGCCTGGGCGTTGCGGATGTCGCCGGACGGCAACGTATGGGGGGCGACGGTCAACCGAACCGCCGGTGACGCCGAGAAACTCGACGACGTGGTGTTCCCGCTGTTCCCGCAGGGTGGCGGCTTCCCGCGGAACAACGACGACAAGACGTAGCGGGCCCGTTGGTCACAGCCGTCACACCAGTACCAACGAGAGTTCGCCCACCCAATCTAGAAACTCGATAGCGCCCGCGATATCAACTCTCGGGCGCCGGTTAGGGCACGTCGAGGGTGAACCTCATGCCGTAGCGGCGCGCCTCTTGGGCCCGTTCGTTGGTGTAGAGCCGCTGCGGCGCTTCCTGGCCTGGCTCGAAGTCCTCGTCCATATCGGAGAGGTACAGCAAATCCTCCGACGACTCGGGCGCCCATACCGCGATGGGCTCCAATAGGTATGCCACGTGATCCCCGACCTCGCTTCGGCTCGCTATCCTGCCCAGCAACCAGGCGAGCGCATCGTCGAGAATCGGCATCCCCATCGGACCACCGCGCCACGAGCATTGCGCGAATTGGCTGGTCTGGTCCTCGGATTGGCTACTGAACAGCTGGGCCAGCACCTGTTGGCGGCGCGGCAGGGCGTGCACTGCCATATATTCGGACCGGCTCGCGACTTCGACGGTGTGACTGCTCATCGGCAGGCTGACCATGAAGCTGGGCGGCTGCACGCTCGTTTGGCTGGCGAACGTGACCACGCAACCCGATGGCTGACCGTCGGCCTGCGTCGTCACCACCAACACCGGAGAATCCAGCATGTCCATCAAGTCGCCGAACGATTCATCGATCACCTCACCATGATGGATGCGGACGGCGTCGTTGTGTTGCAGAACCGAATTACGGCTCGTGGCCCGGTTCGATCTCGATGACGTCGCAGAGGTGAATGAGGTCGTGGGATTCGTCGGCGAACCATGCGTCGGCGGGCTCGAGGAGATAGCCCAGATGGTCACCGAGGTCGATCCGCTGCACCGTCTTGCCGACGAACCACGCCGTCGCTTCGTCGAGTATCGGCATACCTTCTGGTCCGCTGTGCCATCGGCAGTGATTGAACTTGTTGATCTCGTCGCCGGTTTGACCACCGAATAGCTTGGCCAGGCTCAGGTTCCGGCGCGACAGCACGTGTACGGCCAGGTAATCCGATCGCCGCGCCACCGTGAACGTGTGGTTGGTCTGGGATAGCCCGACCAGGAACCTCGGCGGGTGGATGCTGGCCTGGGTGGCGAAACCGACCAGGCAGCCCGAGGGCTCACCGTCGGCCTGAGTTGTCGCGACGAGCACCGGGGCGTTCAAGATCCCGGTCAGCCGATCCAGCACTAGGTCTGCCCGCACGCCGCCAGGACGAGTTCGCGCACGCGCGCCGCGTCGGCCTGCCCGCGGGTGGCCTTCATCACCGCCCCCACGATGGCGCCCGCGGCGGCCACCTTGCCGCCGCGGATCTTTTCTGCCACATCGGGATTGGCGGCCAGGGCCTCGTCGACGGCGGCTTGGGTCAGTGAGTCGTCGCGGACCAGGGCCAAGCCGCGAGCGGTCATCACCTGCTCGGGCTCACCTTCGCCGGCCAGCACGCCCTCGACGACCTCGCGGGCCAGCTTGTTGGACAACTTGCCCTCCTCGACCAGCGCGATCACCGCGGCGACCTGGGCAGGGGTGATGGACAGCTCGTCGAGTTGGACGCCGGCCTCATTTGCCTTCTGCACCAAGAAGTTTCCCCACCAGGACCGGGCGTCCTTGCTGGGTGCGCCGTGCCCGATGGTGGCCGTCACCAATTCGACCGCCCCGGCGTTGACCAGATCGCGCATCACCTCATCGGAGATGCCCCATTCCTGTTGAATCCTCTTGCGGCTCAACCACGGTAGCTCGGGGATGGTGGCGCGCAGCCGTTCGACCAGCTCGCGGCTGGGTGCGACGGGCTCCAGGTCAGGTTCCGGGAAGTACCGGTAGTCCTGGGCGGTTTCCTTGGCCCGGCCAGGGCTGGTGTAGCCGGCCTCGTGAAAGTGTCTGGTCTCCTGGATGATCTGGCCGCCGGACTCCAACACCGCGGCCTGGCGCTGCATCTCGTAGCGGACGGCGACCTCGACGCTTTTCAGCGAGTTGACGTTCTTGGTTTCGGTTCGCGTACCGAATTCTGTTGTTCCGGTTGGCATCAGCGACACGTTGGAGTCACAACGCATCGAGCCCTGATCCATCCGGACGTCGGATACATCCAAGGCGCGCAGCAGGTCTCGCAATGCCGTCACGTAGGCGCGGGCGATCTGCGGTGCGCGTTCTCCGGCCCCCACGATGGGCTTGGTGACGATTTCGATCAGCGGCACACCGGCGCGGTTGTAGTCGATCAGCGACGTCGTCGCGCCGTGGATCCGGCCCGTCTCGCTGCCGATGTGGGTGAGTTTGCCGGTGTCCTCCTCCATGTGCGCCCGTTCGATCTCCACCCGCCAGGTGGTGCCGTCTTCCAGGGGAGCTTCTAGGTAGCCGTTGATAGCGATGGGCTCGTCGTACTGCGATATCTGGTAGTTCTTCGGCATGTCGGGGTAGAAGTAGTTCTTTCGCGCAAAGCGGCACCACGGCACGATTTCGCAGTTCAGCGCGAGGCCGATACGGATCGCCGATTCCACGGCGACCTCGTTGAGCACGGGCAGTGAACCGGGCAGGCCCAGGCACACCGGACATACCTGGGTGTTGGGTTCGGCGCCGAAGGCGGTCGCGCAGCCGCAGAACATTTTTGTCACGGTGGATAGCTCGACGTGCACCTCAAGGCCGAGCACTGGATCAAAGCGCGCCAGTACCTCGTCGTAATCCAGCAGGTCGGCCTCCGCAGCAAGACTCATGGCCTAGATCCTAGTGGCGAAGCGGGTCGCCACTAGCGCGACGCGGAGTGCCCGTCGACCACCCGCAGGTGACGCTCGAGGTGGTTGCCGGGAAACAGGTCAGCCAGCGCGGCGGCCAGCTCCAGATAGCAGCGCCGGCTCTTCCGGCTCAGCCGGTCCAGTCCGATCTCTTTGCCCAGCTGTACGTGCCGGTCGAACGGCAGCACCACGGTTGCGGCCACCTGAGCCGACAGTTGCTCGAGTTCCTTGCACGACAAGATGTCGAGTCCGCCGGGGGCAGTGTGGTTGATCGCCAGCACCGTCGACGCGACCAACTTCTGATATCCGTTGTGCCGCAACCACTCCAGCGTGGTCCTAGTCTTTCTGATGGCGTCGATGGAGGTGCCCGTCACCACCACGAGAGCCTGCGATTCCGGCAGCACCGCTTCCATCAAACTGGACTTGAGCGCCTTGACACAGTCCACCATCACTACCGAGTAGTGCTTGCGCAGTATCGAGAACGTCTTGACGACGTCGGGCCGCTCCACTCGCCAATTCGTGTGCGCATAGTCGGGCGGACCGAGAACTTCCAGTCCTGAGCTGTTCATGTAGGTATGCGCCCGCACATCCGGATAACGGGTGACCGAATAGTCGTTGAGCAGGTCGAACATGCTCAGCCGGCTGCGCCGACCGTGCCGTTCGGACAGGTCCCCGCCGTCGAGGTCAACGGCGATCACCCGATCGTCGCGCGCGTCGGCGAAAGTGGAGGCAAGCGCCTCGACCACTGTGGTCTTGCCGACTCCGCCTTTGAGGCTGAGCACGGCTATGGGAAATGCACTTCCGAGCGGGGCGCGGATGCGGTCGCGCAGCTCTAGCTCGCGGCCCTTGCCTGAGCCGACGTCCCTGCGAATGACGCGCGATACCAGCTCACGCCAGCCCGACCGGGTGGCGTCGTCGGCCTCCTCCTGGGTCAAACCGTCGAGCGCGGTTCCACCCGGGACCCGCTCTGGCCGGACCACCGGCATCCGCGGCCGTAGCGCCGACGGCGTCGGCGTGGATGCCGATTGCGGCTCTGGAGGCTGGCGGTGGACTGGTGCCCGGTAGATCTCGGGCACCGTGGTGGACGTCCAGTCCGATCTGCCGCGCCAGTTGGGCCGATCTCCCGATGGAGCGAACTGCTGAAAGTCTTCGCGCAAGCGACCGCGGTCACTCATACCCACCGGTATAGCCGATTCAGAGCCCCCGAAAACCCGGCAAACGTGCCGAATTCCGCAAACCCCCAGGACACCACTGCGGGCGCCACGCGGAATTCAGCTATTCGACAATTTCACGCCATCCGGGGTTCAACCGGAACGCGGATACGCGCCGATTTCGGCGACGGCATTTCGCTCCACGGCGCTGCTGGCGGCCAGGTCGACCAGCACCGCAGCCAGCTCGAGATAGCGGCGCCGGCTCTTGCGGTTCAGCCGCTCCAGAACGATCTCGGCGCCCTCGCGTACATGGCGATCGAACGGCAAAATGAAGACCGCCCCCACCCGACCGGACAGCTGGGCGAGTTCGGTGTTGGCCGCGGCTCTCGGCCTGGACCGGTCGGTGCGGTTGACCACCAGCACCGCCGATTCCAACAGTCGCTGATATCCGTTGTCGCGCAACAAGTTCAGCGTGGTTCGGGTCTTTCGCAGCGCGTCGACCGATGCACCGCTGACGATGACGAGAGCGCGGGACTCCACCAGGACCGCTCGCATCACACCGGAGTTCACCGACTTCAGGCAGTCAACCAGCAGTACCGAGTAGCTCTTTCCCAGCTTGGACAGCCCGCTGACGAAATCGTCGTGCTCACGTCGCCACTCACTGGGCGAGTATTTGGGCAGTCCCAGCACGTCCAGCCCCGAACCGTTGCGGTATGCGTGCGCGCGCTCGTCCAGATACGGGGGAACCGAACCGTCGGCGAGTGTCTCGGCCATGTTGATCTGGCGGCGCCGCCCGTGCCGTTCGGCGAGATCGCCGGTATCGAGGTCGATGGCGATGACGCCGCCGTTGCGGACGTCAGCAAGGGTGGACCCGAGCGCTTCGACGACCGTGGTCTTGCCCACGCCGCCTTTGAGGTTGAGAACCGCGATCGGGTAGGCGTTGCCTACCGGTCTGGAGGCCCGGTCGCGCAGCCAGTTCAGGTACAGCTCGTCGCGGCTCGGCCGGGAACGGATTTGCCTGATGCGCTCCAGCAGCCGCCGCCAGTCGAACCTGCCGGACCTCCAGGCCGGACTCGCGTCGAAATCGGGCGCTGCGCCGGACGCGACTTTCTCCGGTCCGGTGGACGCGGGCGTCGGCACCCGCCGGAATGGAGCGGTGGCCGGCCCGCCCGTCGCCATGGCCTGCCGTTGATAGGCGGGATTACTGAGCTGCTGAACCCGGCGCGGCACGGTCGCTACGTCGACCTGCTGGCGCACCCGCCTGTCTCGCCAGCGTGGCCGGGGCGTCGGAGGGCCTAGTGCCGCGGGCGACGGTAGCGATTGCGGAGCTGCCTCGCGATATGGATCGCGGTTGTTCATGTGTCATTGCGTTACCCGGTTTGCCGCACCGGAAACTTCGCGACGTTTCCTCATAGGAAACCCGAAGGTTCGGCTGCGGTAACCAAATCGGGTATTGAGCCGGCGGTGTCACCGCCGTAATATGCGAATAGAAATTCGCATTCTTGTTTGGCGCCATGGTTCCGAGCGAGGCGGCAAATAGCCTGCGCCAGAACACTTTTCGCGCGCCTTACGCCAGGCGGAAAGGATCCAGCAGTGCGGGATGCACCCATGCCGGCGCCGCCGCCCCAGCAGGCCCGCAGTCGCGCCGCGCTACGGCGGCTACTCACCTCGGCCGAAGAAGTCTTGGTCAGCGAAGGGCCGGAAAAGCTCACGATCGCGCGCGTCGCCAATCACGCCGGCGTCTCCGTCGGCGGCGTCTACCGACGGTTCGCAAGCAAAGAGCAGTTGATCGACGCGGTAAAGCTAGCGCTGGCAGAGCGACTGGAAGAGGCCGTCGGCGCGGCACTCGACCAGGCCGAGCCATCACTGGGTGGCGTCATCGACGCCTTCACCACGGCGTTGGCCGAAACCCTCAACCAAAGCGGCCGGCTCATTCCCGTCCTGCTAGCCAGTGGCCGCCGGGCCGACCCTCCCGAGCAGGGCATGCGCACCGTCACCGACTTGCAGCAGCGCTTCGTCGACGCGGCGGCGGCGCACCGGCAGCACATCGGCCACCCCGATCCCACGATGGCGCTCAACATCGCCTTTCGCACCGTGATTGCGGCCGGGACGCACCGCGCCGCGATGTCTCCCTGGTTGCCCGACGGCCTGACGTGGAAGGAGTGGGCCCGCGAAATCGCCGACATGGTCACCGCTCATCTGACTGCCAAGCGAAAACCCCCTGCTCGTGCCAGAAAACACTGCGAGGTAGGGCTCTCATGATGACGACGGTCAGGCGGTACTGGTTGCCGCTGCTGGTCTTGGTGGCGTTGACGCTAGGGGGTTTCGTGATCCACCGGATGCACGGGATTTTCGGCTCGGACAACGAGATCACCCGGGAAGGCTCCGGCATTGCCAAGGACCCGCCGCCGTTCAACCCCAAGCGGGTGACCTATGAGGTGTTCGGGCCACCTGGCAGCCTGGCGACCATCAATTACCTTGACCTGTCGGCGAATCCGCAAAGCGTCAAACAAGCCCCGCTGCCCTGGACGCTGACGCTCACCACGACGGCACCGGCCACCAGTCCGATCTTGTTGGCGCAGGGCGACGGCCACACCATCAGCTGCCGCATCACCGTCGACGGCAAGGTCAAGGACGAGAAGTCCGCGCAAGGCGTCGATGCGTTCACCTTCTGCCAGGTGAAGTCGGCATGAGAATCCCCCGGTTCATTCGCACATTCGCGCTGCCCCTGCTGCTGGGCTGGATTGCGCTGGCTGTGCTGCTCAACATTGCGGTCCCCGCACTGGAAGACGTGGGCCAGGAGCACTCGGTGTCACTGAGCCCCGCCGACGCTCCCTCGATGCAGGCCATGAAGCACATTGGGCATGTCTTCAAGGAGTCCGACTCCGACTCGTCGGCGATGATCGTGCTCGAAAGCGACCAGCCCCTTGGCGACGAGGCGCATCGCTACTACGCCGAGTTGGTCAGGAAGCTGCGGGCCGACAAGTCCGATATCGAGCACATCCAGGATTTCTGGGGTGACCCGCTGACCGCGGCCGGCGCACAAAGCCCCGACGGCAAAGCCACCTACGTCCAGCTGAATCTCGCCGGCAATCAAGGTGAAGCGCGGGCCAACGATTCCATCGCCGCGGTCCGCCGGATCGTCGCCAGCACGCCGCTGCCGTCCGGCCTGCACGTATACGTCACCGGCGGCGCCGCGCTGATCGCCGATCAGCACCAGGTCGGGGACAAAAGCCTGAAGTTGGTCACCGCGATCACCATGCTGGTCATCTTGGTCAGCTTGTTCATCGTCTACCGCTCGGTCATCACGGTCGGGCTGGTGTTGGTGATGGTGATGCTGGAGATCACGGCTGCCCGTGGCGTGGTGGC
The DNA here is from genome assembly GCF_002086155.1 of Mycobacterium angelicum. Lineage (GTDB taxonomy): Bacteria > Actinomycetota > Actinomycetes > Mycobacteriales > Mycobacteriaceae > Mycobacterium > Mycobacterium angelicum. Next base: position 162,084 of record NZ_MVHE01000005.1, on the reverse strand, counting down.
CGCCTTGGGGCACTACAACCTGATCGGGTTGTCGACGTTCTCGGTGAACCTGTTGACCATGTTGGGCATCGCGGCGGGCACCGACTACGCGATCTTCGTTCTGGGCCGCTACCACGAAGCACGCAACGCCGGCGAGGACCGCGAAACCGCTTTCTACACAATGTATCGCGGTACCGCACACGTCATTCTCGGTTCCGGTCTCACGATCGCCGGTGCGACGTACTGCCTGCACTTCACCCGGCTGCCCTATTTTCAGACGCTGGGCGTTCCACTGGCGATCGGGATCATGGTGGCGGTGCTGGCATCGCTGACCATGGCGCCGGCGATGCTGGTGGTCGGCAGCCGGTTCAAACTGTTCGAGCCCAAACGCGCTGCGCGAACACGTGGTTGGCGACGGGTGGGGACGGCGGTGGTCCGCTGGCCGGGACCGATCCTGGCCGCGGCCTGCGCCCTGGCGTTGGTCGGGCTCATCGCACTGCCGGGCTACCGGACCAGCTTCAACGACCGAAAGTACATGCCCGACAACATAATCGCCATGCAGGGATTCCAGGCCGCCGACCGGCATTTCTCCCAGGCACGGATGAATCCGGAGATTCTGATGGTGCAAACCGACCAGGATCTGCGCAACTCCGCGAACATGCTGATCATTGAACGCATAGCGCGCAATGTCTTTCACACCCCTGGCATCGCGCGTGTGCAGAGCATCACCCGGCCGCTGGGCACTCCTATCGACCACACGTCCATCCCCTATCAGATGGGGATGCAGGGCGTCGGACAGGAGTTGACGCGGGACTACATGCAGGCCCAGATGGACGACATGCTGGTGATGGCCGACCAGATGGAGACCATGATCGCCACGATGGAAACGATGATCGGGATCATGAAGGAACTCACCGGCGTCACCCACGACATCGTCACGCTGACCAAGACCATGGTGTCCCAGGTAAACGAACTACGCGACCACATCTCGGATTTCGACGATTTCTTCCGGCCCGTCCGCAGCTACTTCTATTGGGAGAAGCACTGTTTCGACATCCCGGTATGTGCGGCGCTGCGTTCGGTGTTCGACACGCTGGACGGCGTCGACACGCTCAGCGACGCAATCGGCGATCTCGTCCCCAAGATGGACAAACTCGACGCGGTCATGCCCGAAATGCTGAAACTGATGACTCCGATGATCTCGATGATGAAGTCGATGCACACCATGACGTTGTCGATGCACAGCACGATGGCAGGACTGCAGGACCAGGCTGCCGCGATGAGCGGCAAAGGCAACGCGATGGGCCAGGCCTTCGACAGATCCAAGAACGACGACTCGTTCTATCTGCCCCCGGAGGTCTTCGACAATCCCGACTTCAAGCGGGGCATGGACATGTTCATCTCACCGGACGGAAAAGCGGTGCGGTTCATCATTTCTCACCTCGGCGACCCCGCCAGCACCGAGGGTATCGGCCACGTCAACGCGATCCGCAACGCCGCCTTCGAGGCCATCAAGGGCACGCCCTTGGAAAGTGCCCGGATCTACATCGCGGGAACCGCGGCCACCGCCAAGGACATGAAAGAGGGCTCCACCTACGACCTGCTGATCGCCGGGGTGGGCGCGCTGATCCTGATCTTCATCGTCATGCTGATCCTGACGCGTGCGGTGGTTGCCGCGGCGGTCATCGTCGGGACGGTCCTGCTCTCACTCGGGACGTCGTTCGGCCTGTCCGTGCTCATCTGGCAGTACATCCTGGGCATCGATCTGCATTGGATGATCCTGGCCATGTCCGTGATCATCCTGCTGGCGGTGGGATCCGACTACAACCTGCTGCTGGTAGCGCGGTTCAAAGAGGAAATACACGCAGGCATCAAGACCGGCATCATCCGGTCCATGGCGGGCACCGGCGCCGTCGTGACCTCAGCCGGACTGGTCTTCGCGTTCACCATGATCACCATGGGGGCCAGCGCGCTGATCATCCTGGCTCAGGTGGGCAGCACCATCGGAATGGGCCTGCTGTTCGACACGCTCGTGGTGCGCTCGTTCATGACCCCGTCGATCGCGGCGCTGTTGGGACGCTGGTTCTGGTGGCCGCAGCAGGTCCGCAGTAGGCCACGCCCGGTCCCGCCGCCGGCTCAACCGCGGCACACATCGGAGCTGCTGGCCTCGGAGGCCTAACCGAAGAACGCGGCCGCGTCGTCATAGCGGCTCGGCGGTACCAGCTTGAGCTGGCGCACCGCGTCGGCCAGGGCCACCCGGCCGATGTCCTGACCGCGCAACGACACCATCTGACCGTATTCACCGGCGTGCGCAGCGTCGGCGGCATTGACCCCGAACCTGGTGGCCAGCACCCGGTCATAGGCCGTCGGAGTGCCGCCGCGCTGGACGTGACCCAGCACCGTCACCCGCACCTCCTTATTGATGCGCTTCTCCACCTCGTATCCGAGCTGCGCTGCCACACCGGTGAACCGCTCGTGGCCGAACTCGTCGATGCCGCCTTCGCGCAAGGCAATCGTGCCCGGGATCGGCTTAGCGCCCTCGGCGACCACACAGATGAAATGCGAATCGCCGCGCTGGAAGCGCTGTTTGACCAGCCGGCACACCTCTTCGATGTCGAAGGGCTGTTCGGGGATCAGCGTCATGTGCGCACCGGACGCCAGCCCGGAGTTCAGCGCGATCCACCCGGCGTGTCGGCCCATCACCTCCACCAGCATCACCCGCTGGTGGGATTCGGCGGTGCTGTGCAACCGGTCGATGGCCTCGGTGGCCACCGTCAGCGCGGTGTCGTGGCCGAAAGTCACGTCGGTGCAATCGATATCGTTGTCGATCGTCTTCGGCACTCCCACTACCGGAACGTTTTCTTCGGATAGCCAGTGCGCGGCCGTCAGCGTGCCCTCGCCGCCGATCGGGATCAGTACGTCGATGCCGTTGTCGTCGAGGGTCTGTTTGATCTGGTCCAGCCCGGCCCGCAGCTTGTCCGGGTGGGTGCGGGCGGTACCCAGCATCGTTCCGCCCTTGGCCAGCAGCCGGTCGTTGCGATCGTCGTTGCGCAACTGCATGCGCCGGTTTTCCAGCAAACCGCGCCAGCCGTCCTGAAAACCGACCACCGACGAGCCGTACCGGGCATCGCAGGTACGTACCACCGCCCGGATGACAGCGTTGAGGCCGGGGCAGTCGCCGCCTCCGGTGAGAACTCCGATCCGCATTCCCTTATCTTGCCCTGCTTGCGCGGATCGGGGGCACTCGCGGTTAGACCGCGGTCGGCAGCGGTCCGCGGGCGGCCTCGTAAGCCGCCCCCACCCGGTAGAGCCGGTCGTCGGCCAACGCGGGCGCCATGATCTGCAGGCCCACCGGCAGTCCGTCGTCCGGCGACAGCCCCGACGGAACCGACATGCCGCAGTGGCCGGCCAAATTCAGCGGCAGGGTGCACAGGTCGAACAGGTACATCGCCAGCGGATCGTCGACCTTTTCGCCCAGCCCGAACGCGGTGGTCGGGGTGGCCGGCGATACCAGCACGTCCACGGATTGGTAGGCCTCGTCGAGGTCGCGCGCGATCAGCGTGCGCACCTTCTGCGCCTGGTTGTAGTAGGCGTCGTAGTAACCGGCCGACAGTGCGTAGGCACCAATCATGATGCGCCGCTTGACTTCTGGACCGAAACCGGCGGCCCGCGTCATCGCCATCACCTCCTCGGCGCTGTGCGTGCCGTCGTCGCCGACCCGCAGTCCGTAGCGCATGGCGTCGAAGCGGGCCAGGTTGCTCGACACCTCCGACGGCAGAATCAGGTAGTAGGCGGCCAGCGCGTAATCGAAGTGCGGACAATCCACTTCGCTCACTTGGGCACCGAGTGCCTTGAGCTGCGCGACCGCGGCCTCGAACGAGGCCAGCACGCCCGGCTGGTAGCCCTCGCCGCTGTGCAGCTGGCGGACCACGCCGATGCGCACGTCGGTGAGGTCACCGGGCGCCTTTGCCGCGGTGACAACGTCAGGCACCGGCGCGTCTATGGATGTCGAGTCGCGCGGGTCATGGCCCGCGATCACCTGGTGCAGCAGGGCGGTGTCCAGGACGGTGCGCGCACAGGGGCCGCCCTGGTCCAGCGACGACGCGCAGGCCACCAGCCCGTAGCGGGAGACGGTTCCGTAGGTGGGTTTGACGCCGACGGTCGCCGTGAGCGCGGCCGGCTGGCGGATGGATCCGCCCGTGTCGGACCCGATGGCCAGCGGCGCCTGGAATGCGGCCAGCGCCGCCGCGCTGCCGCCGCCGGAACCGCCGGGCACCCGGTCGAGATTCCACGGGTTGCGGGTGGGGCCGTAGGCGGAGTTTTCGGTCGACGAGCCCATCGCGAACTCGTCCATATTGGTCTTGCCCAGGATCGGGATCCCGGCCGCGCGCAATCGAGTGGTCAGGGTGGCGTCATACGGCGAGCGCCAGCCCTCCAGAATCTTGGACCCGCAGGTGGTCGGCATGTCGATGGTGGTGAAAACGTCCTTGAGCGCCAGCGGCACCCCGGCCAGCGGCGACGGCAGCTGCTCGCCGGCGGCCAACGCCTTGTCGACGGCTGCAGCCGCGCTCAAGGCCTGGTCGGCCGCTACATGCAGGAAGGCGTGATACCGGTCGTCTGTTGCTTCGATTTGATCCAGGCAGGCCTGGGTGAGTTCGGTGGAGGAAATCTCTTTGGCGGCGATCTTGGCGGCCAGGGTGGCGGCGTCTTCTCGAATGATGTCGGTCACTGGCTCTCCCCGAGGATTTGCGGGACGGCGAAGCGGCCGTCGACGGCTTCGGGCGCGGCGGCCAGCGCCTGCTGCTGGGTCAGGCACGGCGCCGTCTCGTCCGGGCGCGTGACGTTGACGTCCTTAAGCGGGTTGTCGGTGGCTTCGACGCCGGTGACGTCGACGGCCTGGATTTGGCTGACGTGGGTCAAGATGGCGTCGAGCTGGCCGGCGAAGCTGTCCAACTCGGTATCGGTCAGCGCCAGCCGGGCCAGCCGGGCCAGGTGCGCGACCTCGTCGCGGGAGATCTGGGACACGAGCGAAAAGCCTAATGGGAAGCGGTCAGCGGGTCGTGGGTGGGCTTTAGGCGGTGGGCCGATGGAGGCCGACAGAACCTACCCGCTGGTGTGGGGCGCTCTCGATCTAATGGCCGGCGTCAGCTGATTCCTGGTTGTCGCCATAGGCGTTCGAGTTGTCCAGCAGTCGCTGCAGCCTTTCGATCGGATCGCCGGTTCCCAGGCGATGCCCGGGAGCTGCACCACTGCCGCCGGTGGGAAGCCGGTCGGGTGAGACCGGATTGAGCGCGCCAGCGCCGTTCGGTCCTGGGCCATTCCCGCCGTCCGGTCCGAACACCGGCCCTTCCGAGATACCGGTTTGCGGTAGCTGCGGCATGTTCGGTCCGGGCGCAGGCACTGTTCCCGTCGACCCCGGTCCGGTCGAGGGCGGCGGATCCGAGGGCGGCAGCCCTGGTAGAGGCGGCGCCGAAGGAAGCGGAGTGAGCGACGTCGGCGGCTCTGGGGACGTCACGGCAGATGCGGGTGGCGGCGCTGGGGCCGGCGGGCGGTGTAGTAGCTCCAGTTTTTGTTGCAACCGAGGTATCGCATGCTCCCGGATCGCGCGCCGATCAGCGTTGGGGTCGAGATTACCCGCGAAGCACCTTGCGGGTGCATCAGCAGCCAAAGCGATGGCCGTCGTGTAACGCCGCTCCGCCTCGCGCTTGTTCCCTGCGCGAGTGGCCAAGTCTCCCAAAGTCTCTCGAACCAGGAGAAGGTTGATTCGCAACGGGCAGGACTGGGACTCTGCGGTGCCGGCAAGGGCCTCCGAAAAGCGGTCGTCGGCTTCGCTGAGGCGTCCTTCCAACACAGCCAAGTCGCCGGCCACGAATGACGTCTTGGTCGGCTCGATCACATTGGCGATGCTGAGCATAGAAACGTCACGCCGCAGCGACTCGATATCGTGCTGGCTGAAATCGGTTGCGGCCGAGTTGCCGACGATCCCCACACTGATCATCTTCATTGCCGCCAACAGCAGGCCGAGGAGTATGGGGGCAGACGACAGATACAACCGTCTGCGCAGCCGGGTCCGTGCCGACACGGGCCGAAATCTATCGGACAGCGTCAACGCCCGAGGTCCCGCCGGGACATGCGATTGCGTCGATACTCGCGGATGGTCAGTCCAATTTCGGCAAGCAGCAGTGCAGCTGCGAAAAGCGTGAAAAGCCAGTACCACTCATGCCGTTCGATGAACTGCCCCACCAACCTGTCGCCGCGCCGCTGCATGTCGGCCGTTTGGTCGACGGCGGGCGCGACGCCGCTAATCGGCTGTCCACTCTCGCGGTGAAAGTACGGCACGTTCAGCTGCCCGGCAATGGCTTTCAGCCGGTCTTCATCGATCGTCGAGGTCAGCGGACCGTTTCCGTCCGGGTCGCCCTGATAAACCATTTCGCCGTCCAGCCAACCTTGCGGAATCGGTCCGCCCGCCGACGTCCCGTAGCCAAGCACAGCTCCTCCGGCGACCTTCGCCGGCCCGATATCGAACGAGGCCGCGGGTATGTGTGAACGTGCCGCGCCCTCCCCGAAGTAGAACACCAGGGTCTTCGAGTCAGGGAAAGTCTTGGCAGCCTCAACAACCTTGTCCCGTAGTATGTTTCGGGCCGCGGCGGCGTTCGCATGATACATCGCATCCGGAGCCACCAACGTGTACGGCGACAGTCCCTTGACGATGGACCGCAGGCTTGATGTGTCGTCGGACAGCGGCCAATCCATGGATGCCTTCCCGGCGTACGAAATCACCGCGAAGCGTGCATGGGGATACTCGTCGATCAGTGCGCCGAGGTCCGAGCGAATTCCTGACATTCGCGACTTGCCCTTCCCGAAATCCTCTACACGTGAGTTCACCGAGCGGTCGACAACGAAGAACACATTCACATTCGGGTCCACCCGCGCGACCGGATTGACGTCAACCGAAGGACCGGCCTGATCGCTGTCGAATCCAGGACGGCAGGCTGCCAGCAAGAGCAGAATGACCGCCAGCGTCAACCCACTCCACCGCGCCACCACCACTCGATATCGGCCTGAGGCGGTCCGCAGCAAGACTCGATACAGAGCAATCATGCGGATCAGCACCAACACCACGCCGACGATCAAGACCGATACCGCGGGCAGTACGGGATAGAACGTCATCGCCGCAACACCGCCAGAGACACGCATAGCAGGGCAGCGGCCACGACACTCGCGATCAACAGTGACTCCGGTGAGTCCCAGGATCGACTGGTGATGACCTTGCCGCCGGGCAACTCTACTTTCGGGGCGCTGTCCCGAATTTGGTCGAGGCGCCGGCTGAGCGTGGGGGCGGTGCCCGTATCGGTAAGCGCGGTACCGGCCGGGTTGTACAGAAAGAACTGGCCGCCACTGGCGATAGCCGTGGAGCGCAACTTGTCATTACTTTCCGTTGAGGGTGCCGCGACATCCGACCGGGCAACCACGTTGATTTGGATTCCCGCCTGATCGGCCATCTGTCTCACGTCTTCATTGGAGAACAGCGAGGCACGATGATCCGCGGGCCCTCGCATCTCGCTGTCTCCGATGTAGATCAATTGCCGCCGGTGTCCGCTTTTGGCTTGGTACGACGGGAAGCCCGTCATGCACAGTGCCAACACGTCATCCACGGTCGGGGCATAGTCGACATAGTCCAACGGCCGGGAAAACGCTTCGATGCCCGTTTTCAGTTCGGTGCGGTCAGCCTCGGCCACCGGCCTTCGCGTGTCCAGATCCTGCTGGATTCGGGCAAGGCGCACAAGCGTTTTCAAGCGGTCTGCGGTGTACTGATGGTCGCGGGTCAACGGGATGACCCGCAATGTCGCCGAGGTGACGCCGATGCGCGCGCTGTCGACAGGCTTGAGCTGCTGTGCATAGCTGGCGTAATAGTTGAAAAAGTCAGCCGTGGTGGGGTCGGTTACGGGTTCACCGACACACAACATGATGTCTTCGGGATGTGCGGTATCAAAGGCGTGCGTCGAGGATGACATCCCGACCGGTCGCGCGCTGGCGACCAAGGATGTGACGAACGCCGTCAACAGCAGCACGCCCGTGACAACGACCGAAAAGAAATAGATGCGGTAGACGCGGGCATACTCCGGAAGCCGGGTGAGTCGGTCGACGTGCGCCAATGGCCGAAGGACTCGGTGCAGCCGGGCCATCGGCAGCAGCGCAGAGGCGGCGACCGTGCCCGCCAGGCACAGCGTTCCGACCACGAGCACCGGCCACCATTTCAGTTCCACGAAGAGATCAGCTCCTCGGCCGAGCGTCCTAACCCGGCAACATCCACCCGCGCACCAGGGTTGAACCGAGCCTGGTTGAGACCGTCGAGCACCGGGGCCGCCGCGGCGAGCCGACCCCCGTACATTTGCCCAACGTGCATGTACTGAGCCCTGACTCCGGTTGTGACGTATAGGAAACTGCGCAGGATGCGGCTGATAGCTGCGCCGGCCTGAGTCGAAGTCAGCTCACCATCTCGATAGCGCGCATCAATTCTGCGAATTGCCCGCATAAACCGGCGACGATTAACGCGCGCATGAACAGCGCGAATCAACGGCGTTCGGCGCAACGTCGATGGAGGCAAGGTCCAGACGAAAACCGCTACACTCCAAGCGATTACGCTAACGATGAGAGCGGTGCCAAGGACCAGCCACCACGACGATATTTCCAGTGGTCCACCGATGAAACGGAGCAAATCATCAGCCGGCATTGCGGTAGGCTTCCGTCATCTCAACCATCTTGGAACGGATTTCGGCGCTCCCTGCGACCCGGACGAAACGTACATTATGTGTGGCGAGGAATTCCTCGAGTCGTGCGGCACGGCGCTGTTCGGCAAGACGATAGGCCGCTAGCACGCGCCGACCGAAAGCCGCTCCGCTGAGTACGAAACGCCCCGTGGCAACATCGAAGCCGTCCTGCTCGCCTACTGGCGACCCAATGGCCGGCATGTCTACGATCATCAACCAAATCAATTCGTGGCGTCCGCTCAATTGCTTGAGCACTTCGTCGAGTGCGGGGGTGATTTCCGGCTCATCGGAGACCACAACAAGCAGCACTCGGCGACGGTGTCCCCTGGCCACAAAGCCAAGCTGGCTGACGATGTCGCTGAGGCCGACATCACCGCTGCTAGTGCTGTGAAAACGCTCCAAGATACTTTCAACATGTGTCTCCCCACGGCGGCTGCGTATCATCGCGGAGCCGCGCGAATCTCCGAACACCATGCCGACTTCGTCACTTCGGCCCATCGAAATCAGGCCTATTGCACCCATCAGATTCGTGGCCACCACACGCTTGATTTCGCCACTTGCGGCCAGCGCCGCCATATTTCGGCCAGTATCAGCCACCAGAAGGATCTTGTGATGCTTTTCTGTGACGAAGCGCTTTATGAGCACCGACCCGGAGCGCGCCGACGCCTTCCAATCGATATCGCGGACGTCGTCACCGATGACATACGGGCGCAAGTCGTCGAGCTCGAGACTTCTGGTGTGCAGCAAGGCGTAGCGACCGCCTTCGAGCATGCCTCGGGTGTCGGTGCCGAAGAAGGATTTTGCGCGGTTAAGAAGTCGGCCCATGGTCGCCGGTCAGGGCACCCGAACAGCTTGCAGGACAGCGTCGATCACGATTTCCGGGGTGACGTTGACGTTGGCCGCCTCGAAACCCAGGATCAGCCGATGCCGCAGCACCCGATGGGCCACTTTGTGAATGTCGTCGGGTATCACGTGGTTGCGCCCTGACAATACGGCCAGCGCCCTGGCCGTCTTGCAAAAGGCGATCGTGGCGCGCGGGCTGGCGCCGTACTGTATGAGCCGGGCCAGCTGCTGCGGGAGAAACTGCCGCGGGTTTCGCGTCACGTGCACAAGCTGACTCGCGTACCGAATCAGCTCATGATCCATGTGAATGTTGCCAACGATGCGTTGCAACTGCACGATTTCGTCGAGACTCACTACCGCACGGGGCTTTTCGCCTCGGTTGTATACTCCCGCGTCGATCCGGACGATCACTTCAACTTCGTCATCCGGCAGTGGATAGCGAAGTACTTCCTTGAGCATGAATCGATCGGTTTGCGCTTCGGACAGCGGATACGTGCCTTCCTGGTCTACTGGATTTTGGGTGGCGATCACCAGGAACGGATCCGGGATGACATGGACCCGACCGGCGATGGTTGTCTGACGTTCCTCCATCGCCTCGAGCATCGCGCTTTGTGTCTTTGCGCTGGAACGGTTGATCTCGTCCAGCAGGACGATATTGCTGTGCACCGGGCCCAGTTGTGTACCAAAGGAATTGGTCGCGGAGTCGTAGATTTGCGTGCCCACGATGTCGCTGGGCAACAGGTCCGGCGTGCACTGGATCCGCTGGAACCCACCAGATATGGCATCGGCGACAACCCGCGCCGCCGTTGTCTTGGCCAGACCGGGAACGCCTTCGAGCAAGATATGCCCGCCAGTCAACATGCCGATCAACAATGACTCCCGCAAATAGTCCTGGCCGACGACTTTGGCTGCGAAGGCACGCGATATCTCGTCCACCACGCGGTAGGCGTGCTCCATCTCCTGCTGGTTGGGCTGAACGCGACTAGTGGTCATAATCACTCTCTGCGGATTTTCGAACTGACTCGTTACAGATCGGGCGGATGCGTGACGTGGGGTCGGCACAATTACCGAAGCGGCCCCACAACGGGCGGCTCCTTGCCCAGGTTGACCGCTGTCGCGACCGTAAGAGTGGAAATGAAGCTGGCCGTCTCGCCACGGACGGTCTGGGCCGTGAAGTTGTAGTGTGCGGTGCCGGTGACCATCACGCTTAGCGTCATGGGCACCAAGCTCTGGGTGACCGCACTCAGATCGATGGGACCGATAATCTCTGCCGTTGCCGGCTTAATCGGCGTGTCGATCTGCTGCGGCTTGCAGTTATAGAACTGCTCCGACCCGGGTGCGTTGAGGCAGCCCCTGATCCAGGTCTCCAATGCCGCCTTGACCGCCTCGTGGCCCGCCTCATTGACCGAGTACTCAACGTTGAGCGTCGTAGCCACATCCCCGATAAGCGAGTCGAGCAGCATGGGCGGCGCGTTGAGGTCGACATACCGGGTGGACTTCAGGTCGAGATATCCCGGAAATACATAAAAATTCGCATCCTGCCCGAGCGGCTTGCCCAGAATGGTCAGGCTGGTCGCTGGACCCCCCTGCAGAATTTGCGACATGGTTATGACGTTGACGGTGGCACTCGCTAGCTTCCAAACACCGCCGGACCGCTTGACCTGGATTTGGCCCTCCGAATGTTGGGGGCCAAAGTCGGCGGCGGCCTTCACAATAGCCAAGTCGCCACGCTCCGTCTTTGATGAATCCTCAAGTATGGCAATGCCTTTGATCGGCCAATGCTCGATCTGCAGCTTGAGCGCTTCGTTCGTCAGGTACTTCTTCGACGCGGGCTGGGCAACAGCAAGCGAGAGTGCGCCGTCGGCGTCGCCCTTCGCCAATGCCGCCAGATACGCCTTGACCACGTCACCAGCGCTTCCCGCGCCCGCCCTGTTCGAGCTTGCTTGGTTGCCGGTCGTCAAAACGATTGCCATGACAACGCCGACTACCACCAACACCACCGACGATGCGAACAGCGTGACGATAAGTGGCTTACGCCGTCTGCCCGGTGGGCGCGGAGGTGGCCCCCAAGTGCCGGGAAATCCGAACGCTGGCGGCGCATAGCCGGGCGTCGGCGGACTCCCGAATGGCACGGGACCACTCGGCGGAGCGTAGGCGTTCACCGGCGTATTCGCACCGCCCCAGGGCTGCGGCGGGCCGCCGGGCCACTGCTCAGCCGGCCCGGATTGCGGTCCGTACCAATTCTGATTTGTCACTCTGTCGCTTTCTGGTCAAGCACAGCCACGAAATGGGCCCTATTTGAAGGTGATCGCTGGCGGATTCTTCGTCAGATCAGCGGTGGCTGATACGCCCGCGGTGACTCGTCCTGATTTCGGCGGGCCCGAGGTCGACGTTGCCGTGAGCTGGAAATCGATGTCCCCGTATAAGCGCATTGTCAACGTCTCGGCATCGAAGAAGCCGAGCCGGATGTCGGTGTAATCGGTCGGCGCGGTCCATTGCGCCGTCCCATCAACCAAACTTCGATCGCGCACACCTTGCGGACAATTTACGGGCGCCAGCTGCACCGATTTTGCGCAGGCCTCGGCCGCGCTCTTCACGGCGGCCTGAACCCCGGCGCGACCCGCGTCGCTGAGGTCATAACTCATCATCAAGCTTGACGAGGCGCCGGCGATAGTCAATTCGTTTAGCAGGAGTGGATAGCTTGGAGGTTTCTGCGTGATATTCACGTTGCTATTCCCAAAATCGATCCAACCGGGAAATACATAGGTCTCTTCATTGGTGTCGAAAGGCTCCCCGAATAGCGTGAGCGTGCTGAGCGCTTTGACGTTGGACGATTTCAGAAACTTTAATTTGATGGCGCCTTCTTTGAGCTTCCAGCCCTTATCACCCATTTGTTCAAGCCAAAAAGATTCGTCTGACGTCTGGTCGCCAAAATTAACCGCAACATGCACCCGGTTGGAGTCGTTGTTCAGAATGCGAATATTGGTGATGGGCCACTTCGCAATCTGCTTCTTCAGCACGTCGTCAGTAAGAAATGATTTGGTCGCGGGCTGATCGCTGGCATACGAGAGCGCGCCCTGCGCGTCCCCGCGGGCGAGGGCCTCTAGGTAACCCTTGACCACCTCGGCCGCGGTGCGTGGCTTGTTCCCATCGCTTTGTGAGATGACAACTACTGTGACGGCCACTGCTGCGACGGCTATTGCCAGACCGCATGCGAGACCTACTATGAGCCGCCTACGGCTCTTCCGCGGGGCCGGACCGAATTGCGGCATGAGATGTTGCGGCGGATTTTGTTGATCAGCCCACGGCGGTCGCTGCCATCCGGGCGTTACCACCGGCGGTGCACCCGCTTGATTTGCCGCATGAGGCATGGGCACCGGCGGCGGATAGCCGGGCGGCAAAGGTGGCCCTGACCCAGGGTGGCCGAAGCCGCCGATGGGATTCGGGCCGCCAAAACGACCCGGCGAATTGGACCACTGATCCACAGCGAACTCCCTGATCAGACCATGTCGCGCACAGCGACTCGACACTGCGAGGCCCTGTTGATGGGCCGCTTCGTCGCACCCATGGCGACGAACTCGCAGAATCCTATTGGTACCGCGCCGCGCTAGCCACTCAGCGCTGCCGACCAAGGGGATGCTGGCTTCCCGCCCGCCCGCCGCGAGCGTGACGCTGGCGTCACGTTCGCCGCCGAGTGTGACGCTGACGTCACGTTCGTGGCCGAAATGCTGTGGATACATGGCTGTGCAAAGGTGAAGCCCGTGCCTTCGTATCTGTTGCGCATCGAGCTCGAGGACCGACCAGGGCGCCTGGGGGCGCTGGCGGTCGCGCTCGGATCTGTAGGCGCCGACATCCTGTCGCTGGACGTGGTCGAACGCAGCGGCGGATACGCGATCGACGACCTGGTGGTCGAACTGCCCCCCGGGGCGATGCCCGACACCTTGATCACCGCAGCCGAGGCGCTACCCGGTGTGCAGGTGGACAGTGTGCGTCCGCATACCGGTCTGCTGGAGGCACACCGTGAATTGGAGCTGCTCGACCACGTCGCCGCGGCCCGCGACAACGCGGCCAAGCTGCAGGTGCTGGCCGACCATGCGCCCAGAATCCTGCGGGTGAGCTGGTGCACGGTGTTGCGCAGCTCCAACGGAGAACTCTTGCGACTGGCCGGTAGCCCGGGCGCGCCGGAGACCCGGGCGGATTCTGCGCCCTGGCTGCCCATCGAGCGGGCCGTGTCGCTGGACGGGGGCGCCGAGTGGGTGCCGCAGGCCTGGCGCGACATGAACACCACCATGGTCGCCGCGCCGTTGGGCGATCCGCACACCGCGGTGGTGCTGGGGCGTCCCGGCCCGGAATTCCGGCCGTCGGAGGTGGCCCGGCTGGGCTATCTGGCCGGCATCGTCGCAACCATGCTGCGCTAGTGGCGATCGCAAGCGCAGCGAAGCTGGGCGCAGCGGGTCGCCACCATGGGGACTAGTGGCGATCGCAAGCGCAGCGAAGCTGGGCGCAGCGGTCGCCACCATCAGGCCCGTGGCGATCGCAAGCGCAGCGAAGCTGGGCGCAGCGGGTCGCCACCATGGGGGCTAGTGCGACTTCGCTGAAACGACCGGATCGTCGTCTTCCCACAACAGCAGCTGACGCACCGCCGGACGCGGCCCGTAGGGACGCAGCATGGTGCTGGCCGGACGCGGGCGCACCCGTTGCGGCCACCAGAACCAGCGCCCGAGCAGTGCGGCGATGGACGGCGTCATGAACGAACGCACGATCAGCGTGTCGAACAACAGACCAAGACCGATCGTCGTCCCGATCTGACCGAGCACCTGAAAACCGCTGAACACGAACGCGCACATGGTCACCGCGAAGACCAGGCCCGCAGACGTCACCACGGAACCGGATCCGGCCATGGCACGGATGATGCCGGTATTGAGGCCGGCGCCGATTTCCTCTTTGAACCGCGAGATCAACAACAGGTTGTAGTCCGACCCCACCGCCAAAAGCAGGATCACGGCCAGCGCCAGCACCACCCAGTACAGCTGAATGCCCAGCAGGTACTGCCACACCAGCAGCGACAGCCCGAAGGAGGCGCCCAGCGACAACGCCACCGTGCCGACTATGACAAGCGCGGCAACCAAACTCCGCGTGATCATCATCATGATCAGCAGGATCAGGGCCAGGGCCGCGATTCCAGCGATCATCAGGTCGTACTTCGCACCTTCCTGAATGTCCTTGTAGGTGGCCGCGGTACCCCCGAGATAGATCTGCGCGCCGGCCATGGGCGTGCCCTTCACCGCTTCGTGCGCGGCCTTGCGGATCGGCTCGATGTGCGAAATGCCTTCTGGCGTAGCGGGATCGCCTTCGTGGGTGATGATCATCCGGGCGGCCTTGCCATCGGGTGAGAGAAACAGTTTCAGGCCGCGTTTGAAGTCGGGGTTGTTGAAGACCTCCGGCGGCAGGTAGAAGCTGTCGTCGTTCTTTGCCACGTCGAACGCGCGCCCCAGCGCCGTCGCGTTCTCGATAGCGGCGGCCGTTTGTGCGTAGATACCCGAGAGTGTGGCGTAGTTCGCCAGAGTCAAGTCGTGATTGGTTTGCTGGCTTTCGATTTGGGGCGGTATCAGGGCCACCAGTTTGGGTTGCAGGGCGTCGAGCCGGTCCAAGGTGGCGGTGAGGTCTTCGAATTTCTGGCTGAGCTGATCGACGCCGTCGAGCGCGTCGAGGACCGACCTGATCGCAAAGCAGACCGGGATATCGAAACAGTGCTTCTCCCAATAGAAATAGCTACGAATCGGCCGGAAGAAGTCGTCGAAATTGGCGATCTTGTCTCTTAGCTCGTTGATGGTGGCGATGGTGTCGCGGAAGTTCTCGGCTTCGGTGTGGGTCGTGGCGGCCAACTCCTGCTGCAAGACGTACTGCTGCTTGAGAATGTTGATGGAGTTCGACAGCTCGCCGGCCTGTTTGAGCAAGTCGTTCGCGCGATCCCGTTGGTAGCCAAGGTTTTCGATCTGGTTGGCGCTTTGCGCGCTGATCTGAAACGCCAGCGAGCTGTGCGTGAGCGGAGTACCCAACGGCCTGGTGATCGACTGCACCTGGGCGATACCCGGAATGTGGAACACCGCCTTGGCCACCCGATCCAGGATGATCATGTCGGCCGGGTTGCGCATGTCGTGATCGGTCTCGATCATCATCAATTCGGGCTCCAACCGGGCCCGAGAAAAGTGTCGTTCGGCCGCGGCGTATCCGACATTGGCCGGGGCGCTGGCGGGCATGTAGGGACGGGTGTCGTAGCTCGTCTTGTAGCCGGGCAGGGCCAGCAGACCCACGAAGGCCAGCGCGCACGCCACCGCGAGAACCGGTCCGGGCCAGCGCACGATGCCGGTGCCGATCCGCCGCCAGCCGCGGGTTCTCATCTTGCGTTTGGGTTCGAAGACACCGACGCGGGCGCCAAGGGTCAATACCGCCGGCGCCAGGGTGAGTGCGGCCGCCAGCGCGATGAGAATGCCCAGCGCGGCGGGCACACCCAGGCTTTGGAAATACGGCAACCGGGTGAAGCTCAAACAGAAGACGGCACCGGCGACGGTCAGGCCCGACCCCAAGACGATGTGGGCCGTTCCGCGAAACATGGTGTAGTACGCGGTATCTCGCTCTTCTCCGGCGCCGCGGGCCTCTTGATAACGGCCGACGATGAATATCGCATAGTCGGTTCCGGCGGCGATGACGAGCAGCGTGAGCAGATTCGTCGAGTACGTCGAGAGCCCGATGATCCCGGCGTGACCGAGGACGGCGACGATGCCGCGCGCGGCGGCCATCTCGACGAGGACCGTCACCAGCACCAGGAGCATGGTGAAAAACGAGCGGTAAACGAAAAGCAGCATCAGCGCGATCACCCCGACGGTGATCGAGGTGACCTTCGCGGTTCCCTTGCTGCCCACGTCGAACTGATCGGAGATCAGCGGCGCCGCGCCGGTGACGTACACCTTCACCCCGGACGGCGGCTTGGTGTGGTCGATGACCTCGCGCACCGCACCCACGGACTCGTTGGCAAGTGCGGACCCCTGATTGCCCGCGAGGTTCAGTTGCACATAGGCCGCCTTGCCGTCGGTGCTCTGCGAACCCGCGGCGGTCAGGGTGTCGCCCCAGAAGTCCTGCACGTGCTCGACGTGCTTGCGGTCCTGCTCGAGTTTGCGAACCAAGTCGTCGTAGTAGCGGTGGGCATCGGCGCCGAGCGGCTGATCGCCTTCCAGCACAACCATTGCCGTGCTATCGGTGTCGAACTCCTTGAACACCTGGCCGATGCGCTTGGTCGCCTGCAGCGACGGCGCCTCGGGCGCGATCAGCGCGACGTTATGGGTCTTGCCGACCTCCTCCAGTTGGGGCACCAGGGCATTGGTGATCCCCGCCAGCACCACCCAGAACAGCAGGATCGGCACCGAGAGCCGGCGGATGGCGCGCGGTATCCGCGACGGTTGCTGCTCGCTCATCCGGACTTGTCCAGGCAGAAGGTGTAGGCACGGACTTTGTTCACGGTGCGTTCGTCCTTGACCTCTCCGTTGACGGTGATGCGGCAGCCCAGGGTGTCACCGTCGCCCTGCGCCACCACGTTGCCGACGACGGCCGGCTCGGTGGTGGTGATGGTGAACGACCAGGGCAGCGGCGCGTTGAGCACTTGCTGGGGTTGGGCGTTGACGTCCAGATAGTTGATGGTCGCTACGGCGCCGGGAGCGCCGAATACTTCCAGCACTACCTGCTTGGGGTTGAACGGGACGATCTCGTTGGAGATGCCGCCTTTGCCGGCTGTGTTGCTCTGGGAGCCGAAGATTCCGTGCAGCCGGTAGATGGCGAAGCCCGCTGCCGCGACGACGATCACCGCGACGAGTGCCATCCACCCCCGCTTCACCAGGGCTGCCATCGAAATCCCACTGAAATTCCGTTCACTCGTTGACCTTTCGACGAGCGGGCGACACGATCACGCTAGTGACTACGACAGTCACGGTACTGAACCGTACTACACAAGAGACGTCACCGTACACTTTCAAGCCAGGCTCAGTCGGTGGCGCGGGTGAGGCCGGGGATGATGAAATCGTCGACGAGGGCTTGCACTGTGCGACTTGTGGGCGGGCGGTCGTGCACGATGGCCCGAAATATCAAATACCCCGGCAACAGATCCCATAGATCATCGCTGATGGCGGACTCGGCGATCTCGCCGCGCTCGGCTGCTTGTCGAAGTACGTGCTGAATCAAAGCTTTGCGCTGATCGATGAATGCTGCATGGCGTCATTGAGCGCGGGGTGGCGCGAGATTTCGACAAGCACCGCGCGAATTGTGCTGGCCTGTTCGTTTCCTTGGCGGCAGCAAAGTTCGCCGATGGTGAGCAAGTCGCCGCGCAATGTGCCGGTGTTGGGGGGCACCGCGACTTGCCGAACCCCCTCGATGAATGCGGCCAACACAAGCTCGGCTTTCGACGGCCAGCGCCGGTACACCGTTGCCTTGCTGGCGTGGGCCGTATTGGCGACGGCGTCCACCGTCAGCCCGTCGTACCCGTGCTCCTGCAGCAGCTGCAAAGTCACCGCGAGCAATTCGGCCTCGCGCGGCGACCACGGCGACAAGTCCGCGGACCGTTCGGCAGCCTGTGTCATAGCGCCCACTATGGCACTTCTGCCGCTTCGCTGTCAGGGGGTTCTTCGGGCGGCCCGTGCTCGAGCAGCCTGCGGAAACCGTCCTCATCGAGAATGGTCACCCCGAGTTCAACGGCCTTGTCGTACTTGGATCCCGGCGAATCACCGGCGACGACATAAGAGGTCTTCTTCGACACGGAGCCGGCCGCCTTGCCGCCGCGGGCCACGATCGCCTCCTTGGCGTCGTCGCGGGAGAACCCGGTCAACGAGCCGGTGACCACGATGGTCAGGCCGGCCAGGGTGCGCGGAATGCTGTCGTCGCGTTCGTCGGCCATCCGCACTCCGGCGGCGCGCCACTTCTCGACGATCTCGCGATGCCAGTCGACGGTGAACCATTCGGTGACCGCAGCGGCGATCGTCGCTCCGACACCCTCGACCGCGGCCAGCTCCTCGGTGGAGGCGTCGACGATGGCGTCGATGCTGCCGAATTCGGTAGCCAGCGCACGCGCCGCCGTGGGCCCGACGTGGCGGATCGACAGCGCCACCAGCACCCGCCACAGCGGCGCGGCCTTGGCCTTGTCGAGGTTGGCCAGCAGCCGCTTGCCGTTGGCCGACAATTCGCCGGCCTTGGTGCGAAAAAGGTCGGTGCGCAACAGATCTTCTTCGGTGAGACCGAAAACGTCGCCCTCGTCGCCGATGACGTGCGCCTGTAGCAGGGCCGCGCCCGCCTCATAACCCAGCACCTCGATGTCGAGCGCATTGCGGCTGGCGACGTGAAATACCCGCTCCCGCAATTGCGCCGGGCAGCCGCGCGCATTG
The DNA here is from genome assembly GCF_002086155.1 of Mycobacterium angelicum. Taxonomy (GTDB): domain Bacteria; phylum Actinomycetota; class Actinomycetes; order Mycobacteriales; family Mycobacteriaceae; genus Mycobacterium; species Mycobacterium angelicum. The sequence continues at coordinate 143,066 of NZ_MVHE01000005.1, read as the reverse complement.
GGGCAGCGGATGTCGGCGTCGCCTTCCTTCTCGTGCGCTAGCGTGGTGCCACACTCGGGACACGTTGTGGGCATGACGAATTCGCGTTCCGACCCGTCGCGCAGGTCGACGACGGGCCCCAGCACCTCGGGGATGACGTCCCCGGCCTTGCGGATCACCACGGTGTCGCCGATCAGCACGCCCTTGCGCTTGACCTCCGAGGCGTTGTGCAGTGTGGCCTGACTAACCGTCGACCCGGCGACCTTCACCGGCGTCATGAACGCGAACGGGGTGACCCGGCCGGTGCGGCCGACGTTGACTTTGATGTCGAGCAGCTTCGTCTGGGCTTCCTCGGGCGGGTACTTGTAGGCGATGGCCCAGCGCGGGGCCCGCGACGTGGAGCCCAGCCTGCGCTGCAGCGCCACCTCGTCGACCTTGACCACCACGCCGTCGATTTCGTGGGCGACCTCATGGCGATGCTCGCCCCAGTAGTCGATGCGCTCCTGCACCCCGGCCAGGTCGGAGACCACGGTGGTGTGCTCGGAAACCGGCAGGCCCCAATCCTTTAACGCCAGGTAGGCATCGTGCTGGGTAACCGGACGAAAGCCCTCGGTGTGACCGAACCCGTGACAGATCATCCGCAGCCTGCGACGGGCGGTTACCGCCGGGTCTTTTTGGCGCAGCGATCCCGCCGCACTGTTGCGGGGGTTGGCGAACGGCGCCTTGCCCGCCTCGACCAGGCTGGCGTTGAGCGCCTGGAAGTCCTCCACGCGGAAGAAGACCTCGCCGCGCACCTCGAGGATCTCAGGGACCGGGTAAGCGGCACTGTCGGTGAGGCGTTGCGGAACGTCGTCGATGGTGCGGGCGTTCAGCGTGACGTCCTCACCGGTGCGGCCGTCGCCGCGAGTGGCCGCGCGGGTGAGGCGTCCGTCCCGGTAGACCAAAGACAGTGCGACACCGTCGATTTTCAGCTCGCACAGATAGTGCGCCGCGTCACCGACTTCGGCGTGCACGCGCCCGGCCCAGGCGCCGAGTTCCTCTGAGCTGAAGGCATTGTCGAGGCTGAGCATCCGTTCCAGATGCGCGGCCGATTCGAAGTCCGTCGCAAAGCCGGCACCGCCGACGAGCTGGGTGGGCGAATCGGGTGTGCGCAGCTCTGGATGCTGTTCTTCGAGCGCTTCCAGGCGGCGCAGTAGCTTGTCGAACTCCGCATCGGTGATGATCGGCGCGTCCCGCACGTAGTAGCGGAATTGGTGTTCGCGCACCTCCTCGGCCAGTTCCTGCCACTCGTGCAATACCTCGGGTGAGCTCACCCTGGCAGGTTATCTAAACGGGCCGACGGAGCCAGCCGCGGTCGTCACCGCCGGCGCATCAGTCACAATGGGCACTCTGGTCTCTCGGAGAAGAGTGGTCGATTTGCCTGCCTCACAGCGACAATCTGGATCCTACCGGGCGATGGCGGCCGAATTGTCGCTGTGAGGCAGGCAAACAGGTAGTCCCGTCGACCAGGGACTCCTGTGGCGGATGTGACTAGACGCCGGGGCCTCTCAGCCCTCCACATGAGCCCGCAGCCGGTCCATCGCGGCATCCCAGCGCAGCGACAGCTGCGCGAGGTAGTCGCTGGCACGGGCCAACGGTTCGGTTTGCACCATCCAAAGGCGCTCGCGTCCGCGCCGACAGCTGGTGACCAATCCCGCGGACTCCAATAGCTGCAAGTGTTTGGTCGCGGCTTGCCGGGTAATTGAAATACCCTGCGTTACTTGCGATGTCGAGCTTGGCCCGGCGTGGCACAACCTGACGATAATCCGCAAGCGATTCGGGTCTCCAAGCGCGTCGAAGAGCGGCGCCCCAACCGTGCTCACACCCGCGTGGCTTCCAGATACCTGCGCACCAGGTCGGTCTGAATCGCCCAGCCCTCGGAGTTGGCCCGGTAGGACTCATTGCGACGGTCCTCCCCAATGGCGTCGAAACCGGACTCGACGATGGTGAGCAGCACACCCTCGGGCGTCTCCGCCAACGTGAATTCCACCAGCGTGGTGGGCTCCTGGTCGTAGTCGGCGGCCGGGTCGATCGCGAAGGGATGCCAGCGGTAGGCAAATCGGCGCTGCGGTTCCACCGCGACGATCTGCCAGCTGCTTCGCACCCCGCTGTGTGGTTGCTGGCGCTTGCCGATCTTGTCGTCGACGATCGTCGGGGTGATGACGCCGGTGATGGACATTCCAGCGACGAAGGGCCCATCAAAGCGGATGCCGAACCAGCGCCCGAACTCCTCCGCGTCACTTATGGCCCGCCATACCCGGTCCAACGACGCACGCAACACCACGCGCTTCTCGATGCGGTCGGTACTCATACGCAACCTCCTGGTTGCCTTTCAGCACACCACATCACGCGGCAAAGCGCAACCTTTCAGTTGCTTATTCGATTGCGTCGGGGTCTGAGGCGAACGCTTCGGCGGCCTTGCGGGCCAGTCCGATCGCGGTGCGCGCCCACTGCTGGGTGGCACCTGCCAGGCCACAGGCCGGGGCGATGCCTACCCGATCGCGCAGCGCCGAGCGACCGAAACCGAGGCGATCGGTCACCGCGACCACCGCGGCGGCCAGCTCTTCTGCTGACGGCTTGCACTCCGGTGCGAGGGCAGGCACGACACCAAGCACAATGACGCGGCCCGATTCGACGAATTCCGCGATACTTTCCAGATCGGTTGCCCGCAGCGTGCCGGCATCCACCGAAATCGCACTAATTGCACTGCGCTGCAACAGCTCCCACGGCACCCCCGCACTACAGACATGCAGCACCACGTCCGCGCCCGCGGTTTGGACACAGGCGTCGAGCAGTGCGCCGGCCACCGCCTCGTCCAGCGGTGCCACCGGGCTCAGCTCGGTGACTCCGCTCAGCCGCCCGCCCAACGCCGCCGGCAGCGAGGGCTCGTCGAACTGCACCACCACCGGCGTATCGAGACGCCGCGCCAGCGCCGCACGGTGGGCCGCGATGCCTTCGGCCAACGACGCGGCCAGGTCGCGCACGGCGCCGGGATCGGTGATGGCCCGGTGGCCGTTGGCCAGCTCCAGCCCCGCTGCCAAGGTGACCGGGCCCGGAGCCTGCACCTTGACCACCCGTCCGGATCCGCGCAGGCCCGCGATTTCCCAGGCCTCCTCCAGCGCGTCCATGTCCTCGTCGAGCAGGCTGACCGCCCGCCGGGTCACCGCACCGGGCCGGGCGACGACGCGGTAGCCGCGCGGCATCGTGTCGATGGCTACGTCGATCAGCAGTGCACCGGCTCGCCCCAGCATGTCGGCGCCCACTCCCCTGGCGGGCAACTCCACGAGATGGGCCAACGCGCCCGCCAATTCACCGACCACGACTTCGGCCGCCGGCCGCGCGGCGACGCCCGGCCACGATCCGATGCCGGTGGCTGTCGCGAAATGAGGGGCGAAAACACTCACCGGGCAACCGTATTCGACGTCAGATCACGGGTGGGTCCCCAGGGGTGTTTACGCCTGGGCCGCACGGGTAGGTTCGACCCAAGAAGGGTGGCAGATGGCGAGACTGATACGGCCGCTGCTGTTGTCTTGCGCAACGTTGCTGGCAGTGGCGTGCACGCGGGTGGTGGGCGGTACGGCGTTGCCGGCATACGATGCCACTCCGCTGGGCGTGCTCGATACCGGCGCGCTGCTGTTGGACCAGTCGCGAATGCGTGCGATCACCGGCGCCGGTGAGCATTTGACGATCATCCCCTCGATGGATGGCAGGTCCCCGGTGGACATCGACGCGCTGGCCGAGACGGCGCCACCGGAATGCCGCTTCATCTTCGCCGAAACGGCGACCTTCGGCCCTGACCTTGCGGGGTTTCACAAGACCACGTTTCAGGATCCGCCGGACGGTCGCCTGATCTCCGAAGCTGCCGCAGCCTATCGGGATGCCGGCGCTGCCCGCCGGGCCTTCAACGCCCTGGTGACCTCGGTGGGCAACTGCGCGGCCACGTCCAGCGGCTGGCTGTTCGTCAGCCACTGGAAGGCCGACGGCGACTCCCTGACCCTGCGCCCCGGCGATTGCGGCCGCGACTACCGGATCCTGTCGGTGGCGTTGCTCGAAGTGACGTACTGCGGCTTCCCGCAATCGGTGTCCGACATCGTGATGACGAACATCGCCGCGAACGTGCCAGGCTGACTCGGTCCTTGTCAGGCCCGCGTCAACCGCGAGGTGCCGGCGATGGTGGCGCTGCCAAGCACTTCGTCGCCGTCTGGATCCGGCCGGTAGAGCACCGCAGTCTGGCCCCGCGCGACGCCCCGAAGCGGGGCATGCAAGCTGACAGCGAGTTCGTCGCCGCTCAATTCAGCTGTGGCACTGGCAGTTTCACCGTGCGCACGAACCTGCACTTCACACTCGAGCGGCCCCGCCGGTGCGGTTCCGGCGGTGAAGATCGGCGCCCGCCCGGTCAGCGCGTGCACGTCGAGCTCGGCCGCCTCCCCCACGTGGACTGTTGCGGTATCGGCGTCGATCTGGGTGACGTAGCGCGGACGGCCGTCCGGTCCCGGGCCGGCGATGCCCAGCCCCTTGCGCTGGCCGACGGTGAACCCGTGCACCCCGTCGTGTTCGGCGAGCACCGCGCCTTCGGAATCGACGACGGCACCGCGGCGCACGCCGATGCGTTCACCCAGGAATGCGCGGGTATTGCCCGACGGAATGAAGCAGATGTCGTGACTGTCCGGCTTGTCGGCGACGGCCAGGCCCCGGCGGGCAGCCTCGGCACGGATCTGCGGCTTGGGGGTGTCCCCGATCGGGAACGCCGCGTACCGCAGCTGCTCGGCGCTCAGCACCGCCAGCACGTAGGACTGATCCTTGTCGCGGTCGACGGCACGGCGCAGTCGCCCCCCGGACAACCGCGCATAGTGCCCGGTCGCCACGCAGTCGAAGCCCAGCGCCAGCGCTCGCACCGACAGGGCCGAGAACTTGATCTGCTGATTGCACCGCACGCACGGGTTGGGGGTTTCGCCCCGGGCATAGGACGACACGAAATCGTCGATCACATCCTGCTGAAACTTTTCCGCGAAATCCCATACATAAAACGGGATTCCGAGCACGTCGGCAACGCGGCGGGCGTCTGCCGCGTCTTCCTTGGAGCAGCAGCCGCGCGAGCCGGTGCGCAGGGTGCCCGGTGCGGCGGACAGCGCCAGGTGCACGCCGACCACGTCGTGACCGGCTTCGACCATCCGGGCGGCGGCGACCGACGAGTCGACACCACCGCTCATCGCGGCGAGAACCTTCACCTACGGAGCCCCCGCGGCGGCCAGAGCGGCCCGCCTGGCGCGCGCCACCGCACCCGGTAACACTTCCAGAGCCGCGTCGACATCGGCGTCAACACTGTTGTGCCCCAATGAAAGACGCAGCGACCCGCGGGCGCTGGCGGGGTCGGCGCCCATCGCGATCAACACATGCGACGGCCGCGCAACGCCGGCCGTGCAGGCAGAGCCGGTCGAACATTCGATTCCGTTGGCGTCCAACAACATCAACAGCGCATCGCCTTCGCACCCCCGGAAAGTGAAGTGCGCGTTGCCCGGTAGCCGCTGGGGGTACCTCCCGCTTGCGGGGGACGGATCGTGAGCACCGTTGAGGCGAACATCCTCGATTTCGGCGAGCACACCGTCGACCAGGCGGTCCCGCAACACGCGTAGCCGGGCGCTGTTGACGTCCAGCCCGTCGACTGCGATCCGGGCGGCGACGGCCATTGCGACCGTACCGGCGACATCCGGTGTGCCGGAACGGATATCGCGTTCCTGACCGCCGCCGTGCAATAGCGGCACGCAGGCCACGTCGCGGCGCAACAGCAGGGCGCCCACGCCGGGCGGGCCACCGAACTTGTGCGCGGCCACGCTCATCGCCGACAGCCCGCTGGCTCTGAAATCGACCGGCAGCTGTCCGACCGCCTGAATGGCGTCGCTGTGCATGGGGACGCCGAATTCGGCTGCGACAGCGGCCAGCTCGACGGTGGGCATGATGGTGCCCACCTCATTGTTGGCCCACATCACCGATACCAGCGCGACATCATCGTGGTCCTGCAGCGTCTCGCGCAGCGCCGCGGCCGACACCGAGCCGTCGGCCGCGGTGGGCAACCAGGTCACCTGGGCGCCTTCATGTTCGGCGAGCCAGTTGACCGCGTCCAGCACGGCGTGGTGTTCCACCTCGGTGGTGACGATGCGCCGACGGCCGGGTGCCGCGTCGCGGCGCGCCCAGTAGATTCCCTTGAGCGCCAGGTTGTCGCTCTCGGTGCCCCCGGCGGTGAAGACCACCTCGGATGGGCGCGCCCCCAGTTTGTCCGCGATCAGCTCCCGGGATTCCTCGATCCGCCGGCGCGCCGCACGCCCGGAGGTGTGCAGCGACGAGGCGTTACCCACGGTGCCCAGGACGGCCGTCATCGCCTCGATGGCCGCGGGGTACATCGGGGTGCTGGCAGCGTGATCCAGGTAGACCATGACCCGCCCCACGATACCGGCCGGTTAGGCGACCCCAAACTCGCGAGCGGGCGGGAAAGCTGCACCATCAGCCACTTCAGCCACACGGGCACCCTCGCACCCTGGATACCCAATCCCAGAACGCGATAGCGCGGGCGCTATCAGCCTCGAGTGCTGCCCTATCCGCCGTGGTTCCCCGGCCTGTATGGCCGACTGGCAGCGCCTGGCCAAATCGCGGCGGTCGGTGCCCGGCAGCTGTAACGACTCCACCCGCAAACAGGCCACCGTGCGGCGCACCCGCAGCAGCCGGTAGACCGACCGCAACAAGGTGTCGTCGCCGACGTAGGCCGGCGCGGTCGACACGCTGCCGTCGACGTGGTGATACGACAACCGCAGCGGTTGTACGGGGCGGCCGGCGTCGATCGCGGCCTGAAACATCGCCGGATAGAAGCTCCCGTACGCCCGGCCGCACCATGTCGTGCCCTCGGGAAAAGCCACCACCGTGTGACCGGCGAGCAGCCGGCGGGCGACGGTCTCGACCACGACGGGCAGCCGTCGCAGACTGGACCGCTCGATCGGGATGATCTTCAGGATGCGCGCCACGATTCCCGTCGCGCGTCCGGTGAACATGTCGGCACGGGCGACAAACGATCCCGGCAAGACCGCGCCAATGGCGAACGCATCCAGCCAGGACATGTGGCCGCTCACCACCAGTACGCCGCGCAGATTTCGAATAGGGCTGCCCGACACCGTGATTCGGACACCGAGGCAGCGCAGCACCAGTCTGCAGTAGGCGCGCTGGGCGTGGGTGCGGCCGGGCAGCGGCACCCCCAGCAGCGGCACCCCCGGTGCCAGCAACAGCACCAGCGCCACGCGCAGCGCTACCCGCAGCGCCACCAGCACCGGCCGGGAGGAGGGTGTGGCGTCCATGCCCACACAGTTGATGTCACACGATGCGCGGGGTAGCCAGGAGTGTCCGAGGGCTGCGGGGGCGCGCACCGGGCTGGTCATCGAGACGCGCCGCCCGCCATTTCGGCCGCCGCCGACACCGAGCGCAGTCGCTTGAGATATCGGGTGTCGGCGTCGCGTTTTGCCAGCAGCACGCAGAAGTCGCCGACACCGAAATCCGGATCGTGCGCGGGCTCGCCGCACACTCGAGCGCCCAACCTGAGGTAACCGCGCATCAGCGCCGGAATCGTCGGCCGAGCCGGCGCGTCGATGTCGCCCAGTCCCCTGCCGTCGATGGACACGGGCCGGTAGGGCCGCACCCGGTACTGCGCCGGGTGGCGGCTCAGCACGAAATCGCGCACGCCGCGGATCTGGCTTCCGGGTACGTCGCCCTCGCTGCACACCGGTACCGACACGCAACCGGTCACATAGTCGTAGTCGCAGCGGTCCAGATAGGCCAGGATGCCCGCCCACATGAGCAGCACCACCCCGCCGTTGCGGTGTCCGTCGCGGACCACGGCGCGGCCCATCTCGACCAACGAGGGCCGCAGCGAATCGAACGCGCGAACGTCGAACTCGGTGGCGGTGTAGAGCCCGCCGGCGGCGATGGCGCCCGGCGGCGGCAACATCCGGTAGCAACCAACCAGCTCGCCCGTGTCGTCGTCGCGGACCAGCAGATGGTCGCAGTACTCGTCGAACCTGTCGACGTCGCGGCTGTCGCTCGCGGTGGGTAACGCAAACCCCGGGGTACTGCTGAATACGTCGTAGCGAAGCCGCTGTGCGGCTTCGATGAGCGACGGGTCGGTGGACAGCAAGAGCGAATAGCGCGGCCCGGCAGACGGCCCCGTCGCCGCGTCACGTGGTTTCTCGCTGGGTATGAGGACAGAAGCAATGCTCATGAGAAACAACGTGGCCCAGGCGGTCAGCTAACCGGCATCGACGCTGTGACATGTCGGTGCACGTCAGATGACTAGATGTCGCAGCAACCGGCCGGCATTCACACCAACATTGCCGGACGTTGAATGTGGTCTCACCATTGGCCGAATACTTGCCCAGATCAGCCGCACTGGCGCCAGTTAAGCCAAACGCCGACGGAACCTGCGATCGCGATACTGTGCTCCTTGTCCGGCTAGATGGCGATACGCTGACCCGATGTCGTTTCTGATAGCCGTACCCGAGTTGTTAGGCCTGGCCGCAAGGGATTTGGAAGGCGTCGCAGCGACGCTGAACGCCGCCAACCTGGCCGCAGCCCTCCCGACCACAGGCTTGGCGGCCGCCGGCGGTGACGAGATATCGACGGCAATCGCGGCGGTGTTTGGCAGCCACGCCCGGCAATACCAGGGGCTTAGTGCCCAAGCAAACTCGTTTCATCAGCAGTTTGTCCGCGCATTGAGCAGCGCCGCAGGACAGTACGCCGTTGCCGAGGCGCTCAACACTTCCCCACTGCAGAGCGCGCTGGATCTGCTCAACGCGCCCACCCAGACGCTGCTGAACCGGCCGCTGATCGGGAACGGCGCCAATGGCACCAGTCCCGGCCAGCCCGGCGGCCCAGGCGGGCTGTTGTACGGCAACGGCGGTAATGGCGCGCCCGGGACGAACGCTGGGGTGGCCGGCGGAGCAGGCGGCGCCGCGGGATTGATCGGCAACGGCGGCAACGGCGGCGCCGGCGGGCCCGGCGCGGCCGGCGGTTCCGGCGGAAGCGGCGGCTGGCTATATGGCAACGGCGGCAGCGGCGGCGCCGGGGGTGCGGCCCTGCCGGCAGCGACCGGCTTCAACGGGGCCAATGGCGGGGCCGGCGGGGCCGGTGGAGCTGCCGGTTCGTGGGGTGCCGGCGGCGCCGGCGGTGCCGGTGGTGGCGGTGGTACCGCCGCAGGAACCGGTCCTGGCAATCCCGGCGGCGCCACCGGCGGCAACGGCGGTGCGGGCGGGACCGGTGGCCACGGCGGATGGCTGGTAGGGGACGCCGGGGCCGGTGGACAAGGCGGTGCCGGCGGTGACGGCAATGATGCTGCCAACGGCATTTCCGGCGGCGTCGGCGGTGCCGGCGGGGCCGGCGGCGCAGCGGGATTGTTCGGCGCCGGCGGACAAGGTGGCACCGGCGGGACCGGCGGGCTTACCGGGCTCGCCCGCAGCGGCCAGGGTGGCGCCGGCGGTGACGGCGGCGGTGGCGGGTGGCTGTACGGAAATGCCGGGGCCGGCGGCCAGGGCGGCGACGGCGGGTCGGCAACCTACACCGGCCCCAGCGGCGGACTTGTCATCGGCGTGACCGCCGGCAGTGGCGGCGCCGGCGGAGCCGGCGGCGCCGCCGGGCTGCTCGGTGCCGGCGGAGCCGGAGGTGGCGGTGGTGCCGGCGGGTTGTGCGCCAACCAGGCAGCCGGTGACGGCGGCCAGGGCGGCGATGGTGGCCGCGGGGGTTGGCTGTACGGCACCGCCGGTTCGGGTGGGCAGGGCGGCGTCGGCGGCAGCGCGACATTCACCACCGGCAAAGGCACAACCACCACTGGTTTTGCGGGCGGCAACGGCGGCGCGGGCGGCAGCGGAGGTGCCGCGGGGCTCTTCGGCCTAGGCGCATCTGGCGGCTCAGGCGGAGCCGGAGCGCAAAGTGGGGCCGCAGCCGGTGGGAGCGGCGGGGCGGGCGGCGCCGGCGGTGCGGGCGGAATGCTCTTCGGCACCGGCGGTATCGGCGGGCATGGCGGCGCCGGCGGAGATGGTCTCAATGGACCGGGTGGCGCCGAGGGCACCGGCGGCAGCGGCGGTAACGGTGGTAGCGGCGGCGTCGGCGGGCTATACGGCAATGGCGGCGCGGGCGGCGCTGGTGGTGGCGGTGGCACTACCTATGTGGGCGGGTTGAGCGGCGGCAATGGCGGCAACGGCGGCAACGGCGGGGCCGCACAGGTGATCGGCGCCGGCGGTGCCGGCGGGTCCGGCGGCGTCGGCGGCACCGCCGCAGCCGGTGGGAACAACGGCGAAAACGGCCAAGCCGGCGTCACCGGCACCGACGGCCTGCTGGCCGGCTGACCGGCCAGCAGACGCACGAAACTCAGCCCTTGCGCGCCTTGATCGCATCCGTCAGCTGGGGAGCCACCTTGAACAGATCGCCGACCACGCCGTAGTCGGCGATCTCGAAGATCGGCGCCTCTTCGTCTTTGTTGACCGCGACGATGGTCTTGGACGTCTGCATGCCCGCGCGGTGCTGGATCGCCCCGGAAATGCCCAGCGCGATGTAGAGCTGCGGCGACACCGTCTTACCGGTCTGGCCCACCTGGAACTGGCCCGGGTAGTAGCCGGAGTCGACCGCGGCACGCGATGCGCCCACAGCCGCCCCCAGTGAGTCCGCCAGCGCCTCGACCACGCTGAAGTTCTCCGCGCTGCCCACACCGCGGCCACCCGACACCACGACGGTGGCTTCGGTGAGCTCCGGCCGGTCGCCGGCCACCGCGGGCTCCCGCGACGTGACCTTGGTGGCGTTCTCGGCGGGAGCCGGCACCTCCACGTTCACCTGCTCGCCGGCGCCGGCCTGCGGCTCGGCTTCAACGGCTCCGGCCCGCACGGTGATCACCGGGGTGTCGCCGTTGGCCTGCGCGTCGACGGTGAACGCGCCACCGAAGATGGAGTGCACGCCAACCCCGCCCTCTTTCACCTCGACGACGTCGACCAGGAGTCCCGACCCGATGCGGGCCGCGAGCCGGCCGGCGATCTCCTTGCCGTCGGCGGAAGCGGCCAACAGCACGCCCGCCGGCGATGCCGATTCGGCCAGGGATGCCAGGACGTCGACAACCGGAGTGATCAGATACTGGTCGACGACGTCGGACTCGGCGACGTAGATCTTCGCGGCGCCGGCCTCCTTGAGCCCGTCCACCAGCGGTGCGGCGCTGCCCGGGGGGCCGATGACGACCGCGGACGGCTCGCCCAGCACGCGGGCGGCGGTGATCAGTTCGGCGCTGACCTTCTTCAGCGCGCCTTCGGCGTGCTCAACGAGCACCAGTACTTCAGCCATGGTTTATTCGCTCTTCTCGTCTCAGGGGCTCGGTTAGATGATCTTCTGGCTGACCAGGTACTGGGCGACCTGGTTGCCGCCCTCGCCCTCGTCGGTGACCTTCTCACCCGCGGTCTTGGGCGGCTTGGGCGTCGACGACAACACCGTCGAACCCGCATTGGCCAGCCCGACCTCGTCGCCCTCGACCCCGATCTCGGCCAAGGTCAGCACGGTCACTTCCTTCTTCTTGGCGGCCATGATGCCCTTGAAGGACGGGAAGCGCGGCTCGTTGATCTTCTCGTTGACGCTGACCACTGCGGGCAGCGTCGCCTCTAGCGTGAAGACGCCGTCGTCCGTCTCGCGCTCGCCGGTGACCTTGCCGCCCTCGACAGACAATTTGCGCAGGTGGGTGAGCTGCGGCAGGCCCAGATACTCGGCGATGATGGCCGGCACCGCGCCGCCCACCCCGTCGGTGGCCTCGTTGCCGGCGATCACCAGCTCGGTGCCCTCGATGGTGCCCAGCGCGCGGGCCAGTGCCCATCCGGTCTGGATCACGTCAGAACCGTGCATGCCGTCGTCCTTGAGGTGGACGGCCTTGTCGGCGCCCATCGACAGCGCCTTGCGGATCGCCTCGGTGGCGCGCTCGGGGCCCGCGGTCAGCACGGTCACCGACCCGTCGCCGCCCTCCCGCTCACGGATTTGCAGCGCTTCTTCCACAGCGCGCTCGTTGATCTCGTCCAGCACCGCGTCGGCGGCCTCGCGGTCCAGCGTGTAGTCGCCGTCGGTCAGCTTGCGCTCCGACCAGGTGTCTGGGACCTGCTTGATCAGCACCACGATGTTCGTCATGGTTGTGGTTCGTCCTCCTCGAAGGCGTCCGCAGCGCTCGACTGCCGGACCTCGGTCACGCGATTCGCAACCGCACGCGGAAATGTTACTAGACGGTAACTTTGTGCAGACTGCCCTCACACCATAGCGGGTAGTGCTGGTCATTCCTTCCCCTGCACCCGGTGCCAGGTTCGCGAATCGGATGCCAGGGGTTAGCCTGCCTTAGCAATGAGCGCATTCGTTCCCGACGTTCCCCGCGACGTGCCCGCCGATACTTCGGGGGCCGTCGATACCGTGCTGACGCTGACGGGCGAGCGCACCATTCCAGACCTGGACATCGAGAATTACTGGTTTCGCCGCCACGAGGTGGTCTACGAACGGCTGGCCTCCCGCTGCGCCGGCCGTGACGTGCTCGAAGCCGGCTGCGGCGAAGGTTATGGCGCCGATCTGATCGCCGGCGTCGCCCGCCGCGTCGTGGCGGTCGACTACGACGACGCCGCGGTGGCCCACGTGCGCAGCCGCTACCCGCGGGTCGAGGTGATGCAGGCAAACCTCGCCGAGCTGCCGCTGCCCGACGCGTCGGTGGACGTCGTGGTGAACTTTCAGGTCATCGAGCACCTGTGGGACCAGGGCCAGTTCGTGCGCGAGTGTGCGCGGGTGCTGCGGCCCGCCGGGCTGCTGATGATGTCCACCCCCAACCGGATCACCTTCTCCCCCGGCCGCGACACCCCGATCAACCCGTTCCACACCCGCGAGCTCAATGCCCGCGAGCTCGCCCAACTACTGGTGGACGGCGGCTTCACCGACGTGTCGATGAGCGGGCTGTTTCACGGGCCTCGGCTACAGCAGATGGACGCCCGCCACGGCGGCTCCATCATCGACGCGCAGATCGCGCGGGCGGTCACCGGCGCACCCTGGCCGCGCGAGCTGGCCGCCGACGTCGCGGCGGTCACCACCGCCGACTTCGACATCAGCACCCGCGCTATCGACGGCAGCCTGGACCTCATTGCGATCGCGGTGCGCCCTTGAGCACGGCGAGTTCCGGGACAACCCCGGTGCCCGGCCTGTTCACCCTGGTCCTGCACACCCATCTGCCCTGGCTGGCGCATCACGGCCGCTGGCCGGTCGGCGAGGAATGGCTCTACCAGTCGTGGGCGGCGGCCTACCTGCCGTTGTTCCGGGTGCTGCGGACCCTGGCCGACGAGGACCGCCACGGACTCATCACGCTGGGCATGACGCCGGTGGTCAACGCCCAGCTGGACGACCCGTACTGCCTCGACGGCATGCACCATTGGCTGGCCAACTGGCGGCTGCGCGCTGAGGAGGCGGCCACCGTACGGACGGCACCCAGCTCGAAATCGGCCGGCTATCCGTCCTGCACACCAGAAGCGTTGCGGGCCTTCGGCATTCGCGAGCGCGCCGAGGCCGGCCAGGCCCTCGACGACTTCGCCACGCTATGGCGCCACGGCGGCAGCCCGCTGCTGCGCGGCCTGATCGACGCCGACACCGTCGAACTGCTCGGCGGGCCCTTGGCCCACCCGTTCCAGCCGCTGCTCGCCCCGCGGCTGCGCGAGTTCGCGCTGCGCGAAGGCCTCGCCGATGCCCGGCAGCGGCTGGCGCACACCCCGACTGGTATCTGGGCGCCCGAATGCGCCTACGCCCCGGGCCTGGAAACCGAGTACGCGGCTGCCGGCATCTCCCACTTCATGGTCGACGGCCCGTCGCTGCACGGCGACACCGCGCTGGGCCGGCCGGTGGGTGGCAGCGACGTGGTGGCCTTCGGGCGCGACCTGCAGGTCAGCTACCGGGTGTGGTCGCCGAAATCCGGCTATCCCGGTCACGCCGCCTACCGCGATTTCCACACCTACGACCACCTCACCGGCCTCAAACCGGCCCGGGTCACCGGCCGCAATGTGGCATCGGACGCCAAAGCGCCCTACGACCCCGAGCGTGCCGACCGCGCGGTCGACGTGCACGTCGCCGACTTCGTCGACGTGGTACGCAGCCGGCTGCTCTCGGAGTCCGAGCGCATCGGCCGGCCCGCTCACGTGGTGGCCGCCTTCGACACCGAACTGTTCGGCCACTGGTGGTACGAAGGCCCGACGTGGCTGCAGCGGGTGCTGCGCGCGTTGCCCGCAGCCGGGGTACGGGTGGGGACGCTGCGCGACGCGCTCAACGATGGATACGTCGGCGAGGCCGTCGAATTACCGCCCAGCTCTTGGGGTTCGGGCAAGGACTGGCAGGTGTGGAACGGCGACCAGGTGGCCGATCTGGTCCAGCTCAACAATGAAGTGGTCGACACGGCGTTGACCACGGTCGACAAGGCGCTGGCGCAGACGGCATCGCTGGACGGACCGCTGCCCCGCGATCACGTGGCCGACCAGATTCTGCGCGAGACACTCTTGACCGTTTCCAGTGACTGGCCGTTCATGGTGAGCAAGGATTCGGCGGCCGACTACGCGCGTTATCGCGCCCATCTGCATGCACACGCCACCCGGGAGATCGCCGGGGCGCTGGCGTCGGGCCGCCGCGACAGCGCACAGCGCCTGGCCGAGGGGTGGAACCGCGCCGACGGCCTGTTCGGCGCTCTCGACGCACGAAGGCTCCCCCGGTGACCCTCTTTTGCCGCGAGCGTGCGTGTCGGCCCGCCGACACGCCGCTCCCGGCGGCATTCTGCGCACGCTCGCGACCGAGTTTTCCCAGGGGGCTACGCCGGTGAAGATCTTGATGGTGTCGTGGGAGTCCCCGCCGGTGGTCATCGGCGGGCTGGGACGGCATGTGCACCATTTGTCGACCGCCCTGGCCGCGGCCGGACACGACGTCGTGGTGCTGTCGCGCCGCCCCACTGGCACCGACCCCAGTACCCACCCCTCTTCCGACGAAATCAGCGAGGGTGTGCGGGTCATCGCGGCCGCCCAGGACCCACACGAGTTCAGCTTCGGCAGCGACATGATGGCCTGGACACTGGCGATGGGCCACGCCATGGTCCGCGCGGGCCTGAGCCTGAAAAGGCATGGCAGCGACCGCCTTTGGCGCCCCGATGTGGTGCATGCCCACGACTGGCTGGTCGCCCATCCCGCGATTGCGGTGTCCCAATTCTATGACGTGCCAATGGTTTCCACCATCCACGCAACGGAGGCCGGCCGGCATTCGGGTTGGGTGAGCGGGCCGATCAGCCGCCAGGTGCACGCCGTCGAGTCGTGGCTGGTGCGCGAATCCGATTCGCTCATCACATGTTCGGCGTCGATGCGCGACGAGATCACCGAGTTGTTCGGCCCGGGGCTGGCCGAGATCTCGGTGATTCGCAATGGGATCGACGCGCGGCGCTGGCCGTTCGCCGCCCGTCGCCCCCGCACCGGCCCGCCCGAGCTCCTCTACGTCGGGCGGCTGGAGTACGAGAAGGGGGTACACGACGCGATCGCCGCGCTGCCCCGGATCAGGCGTACGAATCCCGGTACCACGCTGACCGTCGCCGGCGACGGCACCCAACAGGACTGGCTCATCGAGCAGGCGCGTAAACACAAGGTACTCAAGGCAACTCGGTTCGTCGGCCACCTCGAGCATGCCGAACTGATGGAGGCATTGCACCGCGCCGATGCCGCCGTGCTGCCCAGCCACTACGAGCCGTTCGGGCTGGCCGCTCTGGAAGCCGCCGCCGCGGGCACGCCGCTGGTGACCTCGAACATCGGCGGCCTGGGCGAAGCGGTGATCAACGGCGTCACCGGTGTTTCCTGCCCGCCCCGCGACGTGGCGGCCCTGGCCGCCGCGGTGCGCACCGTGCTCGACGATCCGGCCGCCGCGCAACGGCATGCCCGCGCCGCCCGGGAACGTCTGACCTCCGACTTCGATTGGCAGACGGTGGCCGAGGAAACCGCGCAGGTATACCTGGCCGCCAAGCGTGGCGAACGACAGCCGCAACCCCGGCTGCCCATCGTCGAGCACGCATTGCCCGACCGCTAAACGACGCGATCCCGGTAACGTCGGGTTGATGGGGCTGGAGTATGTAAGCGTGGTCGATGCGCCACGCGATGAGGTGTTCGCCTGGCACGCTCGGCCCGGGGCGTTTCGCCGGCTGTCGCCGCCCTGGCAGCCGATGCGGTTGGTCACCGAGGCGGCATCGCTCAAGGACGGCCGGTCGACGCTGGCGTTTCCGGGCGGCGTGCGCTGGGTCGCCCACCATCAGGCCGATTCTTACGATCCGCCAAGGCGTTTCGTCGACACCATCGGCAGCGACGGTCTGTCCTCACTGCCGCCGCGCATTGTCGGGCGGTGGCGTCATACCCATGAGTTCGAGGACGCCGCCGACAACCGCACCCGGGTCATCGATCGGGTCGATACGCCGGTACCGGGGTTTGCGCTGCGCGCCATGTTCGCCTACCGGCACCGTCAGTTGGCCGAGGATCTTGCCGCCCACCGGATGGCCGCCGAACATGGCCTGGCCCCGACGACGGTCGCGGTGACGGGCTCGTCGGGACTGGTCGGTTCGGCGTTGACGGCGTTCCTGAGCACCGGCGGTCACCGCGTCGTCCGGCTGGTCCGGGGCAACCCGCGCAGCGCAGACGAAAGACGCTGGAACACCGATGATCCAGACCCGGATCTACTCGCCGGCGTCGATGCCGTGATTCACTTGGCCGGCGCCTCGATCGCCGGCCGGTTCACCGACAAGCATCGAAATGCCGTCCGCGCCAGCCGGATTGGTCCGACACGGCGGCTGGCCGAGCTCGTCGCACCCACCCAGATTTTCATCTCGGCTTCGGCGGTCGGGTACTACGGATACGACCGCGGCGACGAAGTTCTGACCGAGGACAGCGACCGCGGCGACGGCTTTCTGGCTGACGTCGTCGCCGATTGGGAGGACGCGACCATCCCGGCCGAGCAGACCGGGGCCCGGGTGGTGCGCGTGCGCACGGGCATCGTGCAATCCCCACTCGGCGGCACGCTACGGCTGATGCGTCCGCTGTTCAGCGCGGGGCTCGGCGGCCGGCTGGGCAACGGCCGTCAGTGGCTGTCGTGGATCGGCATCGACGATCTGGTCGACATCTATCACCGCGCGCTGTGGGACAGCTCGCTATCGCGTCCGGTGAACGCCGTTGCGCCGCAACCGGTTCGCAATGCCGACTACACCCGCACACTGGCTCAGGTGCTGCGCCGGCCCGCGGTGTTACCGGTGCCCCCGCTGGGTCCCCGGCTGCTGCTCGGCGCCCAGGGCGCGCGTGAACTCGCGTGCGCCAGCCAACGGGTGAGTCCGGACCGGTTGAACCGCTTCGGGCACCGGTTTCGCCATCCCGACCTCGAGTCGGCGTTGCGGCACATGCTTGGCCGCACCGAGCTCAGGGCACCCGCCGCACCGTAAGCGGTCCTTTCGATACGTCACGCGCGATCGCGCCGACGAATGACCGGGGACGAAGTACCGGGCTGCGGGTCCCCGCTTGCCGCACGAACCCGTTGAGGAAGTCCGTCAAAGCCTCCGGCGCCGACCACCGCGGCGACCAGTCAAGCTCGGCGTGTGCGCGATCGGTAGCCAACAACGGCGCCGAGAAAGCCAGATCCAGCCAGCCGCGGTCAATCGGCTGCACTCTGGTCCGCCAGGATGCCTGCACCAGCGACCCCAACACACCCGACGGTAGGTGAACGGGCTTGGCGGACAGGGCCTCAGCGATGTCGTCGCGGTGCACCGGGGGCTCAGCGGCGAGGTTGTACGGGCCCAGCGCGCGACGCTCGATCGCCCTCAGGCAAGCGTCGGCCACATCTTCGGCGTGCACCATCGACACCTTCAGTGAGCGGTCCAGTGGCAGGACGGGCAGCCATCGCAACCACGTGGGATCGACGTAGGCCGGCACGGTGTAGCGACGCAGACCGGCCGCGGCATGGTGCTGCAGGATGAAACCCGGACGCAGCCGGGTAATACCCACCCCATAGGGCTCATCGAGTTCATAGCCGTCAAGCATCTGCTCGACCGCGGATTTGGCCGTGCTGTAGGCGGAGGTAGGCACGCCCGCCGTCGACCAGGACTCGTCGACTTTCTGTCCGTACCGTCCGGGCGCGTAGGCCCCGACGGAAGACATGTGCACCAGGTGAGGTACTTCGGCGAAGTGGGCCGCGCGCAACACCGCCGCGCTTCCACCGATGCCGACGGCATCCAGATATCGGGTGTTACGGGTCGGCTGAAACTCCCACGCCAGGTGAACCACACAGGCGGCACCGCGAAAGACGTTGCACAGCTCGAGTTCTGCGCCGGTGGCGGCCACGTCGAGTTGATGCCACTCGACGGATTTGTACACGCCTTCGCGGGGAGGTTTCCGCCTTGCTATGCCGACGATTTCACAACGGCCGCCCGCTTCGGCGAGCCTGTTCAGCAGCGCCGTGCCGAGGTTGCCACTGGCACCAGTGATGACGATTCGTTTGCGCACCTGTCACCTCCTTCGCTCGAGATCCAGCCGATGGTGCGTACCTCGGAGGGCGACTGCTGCGAAGTGGGTGGGCGGATATCGAGGTAAAGCTGCTTCATGACGTCCTGCCAGGATTCCGCCTCGGGAAACGCGCCCGAACCGCCGTCGAGCAGGCCGACGATCACGGCGTGGTGGTCATCGGTCAGCGTGTACACGGGCCCGCCGAATTTGTCGGCGGGCATATCGCTAATGACAAATCTGCCATTACTGATCGAGTCGACCCGACCACAAGTTTGGCCGGCCGACAATCCGAAATGACACACCGGGAGGGCCGGCAAAGCGCGCAATCCCGGCGTCGACTGCAATTGACGTCCAGCGGGCAGCATCTGAGTGGGAGTCACGCCGGGCGCCAGCTTGATGACTTCATAGTTAATGCCCGGAATAGAACCATCCGGGGCCGTTTCGCTGGCGATATTCCGTCGGGCGAGCATCACGCTGCCCACCACGTTCTGGTGGCTGTCGGTTGCGACCTCTCCCCCGTCACACCTGCCGGTGGTCAACGCGATCCGCGCCCGCGGTTCGACGAAGCCGATGACGCATACCGTGCTGCCCTGGTGAATCTCCATACCTGGAAACACCGTGACGCCGGGGGTGGCGTGCGCGCGTCCCGGTGCGCAGAAAGTTGCCAATGCGACGGTAGCCGCAATTGCGATTACCGGGCCCAGTAGAAGACGGCGTGCGTGGCTTACAGTTCCCACGTGATCGCACCGTCCCTTGCGTTTAATGGGCGTTTAATGGCGATTTCGCACCCAGCCATTACAGGGCGCACCCGTGCCGTCCATATTTGAGCGGTATTACCCCTTCCCGGCACCCTCAAACAATCGCCGCGGGGATCGCGAAAAACCGCCGCGGCGTCCGTTAATCCGCGCGCGCACCTCGAAGGTCATTGAACGAAGGGTATTGGCGAGGCAGAGCCGGAAAACGAAGCGTCGGCGGCCGGGGCGGCCAGTCGCAGGGGTCGAAACAATCTGTGCGCCTTACTATTTCAGTCGCGCACAAACGCGCCGCAGGACGGCCATCGCGTCTTTCTCGCCGCCACCGTCGGGGACTACGCTCCTTCCTAGGTTGAGTTCACAGCTGATAGTCGCGGGAGCGGTTGTACGACAGCTGTCACTCTCGTGCCCACACCAAATTTTGATGGGCCACAAACATGACTTTCTCACCCAGTACTGACTCGTCGGCAGAATCGCCTTGCCGCTACGCCGCCGACTGCGCTCCAGCGCGAGTGCACGTATATGCGCGCAGCATCGCCACGGTGGTGCGCGTCGATGGTGAAATCGACGCGTCCAACGCCGAGCACATCGCCCGGGAAATCCGCCGTTTCGCGCGGTTGAAGACGCCGCTGATCCTTGACTTCAGCCACCTGAAATTCATTGCTATTGACGGATTTCGCGCCTTGCTGACGGTCAACGACGAGCACCAGCGAGCCCGGATGTACTGCAGCGTGGTCCCCGGTCCGGCGATGCGCCAGCTGCTGCGGATTGTGACCGATCACGGCCTCACAGTTGCCGATTCGGTTCCTGAGGCCCTGCAGCTGATCGACGACGTCATCCAAGCGCGCCGCCGGTTCGTCTTCGAGCTGACGCGGCAGGGTAAGCCGCCCCAACTTGAGCCGCTCACGCGCGCTGCCGGAGATTGAATCGGCCATAAAACGAAGAGTTCGCAGCTCGTTACCTACCGTGGCCGAGCCGCAATCCCTTATCCCCCTTGGTGTCCCAGCCGCGGGCTAGCGGAAGGCCGTTTCGTTCGCCCGGCTTGCCGCTTCCGGCTGGGACTAGGATTCACACCAAGGTTGAGTCCGCAGCTGATAACCCCCTCGCCTGATGGGCACGATCGAAATGCATGTCTTAGGTACACCGGAACACCAGCAGCACCGCCCTCGTCGCCGCGGCGGAATCGACTGCGCCGGCGCTCGGGTCTTTGTCTACGCGCGCAGTTTGGCCACCGTCCTGCGGTGTGACGGAGAAATCGATGCGACGAACGCCGCCCGGATCGGGACGGAGATTCGCCGGCTTTCCAGGGCCCCGCTGATCCTTGATCTCAGCCGTCTGGATTTCCTTGGTGTTGAGGGGTTTTGGGAGTTACTCACCCTCGACCGCGAACATCGAGCGCTTGGGCTGCACTGCACCGTCGTCGCGGGTATCGCCATGCGTCCGCTGCTGCGTGTCGCGAGCGGCCACGGTATGCGCGTCGTCGAATCGGTCCCTGAAGCTTTGCAGGTCATCGAGCAGGCGCTCGGGGAACGCCGTCAGTTCGTCTCCGACATGGTCGGCGGTTCGGCCCGCTGAACCGGCACGTCTGGCGACTGCTTACGTCGCCAAAAGAACCACGCCCCAACGAATACCGTCGTCGCCGCTGCGATTCCGGCCGGCCACAGCACGAGCTGAACAAGCCAGATACGCCTTTGCAACCGCACCACTTTCCGCTCGGCCCGCCCTAGTCGCCGAGCCGCCACCTTCACATCCACAGCCACGGCTGTACCCCATTAGCAGATTTTTATTCGGGCAGCCGGGCGCGACTGAGACGACAGTCACTGGACACGGCATCTGTGCTGTTCCATCCGGTTGCCGGGCAGCTTTTGGGCACATGCGCTGGGCTGCTGAGGTTTCCGGTGGACGCGCATTGGGAATTGAGATAGCTGGGCGGACAATTCCGCCGTATTGCCAATAAGCAACGGAAGGCAGACATGGCACAGAAGAGTGGACCCCTGGAAGCCGTCAGCGGCATCGTCGAGGGCGTCAAGGGTGCGATCAAGCAGGTCGTCGGTTTAGTGTTCGGCAACGAGCGGTTGGCGCAGGAGGCGAAGGCTCAGCAGGACAAGGCCGACGCGCAACGCAACGCCGCTAAGCGTGAGGCCGAGGCCGAGTCGGCCCGCGGAGCCGCAAAGGCCGCGGAATCACGCCAGAAGGCGCGTCAATAGCTATTGAACGCAGTGGGCCCGGCCGGCAATCGGTCGGGCCCACTGCGTCCCTAGCGCTGGTCCCTGCCGTCCCGGCTCTGTGCGTAGGCGCGCTTGCGTAAGCCGGCCAGCCAATCCGGATACAGGCTGACGCCCGGCGGGGTGTTGAGGACCGGGTCGAAAGACACGTCGTCATCGAGCCCGGGCGAGGCGACCTTCGTCAACTTGACATGAGCAAGCGGCTCGAAATGCCCGGTGCCGCAGGCTTGGTCGATTTCCATTTCGATCCCGCCGTCCTCGATGCGGTCGCGAACCGCAGCCAGCGACAAGCCGGGGCCGTCGACGGGTGTGGTGATGCGCGCCCGCAGCCACCAGCGTTTGCCGTGGTACTGCAGCGGCATGAGCGTGGTCATGGTCTGCGACGTCCACGAACCCACCGGCCGAAGCGCCAGGACGCGACCGATCGCACCCGAGGCCGCCGAAACCAGCAACATGTCCCACGGCTTGGTCGCGTGGTCGAGACCCGGCACCCGGAGGGCTAGGCCCATCGCGTCGGGTATGGGGCCAGGTGTGCCGACGGCTTTCGAAAGACGGGCGACGACGTCGGAGGTGGGGACGGGTAATCCCTGGTAATAAGGGGCAACGCGCTCGATCGATCCTTGCGCCAGCACGCCCAGCGGGTGGAAGAACCGCTTTCCCCGGATCGCGGCTCCCCATTGAAACGGCAGGGTGACGAGGTTGGAAACGTTCACGTGCGGCGTGTTCCCGCAGACGAGCGAATGAAACCCACTGTGTAGCAACGTTGCTCCGCTGGGCCGCTCCCGAGCCGAGCTGTCGCACCGAATTTGCTCAAATATCTCGCTCGTCGCCGCCCCGACGGCGTCGGCGAAGGCCCAGTGCAAGCAACCGGAAAAATCTCCGAGGCGCTGGAAACCATCGAGCGGGCGCGCAGCCATCTCTACAGCTTCCATCAGCTCACCGGCTGTGCCTTCCGGCCAACCGAATCTGTACCGCACAAACGCTTGCTTTTGCCGCCGCCGTCTCGTGGATCCTGCTGGCGTGGCGACGTTTGGCCGGCCTTGCCTCCAACACCGGGCCGGTGGCATTAGGACCGTCATCGATGCGCCGATAGGCTGGTGCTTCTGATGAAGGATGCGCCAAAGGTGACCAAGCGCCGCGCTAACAATCCAGCGCCCAGCCGGGCGGAGCTGGAACGGCAGCTGTCGGCCGATATACGCGCAATCACCGCACAGTCGGATCGCGTTGGCCGGCACTACGCGCGTCTCAACGAGGTAAGCAGCAACGACTTTCACGCCCTGCTGCACATCATGGTGGGTGAGACCGCGGGCGAACCGTTGACTTTGGCTCAGCTGCGACAGCGGATGGACGTCTCACCAGCGGCGATCACCTACCTCGTGGACCGGATGATCGAAGCGGGCCACATCCGTCGCGAGCCTGACCCGGACGATCGCCGCAAGTGGCTGCTGCGTTACGAAAATAGCGGTATGACGCTGGCGCACAGGTTCTTCAGGCCGTTGGGCGGCCATCTCAGCGCGGCCCTGGCCGATCTATCCGATAAGGACCTCGTCGCCGCTCACCGGGTGTTCCTGGCGATGATCGAGGCGATGGGAACGTTCGAAGACCAACTGCTAAGCGACGGCGCCAAGCGTTCAACGAACGGGGCGCGGGCGCGACGGCGGCAGAGCTCACCCGGGTAGCACCGGCCCCACCCCCGACAGCAAACGCTGTCGATCAAGTCCGCGCCGCACCCCACACCTGCTTGATTCGATTGTGTCGCTCATGGGCCGGGTTGTCGATGGCGCGGGATCGGTGGTCGGATCCCGGCGCGGTACCGAGGAACCCGGGCCCAGCGTCGTCTCCTTTCTGAAGTGCCTAACGCGTTCCCAGCCTCGCGCGCCGGCGCTCGTTAGATAATAATTTGAATGTTTAACCTGCTTAAATAGACCGCGCGGCGCGGCTTCGGTCCGCACGCAGGTAACCTGCTACGGGCAGCAGGACAACGGATGGGAGCCGCGCGATGGCAGTTCAAGACGCCTCAGGCAGGCATTTCCCCTACCGGTATGACGCCCGCCTGGCTCCGTTGTGGTTGCCGTTTCGGTGGCCGGGCGAGCAGGGCGTGCGGTTGACCGACGACGGGCGGTTCATTGCCCGCTATGGACCATTGCGCGTCGAAGCGCCCTTGTCCAGCGTGGCCGATGCACATATCACCGGGCCGTATCGGTGGTGGACAGCCGTGGGCCCCCGGCTGTCCTTCGTCGACGACGGGCTCACCTTCGGCACCAACGCCCATGCCGGGGTATGCATTCACTTCGTGCCGTCGATTCACCGGGTGATCGGCTTCAAGGACCACTCGGCGCTCACCGTTACCGTCGCCGACCCCGACGGGTTGGTTGCCGCGCTCAAAGGCAATGCCTAGAACCATCCGCTCGAACACTCTGGCGCAGCTCAATTCAATGTTCACGGAGGGCGCGGCGATCTTCGGAATGCCGGCTGCGGCCAGTCTGTCCGGCGGGGGTCTCCTGGATCCGTCATCCGAATCCCCAGGTGCCGCAACGGAAGCATAACCCGGATTGGCGCATCATTTCAGTTGATTAATGTTTCAGGAACTGAAATGCTTGGCGGGTGGTGTGGGCGGGACTCGCCGCCGGGGTGACGGGCCGGCGCTCATGGCTTCTCACGTTGGGCGCATTCTTACTGGCCGGCGCTTTCATGATGCTGGTGGGCGCCAATTCGGCGGCAAGCCAGGCGCCGGTGTCGCTACCTGCCGACTCCGACTCGGCCAGGGTCGAGGCGCTGGCCGCTCAGTTTCCCGGCGGTGCACAGGCTCCGGTGCTGCTGGTGGTCAGTCGCGCTGACAATGGCGCGCTGGACAGTGCGGATCTAAGCGCTACCGAACAAGCCCGCGCCCGGATGCAGGCGCAAGCACCGGCACCCGGTCCGCCGATTGTCGTCTCCGCCGACGGCAAGGCCGCGATCGCGCCGGTAGCGCTGAACGCCGAACTGTCCGGACTGGCGCTGAGCGACGCCGTCATCGCGCTGCGCGGCGCCGCGAACACCGGTCTGCCGCCCGGCCTGCACGCACACGTCACCGGTGGACCGGCATTCGGCGCCGATATCGCCAACGCGTTCAGCGACGCCAATGTCACCTTGCTGGCCGTGACGGCGTCGGTGGTGGCGCTGCTGCTGATCGCCACCTACCGCTCACCCGTGCTGTGGCTGATTCCGTTGTTGGTGATTGCGTTGGCCGATCGGGTTGCGACGTCGGTCGGCACCTTGGTGGCGTCGCTGACCGGTCTGAGCTTCGACGGCGCGACTTCCGGTATCACCAGCGTGCTGGTGTTCGGCGCGGGAACCAACTATGCACTGCTGCTGATTTCGCGCTACCGGCAAGAACTTCGGCGCCACAGCGAACACCGTGAAGCGTTGCGCCGCGCGGTGCGGATGGCCGCACCGGCGATCGCAGCCAGCAATGCCACCGTGGTGCTGGCCCTGCTCACCTTGGTGTTCGCTGCCACACCGAGCACCCGCAGCCTGGGCGTGCTGGCCGCGTGCGGGCTGATCGTCGCCGCCCTGTCGGTGCTGGTCATGCTGCCACCGCTGCTGGCGCTGTGTGGGCGACGATTGTTCTGGCCCTTCATTCCGCGCCCCGACGACGGGGCAGCCCCGGATTCGGGCTTCTGGCACGGCATTGCGACCCGGGTGGCCCGCCGGCCGGTCGCGGTCGCGGCCGTCACCGTCACGATTCTGCTGGTACTGGCCGCCGGCCTGCTGAGCACGCGCATCGGCTTGTCCCAGACCGAACAATTCCGGGTCAAGGCCGACTCGGTCTCCGGGTTCGATGTGGTTGCCGCACATTTCCCGGCCGGCCTGACCAACCCGACACTGGTCGTGGCCCCTACCGCCGCGGGGGACCAAGTAGGGCAGGCCATCGACGCCACCCCCGGCGTCGTCTCCGTCACCGATGCCGGTCAGTCCAAGGCCGCACTGACCAGGTGGTCGGTGGTGATCGACGCCCCGCCCTCGTCAGAGCGCGCTTTCAATACCATTGCGGCACTGCGTCTTTCGACCAAGAGCGTAACCGCCGAAGCGCTGGTGGGCGGCCCGGACGCACAGGGGCTCGACGTGCGCGACGTCGCGGCGCACGACCGGCACTTGCTGATCCCGGCGATTCTGGCCGTCATCCTGGTTGTGCTCTATGTGCTGCTGCGATCCGCGCTGGCACCGCCGATCCTGCTGGCCGCAACGATCCTGGGGGCCCTGGCCGCGCTGGGTCTGGGCGGATGGGCCAGCATGCACGTCTTCGGATTCCCGGCACTGGACAACAGCACTCCGCTGTTCGCGTTCTTGTTTCTGGCAGCTCTCGGGGTGGACTACACGATCTTCCTGGTCACCCGTGCTCGCGAGGAGAGCGCCCGGCGGGGCGCCCGCGACGGCATGGTCCGCGCGGTCTCGGCCACCGGCGGCGTCATCACCAGTGCGGGAATCGTTTTGGCGGCCGTGTTCTGGGTATTGGGAGTATTACCGCTTATCGTGATGACCCAACTCGGCGTCATCGTCGGCCTGGGGATCCTGATCGACACTTTCGTCGTGCGCACCCTGGTCATCCCAGCGTTGTTCGCCCTGATCGGTGACCGCATCTGGTGGCCTACTGACCCGAACGGTACTGCGCCACAAGAACACTCAGCGAGCGGAGAATCCGATGGATAGCAAGACGGTAGCCGGCACCGCGCTGGCCGTGGCCGCGGCAGCGGGCACCGGAAGCATCGCCAGCCCGCGCCGCGACGCGTCCTGGTTCAACCGGATTCGCAAGCCTTCGTATCAGCCGCCCAGCGTCGTCTTCCCGGTGGTTTGGACCAGCCTGTACACCGACATCGCGGCCACCTCCGCGGTCACCATCGACCGGTTTCGCAGCGACGGACAACCCGCAAAGGCACGCAGCTATGCGGCGGCGCTGGGCGCAAATCTGGTGCTGAACGCCGGCTGGAGCTGGCTGTTCTTCGGCTTCCACAAACTGGGTGCATCCGCGCTGGCCGCCGTGGCACTGACCGTGAGCAGCGCCGATTTGGCCAGGCGCGCCGCGCAGGCCGACCCGCGGGCGGGGCGTGCGCTGTTGCCGTATCCCTTGTGGTGCGCCTTTGCCACAGTAATGGCCACCCACATCTGGCGTCTCAACCGCTAGCGCCCAAACATGCCCGCACTGTTGTGGTTTCGGCGTGATTTGCGGTTGGCAGATCATCCGGCGCTGGCCGCCGCCGCCGCAGCCGGGGAGGAGGTGCTGGCCTGCTTTGTGCTCGATCCGCGTCTGGAAGCGTCGTCGGGACGGCGCCGCCTGCAATTCCTGGGCGACTCGCTGCGGCACCTGAACGACGAACTCAGTGGCCGGCTCCTGGTGCTCCGCGGCCGGCCGGATAGCCGAATTCCCCAGATCGCCAAGCACATTCAGGCCTCGGCGGTACACATTACGGAGGATTTCGCACCGTTCGGGCGACGCCGCGACGAACGGGTGCGCACAGCGCTGGGCTCGGTGCCGCTGGTGGCGACGGGATCGCCTTATCTGGTCTCCCCCGGTCGCGTCACCAAAGACGACGACACCCCTTACCGGGTGTTCACGCCGTTTTTTCGGCGCTGGCGCGAATCCGGTTGGCGCGCACCGGCACAATCGGGTGCCGAGTCCGCCCGCTGGGTCGACCCGGCCGACGTGAAGCTCACACCCTGCGCTATTCCCGACCCCGGCGTCCGGCTGGATGCGGCTGCCGGTGCGGCGGCGGCCCTTTCGCAATGGGCCCGCTTTGTCGCCGACGGACTCGAGCGCTACGCCGACGACCGCGACCGCCCCGACCTCGCGGGCAGCAGCCGGATGTCGGCCCATCTCAAGTTCGGCACCATCCACCCGCGAACCATGGTCGCCGACCTGAACCTGCGGCGCAAAGGGGACTCAGCTTACTTGCGCGAGTTGGCCTTTCGCGACTTTTATGCCGCGGTGCTGTATCACTGGCCGGACAGCGCCTGGTGGAATTGGAACCGCGACTTCGACGCGATCCAAACCGACACCGACGCCGAGGCCAAACGCCAGTTCGAAGCCTGGAAGGCCGGCGAAACCGGATTCCCGTTGGTGGACGCCGGGATGCGTCAGCTCCGCGAGACCGGTTTCATGCACAACCGGGTGCGGATGATCGTCGCCTCGTTTCTGGTCAAAGACCTGCACCTGCCGTGGCAGTGGGGGGCGCGCTGGTTTCTCGATCAGCTCGTCGACGGCGAAATGGCCAACAATCAGCACGGCTGGCAGTGGTCGGCCGGGTGCGGCACCGACGCCGCGCCGTACTTTCGGGTGTTCAACCCCAGCACGCAGGGCCAAAAGTTCGATCCCACAGGCAATTACATCCGCCGCTGGGTTCCCGAGCTGCGCGACGCCGCCGACGTCCACCTCCGCAAGGGGCCGCGGCCATCGGGATATCCCACGCCGATCGTCGACCACGGCGCGGAGCGGGCCGAAGCGCTGCGCCGCTACGGAAACATCGGCTGACACTGCAACCCTTCAGACAACCCTTGGCGCTTTTACGCCGAATCGCTTTCACAACAAGCCGTTGGCATGCCATTATCAGCCGATTCACAGTTGTCGGAAGCCCCGGGAGGCGCTATGGCTCACTCGTTCGTTCGGACATTGCTGGTCTCAGGTGCCGCTGTCGGCCTGATGGCCAGCGCCGGGGCTTGCTCGTGTTCGATCGGATCGTCGCCGCACTCGGTGAGCAAGAGCGACGTCATCGGCCAGATCACCGCCAAGATGACGGACGCCGCCGGCAACAAGCCCGAATCGGTGACGTGCCCGGGTGACCTGCCGGCCAAGGTCGGTGCGCAGCTCAACTGCGAGATGAAGGTCAAAGACGCCAAATACAACGTCAACGTCACGGTGACCAGCGTCAACGGCAACGACGTCAAGTTCGACATGGTCGAGACCGTCGACAAGAACCAGGTCGCCAGCATCATCAGCGACAAACTGACCCAGCAGGTAGGTCAGCGGCCCGACGCGGTGACCTGCCCGGACAACCTGAAAGGCGTTGAGGGCGCGACACTGCGGTGCCAGCTCACCGACGGCAGCAAGAAGTACGGCGTCAACGTCACCGTCACCAGTGTCGACGCCGGCGATGTCAACTTCGACTTCAAGGTCGACGACCACCCGGAATAACCGGTCCGCTCGAACCCGCTAGAACCCGCTAGAACCCGCTAGAACCTCTCTGAATACCGAGGAATGCGCCAATGAGCACCAGCGAACCGCCGGTCACCGGCCCCAGCGGCGTCGAGCCGTCAGCCGGCCGGCGCATGCGGACCGCGATGAGCCCGCGCTTCCTGTTGGCCGAGGCCGACGGCTATCCGGTTGTGGTCAAACAGTTTCTGCAGTTCTGCTTGATCCTGATCTATCCGGCGTGGCTGGTCACCGTGCTGCTCTCGGCCGCCCTCTACTACACCGTGTACGCGGTGCTGTGGACGCTGACCTGGCCGCTGCGCGCCTGGATGAAAAGGAACCGCCCCGAGGACTACGCCGCCAGCCAGCGCAAGGGTTAGTGGGCGGCCTTCTTGCGTTCGATGTCGGCCAGCGCGGCAGCCAGCTCGGCGCGCTGCGCGGCCGAGGTCTCCCAGGACAGCTGCCGGTTCTTGACCACCTTGGCCGGTGCGCCGACGGCGATCGAGAAGTCCGGGATGTTGCCGCGCACCACCGCGTGTGAGCCGAGCACGCAACCCCGCCCGATGTGGGTACCGCGCAGCACCGTCGCCTTCACTCCGATCCAGGTGTCGGGTCCGATCCGGACCGGGCTCTTGATGATGCCCTGATCCTTGATCGGCAGCGTGATGTCATCCATCCGGTGATCGAAATCGCAGATGTAGCACCAGTCGGCCATCAGAGCCGACTCACCGAGTTCGATGTCGAGATAGCAGTTGATGACGTTGTCGCGACCCAGCACGACCTTGTCGCCGAACCGCAGTGAGCCCTCGTGAGCGCGGATGGTGTTCTTGTCCCCGATGTGCACCCAGCGGCCGATCTCGAGCTGCGCCAGTTCGGGTGTGCAGTGGATCTCCACGCCCTTACCCAGAAACACCATGCCCCGGGTGATGATGTGCGGGTTCTGCAGTTTGAACTTGAGCAAGCGGTAGTAGCGCACCAGGTACCACGGTGTGTATGCCCGATTGCGCAGTACCCATTGCAGCGATGCCAGCGTGAGGAACTTGGCCTGGCGTGGGTCCCGCAGCTGCGATCCACGCCACCGCCGGTGCAGCGGAGCGCCCCACATGCTCGTCATGGCCCGAAAGCTTAGCCCGGCGACGATGCGCGCCGGGACGGCGGGCTGAGGAGCGGGCGGACAGCCTGGGCGAAGGCCGAAACGGCCACGGGTTACCCTCACCTGTACTCGATCGCTGAGGATCGCTGAAAGGATCCGAACCCTGCGAAGCCTTGAGTTGCTCGCCCGACGTCTGCTGGCGGCCGTTTTCGCAGCTGCGCTCACGATCGGGCTCGGCGGTTGCGGCAACACCGACTCCTGGGTCGACGCCTCGCCCGCCCTGGGCTGGCCCGCCCAGTACGGCGATGCCGCCAACAGCAGCTACACCACGACGGCCGGCGCCACCAAGCTCACGCTGCGATGGACGCGTTCGGTCAAGGGAAGCCTGGCGGCCGGCCCGGCGCTGACCCCGCGCGGCTATCTCGCCCTCAACGCCCAGACGCCCGCCGGATGCTCGCTGATGGAGTGGGAGAACAACGACAACGGCCGGCAGCGCTGGTGTGTCCGGCTGGTCCAGGGCGGCGGTTTCGCGGGTCCGCTGTTCGACAACTTCGACAACCTCTATGTCGGCCAGCCCGGCGCTATCGTCGCTTTCCCGGTCACCCAGTGGACGCGCTGGCGCCAGCCCGTCATCGGGATGCCCACCACGCCGCGGTTCCTGGGGCACGGCCAACTGCTCGTCACCACCCACTTGGGCCAGGTGCTGGTCTTCGACGCCCACCGCGGGATGACCGTCGGAACCGCGCTGGATCTGGTGGAAGGCGTCGATCCCAAGGACGCCACCCGGGGCGTGGCCGACTGTGCGCCGGCCCGCCCCGGCTGTCCGGTCGCGGCGGCCCCCGCCTACTCGCCGGTCAGCGAGACGGTGGTGCTCGGCGTGTGGCAGCCGGGAGCGCCGGCCGCCGGGCTGGTCGGCTTGAAGTACCACCCCGGCCAGACTCCGCTGCTTGTCCGTGAGTGGACCAGCGATGCCGTCGGCGCCGGGGTGATCGGCAGCCCGGTGCTTTCGGCCGACGGAAAGACCGTCTACGCCAATGGCCGCGATCAACGGCTGTGGGCACTTAACGCCGCCGACGGCAAGGTGAAATGGTCGGTTCCGCTCGACTTTCTGGCGCAGACGCCGCCCGCGGTCACTCCCCAGGGGCTGATCGTGTCCGGCGGCGGCCCCGACACCCGGCTGGCGGCGTTCCGCGACGCCGGCGACCACGCCGATCCGGCTTGGCGGCGCGACGATGTCACCCCGCTGTCGACGGCCAGCCTGGCCGGATCCGACGTCGGCTACACCATGGTCAGTGGGCCCGCCCACGACGGCGGCCCCGGTTTGTCACTGCTGGTCTTCGACCCGGCCAATGGTCATACGCTCAACAGCTACCCGCTACCCGCGGCCACCGGATATCCGGTCGGGGTGTCGGTGGGCACCGACCGCCGCGTGGTGGCCACTACCAGCGACGGCCAGGTGTACAGCTTCGCCGCGGCCTGATTCCTAGATCGCCAGCGGCGGGATGGCGCTGCGCGGGACCTGGACCTGGGTGGCTCCGGCAAAGGACGGCAGCAGCTCGCCCTGGGCGAAGTAGAAGATCAGCTGGTCGTCGGTGATGGCGAAGTTCTGGTAGTTGGTCGGGTCCCGGCCCGCGCCGGGCGAGATCGCCACTCCCAGCCCGGTCTGATGTTCCAGTTCGCGCTGGACGATCGGGAATATGGTGTCCAGCGGGGTGGTGTTGGGTGCGAAAAGGTTGTCGAAGGTGATGGGCGCTTTAGTGCCGAGGTTGTAGTTGAAGGTCTTGTACCAGGTCGTCGGATGAGCTCCGCCGAGGTCCTGGAAGAACTTGAGCACCACGCTGCGGGTGTTATGCGGCGGCTGACCCGCGCTGCGCTGTTCGGTGCTGGCGTCCATCTGATAGGGCTGGTCGCGGCGCCCGGAGCCCTGCGCAACGTTGACGAAGCCGTCGCGATTCTGCGTGATGTAGTCGGTCAGCGCCTGCTGGTCGGGGTAGTCGACCGGGAAGACCAGATCCAGCGTGTACGTCGAGCCCGAGGTGTGGATGTGGCACATCTGAGCCGCCTCGACACTGCCGCCCAGGCTGGCACAGGACGGGGGCGCGGCGGCCACCGGCCAGGCCAGCAGGACCGCAGGGGCCACCACGGCCGCTATCAGGTAACGCATCGTCGGAATTGTCCTCGCAGACCAAGAAGGCATGTGTCTCATAAGCTAATCGCCGTCAGCGTACCCAAGCGTTACCGAGAGGGACAGCAAACGTAGGCCGTCGCCCGCCCGGCACTCCGTGAGCCGATGCGGGTGACGACGACCGACAGCGGCCGGCTGCCCCGCAACCGCAGTCGCCGGCGCAGCTCGTCAGGGTCCACCCGGACACCGCGGACCAGGACTTCCAGCGCACCGCAGTCCAGCCGGGTCAGGGCTTGCCGCAGCCGGCGCTCGTCGAACGCCAATTGTTCGAGCACCTCGAACCCGCGCACCCCCGGCGGCAGCCGGGCACCGGACAGATAGGCGATGTCGGGGTCGAGTTGCCACAGCCCGTGCCGGGCGCCGTAGTGGCGGACCAGGCCGGCCCGCACGACCGCGCCGTCGGGATCGACGATCCAGCGTCCGGCGGGCCGCACCGGGCAGTCGTCGGGGTCGGCGTCGGTGACCTCTTCCCCGTGATCGAATTCCCCGCGCGCGAGCATGGTGGCGCGCCGGCGCGCACCGGCCAGTCCGGCCGACCACAGGCACGCCTCGCGGACCGACCCGCGCAACGACGTCACTTCGATCTCGCCGTCGAAGCCGAGCCGGCTCAACTCATCGAAATCTATTCCCGGAGAACACTTTACGACCAAATCCCGACCTCGGTAGGTGTCCAGCAGCGGTCCGAGGCCCGGCTGGTAGTCGGCCGGACGCACGCGCCGGCGCCCATTGCTGCGCCGCGCCGGGTCGACGACGACGACGGTGTCGCGGGTGATCGGGCGCAGCGCGTCGGCGCGGCACAGATCAGTGGCGGCGCCCAGGTTGTGGCGCGCCATCGCCAGCCGCACCGGATCGATGTCGCTGCCGACCACCCGCGCGGCCGTCGCGCGCAGGGCGGCCAGTTCGGTGCCGATCGAGCACGTCACATCGTGCACGACGAACCCGGCCAGCCGCCTGGCCCGGTGTGCGGCCACCTGGGCCGCGGTGGCCTGCTGCAGCGCCTCGTCGGTGAACAGCCAATCGCAGGCGTGAACGCCCAATTTGTCGGCGGCCCGGCGGCGCAGCAGCGTCGTCTCCACCAGGATCGCGGCCCGGTCACCGAACCGGTCGCGCGCGGTGGCGGTGTCGGGGATCCGGGTGGCGTCGGTCAGCGCGAATGCGGCGACCTCCCGAAGCGCCGCGGCACCCGCCTGCGAGCGCAGGTAGCCGACGTCGTCGGTGGTAAAGGTGAGGCCGACACTCAGGACGGTTTAACCCCGGTGACCATCACGTTGTAGAACCAGCCTTTGGGAGCCACCCGTCGCCAGATGTTGGCGTCCACCCAGCTCAGCGTCTTCCAGCCGCCGAACGCGAACCGCGCCCAGCCCCAGCCCAGTTTGCCGGGCGGAACGGTCGACTCGAAGGTGCGCACCGGCCATCCGAACATTGCCGCGGTGAACTCCTCGCTGGCCGTCTCGACCTGCACCGCGCCGGCGTTGGTGGCCATCTGCTCGAGGTCTTTCGGTTCGAAAGTGTGCAGGTCGACGATCCACTCCAGGGCCGCGGCCCGCGAGTTCTCGTCGATCTCGGCTTGCGGCCGCCGCCAGCCGCCCAGCCCGGGCAGCTTCACCACCCGGATGGTGGTGTTCCAGGTCAGGTCCGCCAGGGCCCGGGCGTACCGGTTGCCGACGGTGGTCGGTTCGCCGGCGAACACGAACCGCCCGCCCGGCTTGAGCACCCGGATCACCTCGCGCAGCGACAGCTCGACATCGGGAATGTGATGCAGCACGGCGTGCCCCACGACCAGGTCGAAGGTGTTGTCGTCGTAGGGAATGCCTTCGGCGTCGGCGACGCGGCCGTCGATGTCCAGGCCCAGCGCCTGCCCGTTGCGGGTGGCGACCTTGACCATGCCGGGTGAGAGGTCGGTGACCGACCCGCGCCGCGCGACGCCGGCCTGGATGAGGTTGAGCAGGAAGAACCCGGTGCCGCAGCCCAGTTCCAGGGCACGGTCATACGGCAGTTCGCGGATGACGTCCTGGGGCACGATGGCGTCGAACCGGCCCCTGGCGTAGTCGACGCAGCGCTGGTCGTAGGAGATCGACCACTTGTCGTCGTAGCTTTCGGCTTCCCAGTCGTGGTAGAGCACCTGGGCGAGCTTGCTGTCGTGCCGGGCGGCTTCGACCTGCTCCGCGGTGGCATGCGGGTTGGGCACCGCGTCAGCGGGGATTTGCGTCCTCGTCATGCAGGGCAGCCTAACCGCCGCCGCCGTCAGCCCCGTCGGTAGCTCTGAACACGGACCCGCTGACGGCGTTGATCGCCGCCTTGGCAGCCGCCAGCGCATGCGGCGGACCGTCCAGGAAGCGCCGCGCCCACGTCGCGGCGGCGTCGTAGACGTTGTCGGGGGCCACCATCTCATCGATCAGGCCCAGCGCCAATGCCTCTTCGGCGTCGAAGAAACGTCCGCTGAACACCAGTTCTTTGGCCCTGCTCGGCCCGGCCGCGCGGGTCAGCCGGGCCATTGCACCGCCGTCGGGGACCATGCCGGCCAGGATTTCGGTGGCTCCGAATTTGACGTTGTCGCCGCTGACCCGCCAGTCGGCGGCCAGCGCCAGCGTGAGGCCGGCGCCCAGGGCATATCCGGTGATGGCGGCCACGGTGGGCTTGGGGATGGCCGCGACGGCGTCGACGGCCTCTTGGCGCACCCGGGCCGCGGTTTCGGCCTCCGCGGCGTTCAGCGTCTGCAGCTCGGGCAGGTCGTCGCCGGCGGAGAAGATTTCGTGGCCGCCGTACAGGATCACCGCGGCGACGTCGTCGCGGCGGCCCAGCTCGGCCGCGGCGGCCACGATCTCGCGGTACATCTGGCGGGTCATCGCGTTGGTGGGCGGTCGCGACAGCAGCAACATGGCCAGGCCGGCGTCCCGTGAGCCGTCGCTGACGACGACGCTGACGAACTCGCCGGACCCGCCGGTCAAAAGGGCCATCCCGTCGCCCCGCCGGCTATCCGGGCTTCGTTGTAGCGGTCGGAGTCGAAGAACTCGATCTGCCAGTTGTCGCCCCGCTGGGTCAGATGGGGCTGCACCGGAACGATCTGACGCTCGACGGCCAGCACGTCGGCGACGGTGTGGCCGGCCAGCGAGTCCAGCTGCGTCCAGGTCGGCGGCAGCAGGATGTTGCGCCCGCCGGCGAAGTCGTCGAGTGCGTCGCGCGGCAATGCCCAGTCGGCACGGTCGGATTCGCTGTTCTCGCCGTCGGCGCGCTGGCCCTCCGGTAGCGCTCCTACAAAGAAATAGGTGTCGTAGCGCCGGGTCAGTTCGGCTTCGGGGGTGACCCAGTTCGCCCATGGGCGCAGCAGGTCGGACCGCAGCACCAGGTTTTCCCGGCGCAGGAAGTCGGCGAAGGACAGCGACCGGTCGGCCAGCTGGCCGCGGGCGTCCCCGTAGACGGCGGCGTCGCGGACGATGCTGTTCGGGTCATCGGCCGGCCCGGCGAACAGCACACCGGATTCCTCGAACGTCTCGCGGGCCGCGGCGCAGACCAGCGCTTCGGCCAGGTCCGGTTCGATGCCGAACCGCTGCGCCCACCACAGCGGCGGCGGCCCGGCCCACGCGATCTCCGTGTTGCGGTCGCGGTCGTCGACTCCCCCGCCGGGAAACACCATGACCCCGCCGGCGAAGTCCATGCCCCGGTGTCGGCGCATCAGAAACACCGAAAGCTCGGTAGCGCCGTCGCGGATCAGCATCACGGTGGCCGCCGGCCGTGGGGTTAACGGTGTGTTCATTGCCGCCTCCGGTGGGCTGCTCGGGTGCGAACCCGCCGGGCGAAGTACCGCCCGTCGACGACATCGAGCGCGATCTCCTGGCCGAACGCGGTGGACAGGTTTTCGGCGGTCAGCACGTCGGGCAGCAGGCCCGAGGCGACCACCTTGGCCTCCGACAGCAGCAGGCAGTGACTGAAGCCGGGCGGAACCTCCTCGACGTGATGGGTCACCAGCACCAGTGCCGGCGCATCGGGGTCGGCGGCCAGGTCGGCCAGCCGCGCCACCAATTCCTCCCGGCCGCCCAGGTCCAGGCCCGCCGCGGGCTCGTCGAGCAGCAGCAGCTCCGGGTCGGTCATCAGGGCCCGGGCGATCAGCACCCGTTTGCGTTCGCCCTCGGACAGCGTCCCGTACGTGCGGTCGCCCAGATGCTCGGCGCCCAGGCTTTCCAGCATGTCGGCGGCGCGCCGGTAGTCGACGTCCTCGTAGCGCTCGCGCCAGCGGCCCAGCACCGAGTAGCCGGCCGAAACGACCAGGTCGCGCACCACCTCGTCGGACGGCACCCGCTGCGCTAAAGCTGAAGAACTCAGTCCGATCCGCGCTCGCAGCTCGCTGACGTCGACGCGGCCCAGCCGTCCGCCGAGCACGAAGGCCACCCCGGAGGACGGGTACTCGGAGGCCGCTGCGATCCGCAGCAACGAGGTCTTGCCGGCGCCGTTGGGGCCGATGATCACCCAGCGTTCGTCGAGTTCGACGGCCCAATCCAGCGGTCCTACCAGCGTGCGCCCATTGCGCCGTAGCGAGACGTCTCTGAAGTCGATCAGCAGGTCGGGATCGGCCGCGGCTTCGGGCACTCGATTATCGTGCCGTACCGCAACGCCGCGGCGGCTTCCGGGTCGGCTGACTGCCGCTGCTCGCCGTCACAGATCATTGCCCGCATAGGACAGGTTGAAGCTTTTGTTGGCCAGCGGGAAGTCCGGGACGATGGTGTCGGCCATGGCCACCGGCAGAGCCGGCCAGTTGAACCAGGACGGGTCGACGATCTTGCAGCGGGTGATCGCCCCGGCGGCATCGACCTCCACGCGGTGCACGATGGTGCCCCGCCAGCCCTCGACGATGCCGATCCCCGAGCTTGCCTCACCGGATGTCGGCGCCCACGATTCGAAGTCCACCGGGCCTCGCCGATCGAGGTTGCGACTTTCGATGAGCGCACAGACGAGCGCGACCGAGGCGGCGAATTCGTCACGCCGGATTGTGTAGCGGGCCAGCACATCACCTTGGGTGCCGCCCACTGGGACGACCGGCAACTCGACCGTCGGGTGGTCGAGGCGGGCGTCGGTGCTGATGCCGCTGGCGCGTGCGACATAACCCAGACACCCCAGGGCGTGGGCGTCGTCGCGGCGGAGTACCGCGGTATCGGCGAACCGGTCGTAGACCACCGAGTTGCGCAGCGTCAGGTCGGTTATCTCGGCGACGTCGGCCGCCAGTTCCCGCAGTTCGGCCGGTTCCGGAAGTTGTTGTAGCACAACACCTCCGGGCCGGATCGCACCGCGCAGCAGGCGATGCCCGGTGACGCGGCTGTTGATTCGTAGCAAGCACTCGCGGACGCGCTGGGCGTGCGCGTTGGGCAAAGCGAAGGCGACATCGTTGGCTAGCGCACCCAGATCGGCGGCGTGGTTGTAGAGGCGTTCCAGTTCGACGAGCAGCGCCCGCAGCCGGTGCACCGGTTCGGGCACCCGGATGCCAAGTGCATCCTCGATGGCCAGGCTGTGCGCCAGCCCGTGGGCAGCCGAACTGTCGCCGCTGATCCGCTCGGCGAGTTCGGTCGCAGCGGTGGCGGCGCGCCCCTCGAACAGCTTCTCGACGCCCCGGTGCACGAACCACAGTCTCGCCTTGAGCCTCAGCACCGATTCACCGATGACCGAGAAGCGAAAATGCCCGGGCTCGATCAAGCCGGCATGCACTGGCCCGACCGGGATCTCGTACACTCCGGGCCCCTCGACGGTCAGGAACGGGAACCGCCCCGCCGTCGCGAACCGCGGCGCCCGCCCGGCATCGCGGCGCATCGGATGCCATTCTTCGGGCCAGTGCCCGTGCCGTACCAGTCGTCGCGGCTGCGGATGCCCCACT
Organism: Mycobacterium angelicum; assembly: GCF_002086155.1. GTDB lineage: Bacteria > Actinomycetota > Actinomycetes > Mycobacteriales > Mycobacteriaceae > Mycobacterium > Mycobacterium angelicum. The sequence goes on along the minus strand of NZ_MVHE01000005.1, from coordinate 105,202 downwards.
GGCATAACACCGTAGAGATCCATCATCTCCCGCTCGAAACGTCCAGCGGGAATCGACAAGTGCCCCAACGACGGAACCGACGGATTGCCCGAACAGGTGGTCACGGTCAGCTCAACGCGCCGCTCCGGCTGCCCCGCCAGCAGCACGTATACGATCCGCATGGCGTCGCCTTCGTCGTGCGCCGCCACCAGTGCCAGGCGATGGCCGGTGTCCAGCAACTCCGCTACGGCGGGGGCAAGTCCCTCGTGAGACACGTTGCGGCTCAGAGTTTTACATTGCATTATCCGGCTCCGAACTGACCGGCGGCGGCGGCGAACAGCCCAGCGAGCGGACCTGCAGTCACACCCAGAACCAGTGACGCCACCACACCCGTCACCAGCGCCCCCGCCACGGTTGCCGGAACGACGATCGACGGCGCGTCGGCGCTGGCCGCCCCGAGTAGGATTCGTCGCGAATTGCTAACCAGCGCAGCAAAAGCCACCACCATCATCAACAACGCGGCACCCAGCACCCAGGGCAGCCCGGCATTGGCGAGCGAGCGAGCGATCGACAGCTCGCTGGCGAACATGGCGAACGGGGGCAGCCCAAGCAGAGCCACAACTCCGACCGCGAACGAGACGCCGACGAGCCGTGACCGCGACAGCACGGCGGTGATGTCGCCGATGGCCGTCGAATCGTGTGCGGCCTGCAACTGCCCGCCGGCCAGGAACAACACCGTCTTGCCTACGCCGTGGGCAAGCACATGCAGTAGCAGGGCCGCAATCGCCAGCTTGGTGCCGGCGGCAGCGGCCACCGCGATCAGCCCCATGTTCTCCATCGACGAATAGGCCAGCATCCGCTTGAGATCCGTTGTGACGGTGAGCAACAACGCGGCAACCAGCACCGTGGCCAGACCAACCGTCAACAGCCCGGCACGCAGGAAACCCGGTCCCGTGGCCGCATCAACGATGGGCCGCAACCGGATCAGCACCGAGAAGGCAACGGACAGCAACACCCCACTCATCAACGCCGAAACGGGCGCCGGCGCCTGGCTGTGCGCGTCGGCGAGCCAGCCGTGGAATGGGACCAGGCCGACTTTGGCGCCGTATCCGATCAGCAACAGTCCGCCGGCCAGCCGGGCGACCGCCGGGTCGAGGTGGGCCGCGCGCGCCGTCAGGAAATCGAGGTTGAGCGCGCTGGCACCGTCTGCTCCGGCGTGCCGGGCGGCGAAGTACAGCAACACCGTGCCGAGGAATGCGACGGCAATACCGACCGAGCAGATCACCACGTACTTCCAGGTGGCCTCCAGCGCGGTACGGGTGCGCCGGTGCCCAACCAGGAAGGCGGTGATCACGGTGGTGGCCTCGACGGCCACCCAGATTACCCCAATGTTGTTGGCGGACACCGCGACAGCCATAGCGGCCAGGAATGCGGGCGTCAGCGTGCCGTACAGGCGCGCGTCGCGGCGATCGGTGTGGCCGTGCTCGAGTTCGGCATCGACGTAGCCGATGCTCGCCCAGGTTGCCAAGGTGCCGACGACGCCGATGACGATGAGCATGGTCACCGAGAGCGCATCGACGCGCAGCAGGCCACCCAGCACGACGTGTGGCCCCGTCCCCAGGATGCCGAGCGTGACAGCGGATCCCAGCACAGCCAACGCCGACAGCACGGTCAATACCGCAGTCCAGCGGCGCCAGCCGGCGGCCAGCGCGACGGCAGCGGCGAGCAGCGGCGCCAATACCGCCACCAGAATCAGGCCAGACGTTGACATCTCAATCTCGCAATCGCTGCAGCCGGTCGAGGTCGGTACCACCAAACATCCGCCGCAGCCGACCGGTGAGCACGCCGAGGACAATCACTGCGAACAGCACGTCCAGCGAGGCACCCAATTCCACGATGAGCGGCACCCCGGCGGTCAGCAGAAACGCGGTGGCGGCAATCCCGTTGTCCAGCATGAGGAATCCCGCGGCCTGCGAGATGGCATGCCGCCGGGTCACCATGACGAACAGGGCGATCAGCACGACCGCCAAGCCCGCGGGGGCAGCGCTGGTAGCCGGGCCGGGGGCCAAGTTCACCACCGGCCGGGTGACGGCGAGCGCGACCATTGTCAGGGCGGCCGCGATCAGCAGCGAAGCGGTGGTGTTGACCAGCGGCGTCGCCTCGCGCTGCGCTGTTTGCTCGGCGCCCAGGGCCCGGGCCAGCAGCCACGGCAATATCACCGCCCGCAACGCGAACAGCGCGAGTCCGATGCCGATCAGCTCCCAATCATGGCTGTGCACACCGAGAATCATCGGGATCGCGGCCAGCGCGACACCCTGCGCCGCGAGCAGCCGAATGATCGAACGCAGATCGCGCCGCCAGACGATCAGCACCGCGGCCAGCACCAGCCCGCCCGGCGCCAGGTCGAGCACACCCACGTAATCGAGGTCGGTCATCGATAGTTACCCTTGCGCCGCAAAGAAGTTCGCCGACGTAACCGCCAGCAGGGCTAACAGGAAGGAACCCGCCAGTAGTTCGGGCACCCGGAACAATCGGAGTTTGGCGAGAAAAACCTCGGCGCCGGCGAGCACGACGGCCAGCAGGGCGACCTTCGCGCTGATGGCCGCGACTCCGATCCCGACGCCGATCAGGCTCGGCCGGCTGTCGGCAATCCCCCAGGGAATGAACAGATTCGCCAGCAGTGCCAGTAGCACCGTGAGTCGCATCGCGCTGGCCCACTCGACGAGTGCCAGCTTGGGTCCGGCGTATTCGAGCACCATCGCCTCGTGCACCATGGTCAATTCGAGGTGCGTCGCCGGATTGTCCACCGGCAGCCGGCCGGTCTCGGCGACCACCACGATCACCAGGGCGACCAAGGCGAGGATTCCGGACAGTGAGATCACCACACTCGGGCTGCCGAGCGTAAAGGCAACGATGGCTCCGAGATTGGCCGAGTCAGCCGGGATGGAGAGCGCAAAGACGGCCAGCAGGATAGTCGGCTCGACCAGGGCTGCAATGGTGATCTCACGGCTGGCGCCCATCCCGCCGAACGAGGTGCCGGTGTCGATACCGGCCAGCGTCAGCGCAACAGTGCCCAGAAACAGCAGGCCCACCACCGTGAACAGATCGGCGACGGGGTCCAGCGGCGAACCCGTCGCGACCAGTGGGGCGATCGCGGCGATCAACAACGTCGTCGCCGCCACCACCACCGGAGCCGCCGCGAACACCCAAGTGGTGCCTTCCGGCCTGATCTGCTGCTTACGCAACTGCTTGCGCAGGTCGCGCCACGGCTGCAAAATGCCGGCACCGCAACGTCCTTCGGACCTCGCGCGGATCTGTCGCATCAGGCCGACGATCAGCGGGGCCCCCACCACTACCGCGCCGATCTGCGCCGCGCCGGCCACCATGGACATCACGTTCATCGCGCCACCACCAGCACGATGAGCACGCCGAGTGCCCCGTAGCCGAGGTACAGATGCACACTCCCGTTGTGTGCCCGCCGGACCACTTGTGCGCAGCGTGCGACGGCCTGCAGGACCGGAGCGTAGACACGGTCCTCGACGGCGTCGGCCACGTTGGCGCGGTACGCGATCTTTTCCACGTGATAGCGCGTCTCCTCCAGGTGCGTCACCTCGATGCCGGTGTCGGGGCGCAGCACGTCGTCAAAGACGCGCTGCAGCGGCTGGCCGAACGACGTCGCCGTGTATTGCATGCGCGACGTGAGTTCATCTGCCCCGCAGGCCCATAGCGGTGACGTCGCAGTCGGCGGGCGGTGACGCGAGCCCCACCTGGTCAGGCCCACCACGATCAGCACGGCCACGACGATGGCGGCGGCCAGCAGGGCCGGCGCGATCGAACCGTTCACACCCGGCAACCGCAGCACCGTGCCCAAACTGGTGAGATCGGCGTTTCTGGACGGCGGGAGGGTTCTGAGCACCGCCTGAAGCACCCCGACGGCGGCACCCGGGGCCACCGCGACCACGAGGCATCCAACCGCCGCAACCGCCATCCCGGCCCGCATGCTGATCGGCGTTTCGGCTGCCCGCAGCGCCCCTTCCGAGCGCGCCCGTGCCAGGAAACCGGTGCCGAACGCCTTGACCATCGCGGCCACACCCAAACCGGTCGTCAGCGCGACCGCCCCGACCCCCAACGGCGTCATCAAACCCACCATCGTGTTGTGGTGCGGCCGGGCGTGGATCAGCGATTGCACCAGCAACCATTCACTGACAAAGCCCGCGCCCAGCGGCAATCCCGAGGCGCCCAGTGCCGCGATGCCGAAAAATGTCGTGGTGAAAGGCATTCGGCGGGCAAGTCCGCCCAGCCGGTCGAGGTCACGGTGCCCGGTGGCCACCAGAACCGAACCCGCGGCCAGGAATCCCAGGCTCTTGAACGCGGCGTGCGCGACCAGATGCAGCAACGCCGCGGTCATGGCGATGACGGCCGCCGCACCGGCGCCGGCGGCCGACGACAAGGTGGCCGCACCGAGCGCCAGCGTGACCAGGCCCATGTTCTCGATCGTCGAGTATCCGAGTAGCCGCTTGAGATCGGCGGCCACCGACGCCTGCAACACGCCGTATACCGCCGAGACGGCGCCGACGGCGAGCAGGACCCCGCCCCACCACCGCGGACCCGGGCCCAGCAACTGCAGATCGACTCGGATGATCCCGTAGATGCCGAGGTTGACCATGGCCGCGCTCATCAGCGCCGAGACCGGACTGGGTGCCTCCGGGTGAGCCCGCGGCAGCCACGCGTGCAACGGCAACAGGCCAGCCTTGGAACCGAATCCGGCCAGTGTCAGCATGAATACCGCGCTGCGCACCCCGCCCGAGACCTTGTTTATATCGGTTATAGCGGCGAACCGATCCGTGCCGACCGCCGCGGCCAGCACCATCAGCCCCAGCAGAATCCCGGCGAATCCCAGTTGCGTCATCACCGCGTAATAGCCTGCGGCGGAACGGACTTCGGCCCGGCGATGATCAGTCGCAAGCAAAATCAGCGAGGTGAGCGCCATCAGCTCCCAGAACAACAGGAAGCTGGGCACCGATCCCGCGGCCGGCACCAACAGCATCGCCGCAACGAACAGCGGCAGGGTTAGCTGCGCGACGGCGCCCAGTCGCTCGCGACGCGCGTATCCGATGCTGTATACCCCGACGGCGACGGCGACCGCTCCCGTCAGCGCCATGAAGAACCCGCCCAATCGACTGACTTCGAGGTCCACGCCACTGAGCGGAAGCAGCCACCCGACCTGTACCCGCGGCAGCGTGCCGAACACACCCGCGAGTCCCAACCCGGCTCCGGCAGCACCGATCGCCGCCGTAGCTCCCCCGCTTAGCAGATGCCCGATTTCGTTGCGGCGCACTGTATCCGAATGGCCGGCTGGTGCGGCCGCGATCGTCGCAGTCACCTGCCGGTCACCGCGCGCAGGGCCGCCACCACCTGGTCGGGCGAGGGCGGACATCCCGGAATCTCGACATCGGCTCCGATGACCTCGGCAACGGAGCCGACCACGCCATAGGCGTCCCCGAACACACCCCGGTTGAGCGCACAGTCACCACAGGCGATCACCAGCCGGGGTTGCGGTGTGGCGGCCAACGTGTTGCGCAGCGGCTGAGCCATATTCCGCGTGACCACCCCGGTGACGAGCAGCGCGTCCGCATGCCGCGGGGACGCTACCAGCCGGGCCCCGAACCGTTCGGCGTCATACACCGGCCCGAACGCACCGGATATCTCAACCTCGCAGCCGTTACAGGAACCGGCGTCGACATGGCGGATCTGCAGCGATCCGCGCACCCCGGCCGGCGCAGCGACCGCTTGTGCGGGGGCCGCGGCGGCTTGTTCAGCGACGCGGCCAAGCCGCAGGATTCTGCTGATCCACCCCATGTCGCCGCACCTACTACCTGTCCACCGGGACGCCGGCGCGCAGATCTTCGAGCACCGCGACCTGGCCGGTGAGCATTCCGGTCAACACCCGCCGGGCCACGGCCATCAGTTCGGTGATCAGCGGTGATGTGATCGAGTAGATCACCGTGTTGCCGTCTTTGCTCGCGGTGACCACCCCGGCACGCCGCAGCACCCCAAGCTGTTGAGACAGGTTGGATGACTCCAGGCCCACCTCGGGCAACAGCTCGGCTACCGTGTGATCGCGCTCGCAGAGCAGTTCCAGAATCCTGATCCGGGCCGGATGCCCGAGCGTCTTGAAGAACTCGGCCTTGAGCTTGTACAGCGGCTCCGACACACGATCCTCGCTTAAGACTTTGTAAACTTAACGATTGAAGAATTTATCATATGATGGGCACCGAAATATTCGCGGATGAAGTTTGTCGTGCTGAGTTACTCGGCGCGGATCTCCACGCGGCGCAGCACGCCGTCGGCAGCGTCGGCGGCCTCGATCTCCCCGCGGGTCATACCCAGCAGGAAAAGCACCGTGTCCAGATACGGATGACTCAGCGACGCGTCGGCCACCTCACGCAGCGCCGGCTTGGCGTTGAAGGCGATTCCCAGGCCCGCGGCGATCAGCATGTCGATGTCATTAGCGCCGTCGCCGACTGCGACGGTCTGCTCCATCGGCACTCCGTACTGTTCGGCGAAGGCGCGCAGCGCAGTGGCCTTTCCCGGGCGGTCGACGATTGTTCCGACGACCCGCCCGGTGAGTATGCCGTCGACGATTTCGAGCTGGTTGGCGGCGACGAAGTCCAGCTTCAGCTCCTCGGCGAGGGGTTCGATGATCCGCCGGAAGCCGCCCGAGACCACGCCGCACCGGAAACCCAACCGCTGTAGCGTGCGCAGCGTGGTGCGTGCGCCCGGCATCAATTCGAGTTGCGCGGCGACGTCGTCGATCACGCTGGCAGGCAGGCCGGCCAAGGTGGCCACGCGTTGTTCCAGCGACTCCGCGAAGTCCAACTCGCCGCGCATTGCTGCCTCGGTGATGGCCGCGACCTTTCCCTCGGCGCCGGCCCGGGCCGCGAGCATTTCGATGACCTCGCCCTGAACCAAGGTGGAGTCGACGTCGAACACGATGAGCCGTTTGGTGCGCCAGGCCAGGCCGTAGTCCTCGACGGCGATGTCAACGTGCTCGTTGGCCGCGACCTGGGTCAGGGCGGTCTGCAACAAGCCGTCGACGCCGGGCGGCACCGAAACTCGTAGTTCGAGGCCGGTGACGGGATAGTCGGAGATGCCGCGGATGAAGTCGATGTTGACGCCCAGGCTGGCCACTTCCCTGGCGACCGCTCCGAAGGCCCCGGCGGTGATCGGACGGCCCAGCACGAAAATGGTGTGGGTCGAGGGCTCCTGGATGACCGGCAGGTCGTCGCTGCGCTCGATCGTGACGTCGAGGCCCTTTTCATGGACGGCGACCGCGACTTCGCTGCGCAGCGCAGTACTGTCAGCGACTTCCAGCGCACACAACACCAAAACACCCAGCGTGAGCCGACCCCGGATGACCACCTGTTCGACGTTGAGCAGCTCCACCCCGTGCCGGGAGAGCACTTCGAAGAGGGCAGAGGTAACACCCGGCTGATCGATGCCGGTGACCGTGATCAGTACCGACACATTGGGTGACGCGGTCACCCGCGGCTGCGACCAATCAAAACGATCAAGAGCGAACGCTCACGTCGTCGGCCCGAGTCACGTCGTGGCCCTCGTGTCCGTGCGCCCTGCCTACGTGGGACTCGGCGCGCATTCGCTCCACCATATGCGGATAGTGCAGCTCGAATGCGGGACGCTCCGAGCGGATGCGGGGCAGCTCGGTGAAGTTGTGCCGCGGCGGCGGGCAGCTGGTCGCCCACTCCAGCGAGTTCCCGTACCCCCACGGGTCGTCCACGGTCACCACCTCGCCGTAGCGCCAGCTCTTGAACACGTTCCACACGAACGGGAACATCGACGCGCCAAGGATGAAGGCGCCGATCGTCGAAACGACGTTCAGTGCCTGGAAACCGTCGGTGGGCAGGTAGTCGGCGTAACGGCGCGGCATCCCCTCGTCGCCCAGCCAGTGCTGCACCAGGAACGTGGTGTGGAAGCCGATGAACGTCAACCAGAAGTGCAGCTTGCCCAGCCGCTCGTCGAGCAGGCGACCGGTCATCTTCGGGAACCAGAAGTAGATGCCCGCGAACGTGGAGAACACGATCGTGCCGAACAGCACGTAGTGGAAGTGTGCGACCACGAAATAGCTGTCGGTGACGTGGAAGTCCAGCGGCGGACTGGCCAGCAGCACGCCGGTCAGACCACCCAGGAGAAAGGTGACCGCAAAGCCGATCGAAAACAGCATCGGCGTCTCAAATGTCAACTGGCCTTTCCACATGGTGCCGATCCAGTTGAAGAACTTGATCCCGGTCGGCACCGCGATCAAGTACGTCATGAAGGAGAAGAACGGCAGCAGGATGGCGCCCGTGGCGAACATGTGGTGCGCCCACACCGCGACCGACAGCGCGGCGATCGACAGCGTCGCGTAAACCAGCGTGGTGTAGCCGAAGATCGGCTTGCGGGAAAAGACCGGGAAGATCTCCGAAACGATTCCGAAGAACGGCAGCGCGATGATGTACACCTCGGGGTGGCCGAAGAACCAGAACAGATGCTGCCACAACAGGACTCCGCCGTTGGCCGGGTCGTAGACGTGAGCGCCCAGGTGCCGATCGGCCGCGAGGCCGAACAACGCCGCGGTCAGCAGCGGGAACACGATCAGCACCAGGATGGACGTCACCAGGATGTTCCAGGTGAAGATCGGCATCCGGAACATCGTCATTCCCGGTGCCCGCATGCAGACGACAGTCGTGATCATGTTGACCGCACCGAGGATGGTGCCCAGACCGGCGACCGCCAGACCCAGGATCCACAGGTCACCACCGGCGCCCGGCGAGTGGATGGCGTCGCTGAGCGGGGTGTATGCGGTCCAGCCGAAGTCGGCGGCACCGCCCGGGGTGATGAAGCCCGCCATCGCGATCGTGGCACCGAACACGAACAACCAGAACGAGAAGGCGTTCAGCCGCGGAAAGGCCACATCGGGTGCGCCGATCTGCAGGGGCAACACCAGATTGGCGAAGCCGAAGACGACCGGAGTGGCATAGAACAGCAGCATGATCGTGCCGTGCATGGTGAACAGCTGGTTGAACTGCTCATTCGACAAGAACTGCAGCCCGGGCGAGGCCAGCTCGGTACGCATCAACAACGCCAGCAGCCCGCCGATGAAGAAAAAGATGAAGCAGGCGACGCAGTACATGATGCCGATCAGCTTGTGATCGGTCGTGGTGATCAGTTTGTAGACGAGGTTCCCTTTGGGACCGGTCCGCGCCGGGAACGGGCGGACTGCTTCGAGTTCTCCCAACGGGGGCGCTTCGGCTGTCAACAGCTCCTCCAAACATCCATCCCGGACAGGGCGGCTTTACGCATTAATGACTGGAATCTTAGCCCTCGATTGCGACAGCGGCAGGCCAGGTCCTACAAACTGTCGTAAATGCCTGGAGCAGGGGCCCCGGTGTTACCGTCGGACGCGTGTCTTTCGGCGGGAGGCGGTCCACTTTCTTCACCGCCGCAGCGGCAGCAGTGCTCGTGACCTGCAGCGGCTGCGGTTCGGATCAGCCGCCTGGCAGTGCGTCACGCTCGGTCGTCACTCCCACCACCCAGATCGCCGGCGCCGGGGTGCTGGGCAACGACCGCAAGCCAGACGAGGCGTGCGCGCGCGACGCGGCCGCCGCGGATCCCGGACCGTCCACCCGGCCCGCGCACAACGCTTCCGGAGTCACCCCCGATATCGCCCAGGTGCCGGCCGACCCACAGCGCATAGTGGTGCTCTCCGGCGACCAGCTCGATGCGGTGTGCGCGCTCGGGCTGCAATCCCGGGTGGTCGCCGCCGCGTTGCCGGACGGTTCCACAAGTCAACCCTCGTACCTGGGTAAGGCGCTGCACGACGTACCAGGAGTCGGCTCCCGCAATAATCCCGATCTGAACGCGATCGCCGCGGCTCACCCGGACCTGATCCTGGGCTCGGTGGCATTGACGGCGAAGCTGTACCCGCAGCTGGCAGCGATCGCCCCGACGGTGTTCACCGGAGCGCCGGGGGCGGCGTGGGAAGACAACCTGCGTGGTGTCGGGGCGGCGACGGCGCGCGGCACCGCGGCGGACGACTTGATCAAGGGGTTCGCGCAGCGGGCCAAAGACGTCGGCGCAAAACATGACGCCACCCACTTCCAGGCATCGGTGGTCCAGCTGACGACCAACACCTTGCGGATATACGGGGCGAACAACTTTGCGGCCAGTGTGCTGACGGCGGTGGGAGTGGACCGGCCCGCCGCACAACGATTCACCGATAAGGCCTACATCGAGTACGGCACCAGCGACGCCGACCTGGCCAACGGGCCGGACTTCTCGGCGGCCGACGGCGACATCATCTACGTGTCTTGCGCATCGCCGGCTGCAGCCGAGCGCGCGGCCGCCGTCCTGGATAGCGATCCCTGGCGCCGGCTGTCGGCCACCCGCGACAATCGGGTGTTTGTCGTCAACGACGAGATCTGGCAGACCGGCGAGGGACTGATCGCGGCGCGCGGCGTCGTCGACGACCTGCGCTGGATCAACGCGCCCATCAATTAGGTCGTCAGTTTTTGCTCAAGGCCGCCGTGCCTAGCGGGTCATAAGCTGATGCCCGGGACCCACCAGCCCACTGCGCCTGAGAAATTTAACTTGGCTAAGCTTTTTACGACGCAACTGAAAACCGCAGAGAGATTGCCATGACCACTGTTTCCGCATACGCGGCCAGCTCGGCCACCGAGCCGCTGACCAAGACCACCATCACCCGTCGCGACCCCGGACCGCACGATGTGGTGATCGATATCAAGTTCGCCGGCATCTGCCACTCCGACATCCACACGGTGAAAGCCGAATGGGGCCAACCGAACTACCCCGTCGTCCCGGGCCACGAGATTGCCGGGGTGGTGAGCGCCGTGGGCTCCGAGGTGACCAAGCACAAGGTCGGCGACCACGTCGGCGTGGGCTGTTTCGTGGACTCCTGCCGGGAATGCAGCAGCTGCCAGCGCGGGATCGAGCAGTACTGCAAGCCGGGCGCCAGCTTCACCTACAACTCGATCGGCAGGGACGGCCAGCCGACTCAAGGCGGCTACAGCCAAGCGATTGTCGTCGACGAGAACTACGTCCTGCGTATACCCGCTGCGCTGCCGCTGGACGCCGCGGCACCGCTGCTATGCGCGGGCATCACACTGTTTTCACCGCTGCGGCACTGGAACGCCGGGCAGGACACGCGGCTGGCGATCATCGGGTTGGGCGGGCTGGGCCACATGGGCGTGAAGCTCGGCGCGGCGCTGGGCGCCGAGGTGACGGTGCTGTCGCAGTCGCTAAAGAAGATGGAAGACGGCCTGCGCCTGGGCGCCAGCAACTACTACGCGACCTCCGACCCGGAGACGTTCAAGAAGCTGCGCGGCAGCTTCGACCTGATCCTCAACACCGTCTCGGCGAACCTTGACTTGAACCAGTATCTGAACCTGCTCGACGTCGACGGCACGCTCGTCGAACTCGGCATTCCCGAGCACCCGATGGAAGTGCCGGCGTTTGCGCTGGCCCTGATGCGGCGCAGCCTGTCCGGGTCCAACATCGGCGGGATCGCCGAGACCCAGGAGATGCTGGACTTCTGCGCCCAACACGACGTCAAACCCGAAATCGAGGTCATCGAACCGGATTACATCAACGAGGCATACGAGCGGGTATTGGCCAGCGACGTGCGCTACCGCTTCGTCATCGATATTTCGAAGCTGTAGCAGCTACCGGAGCCCCGTAGGGGGTTAAGCGCCCGGTTCGCCGACGGTGATTCCGGCCAGCGGCCAACCGGCGGCGGCCAGCACACCTGCGACCCGCTGAATGTTTTCCGGACCGGCGTCGTAATGCGTTACCTCGGAAATGAATTCGGCGATCTCGTCACGGTTGATCACACCGTCGGCGGTGGCCGTTGAACCCGGGGCGGTGATGTCGCGCACCACCTGCCTGATCTGGTCCTCGGTCAGCGGCGTTGCGCGCAGCAACGCCAACAACGGCACCCGGTCGGGACCTGGGACGCCTTCGGGGTAGCCGGCGCGCAGCCACCGCAGTACCGAACTGAAGAAAGCCGTCTTACCCGTGGCCCCGGCGGCAGTCGATGTCATGCGGTTACCGCCGGCTCAGCCGTGTCCCCGTTGACGAAATCGCTGATGCCCGCCAGCGGCCAGCCGGCGGCCGCCAACTTGGCCGCAACCCGGGCGATGCTTTCCGGACTGGCGTCGTAGTGCGTCATATCCTCGATGAAGTCCGCGATCACGTCACGTTCGGGCTGGCCGTCCTCGGCTTCCTCGTCGATGGCGTCTACGGCGTCTTCGATCTCGTCCTCGGTCAAAGGTGTGCTGCGCAGTAGTGCCAACAGCGGCACGCGGTCGGGTCCAGGAACACCGTCGGGGTAGCCGACTTGCAGCCAGCACACCACGGAACGAAATAGGGCAGCCGTAGAAGAAGGGGTTATCGCCACGCCATTAGTTTCACGGCGCCCGGATAGCGGCGCCACCATCGTGGCGGGGCATCGGTGACAATTCATGTGTCGTTCACGGCGCGCACACGTGGCCGTTGGATGCGACAATGTCGCGCGTAAGGCAATGACGATGCAGGAAGCCGGTGCAAAGCCGGCGCGGTCCCGCCACTGTAATCGGGGAGCGACCCTCACAAGCCACGGCCACCGGCTGGAAGGCGAGGCGAGCGGCGATCCGAGAGCCAGGAGACTCGCGTCATCGCGTACTGCTACCCGGGGCGGTGCACCCCGAGAGAGCTGACCCGCCATGACGCTTTGGATCGCGTTACCTCCAGAAGTGCATTCGTCGCTGCTGAGCAGTGGCCCGGGGCCGGGGCCGCTGCTCGGGGCGGCCGAGGCCTGGCACTCGTTGAGTGTCGTCTACGCCCAGACTGCCGACGAGTTGACCGCGCTGCTGGCCGGAGTGGAAGCAGGTTCCTGGGACGGCCCCACCGCCACCGCGTATGTGGCCGCCCACGCGCTGTATCTGGCGTGGCTCATCCAAGCCAGCGCTGACGGCGCAGCGATGGCCGCCCGTCAGGAAGCCGCGGCCGCCGGCTATACCGCCGCCCTGGCCGCGATGCCGACCCTGGTGGAGCTGGCCGCCAACCACGCCACCCGAGCAGTGCTGGTAGCGACGAATTTCTTTGGCATCAACGCGATTCCGATCGCGCTGAACGAAGCCGATTACGCGCGCATGTGGATTCAGGCCGCCACCGTGATGAGCGTCTATCAAGGTGTTGCCACTGCCGCTGTGGCCGCCGCGCCGCAGAACACACCGGCGCCGCAGATCGTGAAATCGAACGCGGCCGCAGCCGCCGATTTATTCGCCACACCCCCCGACTGGCAGCAGCTGATCCTGCAATTCCTGCAGGACATCGGGTATACGGCCTTCTACGACAACGTCATTCAGCCGTTCATCAATTGGCTGGCGAACATCCCTTTCCTGCAAGCGCTGTTCGCGTTCGACCCGTATCTGCTCATCCTGGGCAATCCACTTACTTACCTCAGCCCGCTCAACATCGCGTTCGCCCTTGGCTATCCGATGGACATCGGAACGTATGTGGCCCTGCTCTCAGAGACATTCGCGTTCATCGCGGCCGATCTTGCCGCGGCGTTCGCGTCGGGCAATCCCGCGACCATCGGTTTTGCTCTGCTGTTCGCTACCGTCGAAGCCGTCGGAACGATCATCACCGACACCATTGCATTGCTGAAGACACTGCTCGAGCAGACGCTGGTGCTGCTCCCGGCGGTGGTGTCGCTGCTGGCCGCGCCGCTGGTGCCGTTGGCCACCGGCGCCGTGCTGGTGCCGATCGGCGCCAAGGGCTTGGCAGCTTTGGTTGCGGTGCCGCCTGCGCTGCCGGTTGCGCCAACCGCACCGCCCGTCGCGGCGCTGGCGCCAAGCATCCCGACCTCTCCCCCTACGCCGTCGCCGGCTCCCGTCGACGCGAGCGCGGCCGCGTCCACACCCGCCCCGCCACCGCCGTCGGCAACGGCGCCACCGCCGGTGACCGGGGCGGGTCTGGGCCTGGGGATGGGCGATTTCGGCTACCTACTGGGCGGATTGAGTGCCGATGCCAAACGAACGGCGGGCTCCGGCGCCCGGAAGAAGGAGCCGGAACCCGACAGGACCGGAGCCCCAGCAGTCGAAGCGGCCGCCGCCGAGCAGGCTCAAGCTCAGCGGCGGCGCCGGGCCAAGGCCAAACAGCTCGGACGCGGCTACGAATACATGGATTTGGAGCCTGACGGCGTGGCAGCCGCAGATCAGGGCGCGGGGCCTCTCGGGTTCGTCGGCACGGCGCACAAGGTCGGGGGCTTGGCGGCCGGGTTGATCACACGCCCGGGCGATGCGCTCGACGACGGCCAGCGCATGCCGGTGATGCCGAGCACCTGGGAAACCGCTTGATCTAGCCCGAAGCTAGTGGCCGTTCTCCTCGCGCAGGGCTTGCATCGCCAAGTTGTCGAGCAACTGCCGACCCCAGGCGGTGCGCAACTGAGGCAGCAGCGCCGAGACCACACCCGCAGCGGTGAGCGCGAGACGTAACAGACCATCGGGTGCCCTGTCTGCGTCACGGAGCACCTCGTACTCGGCGCTGGGATCTCCCGAATGTTGTGCCATTGCCATCCGGGCCACTAGCCGGTTGTCACGGTCGAGGTCGATCTCGTCGTCGGTAGACGCCAAGGTCAGGGTTTCGCCGATCTCCGCGACTTCGTCCGGTTCGCAGAGCTGAGCCACCAGTTGCCACAGGATCGACACGGTAGCGCGGATCAGTTGCGACAGCCGGTGAGTCGGGATGACTTCATCGTCGATGATGACGCGCATGCCCGCTACGTCGCCGCGCTCGCCATGCTGGATGAGCGCCAATGCGCGACGGAAGTCTGCCGCACCCACACTCTCGTCACCGCTCAAGCTTTAGAAGTCCCAGTCCTCGTCCTCGGTGACGACGGCCTTGCCGATCACGTAGCTCGAGCCGGAGCCGGAGAAGAAGTCGTGGTTTTCGTCGGCGTTCGGTGACAGCGCGGAGAGTATTGCGGGGTTCACGTCGGTCTCGTCGCGCGGGAACAGCGCCTCGTAACCGAGGTTCATCAGCGCCTTGTTTGCGTTGTAGCGCAAGAACTTCTTGACGTCTTCGGTCAGCCCGACCTCGTCGTAGAGGTCCTGGGTGTACTCAACTTCGTTGTCGTACAACTCGAAAAGGAGCTCGTAGGTATAGTCCTTGAGCTCAGCGCGCTTGACCTCGTCGACCAACGCCAGACCGCGCTGGAACTTGTAGCCGATGTAGTAGCCATGCACGGCCTCGTCGCGGATGATCAGCCGGATCATGTCGGCGGTGTTGGTCAGCTTGGCCCGGCTCGACCAGTACATCGGCAGATAGAACCCGGAGTAGAAGAGGAAGCTTTCCAGCAGCGTGGAGGCCACTTTGCGCTTGAGCGGCTCGTCGCCGCGGTAGTACTGCAACACGATCTCGGCCTTGCGCTGCAGGTTGGGGTTCTCCTCCGACCAGCGGAACGCGTCGTCGATCTCGGCGGTCGAGCACAGCGTAGAGAAGATCTGGCTGTAGCTCTTGGCATGCACCGACTCCATGAACGCGATGTTGGTGTAGACGGCCTCTTCGTGCGGGGTCAGCGCGTCGGGGATCAGGCTGACCGCACCCACCGTGCCCTGGATGGTGTCCAGCATGGTCAGACCCGTGAAGACCCGCATGGTCAGCTGCTTCTCACTGGCCGTCAGCGTGCCCCAGGACGGGATGTCGTTGGACACCGGCACCTTCTCGGGCAGCCAGAAATTGCCGGTCAGCCGGTCCCACACTTCGGCGTCTTTCTCGTCTTGCAGCCGGTTCCAGTTGATCGCTGAGACCCGATCGATCAGCTTTGCATTTCCAGTCACCAGAACCCCACTTCACCAGGACGATTGGCCGCCGTACTTAGACCCCAGACACTACCCCTGGGGTCTGACAAGCCGTTGGAACACAAGAAGTTGTGTTTGCGTGTCGCAATCACATCTGTCACACCAGCCTCTGAGCCCGCTTGGATACCCAACTTTGAAAGACTTTGAAAGCTGATACCGCCGGCGATATCGCGTTTTGCATTCGGTCGTGACCACTCTCATGGTACCGATGTGACCGCTGCGACGAGACCAGCTCCTATGCGGAACACTCCTTTTTATGTACCATTTGGTACATGATTACCGAGGACAGTATCGAGATCGACGCGCCGCCGCATTTGGTATGGGAGGTGTTCAGCGACGTCGAGCGCTGGCCCGAGTGGACCGCCTCGGTGACGGCCCTGACCGCCGTGGACGGACCCGGCCTCGCGGCGGGCAAACGGTTCGCGATCAAGCAGCCCCGCATGTCGAAGCTGGTCTGGAAGGTCACCGAAATCGACCCCGGCTCGTCCTGGACGTGGGTGCAGCGCGCCCCCGGGGCGTTTGCCAGCGCTCGCCACGAGGTGATCGCCCGACCGGGCGGAGGCACGCTGGTTCGCCAACGGATCGATCAGCGCGGCCCGCTCGGTGGTCTCGTTGGACGGCTCATGAGAACGATGACCAAGCGGTACCTCAAACTCGAAGCCCACGGCCTCAAGGCCCGGTCTGAGCAGCTCAGCCGCGCCAATGGCGCGCACTCCTGACCTAGAGCGGCGCCGGTCCCTCCTCGACGCGCTCGTCGAGGAGTTCGCCGCGGGCGGCGTGGGCGAGCGGTCACTGCGCGATGTGGCCGGCGCGGTGGGCACCAGCCATCGGATGTTGTTGCACCACTTCGGGTCTCGCGAGGATCTGCTCGTGGCGATCGTCGAGGAGGTCGAGCGCCGCCAGATGAGCCTGCTTACCGAATTGCCGACGAGCCCAGCAGAAGGCTTCGCCGCGATGTGGGCCGACGTCCGGCGGCGCGAGCTACGCCGGCTGGAGCGGCTCTTCTTCGAGTGCTACGCCCGCGCCGCCCAGGGCGAAAGGCCCTTTGACCGCATGGTTCCCGGTGCCGTCAACGGCTGGCTGGCCGAGGTCGAGGCAGTCGCCGGCGACGCCTTCGATCCGGCGATGGCCAGGCTGGGACTGGCCGTCACCCGCGGTCTGCTGCTCGATCTCGTGGCCACCGGCGACGAGGCCGGCGTGGATGCGGCGGCGAAAGCCTTCGCGGAACTACTTAGGCGGTCGCCCTCCGGCGGTTGGAGCGTGAGCCCTCGCCCAACCCGAGCAACTGATACTCGTCGAGATTGCCCTTTCGAGTTTCCCGCCAGTACTGCCAGGTGTAGCCGCCCCACAGCACGGTGTTCTTGCCATGCTCGTCGAGATACCAACTGCTGCAGCCGCCGCTGTTCCACACCGAGTGGGACAGCTTGCGCTGCAACTCCTCGTTGAAGCGATCCTGCGCCTCGCGGGTAGGGGCCAGCGCCTGCGCGCCGAACTTGTCGCACTTGGCGATCGCGTCGGCGACATAGCGGATCTGCGATTCGATCATGAACACCACCGAGTTATGGCCCAGCCCGGTGTTGGGGCCCAGCAGGAAGAACAGGTTGGGCATGTTGGCGACGGTGATGCCGCGGTGAGCACCGATGCCCTCGCGGTTCCACCGGTCCACCAGGTCCTCGCCGTGCTCGCCCTTGATCTGGACGTAAGTGTAGGAGTCGGTGACGTGGAAGCCGGTGGCGTAGACGATCACGTCCGCCTGGTGTTCGACGCCGTCGGCGGTGACGATCCCGTCGCGAGTGATCCGGCTGATGCCCTCGGTGATCAGCTTGGTTTTCGGGTCGGCGACGGCGCCGTAATAGGTGGAGGAGTTCAGGATTCGCTTGCAGCCGATGCGGTACTTCGGGGTCAGCTTGCGGCGCAGCTCGCGATCCTTGACCGAGCGCCGAATGTTCAGCTTGCAGTAGCCCTCAATGAATTTCAGCGCGTTGGGCCGCTTGGTCATGCCAAAAGCAAGTGCCTCCTGCGCCCAGTAAATGCCCAGCCGCACCAATGCGCGCAGCCCCGGCACGTTCTCCATGGCCCGACGCAGCGCGACCGGGATTTCGGGATTGGAACGCGGCACCACCCACGGCGGTGTGCGCTGGTAGAGCTGCAGTTCGGCTACCTGCCCGACGATTTCGGGCACGATCTGGATCGCGCTCGCGCCGGTGCCGATGATCGCCACTCGCTTGCCGGTCAGGTCGACGCTGTGGTCCCATTCCGCGGAATGGAAAGCGGGACCGGAAAATTCGTCGCGGCCCTCGATGTCGGGGAAGGACGGAACGTGCAGCGCACCGGCCCCCGACACCAGGAACTGGGCGACATATTCACGACCGTCGACGGTGAACACGTGCCAGCGGTATTCGTCGTCGTCCCAGTAGGCGCGATCGACTAGGGAGTTGAACTCGATGTAACGGCGCAGCCCGTATTTCTCGGTGACTCCCTTGAGGTAGTCCCAGATTTCGGGCTGGAAGGAGAACGGGTTCTTCCAGTCCGGCTTGGGCTCGAACGAGAACGAGTACAGGTGCGACGGGATGTCACAGGCGCAGCCGGGATAGCTGTTGTCGCGCCAGGTGCCACCAATGTCGTCGGCCTTCTCGAGGATCACGAAATCGGAGCCGGAGAAACCCAGCTTTTGCAGCGCAATGGCCATACCCAAACCGGAGAATCCGGTCCCGATGATGACGGCACGAGTGTGTACGGGGGATTTGTCGCCTTGATTCGCTGCGGCTTCAGTAGCCGGGCTCACGACGTCGGTCATGGTGGGTGGTCTTTCCTGTTGTGAGTTGGCGCGGCGATGGGCGCCTCAGTGAACGCAAATACCCAGTACCCAGGGTATCGGATACAACTGAGTGTTATCGATCACCGCGGTGATGTCAACGGCTCCGGGATTCAGCTCACCGCAGGATTGCTTGGCACCGCGTCGTGAATGGGCCGCTCGGGGTCCATGGCGATGCCGAGCGTCTCGGCGGTGCCGACAATGACGCCCATCATGATCGTCGTCAGGTGAGCAACGAACTGCTCGCGCGACATCCGGCGCGGGCTGGCGGGCTCCGGGCCCAGCCACCACTCGGTGGCCGACGCGGCCGCCCCGAAGGCGCTGTGTGCGGCAAGTTCAAGCGCCGCGCGATCGAGGTCCATCTCGCGCATTTCGTTGTTGAACAACTCGGCAAAGGTCAGGGTGATTTCGCGGCCCTCGTTGAGGGTGCGAACCGTCGCCTCGGACTGCTTTGCCGAGCGGCCCTGAATGAAGACCCGCAGCACGTTGGGATGCTGGTCGACGAGGATGACGTACTCCTCGACGCTGCGCCGGATCACCTCGCGGGCCGAGTCGGTGGCCAGGTTGATCGACGGGAAGATCGCGGCCCACAACATGTCGCGCAGACGTTCCCCGATCGCCACGAACAGATCGGATTTGTCGGCGAAATGACGGTAGATCTTCGGCTTGGCGGTGCCGGCCTCTTCGGCGATTTCGCGCACGCTCAGCTCTGGGCCGAGACGGTCGATGGCCCGGAAGGCCGCATCGACGATTTCGTTGCGCACCTTCTTACGGTGTTCGCGCCAGCGTTCGCTGCGCGCGTCGACCTTGACTCCGGGCTTCACGCTCGGGTGCGGCGGCCGGGGAATTCTCACCACGTCAAGCACCTTACCGCGCGGCACCGGCTGACCTGGGCAGACCGGGCGCTGGGCGCCCCACCGAGTGTGAATCTGACGACGCGACACGCCGTCGAGCCGTCGCCCGGCTCACACTCGGCGCGCCCACCGGTGAGTTTTCCTGCGCACCGGAGTCGGAGTCCGTATGCCTAGAACCAATCTCTCGATGTCGATCTCCGCCGACGGCTATCTTGCGGGGCCCGACCAAAGCGAAGATGAACCGCTCGGTATTGGCGGCAGAGCCCTGCGCGATTGGCATCTGGGTCCCGCCAAGGATCATCCGGTGAACCGGCGGGTGCTCTCGGACATGCTCGACGGGATGGCCAAACAATAACGGGCCGCAACATGTTCGGCCCCGTTCGCGGCGAATGGGGTGATTCGCAATCCTGGGATCCGGCGAGCGCCTACTCGACGGCTTTGCGCACGGTCAGCCACAACTCGAACTGATTCGTGTGCTTCAGGCCCCGGGCCTAGCGCATCTGCGCTATCGCGTTATCGAGTGACACGACGTCACAGCATGCAGGACACGCAGCCCTCGACCTCAGTGCCTTCCAAAGCCATCTGACGCAGCCGGATGTAATACAGCGTCTTGATTCCCTTGCGCCAGGCGTAGATCTGCGCCTTGTTCACGTCGCGGGTGGTGGCGGTGTCCTTGAAGAACAACGTCAGCGAAAGCCCTTGGTCCACATGCTGAGTGGCCGCGGCGTAGGTGTCGATGATCTTCTCGTAACCGATCTCGTAGGCGTCCTGGTAGTACTCCAGGTTGTCGTTGGTCATGTAGGGCGCCGGGTAGTAGACCCGCCCGATCTTGCCCTCCTTGCGGATCTCGACCCTTGACACGATCGGGTGGATCGACGACGTCGAGTGGTTGATGTAGGAGATCGACCCAGTCGGCGGCACGGCCTGCAGGTTTTGGTTGTAGATGCCGTGCGTCTGTACGGATTCCTTCAGCCGCTTCCAGTCGTCTTGTGTGGGAATCCGGATTTCCGCGTCGGCGAACAGCTGGCGCACCTTGTCGGTCTGAGGCTCCCAGACCTGCTCGATGTATTTGTCGAAGAACTCTCCCGACGCGTACTTGGACCGCTCGAAGCCAACAAACCGCGTACCTCTTTCTATCGCGATGCGGTTCGAGGCGCGCAGTGCGTGATAGAGCACCGAATAGAAGTAGATGTTGGTGAAGTCGATGCCTTCTTCGGAACCGTAGAAGACGCCTTCCCGGGCCAGGTACCCATGCAGGTTCATCTGCCCCAGCCCGATCGCGTGGGAGTTGTTGTTGCCCTGCTCAATCGAGGGCACCGAGGTGATGTGCGTTTGGTCGCTCACCGCGGTCAGCGCGCGGATGGCCACCTCGATCGTCTGGGCGAAGTCCGGCGAGTCCATCGTCTTGGCGATGTTCAGCGAACCCAGGTTGCACGAAATGTCTTTGCCCACTTTGGCATACGACAGGTCTTCGTTGAACAGCGACGGCGTGGACACCTGCAGGATCTCCGAGCACAGATTCGAGTGCGTGATCTTGCCTTCGATGGGGTTAGCGCGATTGACCGTGTCCTCGAACATGATGTAGGGGTAGCCCGACTCGAACTGCAGCTCGGCCAGCGTCTGGAAGAACTCCCGCGCCTTGATCTTGGTTTTGCGGATCCGCGCGTCGTCCACCATCTCGTAGTACTTCTCGGTGACCGAGATGTCCGCGAAGGCAACGCCATACACCCGCTCCACGTCATACGGCGAGAACAAGTACATGTCGTCGTTGCGCTTGGCGAGCTCGAAGGTGATGTCGGGGATCACCACTCCCAGGCTCAGCGTCTTGATCCGGATCTTCTCGTCGGCGTTCTCTCGCTTGGTGTCCAGGAAGCGGTAGATGTCGGGGTGGTGCGCATTGAGGTACACCGCGCCGGCGCCCTGCCGCGCACCCAGCTGGTTGGCGTAGGAGAACGAGTCCTCTAGCAGCTTCATGATCGGAATGACACCCGAAGACTGATTCTCGATGTTCTTGATCGGCGCACCGTGCTCACGAATGTTGCTCAGCAGCAAGGCGACTCCCCCACCGCGCTTAGACAGCTGCAGCGCGGAGTTGATCGACCGCCCGATCGACTCCATGTTGTCCTCGATGCGCAGCAGAAAGCAGCTCACCGGCTCGCCGCGCTGCTTCTTGCCCGAGTTCAGAAACGTTGGGGTGGCCGGCTGAAAACGGCCCTCGATGATCTCGTCGACGAGCTTCTCCGCCAGGCCGGTGTCGCCGGCCGCCAAGGTGAGCGCCACCATCACGACACGGTCCTCGAAGCGCTCGAGGTAGCGCTTCCCGTCGAAGGTTTTCAGCGTGTAGGAGGTGTAGTACTTGAACGCCCCCAGAAACGTCGGAAACCGGAACTTTTTGGCGTACGCCCGGTCCAGCAGCGTCTTGACGAAGTTGCGCGAGTACTGGTCGAGAACCTCACGCTCGTAATAGTTTTCCCGGATCAGGTAGTCGAGCTTCTCGTCCTGATTGTGAAAGAAGACCGTGTTCTGGTTGACGTGCTCGAGGAAATACTGCCGCGCGGCGAGCACATCCTTGTCGAACTGAATCTTGCCGTCCTTGTCGTACAGGTTCAGCATCGCATTCAGCGCGTGGTAGTCCGTCTCCTCGGCCACCGCGTGCGTGGTGGCGGCTACAGGCTCTGCAGTGACGGTTGGTGACACGTCTGTTCCTTCCAGAATTCAGCGAGACCTGCGCGAACGGCGTCCACGTCGTCCGGAGTGCCCATAAGTTCGAAACGGTAAAGATAGGGAACGCCACATTTGCGGGAAATCACGTTGCCCGCGTAGGCGAATTCGGCACCGAAGTTGTTGTTGCCCGCGGCGATGACGCCCCGGATCAACGACCGGTTGTGCTCGTTGTTCAGAAAGGCGATGACCTGCTTGGGGACATAGCCGCCGTTGTTGATGTCAGGAGTGGCCTTGCCGCCGCCGTACGTGGGTAGCACCAGCACGTACGGTTCGTCGACCTCTATCCGCCCGTGCAGCGGTATCCGCGTGGCGGGAACACCCAGCTTCTGCACGAAGCGGTGGGTGTTCTCCGACACCGAAGAGAAATAGACCAGGTTGCGCTTTTCGCTCTCCATGGCACCGCAACCTCCTTGTCTATCTCTCTACCAATCCTGAGCCGGGCTACGCGGTGAGCGCGGCCCCGGCGAGCGCCTTGATCCGGTCGGGACGGAAGCCCGACCAGTGGTCGTTCTCGGCCACCACGACCGGAGCCTGCAGATAACCCAACGCCATCACGTAGTCCCGCGCCTCGGTGTCGAGGCTGATGTCAACCTTCTGGTAATTGATGCCCTGCTTGTCTAGGGCCTTGTAGGTGGCGGTGCACTGCACGCATGCGGGCTTGGAGTACACAGTGATGCTCATTGCCGCTCCTTTGCGGAAGTGGGGGACTTGACAGACTGGCAACTACTCGCTCGGAAGATCTGCACTAGCTTCAGCGCTCCGTCAAGCCCCAAGATTCCCGTTCCGCGGCGGCCATGTCGATCGACCTGGCGATGCCGATTCCGGGAAGTTCATCGACCCCCGCGAACCTGATGGGAGCTGGTGAACCTGGGACCTGCCGGCTCCCGAAACACTACACCTGGGGGGTGACAACACGAAGGGATACAAGATGTTCGAAAAAACATTCTTGAAATTCCCAGGTCGTAAGCCTGTCTCGGGCGTGTCGCCGGCGTGTCGCAGATCACAACCGCCAATCGTGGTATTCATGCCGCCAGGTATAGCAGCAGCCTCCGACAAGACCGGCCAAGATCGGCGCAACCAGCGCTTTATCTGAAAGCCAGCAAAGCCGCCAGCGAATCGCTGACGGCTTGTCCAGCTGCTATCAGCCGACTTCGGCGGTGAGCTTGCCGACCACGTCGCGCACATTCGCCGACAGCTCGGCATGCTCCGCCGGGGCCTTTCCTTCCAGGGTCTTGAACGCAACCGACAGTTTGATCGCCCCGACCACCCGCGCGCCGGCGATGCCGAACGACTTGCGCGTCTCGTCATGCGCCCACACCCCGCCGTACTGGCCCAGGGATCCGCCGATCACGGCCAGTGGCTTGTCTTTCAGCGCGCCGTTGCCGAAGGGCCGCGACAACCAGTCGATGGCGTTCTTGACGACCGCCGGGATGCTCCCGTTGTACTCCGGGGTTACCACCAGGGCGGCGTCGGCCTCGGCCGCCGCGGCCCGCAAGGCGGCCACCGGACCGGGCGCCCGCTCGAGGGCACTGTTCATCGCATCGTCGAGGTCTTCGTTGTAGAACGGCAGCTCGGCCAGCCCGTCGAAGACCGAGACGGTTACGCCGTCGGGCGCTACGGCCGCTGCCAGCTCGGCGATCTGACGGTTGATCGACGCGGCGCGCAGGCTACCCACTAACGCCAGCACCTTGATGTTCTCTGCCACTGTCCGGTTCCCTTCGGTTTCTGGTCTACATCCTTGCACGAGCAAACCGGACTGCAGTCCGCTTTATTCCAGTCGAGTTAAAGTGCAGGAATGAGCGGTGTCGAATTGCCCGTATCCGCGCCGCAACAGCCCCCGCCGGAACGGGGCGACGCCGCCCGCAATCGGGCCCTGCTGCTGGACGCCGCGCGCAGTCTGGTGGCCAAACGCGGCGCGGACGCGGTCACCATGGACGACATCGCCACCGCCGCCGGCGTCGGCAAGGGCACCCTTTTCCGCCGCTTCGGCAGCCGCGCCGGCCTGATGATGGTGCTGCTCGACGAGGACGAGCTGGCCAGCCAGCGGGCCTTTCTGTTCGGTCCGCCGCCACTTGGCCCCGACGCGCCGCCACTGGTTCGGCTGGTCGCCTTCGGCCGGGAACGGATCTGCTTCGTCCACGCCCATCACGAGCTGCTCTCCGAAGCCAGCCGCGATCCGCTGACCAGGCACGGCCCACCGGCCGCAGTGCAGCGCACCCATGTTCGGGTGCTGCTGCAATCGGCTGAGACCACCGGCGATCTCGATGTTCAGACCGATGCGCTGCTGGCGCTGCTCGACGCCGACTACGTAGAGCATCAACTCGCCAACGGCCACACGCTCGAATCGTTGGGCGACGCATGGGAGAGCCTGGCGCGCAAACTCTGTGGACGGTGACAGACGCCGATGCCCCACTGGATTCTGCACATCGACCTCGACCAGTTCCTGGCATCGGTCGAACTGCGCCGCCGCCCCGACCTCGTCGGAGGGCCGGTCATCGTCGGCGGCAATGGCGATCCGACCGAGCCCCGCAAGGTCGTCACGTGTGCCTCCTATGAGGCCCGCGAATTCGGGGTGCACGCCGGCATGCCGCTGCGCACCGCCGCGCGCCGTTGCCCCGGAGCGACGTTTCTGCCGTCGGATCCGGCGGCCTACGACGCGGCGTCCGAACAGGTGATGGGGTTATTGCGCGACCTGGGACACCCGCTCGAGGTGTGGGGCTGGGACGAGGCCTATGTCGGGTTGGCGGCTGGGGATCCGGCCGAGCTCGCCGGACAGATCCGCGCCGTGGTGTCGTCGGAAACGGGCCTGTCCTGCTCGGTCGGTATCAGCGACAACAAGCAGCGCGCCAAGGTGGCCACCGGCTTTGCCAAGCCCGCCGGGATATTCACCCTGACCGACGAGAATTGGATGACGCTGATGGCCGATCGGCCGGTCGACGCGCTGTGGGGCGTCGGCCCCAAGACGGCCAAAAAACTTGCCGCACTTGAGATAACCACCGTCGGCCAGCTTGCGTACGCCGATGGAGAGCTCTTGACATCCACCTTCGGCGCGCGCACCGGGCTGTGGCTGCTGCTGCTCGCCAAGGGCGGCGGCGACAGCCAGGTGAGCGCCGAACCATGGGTTCCGCGCTCTCGCAGCCACGTCGTCACCTTTGCGCACGACCTCACCGAGCGAACCGAAATGGATTCGGCGATAACCGAATTGGCCCAGCGCGCGCTGGCCGACGTGCTGGCCTCGGAGCGAATCGTCACCCGCGTCGCGGTGACCGTGCGCACCGCGACGTTCTACACCCGCACCAAGATCCGCAAGCTGGATACGCCGACCACCGATGCCAAGGTGATCACCACCGCCGCGCTGCGCATCCTGGATCTATTCGACCTGGACCGCCCGATCCGGCTGCTCGGGGTGCGACTGGAACTGGAGATGCCCAGCCTCAGCGCGGCACCGGACGGGGCCGAAGCGCGCGGGTGAAGAACACGTTCACCTGGCGCATCGCGACGCTGTAAGGCCACCACGCGAGCCGCTTGAAGGCATACAGCGCCCGAATATCGGCCGAGGTGTAGACGAGGTATCTGTTCTTGGCGACCCCGGCCAATATCTTCTCGGCGGCCTTCTCCGGTGACACGGCATGACCGCTGAAGCGCTCGACCCACCGGCTGACGCTGGGGTCCTCACGGTCCACGCCCGCGATCTCCACGGTATTGACCAGTGGGGTCTTCACCGCACCCGGCACCACAACCGAAACCCCGATGCGGTGGCGGGCCAAATCGAAACGCAGCACCTCCGAGAGTCCCCGCAATCCGTACTTGCTGGCGCTGTAGGCCGCGTGCCACGGCAGCGCAACCAGGCCGGCCGCCGACGACACGTTGACCACATGCCCGCCCCGACCCGCTGCCACCATCGGCGGGACGAACGTCTCGATGACGTGGATCGGACCCATCAGATTGATCGCGACCATCTTGCTCCACTGATCATGGGTGAGCCGGTCGACGGTCCCCCATGCCGAGACACCGGCAATGTTCATCACCACATCCATGCTGGGATGGCCGGCGTGGATGTCGGCGGCGAAGCCCGCCACCTCGTCGTAATCGGAGATATCCAGTACCCGATGCTGCGGTACCTGCGCACCCAATGAGCGGGCGTCGGAGACGGTTTGCGCCAATCCGTCGAAGTCGCGATCAGTCAGATAGAGTTCGGCGCCCTGTGCGGCGAGCCGCAACGCGGTGGCCCGCCCGATGCCACTGGCCGCACCGGTGATGAAGCAACGTTTGCCCGCGAAGTACCGCCCGGATGCCGTCTGCGCCATGCTCGTGACGATACCGGCGGCAACAACGGGCCGATTTGGCCCTCAGACGCAACCTGCGCTAGTGGCCGGTGCCGCCCCACAACGCGGTGAGCCACAGCTGTTCGAGCACCCGTACCCGGCGCTGCACGTCATCGTCGCGGCCGGCGAAAAGCGGGTCACCGGTCAGCATCAGCGCGGTGGTCGCCGCCAGGGTGCGGATCAGCGTCGGCAGATCCGCGCTGATCGGGCGCGCGGTCCCCGCCTTCATCTCGGCCTCGACCACGCCGACGATCTCGCGCAGCACAATCTCAAACTGCTGATCGAGTAGATCGCGTATCTCCACATCGCTGTGACGGGCGACATTGCAGGCCGTCATCACCGGGTCATTGTTCGCATATACCGCGACCGCACTGCCCACCATGCGCTTGGCAAACTCCTCGGGCGACTCGCCCGGCTGGCGGGGCGCGAAGTACTGGGTGAGCTCCTCGAGTTCCTCAGCGGCCTCGGCCAGGATCTGGGCGAGTACTGAGTACTTGGAATCGAAATAGAAGTAGAAGCCCGATCGCGCGACTCCGGCCCGAAGGCTGATCGTGCTGACCGACAACTCCGAGAACGGCTTCTCCTGCAGCAGTTCACGCACCGCGCGCAGGATCGCCTGACGCTGCTTGTCACCGCGCCGTGTGGTGGCCGGCGCTGACTGGTCGGGCGCGGTGGCTTCACGCATATCATGCGGGGTACTCACCCTAAAGACCTTGCACCACAGCATGGCAAAAGCAAACTTGACAGGCGTCAAAAACATCTCAAGACTGCATGTGACGGCTGCCATAATTGCCAAAGGAGCGTCAATGGCGACGATCAGCACCCCGGCGTACCTACTTGACCAAGCCAGGCGCCGGCTCACGCCATCGTTCAACAACTTCCCGGGCATGGGATTCGTCGAACACACGCTGCGCCACACCCAGTTCCCGGAAACGACGCTGGCCGACCCGCCCCCGGGCAGCGACCTCAAGCCGGTTCTCGGCGACGCCGGTCTGCCGATCTTGGGTCACTTCATCGAAATGCTGCGCGGCGGCCCGGACTACCTGATGTTTCTCTACGAAACCAAGGGGCCGATCCTCTTCGCGGACTCGCCAATTCTGCCGTCCGTCGTAGCGCTGGGCCCCGACGCCGCGCAGGCGCTCTACTCCAACCGCAACAAGGACTACTCACAACAGGGCTGGGTGCCGGTGATCGGACCCTTCTTCCACCGCGGACTGATGCTGCTGGATTTCGAAGAACACATGTTTCACCGGCGCATCATGCAAGAGGCCTTCGTCCGGACCCGGCTGGC
Organism: Mycobacterium angelicum; assembly: GCF_002086155.1. Classification (GTDB taxonomy): domain Bacteria; phylum Actinomycetota; class Actinomycetes; order Mycobacteriales; family Mycobacteriaceae; genus Mycobacterium; species Mycobacterium angelicum. The sequence goes on along the minus strand of NZ_MVHE01000005.1, from coordinate 77,297 downwards.
CGGCTACGTCGAACACATCGACCACGTCGTCTCGCTGGTGACGGCTAACGACTGGGTGACCAACGACGCCCGCTTCCTGCTGTACCCGGCAATGAAAGAGCTCACCCTCGACATCGCCTCGATGGTGTTCATGGGCCACCAACCCGGCACCGACCACGAACTGGTCACCAAGGTCAACAAGGCCTTCACCACCACCACGCGCGCCGGCAACGCAATCATTCGCACCAGCGTGCCCCCGTTCACCTGGTGGCGCGGGCTCAAAGCTCGGCACCTGCTGGAGAGCTACTTCCAGGAACGCGTCAAAGAACGCCGCGGCAAAGAGGGCAACGACCTGCTGACCGTGCTGTGTCACACCGAGGACGAGGACGGCAACCGCTTCTCCGACGACGACATCGTCAACCACATGATCTTCGTAATGATGGCCGCCCACGACACCTCCACGTCGACGGCCACGACCATGACCTACCAGCTGGCCGCCCACCCGGAATGGCAGGAGCGCTGCCGCGACGAATCGGCCCGGCTCGGCGACGGACCCCTGGACATCGAGTCGCTGGAAAAGCTCGAATCGCTCGACTTGGTGCTCAACGAATCGATCCGGCTCGTCACCCCGGTGCAGTGGGCCATGCGCCAAACCGTGCGCGACACCGAGTTGTTGGGCTACTACATACCCGAGGGCACCAACGTGATCGCCTACCCCGGGCTCAACCATCGCCTGCCCGAATTCTGGACCGACCCAATGACATTCGACCCAGAGCGATTCACCGAGCCCCGCAACGAACATAAGCGCCACCGCTATGCGTTCACCCCGTTCGGCGGCGGGGCACACAAGTGCATCGGCATGGTATTCGGGCAGCTGGAGGTCAAAACGATCATGCACCGGCTGCTGCGCCGCTACCGCCTGGAACTGCCCGCACCCGACTACCACCCGCGCTGGGACTACGGCGGCATGCCGGTGCCCATGGACGGCATGCCGATCGTTTTGCGGCCGCTGTAGCTGCGCCGAGAACTCAGGCGATCAGCCGGTTTGCGCACGCGATCACCGCACGCAGGGCGGATTGAGTAGGGTCATCGGCCCAGCCCATTGCCCATTCCGAGCGAATGCCATTGGTACCGCAGACGAAGGTGGCGGTGTATTCCGTCGATCTCATCTGGTGAAACCGCAGTGTTTCCACCGAGATCCCGCGCTCATGCAGCATCGCGGTGAGCGCCGCGACCGGTCCGCTGGCGGCGGCGTTCGATGTGCTGATGCGATCGCCGTCGGCGATCATCGCACGGAAGTTGCGAACCTGCGGCCCGATCCGGCCGGCCGGCCGCGCGGTATCGGTGCACGCCCAGTGCCCCAGCCGAAGCGGACCGCTGTTGGGGGCATAGGTCGCCGCGAAGTTCTCCCACGACATGGCGCCGGCTTGTTCGCGTAGCCCGCGCGGCAATGGGCAGCCGAAGTGGCCGCCGAACCACGTGGCGGCGGCGGCAGTCGGGCAGGAATCTTGGAACGGAGATGTCATTGCGTCGGTCTTCTCTGGTCAGCAAGGCGACCGACGGTAGTAGCTTCCGACCCACAGCGGGGGGTCGGTCTGGATCAGACCCCGCTGCGGGTGCTGGCTACTACGGCACGCTTGACAAGACGCACGAGCGGTGACATTAGACCCCGCGCTTCGGCCACGCAAGTTCCTTTTCCGCTTTTGACCTGCGGGCTGCTGGGGACCCTCCGCCCGCTGATGAAGCGCCCCTTTTAGTGCGAAAACGGCTCATCGCAAGGTGTGACGGCGATAACATCCGAAGACGGTGGTAATCACCGGTTATTGGTGTGGTCAAGCGAGAAAGGCGCGATCTATGGGGGCGAGGAAAACCAGCAAAAAAATGCAGGTGCTTCGGACGGTCGTAGCAGTGCTGGCTGCGACATTCGCGTTGCTGTCGGCGGGCTGCGCAGCCGAAGGCGGCGCGTCGTCCACCGTGAACGGCGGGGTCGGCACCAGCGGCTGAGCGCACGCCGGCACTCAGCCCACAAACGTCGGGGGCGAGTCCGCCGGGGACCACTGCGCACCAAGCGCATCGGGTGGCCGAACTCTCGGCCGGTCCCCGGCGGCTCGACAAAATTCGGCAACGCGAGAAAGGCACCAAATATGAGGGCGAGGAGCAAGTTCTTCACTCTGATCGCGGCTTTGTTGTTCGCTGTGTACGGGCTAGCGGCCGCCGGCTGCAAGGACAACCTCAACTCCCCGGCACCGGTGGAAAGAGTGCCAGTGGTTCCGGCACAACCGGAAGTGCCGAGCTAGCCGGCAGCCGGCCCGGCTCCCACCGTGCCCTAGCGCGACGGGCTCAGCCGAAGGTAGGCCTGGATCGTCGTTCCGTTTGCCGTGGTGTGGGTACGCACCAAGTCGGCCATGGCGTTGACCAGGAACAAGCCGCGACTTGCCGTGCCACTGGGGCCCGGGTCCTGCCGACCCACCAGCGGATTGTCGAGCCGTCCCTGGTCGCGGGCCTCGCAGACCAGGTGATCGTCGTGGCGCCAAAAGGCCAACTGACACGCCCCGCCGGTGTACTGCAGGCTGTTGGTGGCCAACTCGGTGGCAATCATCTGCAAGTCGTCTATGCCGTCTTGTGACAGCCCGACCCAGCCGGCGTAGTCGACGGCGAAGGACCGGGCGGGCCGCAGGTCTGTGCTCTTGCGCACGGTGTAGGTGACGGCTCCCGGATTCGGCGGCAAAGGCCGGTTGCAGCGCGCCAACGCGTCCTGCGGCGCATACTCGGCGCTGTGATACGCCGCGCCGCACTTCCACAACAAGGGGTGCGTCCTGCGGGCCTCGGCCAGTACCTCTTCGTCTAACCGCTCAGCGTCATAGAGGCACAACCCGATTACGTTCTGATTTTCGAAGGCTCCGTTGATCAACGCCTCGTGCTGGACGCAGGCCAGACATTCGTCGGCGCTACGTCCTGGCCACACTAGCTGGCTGACGATTCGCACCCGCTGATCGCCGTATTTGGCGGCAAATGCGCTTTCCATCGCCAGAAATCGGCTCGGATTGCGAGCTGCCTCGCTGATATCGACAATCCGCAGCTCCGCCGTAGACCCAGCGCGCGCTGCATTCAGCTCCGGACGAAGCAGGGCCAGCCGCTCGCCGGGCACGGCAACCAGGACCGGCTCGTCCACGGCGAAGCCGTCGGCAACGAACCGCACGACGAAGTCCAGATACTCGCGTTGGGAGTGATAGAACAGCGCCGAGTGGACGAAGCCACGTTGCTCCGTCTCGGTGATCGTGGTCATCTAACGCCCCCGCTACGTCGATGTGCCGACCCCCTGCTGGATCGGCCAAGCACTTGCGTATCTACATACCCACGTCGCGCGTTAGCCATGCGCGCCGCCGCAATTCGGGTGGATCACAATTTCACAGCCACCAGGATGCGGCGGCGTCAAGATGACGACGGATGCGGTAGCGGGCCAAACTGTCGTCGCCACGGCCGATCGCCTCGAGAATCCGCAGGTGAGCGTGCTCCACAGCGACGACGTCGGACCAGGTCGGCAAATCTTGCCCGGTGCTGGACCAGTGCCGGCGAAACAGCTCGACAATTATCCGCAAGAAAAGGTCGAGCAGCGCATTGCCGGCCAATTCCGCCAGCCCGACGTGGAAGCGAAATTCCTCGACCGCGGCGGTGCGGACGTCGTCTGTAGCGGTGTCGAGTGCGGGCCTATTCGAATGGAGGAAGGCCGCGACCTCAGGGTCGGTGCGGCGTTTGACTACTTTCGCAACGTTGTCGATCTCGATTGCATCGCGGACACAGCGCAGGTCTTCGCGGCTCGGCTTGCGATATTGCAGATACAGGGCAATGGTGTCGATGCTGGCCTGCGCCTTCGGCGTCGCGACGATCAGCCCGCCGCCGGGCCCCCGACGCATCTGGGCGACCGCGTGATATTCGAGTAGCCGCACCGCTTCCCGCAGCACCGAGCGGCTCACCCCATAGCGCTGCAGCAGTGCGGTTTCAGTGCCGAAGACCGAGCCCACCTGCCAGCCGTCGGCGGCGATATCGTCGCCGATCGTGGCCGCCAGCACCTCGGCGAGTTTGCCTTGCGGTGCCTCGATGTCGGGCCGCCGCAGCCGGCGCGGCAGCCGCCCCGCTTGGTCGCCGCGCTGGTGGCGCTGCAGCCAGACGGTGACTGCTTCGACATGTCGCTCGGTGAGTGTCTTGGCGCGCGCGGTGTCGCCGGCGGTGACGGCGGCGACGATCTCGGCGTGGTCGTCGCGCATATGGTCGACGGCCTCGATGGCCTCGTCTGCCGAGGCGGTTCGCGACTTGCGCACGTATCGCTTGGTGAGCCTCATCAAGACGTCGATGAACAGCGCCAGCACCGGGTTTTTCGACTGCCCGGCGAGCGTGAGGTGAAACTCGTCGCGCAGTGCCGGCAGGCCCGGTTTCCACTGCCGTTCGGCGTGCAACACCGCGCGCAGCCGGTCAATGCCGGCTTCGTCGATGTGTTGTGCGGCAAGGGAAGCTGCCAACGGCTCGAGCACCAGACGCGCGTTGAGCAGGTCGTCCAGGGTGGTGCCCAGGTATTCCAGATAGATAACGACCGCGCGGGTCGCCGGACCGGCATCGGGCTCGCAGACGAACAATCCGCCGTTGGGTCCCCGGCGCATCCGGGCGACCTGATGGTGCTCGACGAGACGAATGGCCTCGCGCAGGACCGATCGACTCACCGAATAACGTTGTTGCAGAGCGGGTTCGGTGCCCAGCGAGGTTCCGATCGGCCAGCCGCGCCGCACGATGTCCGCCTCGATGCGGCGGGCGATCTTTGCCGCACGTTTGTCCGTGCTCATCGGCGCGTCAGCACGTGAGCAGCAGGCATCCTGCGACCGGACCACCGCCGACGGACACCACGCCGACCTCCGGGCGCTGGGTCACCTGCCGCTCCCCCGCCTCGCCGCGCAGCTGCAGGCAGCCTTCGTGCAGCGCCCAATACCCGTGCATGCGCCCGGCCGAGAGCTGACCGCCATAGGTGTTCAGCGGTAGCTCACCCTCGCGGGCGATTCGCGCACCGCCCTCGACGAACGGGCCGGCCTCGCCGTCGCCACATATGCCAAGGGCTTCCAGCCAGGCGATGGTGAGAAACGTGAACCCGTCGTACAACTGCGCGATGTCGAGGTCGGCGGGGGTGTATTCGGTGCGCGACCACATCTGCGCCGCGGCATCCGACATCGCCATCTTCGGATAGTCCGTGCGGTGAAACCAGCCGCCGGCGCCGTCGGACCCGCCGATCGCTTCGACTCGTACCGCGCGGTGTGGGCAGTCGGTCGCATACTCCGCGTGCGACACCACCACCGCGATGGAACCGTCAATGGGCACATCGCAATCCAGCAACCCGAACGGTGTCGACACCGGACGGGCACCCAGATAATCGGCCATCGTCATCGGGTCGCGGTATACCGCAAGGGGATTCAGGGCCGCGTTACGCCGCCCGTTCAGCGCGACCCAGCCCAGCTGCTCCTTGCTGGTGCCATACAGTTCCATGTGCCGACGGCAGTTCAGCGCCAGCCAATTCGCGGCGGAATAGGCCTGTGCGGCAACAAGGTCGGTGATGTCATCCATTGCCCCGACGGCGGGACGCGGTTCGCCCTCGGGTGTTTCGAACATGCGCGCAAGCGGCGGGGCCGGCGCGTTCTCGTCCTGCTTGACCGGCACCGTGCCGCCCAGCATTTGGATGGTCCGGTAGACCACCACGTGCCGGGCGCGCCGTTCGGCGACGGCACGGCACGCCGACATCACCGGGCTCAGCAGGCCGCCGGTGCCGAATCCGGATCCGCAGTCGGCGGCGTCGATCTGGAGTTCTGCGGTGACCTCGGCGGGCAGAGTGTCACCCAGGGTGGCTATGCCGTCGATGTCGCCAGGCAACAGGCCGGCGTCGTCGATCGCGGCCCGCACCGCCTGCATGGTCAGCTCCAGCCCCGGGATGCCGGTGCGGCGGCCGATTCGCGAAATACCGATGCCGGACACGATCGCGCTTTTCTCGAAGTAGCTCATCTGCACCGTCCATAGGCGTACACCGAACTAATAGAGTGTACTGTATTGCTGGTGTCCGCCGAGCTGCTGATCGAGCACTGCGCCGCGTGTGCGCGGTGGGTGCATCCCGCTACCGGCGACTGCCGCGACTGTGGGGCGGCGCTGATGGCACGGCCGGTGTCCGGACACGGCACCGTATTCACCTACACGGTCAACTACCACCCGTACAACCCCGACGTGCCCACGCCGTATGTCATCGCGCTGGTCGAACTCAGCGAGCAGAGTGGGCTGCGGGTGGCCGCCAATATCGTTGGCTGCGAACCAGAGTCGGTGGCTTGCGGAATGCCGGTCGCTATCCGGTCCGAGAAAGGCGCCGGCGGAGCACCGTTGTTCGCCCCCGCCTAGCTGCGCGAGCGTGCGCAGAATGCCACTCCGCGCGGCGTGCCGCTGAACAGACATGCACGCTCGCGGGGAAAAGGGGCGGGGGTCAGTTGATCAGTGGGTCGCGGGGCATGCCGAGAATCCGCTCGGCGATCTGGTTGCGGGTCACCTCTGAGGTGCCGCCCGCGATCGCCATGCCCCGGGCACCCATCACCATTCGTCCGGCCAGCGCACCCGGCCCGTCCATCAGTGCTATGTCGGGGCCCAACAGCGCTGCCGAGATCGCCGCGCCCTCGATCATGTGCTCGGCGAGCTTGAGTTTGGTGACATTGCCTTCCGGGCCGGGGCCTGCGCCTTCGACGCTGCGGGCGGCGCGGCGCAGGTTCAGCAGTCGCAGCGCATGGTCGTCGGCAAGGAACGATCCCACCCGGATTCGCCCGCCCGCCAACCCATCTGGCCGCTGTTGCACCCCTTTCACCAATTTGGCGCCCAGCCCCTCGTAGTATCCGCCACTGCCGCCGATGCTGACTCGCTCGTTGCCCAGCGTGGCCCGCGCCACGGTCCATCCGGAGTTGGGCGCGCCGACGACGTCCTCGTCGGGAACGAACAGGTCGTTGAAGAACACCTCGTTGAATTCCGAGCCGCCGGTGATTTGCCGCAACGGCCGCACCTCGACTTCGGGTGCCTTCATGTCGACGATCACCGTCGTGATGCCGGCGTGCTTGGGGGCATCTGGGTCGGTGCGCACGGTGGCAAGACCACGCGCGCAGTATTGCGCTCCGCTGGTCCACACCTTCTGCCCGTTTATCTTCCAGCCGCCCTCGACGCGAGTGGCTTTCGTCTTGACCGAGGCCGCGTCCGAACCGGCTTCGGGTTCGGAGAACAGCTGGCACCAGATCTCGTCCTGGCGCAGCGCCTTTTCGACGAATCTTTCGATCTGCCAATCCGTTCCGTGCTGGATCAGCGTGAGGATCACCCATCCGGTGATCGAGTAATCGGGACGCTTGATGCCCGCCGCGCGGAATTCCTCCTCGATCACCAGCTGCTTGACCGCGTCGGCCGCCAGGCCCCACGGCTTGGGCCAGTGCGGCATGACGTAGCCCGTCTCGATCAGCTTGTCGAGTTGCGACTCCTGGTCCAGGGCGGCGACTTCGGCCGCGTCGGCACGGATCTGGGTGCGCAGTTCCTCAGCCTCGGGCGGCAGGTCCAGGCTGTTGGCGCGGATGGCGCCGGCCGCGGTGCGGTCGAAGACATCGCCGGCCGGCGCGTCGCCACCGAACAGTCCGGCGATCACCAGCGCCCGCCGCAGGTGCAGATGCGCGTCGTGCTCCCAGGTAAAGCCGATGCCGCCGTGCACCTGGATGTTGAGTTCGGCATTGCGCGCGTAGGCGGGCAATGCCAGCGCCGCGGCCACCGCCGAGATCAGCCGGAACTGGTCTTCGTCTTCGGATTCGGCACGCGCGGCGTCCCATACCGCGGCGATCCCCGATTCGCTGGCCACCAGCATGTTCGCGCAATGATGTTTCACCGCTTGGAAAGTGGCGATGGTGCGGCCGAATTGCTGGCGCACCTTGGCGTAGCCGACGGCCGCATCGACGCAGTCCGCGGCGCCGCCGACGGCCTCTGCAGCCAGCAGGGTGCGCGCGCGGGCCAGCGCCGAATCGCGGGCACCCGGCAGGAGGTCGGCGGCGGCCACGCTCACGTTCTGCAGCCGGACGCGTCCGGAACGCCGGGTCGGGTCCAAGTTGTCCGGCACCTCGACCGATACGCCGTCGCGGCCGCGTTCGAGCACCAGCACGTCGTCGCCGGCGGCGACCAGCAACAGCTCCGCCAGGCCGGCACCGAGCACGACCCCGGCCTCGCCCTCGGCCAGGCCGTCATGGACCCGCACGTCACCGCCCAATCCGATGCCGGCGGTCACAGTTCCATCGATCAGCCCCGGAAGCAGCCGCGCTTTCTGTTCGGCCGTACCGTCTTTGGCGATCACCGCCGAGGCGATCACGGTCGGCACGAACGGACCCGGGGCCACCGCGCGGCCGAGCTCTTCGATGACCACCACGAGTTCGGGCAGCCCGTAGCCAGAGCCGCCGTGCTCCTCCTCGATGTGCAGACCGAGCCAGCCGAGCTCGACCAAGTCGTGCCAGAAGGGCGGACGGGCCTCATCCGCCGCGTCGAGCAGCGAGCGCGCCGCCCAGCGCGCCTTCTGTGCGGTCAAAAACGCGCGGGCCACCTCGGCGAGTTCGCGATGGTCGTCGGTCAGTGCGATACCCATGCGGGCCCTCCTCGCAGCGCTGCTGATTACCTAAAGAGTGTACTCAATGCGCGCGGAGGCTCGAAGGCGGCTACTTGGGTGCGAACCGCTGCCCGGCGTCCAGTCGCAGACACTGGCCGTTGAGCATCGGGTTGTCCACGATGGCCGCCACCAACTTGGCATACTCCTCGGGCCGACCCATTCGCTTGGGGAAGGCCGCGTCGCGCACCAGCATGGCCGCCATATCGTCGGGCACCATCGCGGTCAGGCCCGTCAGAAACAGACTCGGCGCGATTGCGAGCACCCGGATGCCCAACGAGCCCAGGTCGCGAGCCATGGTCAGGCACATACCGGCGATGCCGGCTTTGGCGGCGGTGTAGGCGACCTGACCGATCTGGCCTTCGAAGGCCGCGATCGACGCGGTGTTGATGATGACACCGCGCTCTTCGTCTTCGGGCTCGTTCTTGCTCATGTGCGCGGCCGCCAGCCGGCTGATGTTGAAGGTCGCGATGAGATTGAGATCCACCACGGCGCGAAAGGATTCGAGATCGTGCGGCCCGGACTTGGTCATGGTGCGCTTGGCGATGCCGCCGCCCGCGGTGGTCACCGTCACGTGGAGTCCACCGAGGTCGTCGACGGCGGCCTGGAGGGTCTCCTCGGTGCCGGTGAAGTCGGTGACGTCGACCGGGTAGAACTTGCCGCCGAACCCGTCGGCAACGGCCTTGCCGTCGGAACCCTCGCGGTCCAGCACGGCCACCTGTGCGCCACGCTGGGCCAGGAGTTCGGCACTGGCCCGACCCATCCCCGACGCGCCGCCGATCACGACGACCTTCTTCCCGCTGATCTCCATCCGGACCTCCCTTGTGTGGCGTGTCAGATTACCGACAATTTGTAACGCTACCTAGGCACGCTAGCGCGTCCGATCTGCCCGGTTACCGACGGTATGCCGGGGTTATGAGCTCAGCCGTGCCCAGGGCGGGATCGGCACGGTCAACAAATCGGCGGCCCCGGGTGCGGTGGCCAAAGCCAGCAGCGCCGACGGAATGCGCTGCAGCGGCAATACAAAATCGGCGCAACCAGTGGCGATGGCGTTGGCCGGCATATCCGGAGCCCGGGCGTCGGACGGGTCTTGCACGAGCACGCGTCCGCCACGCAGCTTGACGGCACGGCACCCCCGACTGCCGTCACCCTGATACCCCGTCAGGATGACCGCGATGGTCGGGCCCGCCTCCGCCGCGCTCATCAGCAAGGCGTCACCGGTACCGACACCCCGGGTCGCGGGCTCCAGCAGCCACCGCCCGTCGGCGTCGATGGTGGCGATGGTTGCGCCCGGCACCACCGTCACCCCCGGCTGAGCGGCTGGGGTTGCATCCTCGGCGACGTGTACCGGCAATTCTGTTCTGCGGGCGAGCACGGCGACCAGCGGGTCGCCGACGGAGGTTTGCGCCCGGTGCTGCACAACCAGCACCGGGACCGGGAACGACGCCGGCAAGCCGGACAGTACCTTGCTGAAGGCGTCCATGCCGCCCAGCGACGCGACGAGCACCACGTAGGAGAACTTCGGCACCGTCGCCAAATGTCTGGGCGCGGACATATCGGACAGTCTAGATGTTCTGTCGGCTAGCTGACATAAGCAGACAAAACGTGGGTAGTCCTCCCGGACGGCACAACCGACGGCGGGAAGGGGCAACCGATGACGGCGAAGCGGTTACAGCGCAACGCCATCCTGGCGCAACTGCCCGAGCGCGAATACTCGCAACTGGAGCCGCAGCTAAGGCTTGAGCAGCTGGAGTTGAAACATCCGGCATACGAACCGGGCAAACCGATTTCCGATATCTACTTTCCGCTGTCTGCGGTGTTTTCACTGGTCGCGGTCGTCGACGGTCACCACAGCCTGGAGGTGGCCACCATCGGCCACGAGGGCATGGTGGGACTTCCGGTCTATCTCGGCGCGTCGAGCAGTCCGCAGGCGGCGTTCTGCCAAGTCTCAGGCGAGGCCGCTCGCTTGACCGTGGCCGACTTTCGCCAAGCGCTGGCCCGCGACGGTGCCCTGCACACGCTGCTGAACCGCTTTACCCAAGCCACCATGGTTCAGGTGGCTCAGAACGTGGTGTGCAACGGCACCCACTCGACTGAAGCCCGCATGGCCCGCTGGCTGTTGACCACCCGCGACCGGGTCGACAGCAACGAATTGCGACTGACCCAGGAGTTCTTGGCCCAGATGCTGGGGGTGCACCGGCCCACCGTCTCCGACACCGCGCAACGCATTCAGGAGCAGGGACTGATCAGCTACCGCCGCGGCGTCATCACGATCACCGATCGTCCCGGCTTGGAAGCGAAGGCGTGCGAGTGCTATCGCATCGTCAAGGCCGAATTCGACGCGATTCGCAACCACGACGGGCGGGGATAAGCACAGCCGATCAAAGATGTCGGCCCCCCATGCCAAGCTGAATTCGTGCTTCTAGTCGATGTGGCCGCCACCTCGGCCGAAGTGGGTCTTACCTCGTCACGGCTGACCAAGATTGCGCGCATCGCCGACCTGCTGCGCCGCGCCGCGCCCGAACCGCAACTGGTCGCGACCATTGTGTCGTGGCTGTCCGGTGAGCTGCGGCAACGTCAGATCGGCGTCGGCTGGGCGTCGTTGCGGTCACTGCCGGCGCCGGCCGCCGAACCGATGCTCACCGTCGCCGGTGTCGATGACACCTTCTGCGCGATCGGCGGCGTGTCGGGCCGGGGATCACAGGCCCGGCGGGCCGCACTGCTAGCCGAATTATTCGCTGCCGCAACAGAATCCGAGCAGAATTTCCTGGTGCGACTGCTCGGTGGTGAGCTGCGCCAGGGCGCGCTGGCCGGCATCATGGCCGACGCCGTCGCCAAGGCAGCTGATATCCCCACCGCCGCGGTGCAGCGCGCGGCGATGCTGGGCGGGGATCTGCCAGCGGTCGCGGCGGCCGGTCTTTCCGGCGGCGCGCCGGCACTGGACGCGTTCACTATGCGGGTGGGCCGGCCTGTTGGTCCCATGCTGGCGCAGACCTCGACCGGCGTCGCCGATGCGCTCGAACGCCACGGCGGCACAGCGATTTTCGAAGCGAAGCTGGACGGAGCCCGGGTACAGATTCATCGGTCCGGCGACCAGGTGACCGTGTACACCCGAAGCCTCGACGACGTCACCGCAAGGCTGCCCGAGGTGGTGGAGGCCACGCTGGCGCTTCCGGTACGCGACCTGATCGCCGACGGCGAGGCGATCGCGTTGCGCCCCGACAACCGTCCGGAGCGCTTCCAGGTCACCGCGTCGCGGTTCGGCCGATCGGTCGACGTCACTCAGTCCCTTTCGGCCCAAGGGGCCGAACCGCTTTCGGTGTTCTTCTTCGATGTCCTGCACCGCGACGGGGTGGACCTACTGGACGCGTCCACCGCGGATCGGCTGGCCGAATTGGACGCGTTCGTGCCGGCGCGCCACCGCGTGGACAGGTTGGTCACCTCCGACGTAGCGGCGGCCGCGGCCTTTCTGAACGCGACGCTGGCCGCTGGGCACGAGGGGGTGATGGCCAAGTCCCCGGCAGCGCCCTACCTGGCGGGCCGGCGCGGAGCCGGGTGGCTGAAGGTCAAGCCGGTGCACACGCTCGACCTGGTGGTGCTGGCTGTGGAGTGGGGTTCGGGACGCCGCCGCGGCAAGCTGTCCAATATTCATCTGGGCGCACTCGATCCCGCCACGGGCCGATTCGTCATGGTGGGCAAGACTTTCAAGGGCATGACCGACGCCATGCTGGAATGGCAGACCGCGCGATTCACCGAACTCGCCGTCGCTGGCACCGACGGATATGTCGTCGAGCTAAGACCCGAGCAGGTGGTCGAGATCGCACTGGACGGCGTCCAGGGATCGACCCGCTACCCCGGTGGCGTCGCGCTGCGCTTCGCCCGCGTGGTGCGTTACCGCGACGACAAGACACCGGCCGAGGCCGACACCATCGACACGGTGCGCGCGCTCTACTGAACCGGCGCCGCGACTGTGAACCTCACGACGCGACACGCCGATTTGGCGTCGGTAGATTCACACTCGCTAGCGACGCGGAGAGGAAGTTTGGGTGTGACTGAGCACGTCAGCTATATCCGCACCGACGACGACCTGCCACCCGTCGCGATTATCGACCGTTCACCCATCACCCTGCGACACAAGCTCGCCTTCGGGACAATCGCCGTGGTCGGCGCCATCGCCTGGGCGGTCGTCGCGTTCGTCCGCGGCGAGACGGTGAACGCGGTGTGGTTAGTAGTGGCCGCGAGTTGCACCTACATCATCGGGTTCCGGTTCTACGCCCGGCTGATCGAAATGAAGATCGTGCGCCCGCGCGACGACCACGCCACACCGGCCGAGGCCTTCGAAGACGGCAGCGACTACGTGCCGACCGACCGTCGCGTGCTGTTCGGCCATCATTTCGCCGCCATCGCCGGAGCCGGGCCACTCGTCGGACCGGTGCTGGCCACCCAGATGGGCTACCTGCCCGGCAGCATCTGGATCATCGTCGGCGCCGTGCTGGGTGGCTGCGTGCAGGACTACCTGGTGCTGTGGATCTCCGCCCGCCGCCGGGGGCGTTCCCTGGGCCAGATGGCCCGCGACGAATTCGGCGCCATCGGCGGAGCCGCCGCCCTCATCGGAACGCTCGTCATCATGGTGATCCTGATCGCGGTGCTGGCAATGATCGTGGTGAAGGCACTGGCCCAAAGCCCGTGGGGCGTGTTCTCCATTGCCATGACCATCCCCATCGCCCTGTTCATGGGCTGCTATCTGCGATTCCTGCGTCCCGGGCGGGTGGGCGAAGTATCGGTGATCGGCTTCGCGCTGCTGCTGGCAGCCGTGGCGTCAGGCAACTGGGTAGCCGAAACCTCTTGGGGCGCATCCTGGTTCAGCTTGTCCCCGGTCACCTTGTGCTGGTGTCTGATCGGCTATGGTTTCGCTGCTTCGGTGTTGCCGGTGTGGTTGTTACTGGCGCCGCGCGATTACCTGTCGACGTTTATGAAGGTCGGTGCCATCGCCGTGCTCGCGATCGGCATCTGCATCGCACACCCGGTCCTGCACGCGCCCGCGATCTCGCAGTTCGCCACCCGGGGCAACGGGCCGGTGTTCGCCGGTTCACTGTTCCCGTTTCTGTTCATCACCATCGCCTGTGGCGCCCTGTCCGGATTCCACTCGTTGATCTCGTCCGGGACGACGCCCAAGCTGCTGGAGAAGGAAGGCCAGATGCGGCTGATCGGCTACGGCGGCATGATCACCGAGTCGTTCGTCGCGATCATGGCGCTGATCACCGCCTCGATCATCAACCAGCACCTGTACTTCACGCTGAACGCGCCGGCCGCGCAGACCGGCGGGACCGCCGCCACCGCAGCGGAATACGTCAACAAGCTTGGCCTTACCGGCGCCCCCGCGACCGCCGAGCAAATCAGTCAAGCAGCCCGCAGCGTCGGCGAGCAGTCGATCGTGTCGCGCACCGGCGGAGCACCGACGCTGGCTTTGGGCATGTCCGACGTGCTGGAGCGGGTGCTAGGCGGCGCCGGTTTCAAGGCGTTCTGGTACCACTTCGCGATCATGTTCGAGGCCCTGTTCATCCTGACCACGCTCGATGCGGGCACCAGGGTTAACCGCTTCATGCTCTCCGACACGCTGAGCAACCTGGGCGGCCCGCTGCACAAACTACGAAACCCGAGCTGGCGTCCCGGTGTATGGATTTGCAGCCTCGCCGTGGTTGCCGCGTGGGGCAGCATCCTGCTGATGGGCGTGACCGATCCGCTGGGTGGCATCAACACGCTCTATCCGCTGTACGGGATCGCCAATCAGTTACTGGCCGCCATCGCGCTCAGCGTCATCACGGTCGTGGTCATCAAGAAGGGCCTGCTGAAGTGGGCGTGGATACCGGGGGTTCCGCTGCTGTGGGACCTGGTGGTCACGCTGACGGCGTCGTGGCAGAAGATCTTCTCCGGCGATCCGGCCGTCGGCTACTGGACACAACATTTTCAGTACCTGGCAGCCAAAGAAGCCGGCAAGGCGGCGTTCGGTTCGGCGAAGAACGCATACGAGCTGGATCAGGTCATCAGAAACACCTTCGTCCAGGGCACCCTGTCGGTCATCTTCGCGCTGGTCGTCGTGATCGTGTTCGTCACGGGAATTCTCGTGGCGCGCAAAGCAATTCGCGGCAACGGCAGGCCGCTGAGCGAGGACGAACCAGTACCGTCCAAGCGGTTCGCGCCCGCGGGCCTGATTCCCACCGCCGCAGAGCGGGACCTGCAAAGACAATGGGCTCGGCACGCCGACTGAGGAAGCATGCCGCACGGCGTGCACCGGCCTAGACTTGGGCGGAATGAGAGTCGGTATCGACTTCGGCACCACCCACACCGTCGTTGCACTCGTCGACCGCGGCAACTATCCCGTCGTCTCCTTCGACGGCGCCGATACCTGGCCCTCGCTCGTGGCCGCCAACGCCGCCGGTGAATTGCGCTACGGTCTGGACGCCGGCGCAGTGCGCCACCAACCTGGATGGTCGACGCTGCGATCGGTCAAGCGGCTGCTCAACGAGGCCGGACCACACACCGAGGTGACTCTGGTCGGCCGCAACCACCGACTGGCCGACCTGCTCACCGGCTTCTTCGCTCAGCTGAAAAGCGACCTGCGCGATCGCTCGAACGCCGGTCTGACGCCCGCAGAGACCATCGAGGCCGCGATCAGCGTGCCGGCCAATGCCTCGAGCACCCAGCGCCTGCTGACCCTGGATGCCTTTGTGGCGGCGGGCTTTCACGTCGTCGCACTGCTGAACGAGCCGTCGGCCGCGGGCCTGGAATACGCCCATCGGTACCGCTCCACGATCACCGCCAAACGCGAGTACGTCCTCATCTACGACCTTGGTGGCGGCACGTTCGACGCCTCATTGCTGAAGATGACCGGGCACGTGAACGAGGTAGTGGTCAGCGAGGGCATCCAGCGTCTGGGCGGCGACGACTTTGACGAGGCCATCCTGCAGCTGGTGCGCGACGCCGCAGGCCTTCGAGACCTTCCCGCCGAAACGATCGAGGTGCTGCGGGATGAGTGCGCGGCCCGCAAGGAAGCCGTCGGCCCGCAGACCCGGCGCTTCCTCGTCGACCTCGGCGCCGCGGACCGGCCACCGTTCGCGTGCGGCATCGATGAGGTGTACTCGGCGTGTGCGCCGTTGGTCGACAAGACGATGAAGTTGCTCGACCGCGTCCTGCACGACCCGGCCCGCGGCGACGTGGCGTGGTCCGAGGTGGCCGGAATCTACGTGGTGGGTGGCGCCGGAGGCTTTCCCCTGGTGGCACGCATGCTGCGCTCGACGTTCGGCGACAAGCGCATCAAACGCTCCCCGCATCCCTTCGCCGCCACCGCCATCGGCCTGGCGGTCTTCCTGGACCACGAATCGGATTTCGCGCTGTCCGAACGCTTTTCGCGCCACTTCGGTGTCTTCCGGGAGGCCCGGGCAGGCGACGACGTCGTGTTCGATCCGATCGTCCCCAAGGACGCCGCACTTCCCGACGACGGGCACACCCCGCTCGTCGTCAAACGGACCTATCGGGCAGCGCACAACATCGGGCATTTCCGGTTCGTCGAGTGCAGCCGGCTGGTCGACGGCCGCCCTGACGGCGACGTGACGCCATACGCTCCGGTGCTCTTCCCCTTCGACCCGGCCCTGCGCGATCAGGAGGATCTGCGACGTCAGCCGGTCGGCCGCTGGAACGATGGACCTGATGTCGAGGAGCGCTATGTCGTTGCGCCCAGCGGCGCGGTCGAGGTGACCCTCACGACGCAGCCGACGGGCTTCAAACGCACCTTCCGGCTGGAGCGGCGTCACGGGTGTGAGAGGGCCATGGACAAGGCATTTGAACGCTGACGTAGAGGAGGCAGTCCCGTGTCCACTTGGCTCATCACCGGCTGTTCGACCGGCCTCGGCCGCGCCCTGGCGCAGGCCGTAGCCGGCGCCGGCCACAACGTCGTGGCCACCGCACGAGACGCCGGCCGGGTCGCCGACCTCGCCGACGCCGCACCCGAACGGATACTGGCCGTCGCCCTTGACGTCACCAACCACGACCAGGTCGTCTCCGCGGTGCAGCAGGCCCACGAGCGGTTCGGCAGCATCGACGTTCTGGTGAACAACGCGGGTTACGGATATCGCGCCGCCATCGAGGAGGGCGAGGACGCCGACGTCCGCACTCTGTTCGAAACGCATTTCTTCGGCGCCGTCGCGATGATCAAGGCCGTGCTGCCGAGCATGCGGGCCCGGCGGTCCGGCGCGATCGTCAACATCTCCTCGATCGGCGTGCAGTTGACCCCGGTGGGCTCCGGCTATTACTCGGCGGCCAAAGCCGCCCTGGAAGGGATGAGCGGGGCCCTGCGTGGCGAACTTGCCCCGCTGGGCATCTCGGTCACCGTCGTCGAGCCGGGCGCCTTCCGCACCGACTTCGCCGGGCGCTCACTGGTCCAATCCCCCACTGTCATCGACGATTACGCCGAGACCGCCGGGCAGCGCCGCAAGGAGAACGACACGATGCACGGCACTCAGCCCGGCGATCCGGCCAAGGCCGGCGCCGCGATCATCGCCGCCGTCGAGTCGTCCGAACCGCCCGCCTTCCTGTTGCTCGGCGCCGACGCGCTGATGGCCTATCGCTACATCGCAGAGCGGCGGTCGAACGAGATCGCCGCATGGGAGCAGCTGACCGCCGGCACCAACCTGGACAGCTGATGGCGGCCGAGTCCATGAGCGTCAGCTATTTCGCGACCGCTGTCGACGCGGCGGCGCTGGTCGGCCGGATCACGGGTCTGCTCATCTTGCCGGCCGCGGGCTTGACCCTGTTGATTCTCGGCTTGCGCAAGCGGTCGTCGTCACGCAAGCAGGCCTGGACCGGGTATCCGCCTGCCCCGCCGGGCTATCCTCCTGTGCCGCAAGGCTATCCGCCGCCATACCCGGCTGCTTACCCGCCGCCCATGCCGATGCCCATGGCGCCCATGCCGATGCCGCCCATGCCCATGCCCATGCCGCGCAAGCCGGGCGGCACCGGCATGATCGTCAGCGGCACCGTCTTGCTGGTGCTGGGCGTGCTGACGTTCGCCTCCATCGTCGTCGCGGTGGCCGCGCGCCATGATCGCCCGGCGATCGGCGACTGCTACACCAACGACATCCTGAACGGCAATGGCGCATGGAAACCCAGTAGCTGCAGCAACGCCGAAGCCGTACTTCAATACGCCGCCAACGCCGACACGGCGGGAAATTGCCCGGACGGCAAGCGCAACGACAGCTCCTACCTATCCGCCGAACACCGCGGCGTCCGAATGTGCTTTGCGCCCAACCTACTTCAGGGCGAATGCTACGTGTCCGAGCACGACGGCAAGACGGTCCGCCATGCGACCTGCTCGACGGCCGGCACGATCAGGATCGCCAAACGGGTCGACGGCACCACCGACACGTCCAAGTGCCCCCAGCACACACGTGCCGTCACCTACCCCGAACCCAAGCGGCTCTTCTGCGCCGAGCGGACAGGAACGTCAACGTGACGAGGATTTGATTCGCGCCCGGCGCAGGGCGTCAACGGAATGACTGCCGGGTCCAGTGAAGACCAGCAGGAAAAACCCGAAGCAGAACAGGATTGCCAGGATTCCGCCGTTGCCCGCGGGTGCATCGCCGATCGGCCAAAGCGAGCGGGGCTGATGCATCCAGAAATACGCAACCGCCATCGCTCCCGAGGCGACGAAGGCCGCGGCGCGGGTGAACAATCCGCTTGCGATCAAGAGCCCGGTGGCCAGTTCGATCACCCCGGCGTACCACCCGGGCCAGGTGGCGAACCCAACGGCGTGCGATGACGCGACCGGCCAGCCGAAGAGGATCATCGAGCCGTATCCGGCGAACATCAGACCGTAGACCAGCCGGAAGAGGCTCAGCACGGCCGGCGTATACCCCGCAAGCCGGCGGTTGAGAGTGTTCGTCATGGCACCACGTTAGTCGTGGCGTCGTGGTGTCGATGCTCAATCTCGTTCTGCCGTAATGCTTTACCACGAGTGACGAAGATGGCGATGACGGTGATCACCCAGACGGGGTACAGCGCCAGCCAGGCCAGCCGGAACGATGCGAACGAGTAATTGTCGGTGTCCTCGAGGATTTGGCCCATGACTTGCATGATGAGCAACGCCGCGGTGAAGCCGCCCATGTTGACGAGGCCCTTTGCGATGCCCAGCGTCGTGCTCGGGTTGTAGGTGCGCGCAAAATCCAGCGCCACCATCGAGGCCGGACCGCCGGTGGCCATCACGACAACCAGCACAACCAGCAGCCACAGCGGCGCGCGGTGCGGCAGCGCCAGTACCGCCGTCCAGGCCAGGGCATTGCCGGCGATCATGGTCAGCACCATGAGCAATCGCCGCTGCGGGTGCCGCCCGGTCCAGACGCCGAGCGCGACGCCGGAAGCCGTCGTCGCCACCACTGAGAGGGTCAGCAGCGAGCCGGCAACGTCGGTTGACACACCTTGGGCCTCGGTGAGATACGGGACGCCCCACATGTAGTTGAAGACCATGATCGGGAAGGTGCTGCCCATGTGGGCGAAGAAGCCCAGCCGCGTGCCCGGATTCGCCCACACGCTGCGGACGCTGACGACCAGTTCGCGAAGGCTTGGGCTGTCAATGCCGGCTGAGTGCCCGTGGGGAGTATCGCGGATCAGCGCTAGACAGATGGCGGCGGACATCACGCCCAGCGCACCGGCCGCGGTGTAGGCGGCGGTCCATCCGGCGCCGGTGAGAATGGCCAGAAACGGCACCGCCGACAGCACCTGACCCAGTTGACCCCCGATGAAAGTCAGCTGGGTAACCAGTGGGACACGACTCGGCGGAAACCAATATGAGGCGAGTTTGACCACGGAGATGAACGTCAGGGCATCGCCCAGTCCCACCACCGCGCGAGCGCCAATGGCCACCGGCATCGATATCGCGAACGCGAGGACGAACTGACCGATCGCCATCACCAAAGCGCCCGCGCTGATCAGCATCTTGGAGCCGAAGCGATCGAGCAGCAACCCCGCGGGGACCTGCGCGACGGTGTACACGATGACCTGAACGACTACGAATACCGAGAGCACACCGGGCGTGACGGCAAATCGTTGCGCGGCCTCCAGACCCGAGACGCCCATTGTGGTGCGGTCCAGCACAGCGACGATGTAGGCCAGCAGCCCGCCACCCCAAATGATCCAAGGCCGCACGGTCGCCTCCCTGCATACCCACCGGTGTGGTCATTGTCGCGTACGGGGCGGTTCGGTCAGGCGGTATTTCTAATGTACATTTGTACATGTACATTCGTACACCAAGGAGGCGTGTTGGCTTATCTATATCTTTTCTGCGCGATATTCGCCGAAGTGGTGGCGACCAGCTTGCTCAAGAGCACCGAAGGCTTCAGCCGGCTGTGGCCGACCGTGGTCTGTCTGGGTGGCTACGGGATCGCTTTCGCCCTGCTGGCTGCCTCGATATCGCGCGGGATGCAGACCGACGTCGCCTATGCACTGTGGTCGGCAATCGGCACCGCCGCCATCGTGCTCATCGCCGTACTCTTTCTCGGGTCACCACTATCGCTGTCGAAAGTCGTCGGGGTCGGGCTGATCGTCGTCGGCGTGCTGACCCTGAACCTCACCGGGGCGCATTGACCGCGATGTCCGACCGCCGCCCGCGTGATCCCGCCGGCCGTCGCCAGGCGATTGTCGAGGCGGCGGGGCGGGTGATCGCGCGCCAGGGCCTTGGCGCACTGACGCACCGCCGGGTCGCGGCCGAGGCCGAGGTGCCCGTCGGATCGACGACCTACTACTTCAGCGACCTCGGCGCGCTGCGCGAAGCCGCACTCGCGCATGCAGCGACTTCGTCGGCCGAGGATCTCGAGGAATGGCGCCGCCGGCTCGACGAGAACGACGACCTGCCCGCCACCCTGGCTCGCCTCGTCGGCGAATATCTGGCCGACCCCGACCGGCACCGCACGCTCAATGAGCTCTACCTCGCGGCGACCCATCGACCGGAGTTGCAGGGGCTGGCCCGGTTGTGGCCGGACGGCCTGGTCGCCCTGCTGGAGCCACGCATCGGCCGGCAAGCCGCCGAGGCCGTCACGGTGTTGCTCGATGGTGCCACGCTGCGCGCACTCATCACCGGAACCCCGCTGGGCATGGACGCATTGACCGACGCCATCCGCAGGCTTACCACCGACGCGTGAATGTGCGGCGCACGCTCTGGAGTGGACGCCGAAACCCATTGGGGCAACAGACATACTTGTCTCATCACGTGGCTCGCTGCCGGCGCACGACTCGGCCGTCAGGAGGGCGTTTTTGACATCGGACGGTTCGAACCCGTCGAATTGACCGTGTTCTCCAATGACGATTGGATTACGGTGTCCCGCTTTGCGATTCCAGTTCGGAGATACGCTCAGCCAACGCAAGAATGCGCTGCGCCCCACGTACGTGCAGGCTCTCGATCATGCGGCCGTCGACGGTTATGACGCTCTCCCCCGCGGCCTGAGCCCGCTCGTAGGCCGAGACTATCTTGCCGGCCTCGGCCAGCTCTTTTTCCGACGGCCCGAACACGTCATTGGCCGGCACAATCTGAGACGGATGGATCAGGGTCTTGCCGTCGAAACCCATCTCGCGGCCCTGGCGCGCCTCGGCGGCAAACCCCGCATCGTCATTGATGGCGTTGAATACACCGTCCAGCACCACCTTTCCGGCGGCCCTTGCGCCCAGCACGGTCAGCGCCAACGCCGGCACGACCGGCGCGCGCCCGGGCACATGAAGTCCGTGCAGCTCGTTCACCAGATCGTTGGTGCCGACCACCAGCACGGCCAGACGATCGCTGGCCGAGGCGATCTCCTCGGTCCGCAAGAACGCCCCAGGTGTTTCGACCATCACCCACAGCTGCAACGAATCCGGCGCGCCCAGCCGTTGCAGACTGGCGACCAGCTCCTGAACCTGTTGTGCGGTACCGACTTTCGGCACCAGGACTCCGTCGGCGGCCGATTCAGCCACGGCGGCCAGATCGTCGTCGTGCCAGTCGGTGCCAAAGCCGTTGACGCGCACCACGATCTCGCGCGGCCAGTACTTACCGGACGAGACGGCCTCACACACCGCGCGCCGCGAGTCGACCTTCGCATCGGGGCCCACGGCATCCTCGAGGTCGAAGATCAATACGTCAGCCGGCAGTGTTTGACCCTTCTGCATTGCCCGGGCATTGTTGCCTGGCAGGTAGAGGGCCGATCGGCGCGGGCGCACACGAGCTAGCGTAAAGCACGCATCGGCGCACATTGGAGGACACAGTGACGGTCGTTTTGGTCCATGGCAATCCGGAAACCGACGCGATCTGGGGGCCGCTGCTCGGCATTCTGGGCCGCGGGGACGTGGTGTGTCTCTCGCCGCCGGGCTTCGGTGCGCCGCTGCCCGACGACTTCCCGGCGACCTTCCTTGCCTACCGCGACTGGCTGGAGGGCGAGCTGGAATCCATCGGTGAACCGGTCGACCTCGTCGGCCACGACTGGGGCGGCGGCCACGTCGTGAACCTCGTGCTGCATCGGCCCGAACTAGTGCGCAGCTGGGCCAGCGACATCCTGGGCGTCTTCGACCCCGACTACGTGTGGCACGACCTGGCCCAGGTCTGGCAGACGCCCGGGGACGGCGAGCAGCTCATCGAGACGATGCTGGGCGGGACGCTCGAGGACCGGACCACCCAGATGGCCGGGTTCGGCATACCCACCGAAATCGCGGCGTCACTGGCCGCCGCGCAGGGCCCGGAGATGGGCCGGGCCATCCTGGCGCTCTACCGGTCAGCGCGGCAACCGGCGATCAGCGAAGCCGGCCGGGCGCTGGAGAGCGCCGCGGCACGGCCCGGCCTGTCGCTGCTGGCCACCGAGGACATCTTCGTCGGTTCCGAGGCCATTCGCCGCCGTGCGGCCGAACGAGCCGGGGCACACACGGAAGTGCTTGACGGACTGGGACATTGGTGGATGGTGCAAGACCCGGCTCGCGGCGCGGCCGCGCTGACCCGATTCTGGGAATCGCTCGGCTGATCACGTGCCTTTCACGTTGAGCACCTGGCGCAGTTCGTGCTCGACGTCGACGAGATCGGCGGCATCGGCCATCACGATGTCGATGTCCTTATAGGCGTCGGGGATTTCGTCTACCCATTGATCGCCGTGCCGGTACTCGATGCCGTGCATTCGGGCCGCCAGGTCGTCGGCGGTGAACCGGCGCCGGGCTTCGGTGCGGGAGAAGCGCCGGCCCGCCCCGTGCGGCGCCGAGCACAACCCGGCCGAATTGCCTTTACCCCGCACGATGTAGGAGCGGGTACCCATTGAGCCGGGAATGACGGCTTGAACGCCTTCGTGTGCGTCGACCGCACCCTTGCGGGTTAGCCAGACATCTCGACCGCCGTGCCGCTCCAGCTGGGTGTAATTGTGGTGGCAATTCGTTCTCTCGACTTCGACGCGCTGCGACTCGACCCCTATCCAGTGCGCAAGCGCTTGCCGGAAGCGATCCATCATCTCGTTGCGGTTCTCGTAGGCGAACTTCTGCGCCCAGTTCAATTCCCTGAGATACGAGTCGAATTCGGGTGTGCCTTGCGATAGATAGGCCAGGTCCTGGTTCGGCAGCGCGATATGAGCCCGCTTGCACAGTTGCTGCGCAGTCTTGATGTGGCGTTGGGCTATCTTGTTGCCGACGCCGCGGGAGCCGGAGTGCAGGAACATCCACACGCGATGTTGCTCGTCGAGACACAGCTCGATGAAATGGTTTCCACCGCCGAGGGATCCGAGTTGTTCGGGCCACTTCGGCGAGTGTGACAAGTCGATCTGCTGCGACCGCGCCAGATCGCAGAGCGTGTCGATCCGGCGCTTGGTGAAGGGGAACCTGGTGGTGGACTTGTTGTAATTGCCGGGTGACAGCGGTATCGCCGACTCGAGTGATTCACGGAGTTCGGCAAGATTCTTGTCGGCAATGTCGTCGGCGGTGAATCGGGTGCGCGCGGCCACCATCCCGCAGCCAATGTCGACGCCGACGGCTGCGGGGATCACGGCGCCGTCGGTGGGTATCACGGTGCCGACGGCAGATCCCTTGCCGCTGTGCGCATCTGGCATCAAAGCGACATGAGGGTACACGAAAGGCATTGCGGCCGTTTGCTTTGCCTGTTCGATGGTGTTGGGGTCGACTTGGCTGGCGAAGTTCAGCAGTTTGTAGCCGTCGACTTTGTGGGCGGTCACGGCAACGGGTTTACGCCATCCCGTAATGCGGCGCAACTCAATATCGGCGGGCCCAGCCTCGTTGAGCGATTTGCCTTGCTTCGGCGCTTCCTCTGTGATGATTGTTCGATGGGCGCCGTGGATGCGCCCCGGCAGCCGGCAGGAGGCTGACACATGACAATTCTCCGCGTGCTTGCCGTCGCCCTGATCCTGGGCGCGGTGGACTCAGCAATCGCCGTCGTCGCACCCGGAACCGCGGCAGCGACTGCGTTGGCTGACGGCATGTATCGGTTCGACTTCGACGGAAGTAAACAGACGTTGGACGGCAAGCCTCACCCGGTTACACCCTCGTCCACCGTGATCGCGATTCGCTCCGCGTGCCCACCTGCGGGGTGTGTGGCGACGGCGGCGGACACGTCGATCGGCGCGAAATGGCTGCAACCACCCTACGAACGCACCATCGTCTTTCGCGAAGACAAAGGCCAATGGGCAGGCACCAGATGGCGAATGTATACCTGCAACAACAGCATCAACCAGGGCAGCGAAACACTGTCCTTCCAAGCCCGGGCGGATGGAACATTCGTCGGCGCCAGCACTGGCCTGGAGGCGCCATGCGGCCCGATCGTCACGCCGCTCACCGCGGTGCGGGTCGGTGAGCTGGCACCAGACGTGGACCTGGCCGACCCGAATACCGCGTAGGACTCTGTCCGGAGAACGACACGGACGCGAATTGGTATCAGCTCAAACACTCCATCATTTCACAGCAGCCACATTGTTAACATCACGCGATGGACATGTCGGCGTGTCTAGACTTCCGGCGGCCGCGCTCAGTTTCCCGCCGTGACGCATTGCGCTACACCATCGCTTTGTCGGCACTGCCTGCGTTGTCTGCGACAGCGGCCATGGCATCTGTCGCCGCCCCAGCGGCGGCTGCTGCGGCTCCCAAACTGATCGACTTCGCCCAGAGCCAAATTCCCGCGGAGCACATACGAGCAGCCGGCTATACCGGCGTCATCAACTACGTCTCGCTGTCGCGGCCCGGTTCGTCCTTTGGTGCCAAACCGATCACCCGGCCCTACGCCGATCAACTCAAAGCCGCCGGGCTGATGATCGTCAGCAACTACCAATACGGCAAGCCAGGCGGCACAGCGTCATCGGACTTCAAACGCGGGTTCGACGGCGGCGTCGCCGACGCTCGCACCGCCTGGAAGCTGCATACCGCGGCGGGCGGCGGTCAAAGTGCCCCGATCTTCTTTACCATCGACGAGGACATAAACCGCGACACTTGGAACACTCAGGCGCTGAAGTGGTTTCGCGGAATCAACTCGGTGTTGGGAGTGCAGCGCACCGGCGTCTACGGCGGTATCGATGTGTGCCAGTGGGCGGCCGCCGACGGCGTTATCGGAAGTTCGCGCTCCCCCGGCCACCGGTGGGCCTGGCAGACCAAGGCCTGGTCGCACGGTCGGGTCGACCCCGCCGCAGTCCTCTACCAACGCGTGGTGAGTACCGCGTCGAATCCAGGGCCAAAAGTCGGTGGACACGAAGTCGACGTCAACGACGTCCTTGCCCAGGATTACGGTCAGTGGAGCCTGCATCCATGAGCCGTGCGCTCATGACCGTTTTCTTGCGCAGCAACGCCACTGGAATGACTGTCGAGGTCACCAGAACCACAGCGACCGCGAACACCACGGCGTAGCTGTGCGAAAGATCATGCAGCAGGTTGCGCTGAAAATCACCGGCCGACGCCTGTTGCGACAGTGTGGCCGGATCTGGCGATCCCCCCCGCCGAGCAGAGTTTTCCTGCAGGACAGCGATCTTGTGTGCGGCAGTGATGTTCGCACTGCGGTTGAACTGACTGGTCAAGATCACCGATAGCAGCGCGGTCCCAACCGAGGTGGCCACGTGCTGATTGACGTTGATCAACGTCGAACCGCGAGCGATTTGGCGAGGGGCCAGGGTCTGCACCGCCACTGCGGACAGCGGCATCATCGTGCAGCCCATGCCCAGCCCCATGATCGTCAAGCCGGTCACCAGGGTCGGGAAGTAATCCGCCTGTCGGGCAACGCCGTAAGCGAACACGCCCATGCCCGCGGCGATCAAGGCGACGCCTACTAGCAGGATCTTGCCTGGCCCTCGTTTGTCCATCAACAATCCCGCGAACGGCATCGTGACCATGGCGCCGAGTCCGCGCGGGACCATGCTCATCCCTGCCTGCAGTGGCGTCTGGTGCAGCAACTCCTGAAAGTAGCTGGGGAACAGTAGCCCAGCGCCGAAAAACGACGTCGCGAGCAGAAACATCGCCGCGTTGGCCAGCGCGACCACGTGGTTGGTGAACAACCGCAGATCGATCAGCGGATGATCCGTTCGAAAGAGGGCGTGCAAAACGAACCCGACGATCAAAAACAATCCGATGGTTACCGGTATCCACACCCGACCATCGGTTACCGCGCAACTCGGGATCACCGATACCCCGTACAAGAACGTCGCCAAGCCGGGTGACAGCAGCAGCATGCCGATGAAGTCGAAGGTTTCGGATAGCGCCGGGCTGTCTTGCGGGAAAACGATCGCGGCCGAGACGAGCGCAAACACACCCACCGGTAGGTTGATCCAGAAGATCCACTGCCAGCCGTAAGCGTCGATAAGCCAGCCGCCCAGGACCGGACCGAAGACTGGACTCAACAGGACAGGGACGCCCAGCACCGCCATTACGCGGCCCATCCGCTTTGGACCTGCCTCGCGGGTCATGATGGTGAGGATCAGCGGTACCAGCATGCCGCCGCCCAGGCCCTGTACTACTCGAAAGGCTATGAGCAGATTGATGTTTGGCGCCGCAGTGCACAGCAGCGAGCCAAGCGTGAACACAAGAACTGAGGCCATGAAGAGCCGTTTGGTGCCGAACCGGTCGGCCGCCCATTCGGCCAGTGGGATCACCGCGGCCAGCGCAAGCCGGTAGCCGGTTATCGTCCATGCCACGACGGCCTGAGTTGAGTCGAACGTGGTGACGAAGGTGCGTTGTGCGACGGTGACGACCGTCATGTCCAGGGTGGCCATCATCGAGCCCAAGACACACACGGCGGCTATTCGGAGCAACCGGGCATCGAGCTTGCCGGGATCTCGGCTATCTGTGCCGGTGTATTCCATGGCCATCAATCTCTAGGCTCTGGCGTGCGACGCATTCAACGACACCGAGAGCATCGCACACCGCATCCATTTCGGTGTTCATGCTCGTGCCCAGGCATGATTCCGAGCCATCGGTCGCCGCTGGCTGTGCTAGGTTTTTCAACGGTTACCTAATCTCCACTAGCGGATCAGGAAATCTGTTGAGCACCAACACATTCGATGACGATGCCTAGCCTTCTCGGCAGGAGCGGTGAATGGACCTTCACGAGGAATTCCTACCCCTCACGAGGGGGCAGCTCGACATCTGGTTGTCGCAAAACCTACATTCCTTGGATTCGGAATGGCAGGATCAAATACTCGTTGTCATCGCAGGCGCGATACAGCCCGATTTACTCGAACAGGCGATCCAACATGTCATTCGCGAGGCCGAACCACTTAGGGCCACCATTCTCGACAGCGATGGCGTAGTTGGCCAAAGGGTCGTCGATCAGTTCGATATTGAGATTCCCCGTTATGATTTCTCGTCACAGCCAAACCCCGCGCAAGAGGTCTATCGCTTAGCATTAGCGTTCCAGCGCAGGCCAATGCCGCTCACTGGCCCGCTATTCAAGTTCGCTTTGTATCGGACGCAACTGAACGAATTCTACTTGTCTATTTGCGTTCATCATATCGTGAGCGATGGGTACGGCGTCCTGCTTATTGCCAACCGGGTGGCGTCGGTCTATTCCGCCCTCATTGGGGACGTGCCGGTGCCGCCCGCACGCTTCGGCTCGTTGCGAGAACTGATCAATTGGGAATTGGAATACGAGGCCTCCACCGATTATCTAGAAGATCGAGCTTACTGGAGTGCGATTCTTCCGCAGGAAAACACACCGGATTACGGGCCGCCGCGAACCGAGAGTGAGCCTGATCCTGAGCGGGCTGCTGGGTGGGTGCAGTTAGACCGTTCCGTGGTCAGTCGAATCCAGCCGCTGTCCAAACTGTTGGGTGTTCGTCAATCGTCGGTACTGAGCGCGGCGTGCGCGCTTTTGGTGAATCAGTGGGACAGCGGTGGTTCTACGGTGGTGGTCGACTTCGCGGTCAGCAGGCGAACGACTCCCGAATCCAGAACAGTTCCGGGAATGGTGGCTGGAACCGTTCCCTTGGTATTGGAGCCCTCGCCAGGATCTCAGTTTGCGAATTTCTGTCAGCACGTTGATGCCCGAATACAAGAGGCCCTACTGCATCAGAGGTTTCCGGTACACGTCCTGGAGAACAAACCCGACCTCGCCGGCGGCGGACCGGCGCCACGCCGGATCAGTGTGAATTTGTTCCCGTCTACACCCCTTGAGCCCTTCGGTGACGCTGCGGCATCGGTCGTGGTGCTGCCCTTGTCCGGCGACCGTCCGGCCCTGTTTCTCACCAGAGCTGGTGACCGGCTCTTTCTGGACACCACCGGTCAGCCCTTTCCCGATGTCAGCGTCTCAGGTTTGGCGAAACGGTTGGAGCGCCTGCTGGCGCAGCTAATCGCCGATCCGGGGCGGCGGTTGTCGTCGATGGATGCACTACACGACGCCGATCATGCCCGCCTGGACGAGGTGGGCAACCGGGCCGTGCTGAGTGTCGGCGGGCCAGCGCCGGTGTCGATTCCGGTGCTGTGGGCCGCGCAGGTGGCGCGCACACCTGAAGCGGTCGCCGTCGTGTTCAACGGCGACCACGTGACGTACGGCGAGCTTGACGCGAGGGCCAACCGGCTCGCGCATCTGCTCGCCGACTACCACCGGGTGGGTCCCGGCAGCGTTGTGGCGCTGCTGTTGGAGCGCTCCACGAACACCATCGCCGCGATTCTCGCCGTATACAAGATCGGGGCCGCCTATCTGCCCATCGATCCCAACTACCCCGATGCCCGGATCGCGTTCGTAGTGCAGGACGCGGCGCCGGCGGCCGCGGTGAGCACGGCGAGGCTGGCCGGGCGACTCGCCGGGCATGACCTAACTGTCATCGACATCGACGACCCAGCGATCAACGGTTACCCCGGTACTGGATTCCCGGCCCCCGACGCCCACAACCTCGCCTACATCCGCTACACGTCGGGCACTACCGGTGTGCCTAA
Organism: Mycobacterium angelicum; assembly: GCF_002086155.1. Lineage (GTDB taxonomy): Bacteria > Actinomycetota > Actinomycetes > Mycobacteriales > Mycobacteriaceae > Mycobacterium > Mycobacterium angelicum. The sequence continues at coordinate 48,226 of NZ_MVHE01000005.1, read as the reverse complement.
AGGCGTGGCAATCACCCAGCACAACCTCACCCAACTGTTCGACGCGATGGATCGGCGTTTTTCTCCGATGCCCGGTCGGGTCTGGGCTCAATGTCATTCGTATGCATTCGATTTCGCGTCGTGGGAGTTCTGGGCCGCACTGCTGCACGACGGACGACTCGTGGTGGTACCCGACGCGGTAACGCGGTCACCGGAGGATCTGCGCGCACTGTTGATCGGCGAGCAGGTAGACGTGCTCAGCGTGACTCCGTCGGCGCTGGCCGCCTTGTCGCCGCTGGGTTTGGAGTCGATCGCGTTGGTGGTTGCCGGTGAGCCGTGTCCCGCCGAGCTGGTGGACCGTTGGGCGGGCGGGCGCCTGATGGTCAATGCCTACGGCCCAACCGAGACCACGATCTACGCGACGATCAGCGCGCCGTTGAGCATCGATTCGGGAGTCCCGCCGATCGGGTCACCGGTTTCGGGCGCGGCCTTGTTTGTACTGGATTCCTGGTTGCGGCCGGTGCCGGTCGGGGTGGCCGGAGAGCTGTATGTGGCGGGCCGTGGCGTCGGATGCGGCTACTGGCATCGGCCGGGAATGACCGCGTCACGATTTGTGGCGTGCCCCTTCGGCAGCGGCGCCGACGGAGCCGGCCAGCGCATGTATCGCAGTGGCGATGTAGTGCGCTGGCGACCAGACGGCCAACTGGAGTTTCTCGGCCGCTCCGATACACAGGTCAAGATCCGCGGGCATCGCATCGAGTTGGGCGAGATAACCGCCGCATTGAGCAGCCTCGACGGAGTCGACCAAGCCGTGGTGATCGCCCGCGAGGACCGGCCCGGCGACAAGCGCCTTGTCGGTTACATCACCGGCACAACCGATCCCGTCGTCGCCCGCACGGCACTGACCACCCAGCTACCCGGCTTTATGGTGCCGGCCGCGGTGGTTAGCCTGGCTGCGCTGCCGTTGACGGTCAACGGCAAATTGGACACCCGCGCGCTACCGGCACCCGACTACACGAGCATCGACTGGTATCGAGCCCCGACAACTCCGGCGGAAGAGATCCTGGCCAGCATCTACACCCAAGTGCTCGGAGCTGGCCGCGTCGGCGTCGACGACTCATTCTTCGACCTCGGTGGAGACTCACTGTCGGCGATGCGGGTCATCGCGGCAATCAACAACTCCCTAGACACCGACCTCAACGTGCGCACCTTGTTCGATGCCCCCACCGTGAGTCAGCTGGTTGCGCACGTCACGAGCGGCGGAGCTGCACGCACACCGTTGGCGCCGATTCCGTTGCGGCCCAAGGTGGTTCCATTGTCGTTCGCCCAGAGCCGGTTGTGGTTTATCGACCAATTGGAAGGGCCCACGCCGGTCTACAACATCGCGGTGGCACTACGGTTGACCGGTGCGCTGAATGTCGAGGCGTTGAGTCAGGCATTGACCGATGTGGTGGGCCGTCACGAAAGCCTGCGCACAGTATTTGCGGCGGTCGACGGAGTACCTCGCCAAGTGGTGATTGCGGCTGAACAAGCCGACGGTGCTTGCGAGGTGATCGACACAACCGGATGGCCACCCACCCAGTTAGCCGAAGCCGTCAGCGACGCGGCCCGCTACACATTCGACCTGGCAAACGAAATTCCCTTCCGCGCAACACTTTTCACAACTCGCGAAGACAAACACGCGCTGGTGCTGACCATGCACCACATAGCCGCCGATGGCTGGTCGCTGGCCCCGTTGGCAACCGATCTGAGCACTGCCTACACCAACCGCTGCGACGGACATGTCCCCGAGTGGGCCGAATTGCCGGTGCAATACGTCGATTACACGTTGTGGAAGCGTGAGCAGCTCGGTGATCTCGCAGATCCCCACAGCGGAATTGCCACCCAGCTGGCCTACTGGGAACAGGCCCTGGCCGGAATGCCCGAACGTTTGGAGCTGCCCACGGATCGGCCATATCCGCCGACCGACGATCACCGCGGCACGACCATTTCTTTTCACTGGCCAGCCGAGCTACAGCAGCAGGTGGCCCGGATTGCCCGTGACCACCACGCGACCAGCTTCATGGTGACCCAGGCCGCCCTGAGTGTGTTGCTGTCTCAGTTGTGCGACAGCACCGACGTGGCCGTCGGGATCCCGATCGCCGGTCGCAGCGATCCCGCGCTCGACAAGTTGGTCGGCTTTTTCGTCAATACCTTGGTGCTGCGAGTCCAGGTCGACGGTGACCCCACATTCGCCGATCTGCTCGCCCAGGTGCGCACGCGCAGCCTGGCCGCCTACGAACACCAAGACGTGCCATTCGAAGTGTTGGTGGAGCGGCTCAATCCGGCCCGAAGCCTGACCCATCACCCGCTGATACAGGTGATGCTCGCGTGGCAAAACACGGCTCCCGCCAAGCTGACATTGGGCGAACTCGACATCAGCGAGATCCCGTTGGCAGTTCAGACAGCGCGCATGGACATGGTGTTCTCCTTGTCCGAAAAGTTCACCGACACAGGTGAATCAGCCGGAATCGCCGGCACTGTGGAGTTTCGCACCGACGTCTTCGATGCCGCCAGCATCCACACGCTGGTCGCGCGGTGGGAGCGGCTCATGCTCGCCGTGCTCGCCGATCCGGCATGCTCGCTGTCGTCGATCGATCTGCTCGACGCCGGCGAACACACCTACCTCGATGACCGCGGTAATCGTGACGTGCTGGCTGATCCACCCCCGGCACATCCGGTATCGATTCCCGAGGTGTTCGGCCGCCAGGTGGCGCTACGCCCCGAGGCGGTAGCGCTGGTGGATGAGCAGCGGTCGTGGAACTATGCCGAGCTGGACGCCGCGGCCAATCGGCTCGCCCACCTCCTGAACGGCCACGGTGTGGGGCCCGGCCGGCTGGTGGGGCTGCTGGTCGAGCGCTGCGCCCAAGCCGTCACCGCGATCCTGGCCGTGCTCAAAACCGGGGCCGCGTACCTACCCATCGATCCGGCGAACCCCGATGCCCGCGTTGCGTTCCTGGTCGAAGACGCTGCCCCGGCAGCGATAGTGACAACCGCTGAGCTGGCCGGCAGGTTGATGGGATACGCCGTGCCGGTGATCGATATGAACGACCCGGCAATCGATGCGTATCCAAGCACCGGATTGCCGCACCCCGCGGCCACGAATCTGGCTTACATCCTCTATACCTCCGGCACTACCGGCGTCCCTAAGGGTGTGGCGATCACCCACCACAACCTCACCCAGCTGTTCGGTTCGCTAAGCGACAGGTTCGTGCTGGCGGCCGGGCAAGTGTGGAGCCAATGCCATTCGTACGCGTTCGACTTGTCCTCGTGGGAGATCTGGGGCGCACTGTTGCACGGTGGGCGGCTGGTGGTGGCGCCCGACACGGTAACTCGCTCGCCGGAAGACCTGCACGCGTTGCTCATTACCGAGCAGGTCGACGTCTTGACCCAGACCCCCTCGGCACTGGGCGGGTTGGCCCCAGAGGGGTTGGAGTCGGCCGCGCTGGTGGTCGGCGGTGAGACCTGTCCGGCCGAGCTGGTGAATCGCTGGGCCGTCGGCCGGCTGATGGTCAATCAATACGGGCCGACCGAGACCACGATGTTCACGTCGATGAGTGCGCAGTTGACACCGAATTCGGGTGCGCCGCCTATCGGTTCGCCGGTTTCGGGGGCGGCCCTGTTTGTGCTGGATCGATGGTTGCGCCGGGTCCCGGTCGGGGTAGCCGGAGAACTGTATGTGGCCGGCCGCGGCGTCGGCTGCGGGTATTGGCGCCGGTCAGGCTTGACGGCATCGCGCTTTGTGGCTTGCCCGTTCGGCAGCGGCGCGGACGCGTCCGCAGAACGCATGTATCGCACCGGCGACGTGGTGCGCTGGCGCGCCGATGGTCAATTGGAATACCTCGGCCGCGCCGACGAGCAGGTCAAGATCCGCGGGTACCGCATCGAGCTCGGCGAGATAACCGCGGCACTGGCCAACGTCCAAGGCGTCGATCGAGCGGTCGTCGTCGCCCGCGAGGACCAGCCCGGCGACAGACGCCTGGTTGGTTACGTCACTGGGTCCGCCGATCCGACCGAGGCACACGTGGCGCTCGCCGAGCAGCTTCCTCCACACATGGTGCCTGCGGCAGTGGTGTCGCTGAGCGCGCTGCCGTTGACGGTCAACGGCAAGCTCGACATCGGCGCCCTGCCGGCACCCGAGTACACGACTACGGACCCGTACCGCGCCCCGGCGACGCCCGCCCAAGAGATCCTGGTCGACATCTACGCCCAGGTGCTCGGCGTCGAGAGAGTCGGAGTCGACGACTCGTTCTTCGACCTCGGCGGCGACTCGCTATTAGCGATGCGGCTCATCGCCGCAATCAATAGCTCACTGGGGACCAACCTCAACGTCCGCATGTTGTTTGATGCCCCGACGGTGGGTGAGCTTGTCACCCATGTCGCCGCGAGAGACACCGCGCTAACCCCGTTGGAGCCGGTGCACCCGCGGCCCGTGGCGATTCCGCTGTCGTTTGCGCAGAGCCGGTTGTGGTTCATCGACCAGCTTGAGGGCCCGTCCGCGGTATACAACATCCCGTTGGCATTTCGATTGCGTGGCGAGCTGAATGTCGAGGCGTTGCGCCAGGCGTTGGCTGACGTGGTGGGCCGTCACGAAAGCCTGCGCACAGTATTTGCGGCGGTCGAGGGCATACCGCATCAGGTGATCATCGCCGCTGAAGAAGCGCACTATGGGTGGGACGTCGTTGACGCAAGCCGATGGTCACCCAGCCAGTTAGCTGAGGCCCAGAGCGCGGCGGCCCGGGATACCTTCGACCTGACAACCGAAATCCCTTTTCGCGCAAAGCTTTTCATCGTCGCCGAGCACCAGTATGTGCTGATGCTCACGATGCACCATATCGCCGCCGACGGCTGGTCGCTGGCACCGTTGGCAACCGATCTGGGCGCGGCCTATGCCAGCCGGCGCGCAGGACAGGAGCCTGCCTGGGCGCCACTGCCGGTTCAATATGTCGACTACACGCTGTGGCAGCGCGAGCGCCTCGGCGATTTAGCCGATCCGGCCAGCGCGATCGCCGCGCAGCTGGCCTATTGGCAAGACGCGCTGGCCGGTGCGCCGGAACGCTTGGAGGTGCCCACCGATCGGCCCTATCCGCAGATCGCCGATCACCGCGGCGCCACTGTTGCTTTTCATTGGTCCGCAGAGTTGCACGAGCAAGTACGCGACGTTGCCCGTCACCACCATGCCACCAGTTTCATGGTCATCCAGGCGGCCCTCGGTGTGCTGCTGGCCCGGATCACCGCCAATCCCGATGTGGTAGTAGGGATCCCAACCGCCGGACGGAGCGACCCCGCACTCGACGAGTTGATCGGCTTCTTCGTCAATACCCTGGTGCTACGAATCCAGGTCGACGGCGATCCGACATTTGCCCAACTGCTCAGCCAGGTGCGGGCGAGCAGCTTAGCCGCCTACGACCATCAAGACGTGCCGTTCCACGTCCTCGTGGAGCGACTCAACCCAACCCGAAGCCTTGCCCACCATCCCGTGGTCCAAGTGACATTGGCGTGGCAAAACACCGGGCCCGACCAGCTGGTGCTGGGCGATCTCGACGTCACACCGGTGCCGATACACACCCAGACCGCGCGTTGGGACCTGGTGTTTTCCATGGCCGAACGCTTCACCGACACCGGTGCGGCCGCCGGCGTCGCAGGCGTTGTGGAATTTCGCACCGACGTCTTCGACCCGGCCAGCATCCACCGGCTGATCACCCGGTGGGAGCGCCTGCTGCACGCCGTGCTCGCCGACCCAGAGCGGCGGTTGTCGTCGACCGACCTGCTCGACGAGGCCGAACATCTCAGTCTCGATGCGTGGAGCAACCGTGCAGCGCTGACCCGGCCGGGACCAACCGTCTCGATACCGGAATTGCTTGCCACGCAAGTGATTCGCACACCTGAGGCGGTCGCCGTGGTTTTCGACGACGACCGCCTGACGTATCGCGAACTCGACACGGCCACCAACCGGTTGTCGCACTTGCTGGCCAGCCATGGCGTGCGCCCGGGCAACTGCGTTGCGCTGCTATTGGAGCGCTCGACGCAGGCGATCGTGGCAATGACGGCAGTGCTCAAAACTGGTGCGGCCTACCTGCCTATCGACGCCAACTACCCGGACGCCCGAGTCGCATTCATGCTCGACGACGCCACCCCGGCAGCCGCACTTACGACGGCTGGCCTGCGCCCCCGACTTGATGGGCGCGACCTGCTGGTGATCGACGTCAAAGACCCTCGAATCGACAGCTGTCCCGACGTACCGTTGCCGCCGCCTGCCCCGGACGACGTCGCCTACCTCATCTACACGTCCGGCACCACGGGAGCGCCCAAAGGCGTTGCCATCACTCACCGCAACGTAGCTCAACTGTTCACGTCGCCTATGCCGTTCGCACCCGTGGCAGGGCAGGCCGTAACCCAGTGCCATTCGTATGCTTTCGACGGCTCGGTAAAGGAAATCTGGGGTGCGCTGTTGCGCGGTGGACGGCTGGTGGTGGTGCCCGAAGCAGTGACCCGGTCGCCGGCAGACCTGCATGCACTGCTGATCTCGGAGCAGGTTGACGTGTTGAGCCAGACGCCGTCAGCGCTGGCGGTGCTACCTGCGCAGGGGTTGGAGTCGACGGCGTTGGTGGTGGCCGCCGAGCCCTGTCCGGCTGAGCTGGTGGACCGTTGGGCCGACGGACGGCTGATGGTCAATGTCTACGGGCCAACCGAGACCACAGCGTATGTGTCGATGAGCGCGCCGTTGAGTTCAGGTTCGGGTGCCCCGCCCATTGGTTCGCCAGTGCCGGGCGCGGCATTGTTCGTGCTGGACCAGTGGCTGCGACCGGTACCGGTGGGAGTCACCGGAGAGCTCTACGTCGCGGGCCACGGAGTCGGCTGCGGCTATTGGCGCCGTTCGGGTTTGACCGCGTCACGCTTTGTCGCGTGCCCGTTCGGCAGCGGCGCGGACGCGCCGGGACAGCGCATGTATCGCACCGGCGACCGGGTGCGCTGGCGTACCGACGGCCAACTGGATTTCCTTGGCCGCGCCGACGAGCAGGTCAAAGTGCGTGGGTACCGCATCGAGGTCGGCGAAATCAGCGCGGCGCTAACGAGTTTGGCAGGAATCGACCAGGCGGTCGTGATCGTCCGCGAAGACCGTCCCGGCGACAAACGCCTCGTCGGCTATATCACCGGGACCGCCGACCCAGTCGACGCGCGCACGGCACTAACCGACCAGCTGCCAGAGTTTATGGTGCCCGCCGCAGTGGTGACGTTGCCCGCGCTGCCTTTGACAGTCAACGGCAAACTGGACACCCGCGCCTTGCCTGCTCCCGAATACGGTGAGGTTGACCACTACCGGGCCCCCGCCAACCCGACCGAGGAAATCCTCGCGGCCGTCTATGCCCAGGTGCTTGGTATCGACCGCGTCAGCGTCGACGACTCGTTCTTCGACTTGGGCGGGGACAGCATTTCCTCGATCCTGGTGACCGCGCGAGCGCGTGCTGCCGGCGTGTTGTGTAAACCGCAAGACATTTTCGTCGAGCGGACCGTGGCCGCGGTTGCTCGTGTTGCCAAGCTAATTCGTGACGAGGACGCCGGGTCCGACGATGGGGTCGGTGAGGTGATGGCGACGCCAATCATCTGCTGGCTGGCCGGCGTTGAGGGCTCGGTTGACGAGTTCAATCAGACGATGATGTTGCGGGCTCCCTCGGGGGTCAGCGATGACGACGTGGTGCCGTTGGTACAAGCGCTGTTGGATCGCCACGCGATGTTGCGGTTGCAGGTTGTCGACGATGTCGCCGATGACCGACGGTGGTCGCTGCGGGTGCCCGAACCTGGCTCTGTTAGTGCGAATTCGTGTGTGCAGTGTGTGCCAGTGTTATCCGATGCCGCGCTGGTAGCGGCGCGACACCGGTTGGATCCGGCGGCCGGAGTGATGGTCAGCGCGGTGTGGGTGTCGTCCACAGCCGAGCTGGTACTGGTTATTCACCACCTGGCTGTGGACGGAGTGTCATGGCGGATCCTGGTCCAAGATCTGAACACCGCATGGGGGCAGCGTCGTGCCGGTCAGCCGGTGGCATTGCCGTTGAGGGGCACGTCATTTCGTCAGTGGGCGGCGAAGTTGTCGGTGCATGCGCGCTCGACGGCCGTGCTCGATCAGCTGGCGGCGTGGCGGCGAATCCAGGCGGCGGGGGCGGTGCTGCCGGCGGCGGACCCCGCAGCGGATACCTTTCTCACCGCGGGCCACCTGTCGGCGTCGTTGGATATTGAGACGACCCGCATGCTCATCGGTGAGGTGCCGGCGGCCTTTCGCGCGGGAGTGCAGGACATTCTGCTGATTGCTTTTGCGTTGGCGTGGACGGAATTTCGCGGTCGCCCGACTGCGCCGATCGGCATCAATGTCGAGGGACACGGCCGCAAGGACGAGCTGGCCCCCGACATCGATCTGTCGCAGACAGTGGGGTGGTTCACCACCAAGTACCCGGTTGCGATCTCGGTCGAGCGGCTCGATTGGCAACAGGTGCACGGCGGCGGCCCGGCGTTGGCGACGGTGATCAAGGATGCCAAAGAACAGCTTCGAGGCATTCCCGACGACCTGAGCTACGGTTTGCTTCGCTATCTGAACGACGACGTAGAACTGACCGGCCCCGATCCTTCGATCGGTTTCAACTATCTCGGCCGGCTGGGCACTACAGCGGATTCGCTTGCGCCCCAAGATGAATGGCAGATCGCGGGTTCCGGCCCGCTGTTCAGTGATCCCGCCGCTGCCGCGGTGCCCATGCAGCTGACCCAAGCCGTGGGACTGAACGCGGCCACCGTCGACACTGCCGGCGGCCCGCAACTCAAGGCCGAGTGGACCTGGGCGCCGTCGACCGGACTCGATCACGCCCAGGTCGCCAGGGTCAATGCGCTCTGGTTTGAGGCTCTGGCCGGCATATGCGCTCATGTGCAAAAAGGTGGGCGCGGCCTGACTCCAAGCGATGTGGCCCTCACCGCGCTGAGCCAGCAGCAGATCGACCACCTCGAAACGCGGTACGCGATCGCCGACATCTTGCCGCTCACTTCGCTGCAGCAAGGCTTGCTGTTCCACACCAGCCACGGGCATCGGTATGGACAGGGTGCCGCTGATCCGTACGTGGTGCAGCTGAGCATCGACTTGGCCGGTCACCTCGAACCCGACCGCATGTGCGGTGCCATCCAGGCAGTGCTCAACCGTCATCCCAACCTGGCGGCTCGATTCGTTATCGACCAGTTCCACCAACCGGTGCAGATTATTTTGGCCGAACCGGTGTTGCCCTGGCGCTACACAGACCTAACCGAGGACCTAGCCGGCGCTCCTGCGCCGGACGCACAGATCGAGCGAATCTGCGCCGACGACCGTGGTTCCGTCGCGGATGTGACTCGAGCATGTCCGTTGCGCGCGACCCTGATTCGCACGGCCGCTCATCGCTATCGGCTAGTGCTGACTCACCATCACATCGTGTTGGATGGTTGGTCCCTGCCGATCCTGTTCCGCGAAATATTCGCCGGTTACGACTTGCAGCCCTTACCCACTCCTGCTCCATACCGCAACTACTTGTCCTGGCTGAGCGGGCAAGATCACGACGAGGCGGCCACTGTGTGGCGCTCCGTGCTTGCCGGCTTGCCAGCGCCCACGTTGGTCGGCCCTGCCGACCGGTTCGGCCTCACCAGCAAGGAAGTGAAATCCTTTTCGCTCCCTGCGGCCACTACCGACGAGCTCACCCGAATGGCACATTGGCACAACACCACCGTCAGCACCGTGCTGCAGGCCGCCTGGGCGTGCCTGTTGAGCTGGCTTACCGGCCAGCAAGACGTGGTGTTCGGGGTGACGGTCTCAGGCCGGCCGGCCGAACTTGCGGGCGTGCAATCAATGGTGGGCTTGTTCATCAACACGCTGCCGGTACGCGCCACCATCGCCGCGATCACCACCACCGAACAACTGTTGGACCAATTACGGCACGCCCAGAACGAGACCCTGGCACACCAGCACCTGCCGCTCACCGAAATTCATCGCATAACCGGCCACGCCTGGCTGTTCGACACCTTGTTCCGCTACCAAAACTATCCCTATGATTCGGGCCCCCAACCTTGCGGCCACGACCTGAGCATCCGCGAAATCAGCGGCTATGAGTTCAACCATTACCCACTGAACTTGATCGCGGTTCCGGGCCCTGAGCTCGAGTTCCGCATTGAATTCGCCACCGAGGTTTTCGACGGCCCCACAATCGACGCCCTGCTGGCGCGGCTGGAGCGAGTGCTGGTGGCGATGGCAGCCCATCCGGATGAGACGTTGGCGTCCGTCGCTTTTGTCGACGACGGGCAACCCGCCCGTGTGAATAGGATCGTTGGCCGCCGCCCGGTGGCGACTCCCGCGCCGATTCGGGACTACCGGGCCCCCACGACCGCCACCGAGCAGCTCCTGGCGAGCATCTACTCCCAGGTGCTGGGTGTAGGTGACGTCGGAGTCGACGACTCGTTCTTCGACCTTGGCGGCGACTCTATTTCGGCGCTGCGGGTGATTGCCGCGGTCAATAAATCTCTTGACGTCGATTTGAATGTGCGTGCCCTGTTCGACGCATCTTCGGTGGGCAGCTTGAGCTCGCTCGTCGACAGCCGCGCCGCTTAGCTCGGGGTTGACGGGCCTTGGGGCGGCACCGGGTCAGCCATGCCGACCAACACCCGGCGGTCGCCGGTGAATGGCCGGCGCCCGTGCGCGACCAACATGTTGTCGACGAACAGTAGGTCGCCCGGCTGCCAGGGAAATGTTCGCGTCTGCTCGCGGTATGCCCGGTCGATCTCTTGCAGCACGGCATGCGGAACGGCTTCTCCATCGCCATATGTCGTGTTGTAGGGCAGGCCTTCGACGCCGACGGACTCGAGTAGCACTTCGCGCACCTCCGGCGTCAGCGAATACGGGTTGAAGAACAACCCGTGGTTGAACCACACTGGCTCGCCAGTGACCGGATGGACGTGGATCGCGGGGCGCGCATAGGTGACCGTCAGCGAGTCGTCGCGACCCCACTCGACGTCCATCGCGTTCTCGCGGCAGTAGGCCTCCACCTGATCGCGGTCGGCCGAGGCGAATACCTCCTGCCAAGAGAATCCAAAAAGCCCGAAATGCCGTCGGTACCGCCACCCGCGCTCGGCGAACTCGTCGCGGATTGCGGATGGGATTGCGGCGAGCACGTTTCGGCAGTCCGCAAGCGGTGTCTCACCGCCGGTGGCGGATGCAGTTACGCAGCAGAAGTACAGCTTCAGGGGCCACGACGTGCAATGCGAGTTCTCGTTGTGCAGCTGGATAACTTCCCGCGCCGGATATTCCGTGGAGGTGAAGATGTTATCGCCGACGGCGGTCCGTGGGGTGGCACGCTCGCGGTAGCTTGCCCACTCCTCGGAAGTCGCCACGATGCAGCGGTTAAGTGCCACGGGGCTGTCGATCCCGAATCCTCGAAACAGCAGGGCGCCGCTGTCCCGCAAGGCAGCTTCCCAGATCTCAGAATGCTCATGAAGCCATGGGACAAGGTCCTGCCCGAGGTCATCCGGCAGCATGACCCGCGGCAAAGGCGGTGTCTGCGACTCGCTCACGCGCTACCCTCCTTGGTCTTTCTCACCGGAGGCTGACGCGACTCATCACATGGGTGGAGCTAAGGGGACTCGAACCCCTGACCCCCACACTGCCAGTGTGGTGCGCTACCAGCTGCGCCATAGCCCCAATAAGTTGTGCCAATCGAAGCTACACCACTGTCAAGACGGGTTCAAAGCCGCTGGTCAGCGCTCACCGATATCGCCTGCGATATCGCACTTGGAGATCGGGTATGCCCGTTCAGCCGGTGACTGGTGTGGCTGATGTGGCGCGAACCGGCCGCTACCCGATGACCTTGCTGACCACCTCCCGGGCCGCCTGTTGCACCTGGGCCAAGTGGTCGGCTCCATGAAACGACTCCGCATAGATTTTGTAGACGTCCTCGGTGCCCGACGGCCGAGCGGCAAACCAGGCGTTAGCCGTGGTCACCTTGAGTCCGCCCAGCGGTGCACCGTTGCCCGGCGCCGCCGTCAGCTTCGCCACAATCGGCTCCCCCGCCAGCTCGGTGGCGGTCACCTCCTCGGCCGAAAGCTTGCTCAGCCGGGCCTTTTGCTCCCGGTTTGCCGGCGCGTCCACCCGGGCGTACGTCGGCGCCCCATAAGCAGCAGCCAGCTCGGCATACCGTTGCGACGGCGTCTTACCGGTGACCGCCAAGATCTCGGATGCCAGCAACGCCAGGATTATGCCGTCCTTGTCGGTGGTCCACACCGAACCGTCGCGCCGCAAAAACGACGCCCCTGCGGATTCCTCTCCGCCGAAACCGATGCTGCCGCCGATCAGGCCGTCGACGAACCATTTGAACCCGACCGGTACCTCGACCAGTTTGCGGCCGAGGCCGGCGACCACCCGGTCGATGATCGACGAGCTGACCGCGGTCTTGCCCACGGCGATGCCGCCCGGCCAGGACGTCCGATGCGTGTAGAGGTAGTCGATCGCAACGGCCAGGTAGTGGTTGGGATTGAGCAGCCCCTCGTCCGGGGTGACGATGCCGTGCCGGTCCGAGTCGGCGTCATTGCCGGTGGCGATCTGGTAGCGGTCCCGGTTGGCGATAAGCCCGGCCATCGCATCCGGCGAGCTGCAGTCCATTCGGATCTTGCCGTCGTGGTCGAGCGTCATGAACCGCCACGTCGCATCGACAAGCGGATTGACCACCGTCAGATCCAGCCGGTGCCGAGCAGCGATCTCGGCCCAGTAATCCACGCTCGCCCCACCCAGCGGGTCGGCGCCAATGCGAACCTCAGCCGAACGGATCGCCGCGATATCGACGACGTTGGGCAGGTCGTCGACATAGTTACCCAGATAGTCGTGCCGCTGCACGGCCGGTAACGCACGGGCCAGCGGCACGCGCCGCACTCCCGACCCGCCGTCGCGCAGAATCTCGTTGGCGCGCTTGGCGATAGCGCTGGTCGCGTCGGTGTCCGCGGGGCCGCCGTTGGGCAGGTTGTACTTGAAGCCGCCGTCGGGCGGCGGGTTGTGCGACGGCGTCACGACGATTCCATCGGCCAATCCACCGGACGAAGCCTCAGTGCGGCCCCGGTTGTAGGTCAAGATAGCGTGGCTGATCGCCGGCGTCGGCGTGTAACGATCGGCCGCGTCGATCATGGCGACGACGTCGTTGCCGGCCAGCACCTCCAGCGCCGACACCCAGGCGGGCTCTGAAAGTCCGTGTGTGTCACGGCCGATGAACAACGGCCCGGTGGTGCCCGCCGCGGCGCGGTACTCGACGATGGCCTGGGTGATGGCCAGAATATGGGCCTCGTTGAACGCCCCGTTCAGGGCCGAGCCGCGGTGCCCCGAGGTGCCGAACGCCACCTGCTGCGCGACGTCGTCGGGATCTGGCGCCACGGTGTAGTAGGCCGTCACCAGGTGTGACAGATCGACAAGGTCTTCGGGCTGGGCCGGCTGTCCGGCTCGGGGGTTGGCCATGGTTACCAATTCTGCCCGTACGCGGCCGTCCCGATTAGGCTGCGAAGCGCACAGTTGGCCGATCGAAGGGAAACAACCAGTGGCAGGCCGCGATTACCGGGAGTTGGCCGCGATTTTCGCCGGCGGAGCGCTGGGCGCACTGGCTCGAGCGGCGCTCGGCACGCTCGCGGTCCCCGACCCGGCGCGCTGGCCCTGGCCGACCTTCACCGTCAACATCGTCGGCGCCTTCCTGGTGGGTTACTTCACCACGCGGCTACTGGAGCGATTACCGCTGTCCAGCTATCGGCGCCCGCTACTGGGCACCGGATTGTGCGGCGGGCTCACCACTTTTTCCACCATGCAGGTCGAGACCATCAAGATGCTCGAACACGGCCACTGGGCGCTGGCCACCGCCTATACGGTCACCAGCATCGCGCTCGGCTTGTTGGCTGTGCACCTGGCGACGGTCCTGGTCCGCCGGGTGCGAGTGCGCTCATGACGACGGTCCTGGTCTGGGCCGGCGTCATGGTCATCGGTGGCATCGGATCGGTGTCTCGTTTTCTGGTGGACCGCACGATCGCGCGCCGGATGGCACGGTCGTTCCCATACGGCACCTTGACGGTGAACATCAGCGGCGCCGTGCTGCTGGGTTTCCTCGCCGGCCTGGCGCTACCCAAAGACGTGGCACTACTGGCCGGCACCGCGTTCGTCGGCGCGTACACCACCTTTTCCACCTGGATGCTGGAAACCCAGCGGCTCAGCGAAGAGCGCCAGATGGTTACCGCGTTCGCCAATATCGCCGTCAGCGTCGTACTCGGTTTAGTCGCCGCCGTGCTGGGGCAGTGGATCGCGGAGCAGATATGAGCGAGCAATCTCTGAAGTTGACCGCGTACTTCGGCGAGCGCCAGCGCGCGGTCGATACGCCAAGACGGTTCCTGGCCGACGCCATGTTGGATTTGTTCGACACCCGCGAAGTCGCGACCAGCGTGATGATGCGCGGTACCACCGGCTTTGGGCCCAAGCACGAACTGCGCGGCGACCAAACGCTGAGCCTGTCCGAGGACCCGCCGGTGACCATCGTCGCCGTGGACGTCGAGTCGAAGATTCGTCCGCTCGTCGAAGATGCGACGGCCATGACCGGTACCGGTTTTGTGACGCTGGAACGCGCACGACTGGTCACCCGGCATAGCGGTGCCGACGCGCTCAACGACATCGACAGTCGAACCGGGGACGCCACCAAACTCACCGTCTACGTCGGCCGGCAAGTGCGATGCGCCGGCGCACCGGCCTACCACGCCGTGTGCGAACTGTTGTATCGGCATGGATTCGCAGGTGCCACAGTACTTTTGGGGGTCGACGGCACGGCGTACGGTGAGCGCTACCGGGCCCGGTTCTTCGGGCGCAATACCAACGTTCCGCAGATGATCATCGCCATCGGGTCTGCTCCACAGGTGACGGCCGCTGCCGCCGAACTCACCACGCTGCTGCCCAATCCCCTGCTGACCATCGAACGGGTTCGCCTGTGCAAACGCGACGGTGAGTTATTTGCCCGTCCTCAACAGCTGCCGCAGACCGATACCCAAGGTCGCACCCTGTGGCAAAAGCTGATGGTGCACACCGCCGAAGCGACCCACCACGACGGGCAACCGATCCACCGCGCACTCGTTTACCGGCTGATGCAGTCCGAGACGGCCCGCGGCGCAACCGCGCTGCGCGGCATATGGGGCTTTCACGGCAACCACAAACCCCACGGAGACAAGCTGTTTCAGATCGTCCGGCGCGTCCCGGTGACCACCATCATCGTCGATACACCCGACGCGATCGCACGCAGTTTCGACATCGTCAACGAGCTGACCACCCACCACGGGCTGGTAACCAGCGAAATGGTCCCCGCGGCAGTGTCCCTCACCGGATCCGCACACTCCGCGGAAACCCAACTGGCACAGTACGATTACTGACCGGGCGTCCACTGCTCGGCCAACGCCGAAATCCAGTCGGGCACCGCGCCGGGATCAGCTGGTGGCGCCTCAACAATGACCAACTCGTCCACCCCGAGTTCGGCAAGCGCACCGACGTCATCTGATTGCAGGTTTCGCAGGGCCACCGCAAGCCGCAGTTCACCACGTTCGCGGCCGGCATCGGCGCACAGCCGTTCGAGCTTGCCGATGCTTTCGCGCACCGCGGCCACCCCGTCGAGATTGAAGCCGTACCAGCCGTCGGCCCAGGCCGCCACTCGCCGCAGGGCGGCATCACTGTTGCCGCCGACCACAATCGGAATCCGGCGATCGCGGACCGGTTTGGGGTTGACCCGGATCGAGTCGAAGCCGACGAATCTTCCCTCGAAGGAGGCGACGTCGTCGCGCCACAGGGTGCGCATGGCGGAAACGTACTCGGCGGTGCGCGCGGCGCGATGTTCGAACGGCACTCCAAGAGCGTCGAACTCCTCGCGCGACCACCCGACGCCCACACCGAGAGTCAGCCGCCCGCCGCTGAGCCGATCCAGGCTGGCGGCCTGTTTGGCCACGATCACGGGATTGTGTTCGGGCAGCAACAGCACGCCGGTGGCAACGGTGATCCGCGACGACGCCGCCGCGGCGAAACCCAGCGCGATCATCGGGTCAAGCCAATCCGCTTGTGCCGGAACGGCGATGACGCCGTCATCGGAGTAGGGGTAGCGCGATTGCGATCGGTCCACCATCACGACGTGTTCGCCGGCCCACAGGGTGGCGAACCCGCTTTCCTCGGCCGCGGACGCGACGGCATCGATCACGGCCCGGGCAGCGCCGGCGCCGATTCCCAGTGCGTGCAATCCCAGCTGCATCCGACCCCGATCTCTCAATTGACGTCAGCGAACTCGCGCTGAACCATGTGGTAGGAGAAGTCGATCGTGTGCTCGACCATCTCGAAAGCCATTGCGCTGCCAAGGAAATAGGTATTCAGCTTACCCTGCAACGCATCGGCACGGTCGTATAGGCCGGCCGCGACATCGGCGCAGGAGAAGCGGGGAAAGTATCGCCACTGTTGGGTGTGGAGCACCGACCCGAGTGAGATCCCGACGTGAGCGAGGTCTCGACGCAACCGGTCGACCGCGGCGTCGGCGTTCCAAGGATTATCGGGATCACCGTAGTGGTAGAAGACGCGCAACTTGCTGTCAGACCAAGGCCGAATCGAGGAATGGCCGCCCGCGTGCCCCAATTGTTCGGCGCCGTAGGCAAAATGCATCTCCGCGTCGTCAAACAGCGCAGAGGATTCCGCCAGCGTGCCGTAGTACTCCGTGTACTCCAGGCGCTTGAAGACTGACGCGGTTTCCTCGGCCAGCCCGGCGGGGGTGTCATCCGCAAGAAGATCGGCAGCGGCGTCCAAAGGCATCGCCAGCAATACCTTGTCGAATCGCTGGGGTTCGGCATGCCCGGCACAGTGGATGATGACACCGTCTTGACTGCGGCAGATCCGGGTGATCGTGGTGCCCGTGGTCACGTCGAAATCCCTTGCCACAGCCTCGAATAGGGCCTGATAACCAGAAGTGAACGAAAGCATGGGAGCGGCGCGCCTGCTGACCATTGTCCATAGCGCTTGGCGAACGGACATCCGCGGGTGGCAAAGCATGTACTTCAATAGGTATTGGGCGGCAACAGATGAATATGGGCCATATCCCATGTTGGCGACAGCGGGTTCCCAGGCGGGCAGCAGCAGTTCCAATTTGTTCGCTCGCGCCCAATCAGACATGGGTTGGGCGATCTCCTGCCTCAGACTTTCCAGCTCAGGAAAGCCGGTGAAGGCGAATCCGGGGCGGTCGAAGAACCTACGGTATTTGGATACGTAGTGCTGGGCGCGCGCCAACATGATGAGACGTTGGCGGGCTGAGTATTTTTCGGCGTGCGCATCAACGATGTCGGCCCAACGCTGGTTCGCCAGGTCGACGACAGACCTGGTGCCGCTGAGCGACGAGAGCTGCAAACCATATCGCTTGGCCAGCTCCATCGCATGTCGACAGCGGTCGCTGATCAGCACCGCACCCAGGTCGTAATGTCGACCGTCGACCTCGACACTCATCGCCTTGCCGCCGACGCGATCAGCCTTTTCGAAGATCTTGACGTCGCGGTACCCGAGGTCGCGCAGCTTGACCGCCGCGGCGAGGCCAGCCGGCCCTGCGCCGACAATCGCGATGCGCAACGTCAATCCTTCCCGCGGGTGAGCAACTCCACCAGGACGGCAAGGTGCGTGCCGTCCAGCTGACGGGTGGCGGTGACCAGGGTGACGACGCCGCGCTCGGCTCGCTTGCGCAGTTCGTCCAGTGCGGGATTGCCGGCCAGTTCCGCCTCGTAGCGCGCGGCGAATTCGCCGAACCGCTCGGGCCGGTGGTTATACCACTCGCGTAGTTCCTTCGACGGTGCGACTTCCTTGCACCAGATGCCCACTCGGGGATCGTCTTTACGGATACCGCGGGGCCACATGCCGTCGACCAGCACGCGCTGGCCCTCATCGGGATCGATCTCGTCATAGATCCGTGCCGCTCGGACGCCGCGGTTGCCACTCATGAATAGATCAGCTTGCTGTGCTTGGTGCAGTAGTTGATGAGTCCCTGCGGAGTCAGTAGATCATCTTGTGCCACTGGGCAAATCAGCACTGTCAAGTCCGTAACGGGCGCCGCGAGCGTTACCAGGTGCCCCATCATTCGTCTCCTCGATGCCGACGTTGTCAACCCCGATCGCAAACGTTACGCCGCAAAGCGGCCCACACCGGTGTTTGGTTTGACGATTCGGCACACCGGCGGACGGGTATGCGGCGAGTTAGCCGTACGACAAGGAGTAGCCATGGAAAGTCGCGCGAAGGCACTCGGCCATGCCATCCACCCGATGTTGATTCCATTTCCCCTCGGGTTGCTGGCCACGGCGGTGGTGTTCGACATCGTCTACCTGATCACCGACAAGGCCGGATTCGCACTGGCATCGGCCTATGCAATCGGCGCTGGCATTATCGGCGGTTTGATTGCAGCACCTTTCGGCTGGATCGACTGGCTGAAGATTCCACGCAACACGCGGGCCAAGCGCGTCGGCCTCGTGCACGGCCTCGGCAACCTGCTTGTAGTGGTGTTGTTTGCAGTCAGCTGGGCGCTGCGTGCCAACAGTGACGGCTGGGTTCCCACAACCTGGGCGCTGGGCTGCAGCTTCGTCGCGGTGGTGGTGGCGACCGCCGCCGGCTGGCTGGGTGGCGAACTGGTCGAGCGCCTCGGCGTCGGCGTCGACGACGGCGCCCACACCGACGCGCCGAGCTCGCTGGCTGCCAAGCGGGTAGGGACTGCGCCGACTGCAACCTGACGCGGCGCCGCCCTCTGGTTCCGCGACGCTGGTCAGTAGTGGTAAGTGTCCGACGGCGCCGGCGAGTGCACCGGTTCATCCTCGAACTCGGAGGCCTCGATGCCGTAGGACCGCGCCAGATCGAGAATCTTGGTGGCACGAGCGATGCGCGGCAGGTCCGACCCGTTGCGGATCTCTCCCCCGTCGCGCTCGAATTCAGCGAAAAACTCTTTCGCCCAACCGATTTCGTCTTGCGACGGCGACAGGCCCTCATTCACCACGGCACACTGCTCCGGCGAAAGGCAAATCTTGCCGGTCATTCCGAACTCGACCGAGACGGCACTGGCCTCGATCAGCTTGAGCGGATTGGAACCGATGGTGGGCCCGTCGATCGCACTGGGCAGCCCGGCCGCCTTGGCCGCGATGGTGAAGCGTGACCGGGCGTAGGCCAGCGTGGTCGGGTCCTCGCCGAAACCGGTGTCCCGGCGGAAGTCTCCGATACCGAAGGCGAGCCGGAAGGTGCCCTTGGCGGCAGCGATCTCGGTGATGCGCTCCAGCCCGCGGGCCGTTTCCACCAGGGCGACGATCGGGACGTTGGGCAGTCGGCGCGCGGTCTCGGTGATGTGGTCCACCGATTCGACCATCGCCAGCATCACCCCGCCCACCGGGGTGTTGGCCAACTCGGCGATGTCCTTGGCCCACCACGGCGTGCCGAAGCCGTTGATGCGGACCCAGTCCTTGTTGTCGGCAGTCAGCCAGCGCACCACATTGTCGCGCGCGACGTCCTTGTCTTTGGGCGCAACCGCATCCTCGATATCGAAAACGACGATATCCGCGCGGGAATGGGAGGCAGCTTGGAACCGGTCGGCGTGCGTGCCGTTGACCAATAACCAGCTTCGAGCCAGAACCGGATCGATGCGCGAACCTATGTCAGCGGGATCCGCCGCCTCGTAGTTGACTTGGTCATACATTGCGTGCTGCGCCGCCTCTTCATTCCGTCCGGTGAGTTCGTGCCCCTAAACCGTAGCGGCGAGCCGGCAACGAGTTGATCCTGGTCTCTTTTCACGAAACGTTGCTGCACTAACTAACCCTCCGGTAAATTTCCCGCTTACCCGCTGCGCGCAACGTTCCCGGGTGAAGACTCCCCAGGGTGGACGGCGCTGGCAGGCGAACGGTCGGAGAGGTGGTGATCATGACCGAAACGGCGCAACCGGTCTGCGCTGCCGGAGCCACGACGCGCGTCGAAACCCTGCTTGCCGAGACCCGCCTTCTCATCGAACCGGCACAACGCGCCGTGATCGAAACCCTTCCGCCCGCCATTCGCCATATCGTCGGCTTTCATCTGGGCTGGTGGGACGCAGATGGCCGGGAAAGTTCCGGAGGCGGCGGCAAGGCGGTCCGCCCGGCGTTGACCATTGCCTGTGCGCGAGCCGCAGGCGGCTCCGCGCAAGCCGCGATCACACCCGCTGTTGCCGTGGAGTTGCTGCACGACTTTTCATTGCTCCACGACGACATCATGGATGGCGATCTGACCCGGCGGCATCGGCCTACGGCCTGGGCCGCGTTCGGGCTACCGATGGCCTTGCTGGCCGGTGACGCGCTTTTTCTATTGGCCTCTGAATTGATCCACGACGGCCCGTCGGGGACCGCGATCAGAAGTGCCGCGCTGGAATTGTGCGCCGGACAGTCCGACGACATTGCGTTCGAAAGCCGCGCGGCGGTGGGCCTGGCGGAGTGTCTGCGCATGTCGGAGGCCAAGACAGGGGCGTTGCTCGGGGTGGCATGCCAGTTGGGCGCCCTTTCGGTAGCCGACGACATCGAGTTGGCCAGTTTGTATGGGCAATTCGGGCGGCACTTAGGAATTGCTTTTCAGCTGATCGATGACATTCTCGGCATTTGGGGCGGGGAATCGGTTACCGGTAAACCGATTTTTTCCGACGTCAGGTCGAGAAAGAAGTCTTTGCCGGTGGTGGCGGCTTTGACCTCCGGCACGTCCGCCGGTCACGAATTGGCCAGGCTGTACGCCAGGACCGACACCCTCGACGATCGCGAGCTGAGCCGGGTCGCCGACCTCGTCGATGCCGCCGGCGGCCGCACATGGGCGGAAACCGAGGCTCAGCGGTATCGCGCCAGCGCGCTGGACGCGCTGGCGGCCGCCAAACCGCAGCCTTGCGCGGTGGCGGATTTGCACGCGCTGGCCGAGTTGGTCACCAACCGCGTGTGTTGAACTTCGTTCGCGGCGCCGTCTTGGTATTCGGGGCCGGAGCCATCACCCCGCGCGCTCGTCCCGGCATCGCGATAGCCGTCCTATGCATCAGCAATTTCGTCGCCAGCATCGATATGACGATCGTCAATGTCGCTCTGCCCACGCTGTCGCGCGTCATGCGAGCCGACAACGCCGAACTGCAATGGGTCGTCGATGCCTACACCTTGACCTCAGCCGGATTGTTGTTGCCGGCGGGCAACTTGGGCGATCGTTACGGCCAACGCGGCTGGCTCAACATCGGTCTCGCCCTATTCGCCGCGACGTCCGCGATTGCCGCCAGCGCCAACTCGCCCGGGACGCTCATCGCGGCGCGCGCGGCCATGGGAATCGGCGCGGCGATCATTTTTCCGACCACGCTGGCACTGGTCACCAACATCTCCACCGACGCGACCCAGCGCGCCAGGGCGATCGGTGTGTGGTCGGCGATGAACGGCATCGGGATAGCCGTCGGCCCGATTACCGGAGGCTGGCTGCTCGAACACTTCGCCCTGGGTTCCATCTTCTGGATCAACGTCCCGATCGCCGTCTCGGCCCTCGTCGGGACGATTCTGTTCGTGCCGACATCGCGCGATCCCGCTTGCCCCCCAACGCATTTCGGCGGACTGTTGGTGTCCGCGACCGGCGTGACCGTGTTGGTCTACACGCTGATCGAAGGGCCCAACAACGGCTGGGTCAGCGTGCGGACCGGCGCCGGTTTCGTGATCGCGGCCATCATGTTGTCGTTGCTCTGCCGGCTGGAGCGGCGGACCTCGCACCCGGCGCTCGATTGGTCGATTTTTGCCGATCGGCGCTTCGCGGGCGGAAGCGTTGCCGTCACGACGGCCTATCTTGCGCTGTGCGGGTTCATTTTCATCGGCACCCAATATCTGCAATTCATGACCGCTTATCTGCCGTTGGAAACCGGCGTCCGATTGCTGCCGCTGGCGTTCTCGTTCGCCGGCGCCAGCGTGCTGGCACCCAGAATCGTCGAACGGTTCGGCACCACCGCCGTCGTCACCGCCGGACTACTGATCTTCGCTGCCGCCTTGGCAGGATCGGGGACCTTCACCACCCACACGCCGTACTGGGTGATCGGTTCGACGATGGCCCTGCTGGGTGGCGGCCTTGGTCTCACCATGGCCCCGGCCACCGAGGCGATCATGGGTTCGCTGAGCCCGTCGAACGCGGGCACCGGATCGGCGGTGACCGGTGTGACGCGCCAACTCGGCGGCTGCCTCGGTGTGGCGATCGCGGGCAGCGTTTTCGCCTCGGTCTATGCCAGATCACTGGATGGCCGTGCCGCACTGTCCGAGCTGGATCCCGGCGTGCGCGCCGCGCTGCGCCAGTCGATGGCCGCCGCCGAGCACGAGCTGGGCCGGCTGCCCACGACGCAGGCGCATGGCCTGCGCCCGCTCGTCGAATCCGCGTTCCTCGACGGTGTGTGGGCGGGTTGTCTGACGTGTGCGGGTTTCGCGGTGGCCGGCGCGATCATCGTCACAGTCCTGCTGCCCCCGCGCGCCCAGCCGCGTCGCGACGCGGCAGCGCCGGACGCGTGACGTGACCGCCGATGCGCAATGCACCCGGCAATCTCGGACAAATCTCAGGGTCATGGTGTTGGATGGCGGAGTGTCAGACATCAGCCGCAGCCGGACGATAACGGCGCCGCCACAGGCGATCTGGGATGTATTGGCAGACTTCGGCTCGCTGAGTTCGTGGGCCGACAACGTCGACCACTCATGTGTATTGAACGGCGGCCCCGACGGCTCCCCCGTGGGCACCACCCGCCGCGTGCAGGTCGGTCGCAACGCCCTGCTGGAGCGCATCACCGAGTTCGATCCGACGGCCGCGCTGGCCTACGACATCGAGGGCCTGCCGGCCCGGTTGCGCAAGGTCGCCAACCGCTGGACGCTGCGTCCGGCGGGGAATACCACCGAGGTCACCTTGACCAGCACGGTCGAGATCGGGACCGCGCCGCCGGCCCGGCTGGCCGAGCAGGTCGCACTCCGTGTCCTGGCCAAGCAGTCCGACACGCTGCTGACCGGGCTGGCACACCGATTGGAGAACACCCATGTCTGAGCGTCCCGACATCGTCATCTTGATGACCGACGAGGAACGCGCGATCCCGCCCTACGAGTCACCCGAGCTGTTGCAGTGGCGCCGCCAGACCCTGGCCGGCCGTCGCTGGTTCGACGAGCACGGGGTGAACTTCACCCGGCATTACACCGGCTCGCTGGCGTGCGTGCCGAGCCGTCCGACGATCTTCACCGGACAGTATCCCGACCTGCACGGCGTTACGCAGACCGACGGCATCGGCAAGCGGTTCGACGATTCGCGGCTGCGCTGGCTGCGGGCCGGCGAGGTGCCGACGCTGGGCAACTGGTTTCGCGCGGCCGGATACGACACCCACTACGACGGCAAGTGGCACATCTCGCACGCCGACGTCGAGGACCCGGCGACGGGCGCCTCGCTGGCCACCAACGACGACGACGGCGTCGTCGACGCGGCAGCCGTGCAGCGCTACCTGAACGCCGACCCCCTGGCCCCGTACGGCTTCTCCGGTTGGGTGGGCCCCGAGCCGCACGGCGCCGGCAACGCCAACAGCGGATACCGGCGCGACCCGTTGATCGCCGACCGGGTGGTCGCCTGGCTGAAGGACCGCTACGCCCGGCGTCGTGCCGGTGACGAAGCCGCGCTGCGCCCGTTCTTGCTGGTGGCCAGTTTCGTCAACCCGCACGACATCGTGCTGTTCCCGGCATGGGTACGGCGCAGCCCGCTGCAACCCTCCCCGCTGGACCCGCCACCGGTGCCGGCGCCGCCGACCGCCGACGAGGACCTGTCCACCAAGCCGGCCGCGCAAATCGCCTTCCGGGAGGCGTACTACTCCGGATACGGTCCGGCGCCGGCGATCAGCCGCAGCTACGAACGCAATAAGCAGCGCTATCGCGACCTCTACTACCGCTTGCACGCCGAAGTCGACACCCCGATCGACCGGGTCCGCCGCGCGGTCACCGAAGACGGGTCCGATAACGCCGTGCTGGTGCGCACCTCCGATCACGGCGATCTGCTGGGCGCGCACGGCGGGCTGCACCAGAAGTGGTTCAACCTGTACGACGAAGCCACCCGGGTGCCGTTCGTCATCGCCCGGATCGGCGAGCACGCCACCACGCCGCGCACCATCGAGGCACCGACTTCACACGTCGACCTAGTGCCGACGCTGCTCGGGGCGGCCGACATCGACGTCGACGCCACTGCCGATGTGCTCGCCGAATCGTTCTCCGAGGTGCATCCGCTGCCCGGCCGCGACCTGATGCCCGTGGTCGACGGGGCACCGGCCGACGAAAGCCGGCCCGTCTACCTGATGACGCGCGACAACGTGCTCGAAGGCGACACCGGTGCTTCGGCGTTGGCCCGACAACTCGGCCGCGACGTGAATCCCCCTGCGCCACTGCGTATTAGGGTGCCTGCGCACGTGGCCGCCAATTTCGAGGGCCTGGTCGTGCGCGTCGACGAGCCCGAAGCCGGCGGCGCCGTCGGCGGGGCGGGACACCTGTGGAAGCTGGTGCGCACCTTTGACGACCCGGCCACCTGGACCGAACCCGGGGTGCGGCACCTGGCCACCAATGGCCTTGGCGGCGACGCGTATCGCACCGACCCGCTCGATGACCAATGGGAGCTCTACGACCTGACAACCGACCCGGTCGAGGCGGATAACCGGTGGGGCGATCCCGATCTGCACGAGTTGCGCCAGCATCTCAGAATGCAACTCAAACAGCAGCGGGCGTCGTCGGTGCCCGAGCGAAATGCACCGTGGCCGTACGCCAACCGGCAGCCGCCGACGGGCGAATCACAGGGCGTGCTGCGTCGGGTGCTGGGGCGATTCGGCCGCTGACTATCCCAATTGAGCCAGGTCGGCGGCCAAGGCGTCCAGGTATCGAAGCGTCTCGTCGCGAGGTTCGGTCGGCAGCTCGAACAGGACCCGCTCCACTCCTAGATCGGCATAGCCCGCAACGGCTTTCGCCGTTTGCTCACCCCACTGGCAGACGGTAACCGCCACGTCGGAGCCGGCCACCGCGCGTAGCTCTTCGAGCGGACCGGACAGCAACTCCGGGGCGGGGCAGATCGCGATCCATCCGGCATTCAGCGCGGCGATGCGCTTGAAGCTGGATGGGCCGCCACCCACATACAGCGGTGGATAGGGCTTCGACACCGGCTTGGGCCAAAGGTAAATCGGATCGAAATCCACATATTTTCCATGGAATTCCGCCTTCTCTTGCGTCCAGATCTCGATCATCGCGCGCAGCCGCTCGTCGGTGACGCGCCCGCGCACCGCCGGATCCACGCCGTGATTGGCGACTTCTTCACGTAGCCAGCCCACACCGACGCCAAGGCGAAACCTGCCCTGCGACACCACATCCAGCGACGCGACCTCTTTGGCCATCATGATCGGATCGCGCTCCGGAATGAGCGCGATACCGGTGCCCAGAACCAGGCGCTGGGTGGTAACCGCCGCCGCGGTCAGTGCCACGAACGGATCCAATGGCCGGTAGTACTTGCGTGGAATGTCGCCGCCGCCCGGATACTGGCTCGAGTGATTGACCGGGATGTGCGTGTGCTCGGCTAAGAACACCGACTCAAAGCCACGCTCCTCGAGCGCCGCACCGAGCTCCGCTGGGCCGATGCTCTCGTCGGTAACGAACGTCAGAACCCCGAAATCCATGCCGCTCCTCTCGTCATTGCCTGGTGGGCGGGGCAATGCGGGCCACCCCGCGCAGGATCCAGGGCGTGCGCTTGGCGATCAGGGCCGCCGCGCGGTCCGACCGTCGCATGCCGGTTCGGGGGCCCGGGGTTGGCGTCGCCGCCAACTGCGCCTCGACCGACCCTGATTGCGCGCCATCACGTTGGAGCGCAAGCAGTTGCCAAATCCCCGGCACGCCGCGCAGTTCAACGTTGCCGCGGTCCTCGAAACCGGTGCCTGAGCCCACGACCAGATCGCGCACGGTGCGCGACACGATGATTTCACCGCCGTTCGCCTGGCCGAGTATCCGTGCGGCGATGTGCACCGCGATCCCGCCGATGTCATTGTCCACCAGCTCGCATTCGCCGGTATGGATGCCGGCGCGGATCTGGATGCCCAGTGTATCCGCCTCCGTGCTCAGCGATTCCGCGCAGCGAATGGCTTGTGTTGGACCCTCAAACGTCACCAGGTGACCGTCGCCGGTGCTCTTGACGACGGTGCCGCCGAATCGCTGCACAACTTCGGTCGTGATCTCCCCAAAGCGCTGCAAGATCGCCCGCCACCGCTCATCGCCGGTGGCCGCCGCTCGTTCGGTCGACGACACGATGTCGGTGAACAGCACGGTGCGCAGAGCGCGATGTGACCGCACGGACGCGGCATGACTGCCGACCAGTTTCTCGATCTCAGACATCATCCGGTCGGGCGCGGAGAACCAGGGCGCGTGGTCCTCGCCGTCGACTTCGAGCAGCCGTGCGCCCGGGATGTGATCGGCAAGATAGCGGCCGCACTGCACCGGGCAACCCGGGTCCTTCGTGGCGTGGACCACGAGGGTTGGCACCGTCAGCGTTGGCAGGATGGGACGGACGTCAACCTCGAATGCCGACGTGAGGGTCGCTCGCGCCATTCCCGGGCTCGCACTCATGCGCTCGAGCATTCCGAGTTGCCGTATGGATCGAACAGCCGGCAGGAGGAACTTGAGGGACGCACCACTGCCCCAAGAAGAGCGGACCGAGCGGGCGAATCCCATGCTGTGCGCGATCTGATCTTGCGGCGGCGCGTACTTCTCGCCGATATCGGCAACGAGGCGCATGCGCACTTCGGCTGGGTCCTTGTCGAGATCCTCCCAACCCCCGACACCCGACCACGCGTATGTGCTGCAGAGGACCAGCGCCCGCGTGCGCTCGGGTCGCGTCGCCGCGAAGAGGATAGCGGCCGGGCCACCTTCGCTCAGACCGAAGAGCACAGCATTGCCGAAACCGGCGGCATCCATCACTGCCTCGATCTCGGTGGCCCGATCATCGAGCGTGCGCACCTGCGAAACTGGGTCCGACAGCCCGACCCCGGCCTTGTCGAACAACAGGATCCGGCAAAAGGTGCCAAGCCGGTCGAAAAGGACTTTGATTTCGGGCATGGTCCAGAACAGCTCAACGTGGCTGACGAACGACCAAGCAAACACGAGCTCCACTGGCCCGTCGCCGAAGACCTGATAGGCCAGGCTCAGGTCGCCGCAGGGTGCATACGACGTCTCCGCCACGCGCTGAGCGTACCGAGGCCGTGCTGAATTGAGCTATCGCGACGACTGAAGTTCGGCTAGCAGTTCATGACAGCGCTGGGCACGCTGCGAATCTTCGGCCATGACGTCCTCGAAAAACTTTGCCACGCTGTCCAGTCCGGCATTTTTCGCGTCACGGACATACTGTCCGTAGTCATGACCGGCTTTCAGTGAGTGGTATTGCAGTGAGATCAGGTCGAAGCTGACGTCGTCGAATCCGGTTTCTCCGGTAGCCATGCTTGCTCCCTCCCGAGGTGATGTGCTGACACGTCGGTGCTACCCGCCCGCCGGCGACATAAACGCGACGGGCCGCGGCATGCATGACGTGCCCGCAACCGGGTAGCCCACACCCATGACGAAGATCGGATACTTCTTGTCCTGCGAGCAATTCGGTCCGGCAGAGCTGATCGACCAAGCCAAACGCGCCGAAGCCGCCGGCTTCGACGCGCTGTGGATCTCCGATCATTTCCACCCGTGGAACGACGAGCAGGGCCAAAGCCCATTCGTATGGGGAGTCATCGGGGCCTTGTCACAAGTGACAAGGCTGCCGGTGACTACTGCGGTCACCTGCCCGACGATCCGCATCCACCCCGCGATCATCGCCCACGCAGCCGCGACGGCGGCGGTCCAATTGGACGGACGCTTCATTCTCGGTGTGGGTAGTGGCGAGGCGCTCAACGAGCACGTGCTGGGTGATCGCTGGCCCTCGGTCGGCGTGCGGCAACAGATGCTCGAGGAGGCGATCGAGCTGATCCGGCTGCTGCACAAGGGTGACGAGATCAGCCATCACGGCAAGTACTACGAGGTTCAGGAAGCACGCATCTACACCTGCCCGGAAAAGCCCGTGCCGATATATGTTTCAGGCTTCGGCCCACAGGGCGCGCAGCTGGCCGGGCGCATTGGCGACGGGTACTGCCTGGCGATGCCCGAGATCGAACTGGTGCAGGCCTTCCGGGACGCCGGCGGAGGTAACAAGCCGGTTCAGGCCGGCACCAAGGTCAGCTGGGACCGCGACCCGGACACCGCGCTCAAGGTCGCACACCGGCTATGGGCCAACGAGGGCCTGCCCGGCCAGACCGCCCAAATACTGCCCAGGCCAAAGGATTTCGCCGAATTGATGACTCTGGTTCCGCCGGACACCGTCGCGGAGTCGGTTACCTGCGGACCGGACGCCGACAAGCATGCCGCCCAGCTCCGCCAGTATCTCGATGCCGGCATCGACGAGGTGTACGTCCAGCAGATCGGACCGGATATGGACGGATTCTTCAGCGCCTGGGAGCGCGAGGTGCTTCCGCAGTTGGACTAATGCCAGAAGCTGACTACTCCGTTACCGATGCCGCAGCAGTGGCTTATCGCAGCTGGATCGTGACCTCTTTGATCGTGCTGTTGAACGGGAAGGTGCTGTTATAGGTGTCGGCCGCCGGTGTGCCGCCGTCCATGCCGATGTCGATTCCCTCGTCAGCGCTGAATCCAAATGGCACGGTGCGCTCGATACGCGCTTCCCCGACTGGGCGACCGTTGAGCAGCAACCTCGCTATGCCGCCCTTGCCCAGACCTCCACCGTCGTAGTCGAATTCGACTGCGACGGTAGCTTCCCCGGCGGGAAGCAGCTGCGTTGCGGTGACCGTGGTGTATTCCGAGCCGAAGTAGTTGTAGGTGAAGTGCGGCAAACCGTTCTGGACGTACAGCGACAACCCGGCGAAATACCCCCCGGCGGCCAGCAGAACGCCTTCGACTACCGTGCCGCCGGGGGTGTCGATTGTCGCTGTGATCGAATACGACCGGTTGAACGCGCTGCGAATTATGTCCTCCGGCATGCGGATTGCGCCCTGCCCGAAGGAGATCGCAGACCGCTCGCCCAGAATTGTGGGACGGGCACCCATCGCGCGGATGGGTCCGCGGTCATCAAGCGGAAAGACGCTGTTCTTCTCGGCTTCGGATTCGAACAATGCCTTCAGTTCGGCAAGCTTGTCCGGGTGCTCGGTGGATAGGTCGACGGCCTGGCTGTAGTCGCTGCGCAGATCGTAAAGCTCCCAGCGGTCGTCGGAAAACGCCGGAAGTGCGCCCTTCTTCCACTGAATTTTTCCGTGGTAAGTGCACGCGATCCAATTCTCGTGATAGATGCCGCGGGTGCCCTGTATCTCGAAGTACTGGGTGCGGCGACGGTCCTGGGCCGCGGCATCGTCGAAGGTATAGGCCAGGCTGATGCCGTCGTAGGGCCGTTGGGCCACACCGTTGACCACCATCGGCGCCGGGATGCCGGCGGCTTCCAGGATGGTGGGGGCAATGTCGATGACGTGGTGAAACTGGGAGCGCAGGCCGCCGCCTTCGGCGATTCGCCCGGGCCAGGTCACAACCATCGGGTTGCGGGTGCCCCCGAAGTGGCTGGCGAACTGTTTGGTGAACTGGAACGGCGAGCACGTCGCCCACGCGAATCCGACCGGATACTCATTGCTGGCCTTCGGCCCGCCGAATTCGTCCATCTTGGATAGGACGACCGCGACATCCTCTTGGAGTCCGTTCAATGCGACCATTTCGTTGAAGACACCGTCGATTCCGCCCGCCGGGGCAGCTCCGTTGTCGCCGATGATGTAGAGGAACAGCGTGTTGTCCCATGCGGACATGTCCTTGAGGGCCGTAACCATCCGCCCGATCTCGTAATCTGTGTGGGCCAAAAACCCCGCGTAGACCTCCATCAGCCGTGATGCAATGCGCTGCCTATCCGGCGAGATCGAGTCCCACGCGGGAATGGACTCGTGGCGCGGCGTCAATGCGGCATCCGCGGGGATCACCCCAAGCTGTTTTTGGCGAGCGAAGATTTGCTCGCGTAGCGTGTCCCAGCCCTGGTCGAACTGCCCTCGGAACGGCTCGCTCCACTCGGGTGCGACCTGGTGCGGCGCGTGGGTCGCCCCGGGAGCCCAATAGACGAAAAATGGGCGGTCCGGAGCGATGGACCGCTGCCGATGTACCCATTCGATCATCCGATCGGCCAGATCGGTGGTCAGGTGGTAGTTCTCGACTCCTTCGGGACGTTCGATGGGCGTCGTGCCGTGATAGAGACCGGGATTGTATTGGTGCGCTTCACCACCCATGAACCCGTAGAACTCTTCGAAACCCATGCTCGTCGGCCACCGATCGAACGGGCCGGCCGGGCTGACCTCCCACACCGGGGTGTTATGCCATTTGCCGAACGCCGCGGTGCTGTACCCGTTGAGCCGCAATGTCTCGGCGACAGTGGCGGCAGATTTCGGGATGATGCTGTTGTAGCCGTCGTATCCGGTGGCCCACTCGGTGATGTTGCCGGTATTCACCACATGGTGGTTGCGGCCGGTGAGCAATGCCGCCCGCGTGGGAGAGCACAGCGCGGTGGTATGAAACCGGTTGTAGCGCAGCCCTTCTGCCGCCAACGCATCGCCGGTAGGAGATGGAACCGGGCCGCCGAAGGTAGCAGTGGACCCGAACCCCACGTCATCAAGTAGCACGATCACCACATTGGGGGCGCCCTCCGGAGGCCGGATGGGCGTGATCCGCGGCATCACCGATTCCGGAATCGTCGGTCCGGCCTTGCCGCCGGTCGGTGTGTCAGGCAGCGGCAGCCTGGTGCGATCGAACTCTGCCGGCGCGCCTCGCATCATTGCCTCACCTGGTTTCACGTCGGTCGAATCCGTGTTCTCCGCAGATCACAAAGTTAGTGGGCATGACCCCGTGCGGTGGACTCAGGGTCGGCAGGCAACGCGCGATCCCGATGGTCAGCCTGGCCCGGCCTTGGCGGTCAACCGGAACAAGGCCCGATCCAGCGTCGGCAGGATTTCGGTGATCGCAATCTCGCCCGCAGAAAAGCGCGCCACCAGTCCGTACGCCAGGTTGGACACGATCGCGGGCAGGTCTTCGACAAGATCGGGTTCGGCGTCGCCGAGCACGGCCATGGTGACGGGTATGACGGCGTCCAGGCCGCGGCTCACCAGCCGCGCGCCACCGGGGGCAGACCGGGCCCGAAAGTAGGCGCGCAGCATGTCCGGATGACGTTCCCATGGCTCGAAAATCGTTCGGAACACCTGCATTAGGCCGTCGTAGATGGATTCTCCCGGGTCGTGAGTCTGCGTCGCCAAAGCGGCATAACGGTTTTCGTCCATCCAGCGCTCGAGCGCCGCGAGGATGAGGGCGTCGCGAGTCGGGTAACGCTTGTAGATGGTGGTCAACGACGTCCGCGCACGCTTGGCGACTTCGCGCAGCTGCACCGCGTCATACCCGTCGGTCTCCAAGATGTCCACGACGACGCCCAGGATCGGGTCGCCGGTCATCACTTCAGCGCTTGCCACCTGTACCCTTGCCCTCGTTGAGTAACGAGGTTACCGTACCGAGTGTAACGAGGTTACTCAACGAGGAGGGCCGGATGCCCAAAACGGGGCCAGCACATGACAGTTAGCACCGATGTCTACTACGACCCGTATGACGTCAACATCACCGCCAACCCGTATCCCACCTTCGCTCGGCTGCGCGACGAGGCGCCGTTGTATTACAACGAGCGCTACAACTTCTGGGCGATCTCCCGCCACGCCGACGTCGAGCAGGCCCTCTCGGACTGGGAAACGTTCTCCAACAGCCGAAGTGACATCCTCGAACTGATCCAGTCGAAGTTCGACATGCCGCCGGGCGTGATGATGTTCGAGGACCCGCCCACGCACACCATGCTGCGCGGCGTGATGTCGCGGGTCTTCACCCCGCGCCGGATGGCCGCGATAGAGGACCAGATCCGCCGCTATTGCATTCGGTGCCTGGACCCGCTGGTGGGTTCCGACGGCTTCGACATCATCGCCGAGCTGGCGTCGATGATGCCGATGCGCGTCATCGGGATGCTGCTGGGCATCCCCGAAGACGAACAGATCGGCGTGCGCGACGCCAACGACGCCAACCTGCGCACCCGGCCCGGCACACCCATGAAAGTGGCCGACCCGGACGCGATCGCCGACGGCCGCATCTACGCCGACTACGTCGACTGGCGCGCCAAGAACCCGTCCGACGACCTGATGACCGCGCTGCTCAACGTCGAGTTCGAAGACGCCACCGGCGTGACGAGAAAGCTCACCCGCAAAGAGGTGCTGCACTACACCCAGGTGGTGGCCGGGGCGGGCAATGAAACGACGGGCCGGCTGATCGGCTGGCTGGCCAAGGTGCTCGCCGAGCATCCCGATCAGCGCGCCGAAGTCGCACAAGACCGCTCGCTACTGACCCGCGCGGTCGACGAGACGTTGCGCTTCGAGCCGACCGGGCCGCACGTCGCGCGCTACACGATCCGCGATTTCGAGGCCTACGGCACCACCGTGCCGGCCGGCAGCGCAATACTGCTGCTGTTCGGCTCGGCCAACCGAGACCCGTTGCGCTACAAGGATCCTGACACTTTCAACCTCCACCGCGACAACATCTCGCACCTCACGTTCGGCAAGGGTGTGCACTACTGCCTGGGCGCCAATCTGGCCCGCCTGGAGGGACGGGTCGCACTCGACGAGTTGCTCAACCGGTGGCCGCGGTGGGATGTCGACTACGACAGCCTCAAGCTCGCGCCCACCTCAACGGTCCGCGGCTGGGAGCGCCTTCGCATTGTCGTGGCGTGACGGGCGCCGCCGCGTGGCACCCCACAACCCCACCCCGATGCCGACCACCGCACCGCCCAGGCCGATGGCGCGTTGCGCCGGCTTGAGTTCCTCGTGCACGCTCAGCCCGCCAAGCAGGTCGGCGGCGTCGGCGCCGCCGGAGGCCAAAAACCAGCCGCGGGTGTTCTTGCCCCGCAGCGCCGCCGCCGCAAGCAGTCCACCGATCAACGCGTCGCGGTAGCCCATCGACCGCAACAACAATTGCGCCGTCGCCGTTTGATCATCGGGATCGCCCCAGAGCCGATTGGCGGCCATCGGGTCGTAGAGGAAAGAAAGGCCCGAGGCGAGCCGGATGCTGCCCGCGACCAGTGCGGCACGATCGATCGACATGCCAGCAGCCTAGGCTGCCTCTACCGCCTGCAGAAGGAGAGCGATCGATGACGTGGCAGATCGTGCTGTTTGTCATTTGCTTGATCATCGCCGGAGTCGCCGGCATCTTCTGGCTCGTCAACCGCACCAGCGCGAGCTCGCGCACCAAAGCGGTCACGGTGGGCGCCCTGGCAGCCGCGTTGCTGTTCTTCCTGTGGGGCTGCTTCACCATCGTCGGCACGCGACAGATCGCGATCGTGACCACCTTCGGCCGCCCCAACGGGGTGAGCCTGAACAACGGCTTCCACGCCAAGTGGCCGTGGCAGATGACCCACCAGATGGACGGTGCGGTGCAGATCGACAAATACGTCAAAGTGGGTAGCCACGACGAGCGCATCATGGTGCGGCTGGGCAACCAATCCACCGCGCTGGCCGACGTCAGCATCCGCTGGCAGCTCAAGCAGCATGCCGCGCCTGAACTGTTCCAGCAGTACAAGACTTTCGACAATGTCCGGGTCAACCTGATCGAGCGGAATCTCTCGGTTGCCCTCAACGAGGTGTTCGCCGCCTTCAATCCCCTGGACCCGCAGAACCTCGATGTCTCGCCGCTGCCCAGCCTGGCCAAGCGCGCCGCCGACATCATGCGTCAGGACGTCGGCGGCCAGGTCGACATCTTCGACGTCAACGTGCCCACCATCCAGTACGACCAGGGCACCGAGGACAAGATCAATCAGCTCAACCAGCAGCGCGCTCAGACCTCGATCGCGGTGGAGGCACAGCGCACCGCCGAGGCCCAGGCCAAAGCCAACGAAATCCTTTCCCGCTCGATCAGCAACGACCCCAACGTCGTGGTGCAGAACTGCATCACGGCCGCGATCAACAAGGGAATCAGTCCGCTGGGCTGCTGGCCGGGCAGCTCAGCGCTGCCGACCATCCCCGTACCGGGACACTGATGCTCGTGCAGATCCCATTCGCGGACGCGATGCTGGCCCGGTTGGGCCAGCGCGGCGGCGGACCCGACGTGGACCCTGACATCGACCAGATCGACCGGATCGACGCCGAGACCCGGGACACCGATGCCGCGCTCGACACGGTTGAGTTGCCGTCGACCGAGCCCAATCTGTTGCTGCAGAAAATGGAGAACCGGCTGGTCCGGCAACACCTGGCCAACCCCGGCGTGCTCAGCGACGACGAGCTGCGCCAACTGCGCTACATCCTCAACTTCGCCCGGCTCGCCGACTTCGAACCGGGTGCCGCCGGGCCGGGCGGAACCCGGGGACGCGGGGACATCGCGGTGGGCGCCGAAGTGGCGCCGTGGCGTTCGCGGGTCACCGACACCCTGTTCGGGCCGCTGCGCGAGGAGCCGGACCCGGTCACGGCGTTGAAGGCGGCACGCGACGCGCTGGCGGGTCTGGCGGCCGACCAGGACGACCAGCGGCGCGTGCTCATCGAACGCCACGGCAACGACTTCTCCGCCGCGGAGCTGGACTCCGAGGTCGGATACAAGAAGCTGGTCACCGTCCTCGGCGGCGGCGGTGGCGCGGGCTACGTGTACATCGGCGGCATGCAGCGCCTGCTGGAAGCCGGCCAGGTGCCCGACTACATGATCGGCTCGTCGTTCGGGTCCATCATCGGCAGCCTGGTCTCGCGGGCCCTGCCGGTGCCGATCGAGGACTACGTCGCCTGGGCCAAGTCGGTGTCCTACCGCGCCATCCTCGGGCCCGAACGGCTGCGCCGCCGGCACGGCATGGCCGGCCTGTTCGCACTGCGCTTCGACCAGTTCGCCCTGGCGTTGCTCAGCCGCGAAGACGGCCAGCGGATGCGCCTGTCGGACTTGGCGATCCCGTTCGACGTCGTGGTCGCCGG
The DNA here is from genome assembly GCF_002086155.1 of Mycobacterium angelicum. Taxonomy (GTDB): domain Bacteria; phylum Actinomycetota; class Actinomycetes; order Mycobacteriales; family Mycobacteriaceae; genus Mycobacterium; species Mycobacterium angelicum. The sequence continues at coordinate 13,079 of NZ_MVHE01000005.1, read as the reverse complement.
TGTGCGCCGGCAGCCGTATGCGGCGTTGCCGTCGCGGTTTCGCCGGCCTGAACTCGCCGCCCTGCAGCTGCGGTCGGTCCCGTTCCGCCCGATCGGCATCGGTCCCCAGGTGGCCGCACGCATGTGGCAGGTGGCCGCCTTCATCGACTTGCGGGTGGTCAAGCCGGTCGTGCTCAGCGGTGACGACCCGGCGCTGGACTTCGACGTCGTCGACGCGGCCTCGTTCTCCTCGGCCATTCCCGGTGTGCTGCACCACGAGACGCGCGACCCGCGCATGGTCCCGATCCTCGACGACCTGTGCGCCGAACGGGACATCGCCGCGATCGTCGACGGCGGCGCAGCCAGCAACGTCCCCGTCGAACTGGCCTGGAAGCGGGTCCGGGACGGCAAACTGGGCACCCGCAACGCGTGCTATTTGGCCTTCGACTGCTTCCATCCGCAATGGGACTCCCGGCACATGTGGCTGGCCCCGATCACCCAGGCGATTCAGGTGCAGATGGTGCGCAACCTGCCCTACGCCGATCACCTCATCCGGTTCGAGCCGACGTTGTCGGCGATCAACCTGGCGCCGTCGGTCGCCGCGATCGACCGCGCCTGCGAGTGGGGCCACAACAGTGTTGACCCGGCCATTCCGCTGACCACCGCGCTGTTGGCGCCGACGTGGTGGGAAGGCGAGGCGCCGCCGGCCGCCGAACCGTCGGCTCACGCCAAGTCGGTGGCCTCGTCGATGAGTTCGGTGATGGCCGCAATTCAGATGCCGACGGGCCGAATCAGACAGTGGCGCAACCGCCACCTGACATAAAACGGGACGGCCAGGGCTGCTGGCTAGGATGGCCCTCATGGTCGAGTCGCACCCGGCTGCCGACAACACCGGTGCGGTCAACCGTGACGAGACCGTTGCCGTACCCAACGCGGCGCCCACCGACGCCGTTGAAGTCGCATGGTCGCGGGGCGAAGAGGTGGTCCCCGATTTGGGCGCAGACGTACCGGACGACGGCGAGTACGACGACGCCAGCGAACCGGTGGCCGCCGCGGAGACCTGGCGCTCAACGTGGGGCAGAGCCGCCGCCCTGCTGCTGGTCGGTTTGGGGTTGGCTGGCGCAATTGTGTTGGGGCACTGGGCTTTAACCAGGTCGCCGTCTTCGGGTAAGGCCGCACCGACGGCGTCTGCCACCAGCTCGGCGGCAACGACTACCGCGCCGAATCCTGCCTCCATCAACTCGACCCCCGACCAGGACAACAAGTACATCCAAGATCTCAGCGACCGGGGCATCTCGTTCGCCAACCCCGAGGCGGCCGTCTACAACGGCAAGATGGTGTGCCTGAACATCGGCCAGGGCATGACCGTGCAACAGATCGTCGCGGAATTCCGTAACAACAGCCCCGCGTTCAGCAACGTCGCCAATGACTACGTGGCGATCTCGGTGCGCACGTACTGCCCGCAGCACAACAATCTGGTTGCCGCGTTCTGAACAGCCGCGACACATAACCGCGGCGCGCCACACGCCGCTGCGCATGACCGTGGCTGCTGTCTGGGCGTCCGGCGCCGCGGGCGTTTAGTACAGCTGCGCCGGGGTATGCGGCGGCTATTGATTCCACAGGAGGTATATCCGCGTGGCCGATATGATTGTTCAAACACCTGACGAAGTTGTCACGTTTCTCAAAGCCCAGCATGCCCTCATCGAGGACATGTTCGAAGAAGTCCTGCACGCGTCGGAGCCGCAGGCACGCGAAAAGCCGTTCATAGAGTTGCGCCAGTTGCTTGCCGTGCACGAGACGGCCGAGGAGATGGTGGTGCACCCGCGGCTGCGCCGCGAGGCCGACGACGGCGACGCGATCGTTGACCTGCTCTTGAAGCAAGAGCACGAAGCCAAAGAGCAGCTGTCGAAGATCGAAGCCCTCGATATCACCTCGCAGGAGTTCATCGACGAGCTGACCAAGCTGCGTGATGCGGTGCTGGCGCACGCCGAGCACGAGGAGATCGAGGAATTTCCCAAGTTGCAGCAGGAAGTCGACGCCGACGACCTCAAGCGAATGGGGACCGCGGTGAAGATGGCCGAAGCGATCGCCCCGACCCGTCCGCATGCCGGGGTGGAGTCGGCGAAGCTGAATTTCGCGGTCGGACCGTTCGCGTCGATGCTCGACCGGGCTCGCGACCTGATCCACCAAGCGATCGGCTAGGGATACCGATGAACACCGTCGAACCGCCTGACGACAAAGAACAGGCCGCCCAGCCCGCCCATGAAGAATCCGAAGACGACAGCGTGGTGTCGCCGCCGGCTTATCCGGCGTACTCCACGCCTCCCCCGGAAGGGCTGGCCACGCCCGAGGACGGGTGACGGCAGCTCTCCGTACTGTGGACTAAGTGAGCGTTACACCGGACACCGTCGTTCTGCAGGACCGCTTCGCCCGCGAGCTGCCGGAGCTGGCCGTGCACTGGCAGGCCGAGGCCACGCCGGACCCAGAGTTGCTGGTGCTCAACGAGCCGCTTGCCGCCGAACTCGGTCTGGACGCCGACTGGTTGCGCAGCCGCGACGGGGTGGGATTCTTGGTCGGCAACCGAGTTCCCACCGGGGCCGTACCGGTGGCTCAGGCGTATGCCGGGCACCAATTCGGCGGCTACGTCCCGCGGTTGGGCGATGGGCGCGCGCTGCTGCTCGGTGAACTCGCCGAAGGCGACGGGCGACTTCGCGACATCCACCTCAAGGGTTCGGGACGCACGCCGTTTGCCCGTGGCGGTGACGGCCTGGCCGTCGTCGGGCCGATGTTGCGCGAATACGTCATCAGCGAGGCGATGCACGCCATGGGCGTCCCGACCACGCGATCGCTGGCCGTCGTCAAGACCGGCCGGCCGGTAGAGCGGGACGGCCAACAGCTGCCCGGCGCTCTGCTGGTTCGGGTCGCCAGCAGTCACTTGCGGGTAGGCAGCTTCCAATATGCTTCTGCCACAGGCGATGTCAAGCTACTGCGGCGCCTTGCCGACCATGCCATAGCCCGCCACCATCCCAGCGCAGCCACGGCCGAGCGGCCCTACCTCGCGCTGTTCGAGGCGGTGGTAGGCGTCCAGGGATCCCTGATCGCCCAATGGATGCAGATCGGCTTCATCCACGGGGTGATGAACACCGACAACATGACGATCTCCGGGGAAACCATCGACTACGGACCGTGCGCCTTCATGGAGGCCTACCACCCCGAAACCGTCTTCAGCTCGATCGATTACTGGGGCCGCTACGCCTACGCCAACCAGCCGGTCATCGCCGGATGGAACCTGGCCCGGTTTGCCGAGACGCTGCTGCCCTTGATCTCGCCGGACGTCGAGGAAGCAATCGCATTGGTGCAGAACGCTTTTGGCGAATTCCATCAGTACCACGACGCCTGGACGTCGGGCATGTCGGCCAAACTCGGCCTGAAGTCGGGTGACACATCGCTGATCGACGAGCTGCTTGCGCAGCTGCAGGAAAGTCACGTCGACTTCACTTCGTTTTTCCGACACCTCGGCGAAGCTGCCCGAGGCGACAACGAGCCCGCACGCGGACTGTTCGTCGACCTCGCCCGGTTCGACGAATGGTTGTCGCGCTGGCAGGCTCTGGGCCCCGACGCGGAATTGATGGACCGGGTCAACCCGATCTACATTCCGCGCAACCACCTTGTCGAGGAGGCGCTGACGGCGGCCACCGGCGACGATCTCGAACCGCTGAGTCAGCTTCTCGAAGCCGTCACCAACCCGTATACGCAACGGGCCGGGCTGGACCGCTACGCCAGCCCCGCCCCCGACGATTTCGGTACCTACCGCACTTTTTGCGGCACCTGAGTCACATGAGGGCCGTCTACCGCGCGCCGATGCGCTCCCGCAGTGACGGCGTCGACCTGCGAGCCGGCGGTCGTAATTTTCAGCAGAGCCACCACCGGTCGATCAGCCTTGATACGCAACAGATCTGGGACGCGCGGACGGAACGCTAGCTAAGCTTGCCGCGGATCAGCCGCGTCTGCGCAACAGCTTTCCGGCGGTGACGACGGTGACCGCCAGCGCTCCGACGACCAGGCCCACCACCGCCGAAATACCGGTGCTGACCAACCAGCCGAAAACCCCGTGGTGCACGTAAGCCTCGGCGTGGTGAACCAAGCCGTACGGCGTGTGCCAGCCCAGCTTGTCGCTGCCCATCAGCAAAATGTGGCCGCCCACCCAAAGCATCGCCACGGTACCGACGACCGACAACGCCGACAGCAGCCTGGGCATACCGGCCACCAGCGCACGGCCGAGGGGCCGCCCGATTCGGGATGCGGTGTTGGCCAGGTGCAGGCCGACGTCGTCCATTTTGACGATGACGCCCACGACGCCGTACACCGCGGCGGTGATGACCAGCGCCACGATGATGAGAATGATCAGCCGCGGCACGAACGCCTGATGGGCGACCTCGTTCAGTGCGATCACCATGATCTCGGCGGACAGGATGAAATCGGTCCGGATCGCCGCGCTCACCATGTGACTCTCGGTCTGCGGCGACTCCGAGCGGGCGTCATGACCGCGCAGGGCGCTCCACACTTTCTCGGCGCCTTCGTAGCACAGGTAGGTGGCGCCCAGCATCAGGATCGGGAACAGCAGCCACGGCACGAACTGGCTGAGCAGCAATGCGCCGGGCAGGATGAACAGCAGCTTGTTGCGCAGCGATCCGATCGCGATGCGCTTGATGATGGGCAATTCGCGCTCGGCGCTGATCCCGTCGATGAATTGGGGTGTCACCGCGGTGTCATCGATGACCACTCCGGCGGCCTTAGCGGTGGCGCGGCCGGTGGCAGGCGCGATGCCCCCGATGTCCTTGACGGAGGCCGCGGTTAGCCGTGCCAGCGCGGCCACGTCGTCCAGGAGCCCGAAGAGGCCCGCACTCATCGCGGCTTCCCCATGGCGTTGCAGGGTACTCGGGTCGTCAGGCCGTCCACATAACACTTGTTACCCATTTAGCTGCGCTGCCCATCCACCGAATCGGCGCATTCTGCGGCTGTCACCGTGCCCAGCAGCTATCCAAACCATTAGCCTTATGCTGGCCCGCCACCGCGGGGTGAGGAGAGTCGGGGATGGGTGACACCGCGGACACGCGGGAAGGTACGCAGTTCGGGCCGTACCGGTTGCGACGGCTGGTAGGCCGCGGCGCCATGGGCGACGTCTACGAAGCCGAAGACACCGTCCGGGAACGAGTTGTCGCGCTCAAGCTGATGTCCCAGACGCTGTCCACCGATCCGGTCTTCCGCACCCGCATGCAGCGCGAAGCCCGCACCGCAGGGCGGCTGCAGGAACCCCACGTCGTTCCGATTCACGATTACGGCGAGATCGACGGCCAGCTTTACGTCGATATGCGCCTGATCGACGGCAAGGACCTGGCCGGCATCTTGAAGCGCTACGGCCCATTGACGCCGCCGCGTGCGGTGGCGGTGATCCGGCAGATCGGATCGGCGCTGGACGCCGCGCACGCCGCCGGTGTGTCACACCGCGACGTCAAGCCGGAGAACATTCTGGTCACCTCCGATGACTTCGCCTACCTCGTCGACTTCGGCATCGCCAGCGCCACCTCCGACGAGAAGCTGACGCAGCTGGGCAGCACCGTGGGCACCCTCTACTACATGGCCCCGGAGCGGTTCCGCGAGGGCGAAGTGACGTATCGGGCCGACATCTACGCCCTGGCCTGTGTGCTTTTCGAGTGTCTGACCGGATCTCCGCCGTACCGGGGTGACCAGCTCGCCGTGATGGGTGGACACCTGAACCAGGCAGTTCCGCAGCCAAGCGTCGTGCGCCCGGGCGTTCCGGTCGCGTTCGATGCCGTGATCGCGCGCGGCATGGCCAAGGAACCCGCCGATCGCTATGCCACCTGCGGTGACCTGTCCGCAGCGGCCTATGCGGCGCTGGCCACACCAGATCAGGATCGAGCCACCGACATCTTGGAACGCAGCCAGGTGGCACAGCTGCCGCCACCCGGGTACGTCACCGCCCAGCCAAGCGGCTTTGCGTCCACACCGCCGCCCAGTTCGGCGTGGGGCACGCCGTCGGCCCCGCAGCCGTATCCCTCGGGACCGATTCCGCAGGCTCCGTGGGCCGGCGCTCCGGGCTGGGGCGTCGGACAAACCGCAACCACCGGGGCGCCGCCGTGGGCTCAACCGCCGGCACCCGTCAGCCGCAAACCGTGGATCTGGGTTGGTGCCGCCGTCGCCCTGGTCATGATCGTCACCGGCGGCCTGCTCGTCGCGCTCGCCCAGCCGTGGCGCTCCTCCCCACCGCACCCGACGAAGTCCTCGTCGCCGGCACCGGCGGCCGACGCGGTCGAACTGCGCGTCCTCGACGACGGCGTATTCGTCGGCAGCTCGGCGGCAACGGCGACCATCGACATCTTCAACGAGCCGATCTGCCCGCCGTGCGGCGCCTTCATCAGGTCGTATGCCACCGATATCGACACCGCGATAAACAGCAAGAAACTGGCCGTGCGTTATCACTTGTTGAATTTCCTGGACGGCCAGTCGCATACGAAGAACTACTCGACCCGGGCGGTAGCGGCCACCTACTGCGTCGCCGGCCAGAACGACCCGAAGGTCTACACCGGCTTCTACTCGCGCCTGTTCGCCAGCGACTTTCAGCCTCAGGAGGGCGCCGCGTCGGACCGCACCGACATCGAGCTGGCCCATCTGGCGCAAACCGTTGGCGCCGATACCAACGCGATCAACTGCATCAAGTCCGGCGATGATCTCGGCGTTGCCCAAACCAAGACCGCCAATGCCGACAGCACGCTGGCCGGTCTCAATGCCCAGGGCACGCCGTTCGTGTGGGACGGGAAGAAGGGTGTGAACCTGCAGGATTCGAGCTGGCTCACGCAACTGATCGGCTGAGCTCGGGGCCTCGATTTCTACTGTGCACCCGTGGCTTTGAGTGTGAACCTGCGCAGGCCTCAGCGGCGAATCGCCGCCAAGGACGCCCACTCAAAGCCGTAGGTGCGCACTCAATGCTGTTCGAGCGCGAGCACGAGCTTGCCGGTATTCCCGCCTCGAAACAGCGACAACAGCACCTCGGGAAAGTCGCCGACATCGCCGTGGACCACCTGCTCGCGCGAGCGCAACTCCCCGCTGCGCAGCCAATCGGCAAGCTGCGCAACGCCTTGCGCGTACCGGTCGGCATAGTCGAAGATCACGAAACCGGTCATCGAGGCCCGCGCGACCAGCAGCTGCATGTAGTTGGCCGGCCCGCGGAGTTCGCCGTCGGCATTGTATTGCGAGATGGCTCCGCAGATCACGACGCGCGCGGCCCGGGCCAGCCGCGCCAGCGCCGCCTCCAATACCGCTCCCCCGACGTTGTCGAAGAAGACGTCAATACCGTTGGGGGCGTGCGTCTTCAGCTGCTGGCGCAGGTCGCCGGCCTGATAGTCGATGGCCGCATCGAAGCCGAGTTCGTCGACCAGCCAGCGGCATTTGTCCGCGCCGCCGGCGATACCGATCGCCCGGCAGCCGTTGATCCGGGCGATCTGCCCGACGATGCTGCCCACCGAGCCGGCGGCTCCGGAGACGACGACCGTCTGGCCCGGCTGCGGGCGACCGACATCGAGCAGGCCGAAGTAAGCGGTCAGGCCGCTGATCCCCAGTGCGCCGAGGTGCACCGGAGCCGGCGCGAGCGTGGTGTCCACCGCGGTCACGTCCCGGCCGTCGGAAAGTGCGTAGCGCTGCACTCCGAAGGTGCCGAACACCTCGTCGCCGACCGCGAAATCCGCATGGCGGGAATCGATTACGCGTCCGATGCCGCCGGCGCGCATCACCTCGCCGATCTCGACCGGCGGCACGTAGGACCGGCCGGCGTTCATCCAGGTCCGCATCGCCGGATCGACGGAGAGGTATTCGACCTGGACCAGGAATTCGCCGTCGCGCGGGGTGCGGGCGGGCTCGTCGCTGATCTGCCAGTCCTCGGCCTTGGGCAGGCCGACCGGGCGAGCGGCCAGCCGGCACACGGTGTTGACGAGCGTCACTGGTGTCTCCCTGCTATTGCGTGGAGGGTCGCCCGCCCTCCCGGATCTTCGGCGGTAGACGGCACGATTGCGACACAGTCGGCGCCGGCGTCCCGGTAGGCGCGCAAGCCCGCCGCGACTTGGCCGGCATCACCCAAGGCGCACACCGCCCGCAGCAACTCGACGGGGATGGCGGCGGCCAGTTCGCGGCGTGTCGTCCCGGCCCGCGCCTTGCCGACGAGATCGCCAAAACCCAAGGCGCTGAACATTTCCCCGTAACCCGGCGGGGCAAGATACACCGCGAGCTGAGCAGCCAGCTGGGCGTGGGCGGCGTCACCGGGGTCGACGGCGGCCGGCACCCACACCGTCAGGCGCGGCGCGGACCGGCCGGCCTGCGTGGCCGCGGCGTCGACCATCGCACGTACCTGCGCGACGCGCTCCGGCGAAGAAAGGTTGAGCGCGATCTCGTCGGCTTGCCGCGCGCCCAACCGAATCATGCCAGGCCCGAACGCCCCCAACGCAATTCGCGTCTCGGGTGCCGGGCTGCGCAGCCGAAAGCCGTGGCTGCTGACGTAGCGGCCGGTGTAGTCGACGCGAGCGCCGTCCAGCATCGAGCGCAGGCAGTCGATCGTTTCGCGCATGACCGCCACATGGTGATCCCAGCGGCGCTGGTGCCAGCCGGCCACGATCATCGGGCTGGAGGCGCCCAGTGCGATGTCGACCCGGTTGCCGGTGAGGGAGGCGACCGAACTTGCCCCCAGCGCCAATGTCACCGGACCGCGAACGCCCACCGCGAGCGGCCCGATCTTCAAAGGCATTCCGGGCGCGCGCAGCCCGATCGCGGTGGCGAGTGCGAACGCATCGTAGGTGGCCATCTCGCCGATCCACACCGCAGCGAAGCCCGCATCCGATGCCGCCAGCGCGACGTCCATTGCCTCGATGTCGGGCCGGTCCAGCCAAAACGGCAGGACCACTTCGTAATCGGTCACAGCATCGATACGTCGGCCGGCTGGTCGAGCAGTACGCGGCCGGGCAGCTCGCGCGACGCCTCGTTGACCTGGAAGTGTGCGGTGGCCGTGAACGCGTCACGGAATCGGCGCTGCAGGGGCGCGCCGTCGTAGATGGCGCTGCCTCCCGCGAGGTCGTACATGTTGCGCACCACATCGGCCGACGTGCGCGCCGCATGGGTGGCCGCCAACCGCAGCCGATTGCGCAATGCCACTGGTACCGCGGCAGATTCGTGACTGGCCTGCCAGGCGGCGTCGATTGCCTCGTAGTAGAGCGCGCGGGCGGCCCCCAATGCCGCTTCGGCCGTTGCGACGCCGGCTTGGGTCGCCGGGCGCTCGGCCAGGGTGCGGGTGGCGCCCAGCCCCTTCTTGCCGCCGGCCAGTTCGACGAGGTCGTCGATCGCGGCACGCGCATTGCCCAGCGCGGCCGCACCGATCGACAACGCGAAGAATCCGAACACGGGGAAGCGGTACAGCGGCCGGTCGATGGCCGGCCCGTCGAATACCGAGAACACGCGATTGGCGGGCACGAAGACCTCGTCGGCGACGCTGTCATGGCTGCCGGTGCCGCGCAGGCCCAGCGTGTGCCAGGTGTCGAGCACCCGCAGGTCGTCCTTGGGCAGCGCGACCACCGAGGGCACCCGCCGCTCGTCGATGAAGCAGCCGGCGAACATCATGTCGGCGTGGTTGATCCCGCTGCAGAACGGCCAGCGCCCCGACACCACGACTCCGCCGTCGACCGATTTCGCCTTGCCGCGCGGCGCCCAAACCCCCGCCGCGACTCCCGTTCCGCCACCGAACATTTCGTCACGGGCCGACGATGGCAGGTAGGCGACCAGCAGGGCGCTGGTGATCGCGATCGAGACGCACCATCCGGCCGAGGCGTCGCCGCGCGCGATCGCTTCGGCGCACCTCAGGGCCGGGCCGGGGGCCAACTCCAGCGCGTCGACCTCGCGGGGCATGGTGGCTCGCAATAGTCCGGCCTCGTTAAGCCGGGTCACCAGCGCGTCGGGAAGCCGCCGGTCGCGATCGATGTCCGCCGACAACTCGCGGGCGCAGAGTGCGATCTTCTCGGCGAGGGTCTCGATATCGGTGTCGCTGTGGCTCATGGTTCAGTCAAGTTACCACCTATGGTTCAGTAATTGAACCGGGTACAGTGATTGAACTATGTCTGCTGCCGATCTGTCGCACCGCTTCGAAGGCGAGTCGGTTGGCCGCGCACTCGAGCTGGTCGGCGAGCGATGGACGCTGCTCATCCTGCGCGAGGCGTTCTTCGGCGTGCAGCGGTTCGGTCAGCTCGCACGCAACCTCAGCATTCCGCGTCCCACGTTGTCCTCGCGGCTGCGGATGCTCGTCGAGATGGGCTTGCTCGACCGGGTGCCCTACTCGCGAGACCCCGAGCGCCACGAGTACCGGCTCACCGAGGCGGGCCACGAACTCTTCGGCGCGATCGTCGTCCTGATGCGCTGGGGTGACGAGCACCTGCCCCACCCCGGCGGACCGCCGATTCTGCTGCGCCACAACACTTGCGGTGAGTTTCTCGATGCGCGCTTGATCTGCGCCCACTGCGGCGACGAGATCACCGCGCGAAACGTGACGCCGGAGGCGGGACCGGGTTTTCGGACCGAGAACAGTTAACCGGGCACGCATTCGCGATCCCTTGCGGTCGCCCACAAATAACGATTCCCAACCTCAACAATTGCGAATCGATAAGCAAGGCTAAACACGTCGCCGGATAAGCCGGGGCAAGGCGTCGGCAAAAATTATCGTCAGTTCGTGCACCGTCGAACGGCCCTCAAGCTACCGCTGGCTCTGGCGGTTGGTGCTGCGTTGGTCCAAACACCGCGCGCTGCAGCCGAACCCGGCCGGTGGAGCGCTGACCGGGCGAACAGCTGGTATCAAGCGCACGGCTGGCTCGTCGGCACCAACTACATCACCTCGACGGCCATCAACCAGCTCGAGATGTTTCAACCGGGGACCTACGACCCCCGTCGCATCGACGCCGAACTCGCCGTGGCCCGCTCGCACGGGTTCAACACCGTGCGGGTGTTTCTGCACGATCAGCTGTGGGCCCAGGATCGCCAGGGCTTTTCCAGCCGCCTGGGCCAGTTCGTCACGATCGCGGCAAGCCACGGCATCAAGCCGCTGTTCGTCTTGTTCGACTCCTGCTGGGACCCGTTCCCCAGGGCCGGCCGTCAGCGTGCGCCGAGACCGGGGGTGCACAATTCCGGCTGGGTGCAGAGCCCGGGTGCTGAACACATCGACGACCGCCGCTACGCCAGCGTCCTGTACGACTACGTCACCGGCGTACTGACCCAATTCCGTTCTGACGAAAGGATTTTGGGTTGGGACCTGTGGAACGAACCCGACAATCCCGCGCGCGTCTATCGCAAGGTGGAACGCAAGGACAAGGTGGAGCGGGTTGCCGAGCTGCTCCCCCAGGTGTTTCGGTGGGCCCGCGCGGTCGATCCGGTTCAACCACTGACCAGCGGCGTCTGGCAAGGCAACTGGGGAGATCCGGGGAGCCGCAGCGCGATCAGCGGCATTCAACTCGACAACGCCGATGTGATCACGTTTCACTCCTACGCCAAACCGGCCGAATTCGAGGGGCGCATCGCCGAACTCGCCCCGCTGGGCAGGCCGATCATCTGCACCGAGTACCTGGCCCGTTCCATGGGCAGCACCGTCGAAGGCATTCTGCCGATTGCCAAGCGACACAACGTCGGTGCGTTCAACTGGGGTTTGGTCGCCGGGAAGACCCAGACGTACCAGCCGTGGAGTTCCTGGGAGCACCCATCCCCCACGCCGCCGAAGGTGTGGTTCAGCGACCTCTTACTCCCCGACGGACGCCCCTTTCAGGGCAGTGAAATTCAGACGATCCGCACACTGGGCGGCGTGCAGACCCGAGACTGACACCTCACCACGTCGGCGCCGGATCCAACATCGCGACATGGTCGTTTTGCCACTGGTACCGCACGGTGGTGGTCGGTCCGGTGCACGCGGTGCAGACGTTGCGGCCATCCTTGTAATTGAGCGCCACGATGTCATCCGTTGTCTGCGCACCGTTGAGCGACGTGAACGGATAGGCCTTCGACGTACCCACCCCGACGAAACTGCCCTTGTGGAACAGCAGCGCCAGATCGGGTGAGCCGCCGGTCGCTCCGTCCACGGTGATGATGACCGCCGACAGGGTCAGACACGGGTTGTAGTTGCTGCTCGGGTCGAAGCTCTTCGGGTTGGTGCTCCACGGATAGTTTTGCGGCAGAGCCGGTAACGAGGTGATCGCTGCCTGCACCTCGGGGGCACTCAGGTTGACCCCGCACGTCGGTGGTGCGGCGTGGGCAGGTGTTGCCAGTGGATTCAATACGCAGAGAACGGCGACGAGCGCGACCCAAGCAGCGATTCGCATCGTCGCAGTCTGTCATTGCGGGAGCCAATAGTGGTGCGGTGCTTCGAATAATTGAGGAAATCGATAGCTCGGCTTTATCGAGTCTTGACCGACCTACCGAGGCTGGTTGGGTACGCCGGGGAAGAGCTGCTCCGTCGACCCCGAGGTCACCCAGCCGCCGAGTTTGGTGACCAGGTGCGGCGCGAAAACCGCACCATATAACAGGTTTCCGATAATGATGACGGCCACGACTGACAGCGCCGAAGCTTGCAGACGGGTCTTCGATGCCCGGTCGGCCCACATCTCGATGACATTTCGCCCCTGGGCGTCCGTACGGCCGAGCAGATAGGTGAACACCATCATCTGCACACCCAGCGCGATCGAGTCATAGATCGGGTACTGGTGCTTGGTGCCCTCGAAGACGCCGAGCCCGGGGATCACGTAGCCGTAGTAGAAGACGCCGAGCCGGGCGCCGACGAACGCGTTGAAGAAGAAGGCCCAGCAGAAGCCCACGACGAGACCGACGCTCAGCAGCGTGAGCGGTCTGTTTTTCGCGCCGAGAAAACCGAACCGCGCGCTCAGCTTTTGTCCGAGCGCCGCGCCGATCACCGCCGGTAGCACGAAATACCCGATGTAGCCGACGGGCACCGACGACGGCAGCCCACCCCAGGTCATGTTCAACGGCCACCACGACGGCATGCGCGGGAGGGC
>NZ_MVHE01000059.1 GCF_002086155.1 Mycobacterium angelicum | reverse complement strand
CGGCGCGGGTTGCTGCGGGATCGGGACTTCGGCCGGCGCCGGGGCGGGCGTCGCACCCAACGGCGCGGTCACCTGGCCCGGCGGCACCTGGACCAGCGGCAGCTGGCCTGGCACCTGATCGTGGATCCCCGGCACCTGACCGGGAATCACCGGCACCTGACCGGGAATCACCGGCGCCTGACCGGGAATCACCGGCGCCTGACCCGGTAGCAACTGGCCACCCGGAGCCGGAAATTGCGTACCGCCCAGCGTCGACGCACCGTCCGGCGCGCGCAGCAACAACTGCGGACCGGGGCGGGCGGGCGCCGCGGGATCACCGGGGCCGGGCGACAGCCGGACCGAAACCTCCGGCGGCGGCGCCACCGGCTTCGGTGGCTGCGGCGGCCCCTCCTCGGGCAACTTGGCGTTCAATGGCGGCGGCGGAACGCCGTCGGCCGGCTTGGGGGTGCCCACGACAACCCAGTTGCCGTCGGGGGCCTGAACCAGGTGGGCGGTGTCCCGCGTCGGGATCATGCCCTGCTTGCGGGCCGCCTCTGCCAGTGCCGGCGCGGATTGCGCCTCGCGCACATCGCGTTCCAGCGCCTCTTTCTGCTGCTGCAACATCCGGGTCCGCTCGCGGGCGTGACTGAGCTGATACGACCGCTCTGCGGCATCGGTGGACAACCACAGCGTCAGAGCCAGGCCGACGCCCAGCGAACCGATCACCAGCACGACAAAGGGAACCCTGCTCGCCAAGGTGCGCGGCCGCAGGTCAATGGAAGCCAGCCGGGTGGCCAAACGCTCGCTCAGCTTGGGCCGAATAACCTTGGGCGCCTTGGCTTTCCGCGCCTTTGCCCGAGCCTTGGCCTGACTGCTGTTCTTGGCCGGGGCGGGCCGGTCGACAGGCCGGGGAATCGGGCTGGTCTGCGGTCCCGACTTCGGCGCCCGCATCTCGCGAGTGGGCGCGGTGCTCTTACGGGTGCGACGGGATGCCGCCTCAGCCGTGCGCGTCCGGGTCGCCCCCTCGCGCCCCGCGCGGCGATCCCCGCCGCGGCGATTTGGCGTGTCGCGCTTCACCTTCATCAATCGCCCTCCCCAATTCGTTGCAGAGCACGCAGCCGCACCGGCGCACTACGGGCATTGCGTTCAATCTCGGCAGCATCCGCCCGTTCGGCGCCGCGCGTGAGCGACCGGAATCGCGGCCCATGGCCGGGAAGCTCCACCGGCAGATCCGCCGGCGTGCGGGAGGCGACCGCCTCGGCGAAGTAGCGCTTGACGATCCGGTCCTCCAGCGACTGGTAGGCCAGCACCACGATTCGTCCGGCGACGGTCAGCGCGTCCAGCGCGGCGGGGATGGCGCTGCGCAACGAGTCCAGCTCGTCATTGACGGCAATGCGCAGCGCCTGAAATGTCCTCTTGGCCGGATGCCCGCCGGTGCGCCGGGCCGGGGCCGGAATCGCCTGGTAGAGCAGCTCGACCAAGTCCGCGGTTGAGATGAACGGCGCGCGGGCCCGCCGCCGGACGATATGCGCGGCGATGCGGCGAGAGAACTTCTCCTCGCCGTAGCGGTACAGGATGTCAGCCAGTGCGGCCTCGTCGTAGGTGTTGAGGATGTCGGCTGCGGTCAGCGGCGCTGCCGGGTCCATCCGCATGTCCAGCGGCGCGTCCTTGGCGTAGGCGAAGCCACGCTCGGCGCGGTCCAGCTGCATCGAGGAGACACCGAGGTCGAACAGAACCGCGTCGACCGATTCGGTTGTGGCGTAACCACATTCGTCCAGCGCCGCAGCGATGCCGTCATAGCGGGTGCGCACCAGCGTGACCCGGTCGCCGAACCGCGCCAACCGGGCTCCGGCGATGTCCAGAGCGGCCGGGTCGCGGTCCAGTCCGATCAGCTTCAGCCCGGGCAGCTCGCTGAGAAACCGCTCCGCATGTCCGCCCGCACCCACGGTGGCATCGACCAGCACCGCGTTCTCGCGCGTGAGTGCCGGGCTGAGCAATTCGAAGCAACGTTGCGCCAAGACCGGCACATGTCCGAAATTGCCTGGCTCCGAAGCTCGTTCGTCAGCCACCGCAACGCCTACCCGTAACGCCGCCTGTGCACCGAGGTCCCTGTCCGAAGGGGCGAACCTGGCGTTGGGGAAGTACGCCAGGGTCGGTTCGGGCAGAGACCACGGTGCATAGGCATGCACCTCAGAAGATGTCGCCGAGTGCTTCATCGCTGGCCGCGGAGAAGTTCTCTTCATGGATTTGCTGGTAGTCCTGCCAGGCCTGCGCATCCCAGATCTCGAGGTAATCGACGGCGCCGATCACCACGCAATCCTTGGAGAGGCCCGCATAACGGCGGTGGTCGGCCGACAACGTGATCCGGCCCTGACCGTCAGGGTGCTGCTCGTCGGTACCGGCGGCAAGATTTCGCAGGAACGCCCTGGCCTCCGGATTGCTGCGCGGCGCCTTGCTCGCCCGGCGGGCCAGTTGCTCGAACTCCGCCCTGGGATACACAGCGAGGCTGTGATCTTGGCTCTTGGTGACCATCAACCCCCCTGCCAATGCGTCGCGAAATTTGGCTGGCAGCGTGAGCCGCCCTTTGTCGTCGAGTTTGGGCGTGTAGGTGCCAAGAAACACTGCGGCACCTCCCACTTAGTGCTGCTCTGCCCTCTCCCAAACACTTCGGCCACCATACCCCACAATCCCCCACTTTTCCCCAGAAACACCCCGTCTGCGAGTGTCCATGTCGCGACCGGGCACCAATCCCCCACGTCAGGTCCGCTAGGCCCGAGTGTCGACCGCGGTGCCGGCCCGTTGCGGGACGGAAAAACCGCACTTCAAACGGTAAAAAGCGGAATCGGGGGGTTGGGTGGGGCCAAGTGGGGCGGTTCGGGCACAACTGCGCCACAAGTGCGACACGAGACGGCAACTGCGCCCTATTTCAAGGTGCTCCGGACACCGGGGCGCGCACCCGGCGTCGCACCTTCAGATTCACGTGCGCCACCGCAGGATCGGTGCACAAAAAAGGGGGCAGCTTACGCTGCCCCGCCCGTCTTGCGGCTAGTCGTCGAAACGACGGCGGAACCGGTCCTCCATACGACTGGTGAACGAACCGCCCGTCCCCTTGTTGCGGCGCTGACGCGAGGCACCGGGCATCGGTCCGCCGTGACCCGAGCCGCGGGACAACCGGGGACCGGTGATGGCGAACACCACACCGCCGAACATGACCACGAAGCCGAACACACTGAGAATCGGGAAGCTGCCGATCATCGTCGCCTTGAAGGCCACGCCGGAAACGAGCATCCCGAGACCGATGACGAAAAGAGCGGCACCTTGCAAGCGCCGCCGCGCGGTAGGGGCCCGGAAGCCGCCACCGCGGACACTCGATGCGAACTTGGGGTCTTCGGCGTAGAGAGCGCTCTCGATCTGGTCGAGCATCCGCTGCTCATGATCGGAGAGTGGCATTCGTCCCTCCTTGCCGACAGACTGTCACGTAACTACCGATAAACGCGGATGCCCGTTGTGCGGGCAACTAACTCAGATGATACGAGGTCAATCTGCGCCGTACCACTGGTTCGTCGGCGATTCTATCCCGCCAATACCACAGGGACGCGATGGGCCGCCATGGTCATTCGGTGCAACTCATCACATGATCGGTCACGTGGACCGCTCGTCGATGCGCACGCGCCCGGTCTGATACTGATTCAAAAGCACGACACGTGATCACCACATGAGGAGGGCAACACCGAGTTGGCGATATTCCTCATCGATCTGCCGCCGGACGATATGGAGCGCCGTCTCGGTGAAGCCCTCAGTGTTTATGTCGACGCCATGCGTTACCCCAGGGGCACTGAGCACCAACGCTCTGCCATGTGGCTGGAACACATCCGCCGGCGTGGCTGGCAGGCGGTGGCGGCCGTGGATGTCGAGGCGGCCGGTGGGCCGAACGCCGGCGACGGATCCGGCGGCGCGGCCGTCGACTACCAGCCGTCGCCCGAGGAATTGAGCAACGCGCCGATGCTCGGTGTGGCCTACGGCTATCCCGGGGCCCCGGGCCAATGGTGGCAGCAGCAGGTGGTCCTGGGCCTGCAACGCAGCGGCTTTCCGCCGCACGCCATCACCCGGCTGATGACCAGCTACTTCGAGTTGACCGAATTGCACATTCATCCACGCGCGCAGGGCCGTGGTCTCGGTGAGGCATTGGCCCGCCGACTGCTCGCGGGTCGTGGCGAGGAGCATGTGCTGCTGTCCACGCCGGAGACCAACGGCGAGGCCAACCGGGCCTGGCGGTTGTACCGGCGGTTGGGCTTCAGTGACGTCATCCGCGGCTACCACTTCGCCGGCGACCCTCGAGCGTTCGCGATCCTGGGCCGCGCGCTCCCGCTATAACCCCAGACGGCCATAACCCCAGACGGCTTGCCAAAGGGGCACACCGGGTCTGGCACGATGACCTGGTGCGCGTGAGCTCCCCCTCAGCCCCAGCCCGACGCAGTTCTGTCCGGCGGCGCCGTGTGCTGGCCATCGTCATGCTGCTGATGCTGGTGCCACTGGCCACCGGATGCCTGCGGGTCCGGGCGTCGCTCACCATCTCGCCCGACGACCTGGTTTCTGGCGAGATCATCGCCGCGGCCAAACCGAAAACCAGCAAGGACCCCGGTCCGCAGCTCGATAACAACGTGCCGTTCAGCCAGAAAGTGGCCGTGTCGAACTACGACAGCGACGGCTACGTGGGATCACAGGCGGTGTTCTCCGATCTCACCTTCGCCGAGCTGCCGCAGTTGGCCCACATGAACTCCGACGCCGCCGGGGTGAATCTCTCGCTGCGGCGCAACGGCAACCTGGTCATTCTGGAGGGCCGGGCCGACCTGACCTCATTGACCGACCCCGACGCCGACGTCGAGCTGACCGTCGCCTTCCCGGGGACGGTGACTTCCACCAACGGCGACCGCATCGAGCCCGAGGTGGTGCAGTGGAAGCTCAAACCAGGGGTGGTCAGCACCATGACCGCACAAGCTCGCTACACCGACCCCAACACCCGTTCGTTCACCGGAGCGGGGATATGGCTCGGGATTGCGTCGTTCGTGGTGGCCGGTGTGGTGGCGTTGCTGGCCTGGATGAGCCGGGACCGCTCGCCGAGGTTCACCGCGCCGGGCGACCAGCCGCCCAGTTAGCAGGCCGCCCGCTAAGCCCGCTGGTCGGGCGCCCAATAGGCGAGCATTTCGGCAAACGTCTGGAAGGCCGGCGCCGACACGCCGTAGGTCGCTTCGAAGTGGATGCCCAGCGGGAAACCAAGGTCGGCGACGCCATCGATCACCCGCTTGTAAAGATCGACCATCAGCTGGCGCTTGTGCGGGGGTTCGCCCTCGGCCAGCGTCTTGACGAACTCCTGCTCGGCGGCCACCGCAGCGTTACCCGGGTCCTGGATCAGCCAGTTGATCAGGCCGACTCGGGTTTCTATCTTCGGGACGAACCCGAACGACAGCAGGATTTCGGGCCGGTGATCGGTTTCCTTGGCGAACTCGGTCAGGAAACCCACGATCGCGTCGGAGTACAACAACTGGGTCATCCCGTAGGTGGCGCCTTGGTTGCACTTGAAATTGAATCGGCCCTGCTCGCCCTCGCGGGTAGGGATCAGGATGACTCCCCGGTTGGCCACCTGCCCGCGATAGATCGACAGCGCGTCGGTGGGCGCTACCCCCGACCCTTCGCCGTCGCTCATGGTGCGCGGCACGCCGACGAAAACCACACCTTCCATCCCGGCCGCGGTCAGGTCGGCAAGGCGATCGCCCAGGGTCGCCTCGTCCAGGAACGCGGTCACCTGTGTGCACAGGCCGTTGAGGCCCGGCAGCTCGGGCTTGATGATCGACCAGAAGTCCAGTACGTCCAGCTTGGGTTGCATGGGGACGGGCCGATCGTCGTCCTCGGCGATCATGCCCGGAATCATCACGTGCCGGATCCGGCCGTCGAGGCCGGACTCGGCCGAGTACCGCACCACTTTTTGCGCGTCTTCCAGCGCACGTTCCTTGCCGCCGTCCACATTCGGCGGCACCAGCTCCAGCGCGATGGTGTTGAGCGTCACACGGCTCCTCTTTCTCAGATTGCTGACTCCCCGACCGCGCTACGCCGCGCCAGCCTGTGCTGCCGAGCCTCATCGGCCAGCTAACTCAGGTCACCACGACAGCATAGGTGCGTGGGGACGCTACCCGCTTGTCGGAGAATGGTAAGTGAGTCTAAGCAAACGGCAGCGTCGGGCAATGACCGCCACCCGCGTTCGGGCCGAATACACTGTCGGGCTACAGAGATGCCGAGCAGAAAGGGGCGCCGCCCTGAGCCTGGACGCATCGGCGGCATCGGCAACCGTGGAGTTGGCCGGCGCCATAACCGACCAGTTGCGACGGTATTTGCGCGACCGCCGCAGCGAGGCCGCCTACATCGATTCCCCAGGGGGCAACGACTACGGTGTCTTGACCGCCTGGCTGGAGGACTTCACGCTCAGCCGGGGCAAGCGGCTACGGCCGGTCTTCGCCTACTGGGGCTGGCGCGCCGTGGCCGCCCAGGAACCCGATCCTGACGTGCTACTGCTGTTTTCCGCGCTGGAGCTGCTGCACGCCTGGGCGCTGGTGCACGACGACGTGATCGATGCGTCGGCTACCCGCCGCGGCAAACCAACGGCGCACGTGCACTTCGCGGCTTTGCATCGGGAACGCAACTGGCGCGGCCCGGCCGACCAATTCGGCATGTCGGCAGCCATCCTGCTCGGCGACGTGGCCCAAGCCTGGGCCGACGACATCGTCTCGCGGG
Source organism: Mycobacterium angelicum (assembly GCF_002086155.1). GTDB lineage: Bacteria > Actinomycetota > Actinomycetes > Mycobacteriales > Mycobacteriaceae > Mycobacterium > Mycobacterium angelicum. The sequence goes on along the minus strand of NZ_MVHE01000059.1, from coordinate 25,754 downwards.
TCTCGCAGTCCTGCCTCTCGGCCGAGGCGCAGCGACGCGTCGGGCGCGTCTGGTCCGACATCCGCACCGAGGTCCTGGGCGGTCAATACCTCGACATCGTCGCCGAAGCCAGCGGCGCCGAGTCCATTGCCTCGGCCATGAACGTCGCCACCTTCAAAACCGCCTGCTATACCGTGTCGCGTCCGCTGCAGTTCGGGGCGGCCGCCGCCGCCGACCGGCCCGACGTCATCGACATCTTCGCCCAGTTCGGAACCGACCTCGGAGTCGCGTTCCAATTGCGCGACGACGTGCTCGGGGTGTTCGGCGACCCTGCGGTGACGGGCAAGCCGTCCGGCGACGACCTGCGATCCGGCAAGCGCACCGTGCTCGTGGCCGAGGCGGCCGAACTGGCGGAGAAATCAGATCCCGCGGCAGCCAACCTATTACGGACCTCGATCGGTACCGAGCTGACCGATGCGCAGGTGCACGAACTGCGTGACGTGATCGAGCGGGTCGGCGCGCTGGCCGCCGCGGAGAGCCGCATCGCCGCGCTCACCCAACGGGCGCTGGCCACACTGGCGTCGGCCCCGATCAACGCGGCAGCCAAAGCCGGGTTGTCCGAACTGGCCAGGATGGCCACGGATCGGTCCGCCTGAATCCGATGAACAGCCAACACCTTTCGCGGCTCCGCACCTTCGCCGCCGCCCCGGAGGGCGGCCCGGCCCGGCTCGGATTGCTGGGCGCGCTACTGATCACCGCCGGCGGGCTGGGAGCCGGCAGCACCCGTCAGCATGACCCGCTGCTGGAGTCGATTCACCTGTCCTGGTTGCGTTTTGGCCACGGGCTGGTGCTGTCGTCGATTCTGTTGTGGCTCGGTGTGGGCATCATGGTGATCGCGTGGCTGAAGCTGGGCCGACAAGCGCTAGCCGGAAAAGCCACCGAGTTCACCATGCGCGCCACCACCGCTTTCTGGCTGGCACCGTTACTGGTGTCGGTGCCCATCTTCAGCCGGGACACCTACTCCTACCTGGCCCAGGGCGCGCTGCTGCGCGACGGCTTCGATCCCTATGCGGTCGGTCCGGTCGGCAACCCGAATCCGTTGCTGGACGACGTCAGCCCCATCTGGACCATCACCACCGCGCCATACGGCCCCGCCTTCATCCTGGTGGCCAAGGTCGTCACGATCATCGTCGGCAACAATGTCGTCGCCGGGACCATGCTGCTGCGCCTGTGCATGCTGCCCGGGCTGGCGCTGCTGATCTGGGCCGCCCCCAGACTGGCGCACCACGTCGGCGGCGACGGCGCCAAGGCGCTGTGGATCTGCGTCCTGAACCCGCTGGTGCTCATCCATCTGATGGGCGGGGTGCACAACGAGATGCTGATGGTGGGTTTGATGGCGGCCGGCATCGCGTTGACGTTGCAGCGCCACCATGTCACCGGCATCACGCTGCTCACCGTCGCTATCGCGGTGAAGGCCACCGCCGGGCTGGCGCTGCCGTTCCTGTTCTGGGTGTGGATGCGTCATCTGCGCGAAGAGCGGGGCTACCGGCCGGTCTTGGCGTTCCTGGCCGCCGCACTGTCATCACTGGTGATCTGCCTGGCGGTGTTCGCGGTGCTCTCCGCGGTCGCCGGCGTCGGCCTGGGCTGGCTGTCGGCACTGGCGGGCTCGGTGAAGATCATCAACTGGCTGACGGTGCCGACCGCGGCGGCGAACCTGATCCACGCCTTCGGCCATGGCTTGTTCTCGATCGATTTCTATACGTTGCTGCGGATCAATCGGCTGATCGGAATCTTGATCATCGCGGTGTCACTGCCGGTGTTGTGGTGGCGGTACCGGCGCGACGACCGGGCCGCACTGACGGGCATTGTCTGGGCGATGCTGATCGTGGTGTTGTTCGTCCCAGCCGCCCTACCGTGGTACTACTCCTGGCCGCTGGCGGTGCTGGCCCCACTGGCCCAGTCGCGACCGGCCATGGCGGTCATCGCGGGTTTCTCGACTTGGATCATGGTGATCTTCAAACCCGACGGATCACATGGCATGTATTCCTGGCTGCACGTGGGTCTGGCGACCGCGTTTGCGCTGATCGCCTGGTACTACCTGTACAAATCTCCGGAGCCCGCCGCTGCCGAGCCTGAGGTGGCTAGTACGCCATAGCCTGGGCGCGGCGCACCACTTCCCGTGCTTGATGGGCATGCAGCGCGTCGACGGGACGCGCGTTGTTCAAGGCATCTCGCGAGCCGTCACGAGTGACGGTGAGCGACGGGTCGGGGGTGAACAACCATCGCACGATCTCGGTGTCGTGATAGCCGCCGTCGTGCAGGATTGTCAACAGGCCCGGCAGGCTCTTGACCACGTGGCCGGTGTTGGTGAAGAACACCTGGGGTACCACTACGCCTCCGTCGCGCCGCACCGCGACCAGATGGCCTTCCCGTAGCTGCTGATGCACCTTGCTGACCGGCACGCCGAGCAATTCGGCGACCCGAGACAGGTCGTAGGTTGGCTCGTCGGGATCCAGAACGTCGTCGCCGGCGGGAATACTGCCCACCGCGCCAGTGTAGATCCTGGTCGGGCGCCGAGTCTGCGCCTTTCGGCTACGTTCTCTTACTCATTTCACGCCGCCACCTACGATGGCGGCGTGGTTGACCCGCTGGACAGCACCCTGCTGGATGGCCGTTACCTGATCCAGAGCAAGATCGCCAGCGGCGGCACTTCGACGGTGTACCGGGGCCTCGACGTCCGCCTGGATCGCCCGGTCGCGCTGAAGGTGATGGATGCGCGCTATGCGGGCGACCAGCAGTTCCTGACCCGCTTTCAGCTCGAGGCCCGTACCGTGGCCCGGCTGAAGAACCCCGGGCTGGTCGCGGTATACGACCAGGGCCTGGATGCCCGGCACCCGTTTCTGGTGATGGAGCTCATCGAGGGCGGCACCCTGCGCGAGCTGCTGCTCGAGCGGGGCCCGATGCCGCCGCACGCGGTGGCGGCGGTGCTGCGGCCGGTGCTGGGCGGGCTGGCCGCCGCGCACCGGGCCGGGCTGGTGCACCGCGACGTCAAGCCGGAGAACGTCCTGATTTCCGACGACGGCGAGGTCAAGATCGCCGATTTCGGGTTGGTGCGCGCCGTCGCCGCCGCGGGAATCACCTCCACCAGCGTCATTCTGGGGACCGCGGCGTATCTATCCCCAGAGCAGGTTCGCGACGGCAACGCCGGCCCCCGCAGCGACGTCTACTCCACCGGCATTCTCACCTACGAGCTGCTGACCGGAAGCACACCGTTCACCGGCGACACCGCGTTGTCGATCGCCTACCAGCGGCTGGACCACGATGTGCCACCGGCCAGCGACCTAATCGACGGTGTGCCAACCCAATTCGACGAATTTGTGGCGTGCGCTACGGCCCGGGATCCCGCGCAGCGCTACGCCGATGCCATTGAGATGGCCGCCGACCTGGACGCGATCGTCGAGGAACTCGGATTGCCGGACTTCCGGGTGCCCGCGCCGCGCAACTCCGCCCAGCACCGGTCCGCGGCATTGCACCACAGCCGAATCAGTCAGCAACCGGCCCGCAAGCCGCCGGTGCCCAACCCGACCCGACAGTTCACCCGCGACCCAGAGGAGTGGCCGCAGCCCGAGTTTCGTGACCCCGAATTCCGTGACCCCGAATTCCGTGGCGCCGAGTCCGACACCGACTCCGAAGCCGACGAGTACGAATACGAACCGGTGTCAGGCCAATTCGCCGGTATCGCAATGGACGAGTTCGTGTGGGCGCGCCAGCATTCGCGGCGCATGGTGCTGATTTGGGTGGCGATCGTGCTGGCGCTAACCGGACTGGTCGCGACCGCTGCGTTCACCATTGGCGTCCACCTGAGCGGACTGCTCTGAACAACTCAATCGCGCAGCATTTCGGCGACGAGGAACGCCAGCTCCAGCGACTGTTGGGTGTTGAGCCGCGGATCACAGGCCGTCTCGTAGCGGCCGGACAAGTCGTGGTCTGAAATGTCTTGTGCGCCGCCGAGACATTCGGTGACGTTCTCACCGGTGATCTCGACATGGATGCCGCCTGGGTGGGTCCCCAGGGCGCGATGCACCTCGAAGAAGCCCTGGACTTCGTCGACGATGCGATCGAAGTGGCGAGTCTTGTAGCCGGTGGACGACTCGTGGGTGTTGCCGTGCATCGGGTCGCACTGCCACACCACCTGGTGACCGGTGGCCTGGACCTTCTCGACGATGGGCGGCAGCAGATCCCGGACCTTGTTGTTGCCCAGCCTGCTCACCAACGTGAGCCGGCCCGCCTTGTTGTGCGGGTCGAGCCGCTCGACGTACTCGACCGCCAATTCCGGGGTCATCGTGGGGCCTATCTTGACCCCGATCGGGTTGGCGATCACCTCGGCGAACGCGACATGCGCGCCATCGAGTTGCCGCGTCCGCTCGCCGATCCAGACGGTGTGCGCCGACAGGTCATACAGTTGCGGTTCGCCATTCTCGTCTTCGGCCAGCCGCAGCATCGCCCGCTCGTAGTCGAGCACCAAAGCCTCGTGGCTGGCATAGATCTCGGCGGTTTGCAGATTGCGGTCGGCCACCCCGCAGGCGCTCATGAACCTCAGGCCCCGGTCGATCTCGGTGGCGAGTGCTTCATACCGCGCGCCGGCCGGCGACGTCCGGACGAATTCCCGGTTCCAGTCGTGGACGAGGTGCAGCGACGCCAGGCCCGACGACGTCAGCGCTCGCACCAGGTTCATCGCCGCACTGGCGTTGGCGTAGGCGCGTACCAGCCGCGACGCGTCGTGCTCCCGGGCCGCGGCGTCCGGGGCGAAGCCATTGATCATGTCGCCGCGGTAGGACTTCAGGCCCAGCGCATCGGTGTCGGCCGACCGTGGCTTGGCGTACTGGCCCGCGATGCGAGCCACCTTCACCACCGGCAAACTGGCGCCGTAGGTCAGCACCACGGCCATCTGCAGCAGCGCGCGAATGTTGCCTCGGATGTGGGGCTCGGTGTTGTCGGTGAACGTTTCCGCGCAGTCGCCGCCCTGCAACAGGAATGCCTCACCCTTGGCGACCAGGGCCAGGTGTTCCTGCAGCCGCAGGATCTCCGAGGGCACCGTCACAGGTGGCACGCTTTCGAGCACCGTACGCATTGCCGCGGCCTGGTCGGCGGGCCAGCTGGGCTGCTGGGCGGCCGGCTTGGCCAGCGAGGCGTCCAGCCGCGCCCGCAAGTCGGCGGGCAGCGGCGGCAGCGGCGGCAGCTGGTCGATCGGGATGTCGACAGTCCAGTTCATCGGTCTATGGTAACCGCGGTTTCGCAGTGGCTGATCAGGGCGAACGCTGCTGCGAATCGTTTTCGCCCGTGATGATCCGGAATCGGCGCAACTGGTCGCGGGCGTCGACCAGCGCATCGTGCACATCGCGAGGGCGCGGTGGCAGCCGTGGACGCCCGCGGTCCTCCCAAAGCTGCCGTACTTCACGGGTAAAGCGCGGTATGGACCGCGGCAGGTGGGGCATCGGACCCCATAACTGGCATAAAGCGACGTGATCGTAGGCGCCCACCCAGGCCCACAGCTCGATCGGATCGGTGTCGCCGGCGGTCGAGACGCCGAAGAACGTCTCCAGGTCATCGCGAATCTGCCGGCGCGGGCGCCACAGCTGCGAGGCCGGCGGCGGCAGCTTGGGCAAAACATGCGCGCGGACCCAGCTTCCGGCGCGCTCGGGATCGAACTCCGTCGACACCGCGTAATACTCCCGGCCATCCTCGGCCGCCACACCGATGGAGATCAGCTCGATAGTGCTGCCGTCCTCGATGAACTCGGTGTCGTAGAAATAACGCACCCAGAAAGCTTAGGGGCAATCCGGCCGGCCGCTATCTGGCGATCAGGATGGGGCCGGTGCCTTCGGGGGGCGGAGCCGGGTGCACGTCGAGGTCGAGCTGGGCGTCGACAGCGCGCTCATCGGGCAACCGAGGCGTGCCGGCGATCGCACACTGCAGCCACAGCTTGGCGCGTACCACCGGGCGGCGCAAGGTGCGTTCGCGCTGCACTGCGCGTCGCATCTTGGCCGGTCGCCGCGTGTAGCGCCAGCGGGCCCACGGCGCATGTGGGCGCGACAACCGGATCGCCCCGATGACCAGTAGTACGACGATGAACATCCCCAGCAAACCGGTCCACACTTTGCCCTTCAGCAGCACCACCACCGCCAGCGGCAGCGTAAACACCAGCCCGCCGACCAACGTGCTTTGCAGCCAGACCCAATTGCCGCCATCCCGGATGGGCAGGAAAAGCATCAGCGGGTGCATGCCCAGCATCAATAGCCCGGCCACCGCTATCGCGGCAAAGACCGCATCCACCGAGCTGCGACCGTCTTCCTCCCAATACACGTCGGCCAGGTGCAATATCAGGGCGTACTCGTCCAGCACGAGGGCCGCCCCAATTCCGAAAAGCGTTGCGGCCATGGCAAATTCGGGCCTTCGCCCGTCGACCGACAGGGTCACCAAAGTCAGCCCCGAGATCATGACCAGGAGCACGCCGAAGGTCACATGGTGGATGTGCACCGTGCCGATGTGGACATTGCGTGGGTGCCACCACCTCGCGGGCCGCCCCTGGTGAGCACGATGGCGGATGAAGCGCACGCAGGTGCGGGTGACGAAGAAAGTCAGGATGAAGGCGAGCAGGCAGCACAGCAACGGCAGCCGGCCGCGGTCAACGATGTCATGCTGCAGCCAGTGGAGCACAACAAAAACGTACGCTCACCCGTCGCGGCGGGCCGGAAGCCGCGCTGCAGGACGTGGTGACGGTGCGATACCGATTAGGCTGTCTTGCGACATGAGTAAATGGCACTTGCCCGAGGTGGGCGGTCGACTCGGGCGGGTCTTGTTGTGGTGCCTGCTCTGGCTGGTAGCGGCGGTGGCGTTGAGTCATCTGGCCTGGCAGCTCTTCGGCCATACCCCGTACCGCATCGATATCGACATCTATCAAATGGGCGCCCAGGCGTGGCTGGACGGACATCCGCTGTACAGCGGCGCACACGGCGGCCTGCACAACGGCGACGTGTTGTTCCACACACCGATCGTGGACCTGCCGTTCACCTATCCCCCGCTGGCAGCCATCGTCTTCAGCCCGTTCGCGTGGCTGCAGATGCCGGCCGCCAGCGTCGCGATCACGCTGTTGACGTTGGTGCTGCTGCTCCTGTCGACCGCGGTCGTGCTGTCCCGCCTCGATGTGTGGAACACGTCGAAGGTGCTGCCGGGTCCGGCCTGGTTGCGCCGCTTGTGGTTGTCGGTGATCATCGTCGTTCCCGCGTCGATCTGGCTGGAGCCGATCAACTCCAACTTTGCCTTTGGCCAGATCAATGCCGTGCTGATGACCCTGGTGATCCTCGACTGCTTCCCCCGGCGCACGCCGTGGCCACGCGGGCTGCTGCTTGGCCTGGGCATAGCACTGAAACTGACTCCGGCGGTGTTTCTGCTGTACTTCTTGCTGCGTCGGGACAACCGGGCGGCGGTGACGGCGGTGCTGTCGTTCGTGGTCGCAACGCTCCTCGGTTTCGTGCTCGCCTGGGGCGACTCCTGGCAGTACTGGACCCAGACGCTGCATCACACCGACCGTATCGGTGAGGCCGCGCTGAATACCGACCAGAACATTGCCGGCGCCCTGGCCCGGCTGGGTCTCGGAGAGCATGCCGCCAAGCTGCTGTGGCTGGTGGCGTGCCTGTTGGTGCTGGCCGCGACGGTGTGGGCGATGCGACGAGTACTGCGCGCCGGCGAGCCGACACTGGCGGTGATCTGCGTGGCGCTGTTCGGACTGGTCGTTTCCCCGGTGTCGTGGTCGCACCATTGGGTGTGGATGCTGCCGGCGGTCCTGGTCACCGGTGTCCTGGCCTGGCGACGCGGAAACGTCGCGCTGGCGGTGATCACCGTGACCGGGCTGGCGCTGATGCGCTGGACGCCGATCGATCTGCTGCCCAAACACCACGAGGTGGCCGCGGCTTGGTGGCGCCAGCTCGTCGGGATGTCCTACGTGTGGTGGGCGCTGGCGGTCATCGTCGTCGCTGAACTCACCGTGAGCACCCCAAGGGCCTCGGAGCGCTCCCCCAAGCCAACGCCGACGCCGGTACCGGCCGCGAGTTGATTCAGCCGGCGGCTGTCTCGGGAATGCGCGCGGCGTCTGTATCCGAGTTGCTGCCGTCTTTGACGGTTGCCGCATAGATGTCGACGTACTCCTGACCCGACAGCTCCATCAGCTCGTACATCACTTCGTCGATGACGGCCCGCTCGATGAAATGGTTGCCGGCCAAACCCTCGAACCGGGAGAAGTCCATCGGCTTGCCGAACCGCACCTTGACCCGGCCGAACCGCAGCATCTTCTTTCCCGGCGGGTTCACCACATTGGTGCCGATCATCGCGACCGGGATCACCGGAACCCCGGTGTGCAGGGCAAGCCGGGCCAGCCCCGTCTTGCCCTTGTAGAGGCGACCATCGGGCGAACGCGTGCCTTCGGGATACATGCCCAGCAGCCTGCCCTGGTTGAGCAAGCGCTGGGCGGAGTCCAGCGCGGCCTGCGCGGAATCGGCGTCGGTGCGGTCGATCGGCACCTGGCCTGAGACACTGTAGAACCAGCGGTTGATCCAGCCCTTCAGGCCGGTGCCGGTGAAGTATTCGGCTTTCGCCAAGAACCAGATGCGCCGACGAACCACCAACGGAAGGTAGAAGCTATCCGCCACCGCAAGGTGATTGCTGGCCAGAATGGCTGGCCCGGATTTCGGAATATTTTCCAGGCCTTCAGTTTTCGGTCGTCCGAGCAGCGTGAAAAGTGGACCCATGAAGACATACTTGAATAGGTAGTACCACATGGCTCCCTCTCGCCCGCACCGAATGGTGGTCTGCGCCAACTGTACCCATCCGCGACGACTCCGACCACCTCGCGACGGGTTGGCTCACTCCTGGACGGCTACGGGGATCGGCTGGTAGCGGTTTTTTACGGCACCGTCAGATTTTGTTGTTTCCCCAAGGGTTTCGGTGCTCACGCCGCCGCCGGGCGGGTCGTCCGGCGGCGGTTTCGCCGATCGGTCGATGTCGTCGACTATGGCGCGGATCACGTCGAGTAGAGCGACGCTGTGGTTGGCGATGACGGTCACCAGCGGGTGCTGTTCGCCGGTCACCAAGGCGCCCAGCGCGCACACCGGACACCACACCTGCTGGCACTTCCCCATACCCTTACCGCCGATCGAGCCGGATGCCCCAGAAGCCTTCGCCATCGCCACGCGGACCGCGGGGTCAATTCCGTCGAGGATCGCCTGCGCCAGTTTCCGCAGCTCCGGACCTATGTCGGCATGACTCACTGTGGCCACACCTCCGGATTTGGTCGAAAACGAACGGTCAGCTCAGTCCCCCGCAGACGCGCGTCCTGCACCGTACACCGCCGCAGCACCGATGCCAACCGAACCCGGCGTCGTACCCCGCCGGCGCTGATGATCAAGTCATCGTCGGACCGGCCAAGCGTCAACGATCCCGGATCAAGCCGGGGCAAAGCAAGCCGCAGTCGGTACACCGATTCCAGGCCGGAGCCGGATTCCAGGTCGACGATGGGACGCAACGGACCGGGCGGCTCGGCGCCACGACGCCGACGGGCGCTGTCGAGGAGTCCGCTCAGCGCCTTGGCGCCGATCGGCTCACCGGACGAGTGCGGAATCAGGACCAGTGCCACGTCTCCGATCGTGGCGTCGAGTTCTTCGAGGACCGCACGTTGCTCGGAGATGCGCTCGGCATACCAGTAGAACGCGGGGTGGTCGGGCAAGCTGCGGTACTCGTATGTTTCGTCGCGGACGAGAACCTGATTGACGAGCAACTCCTCGACGTGGACACCCATCAAGGCCAGCGACCCCAGCGTCCTGGCCGCTTCCGCGGCGACCACCCGCTCGGGGGTCAGCACCAGATGCGCACTGACCAGGGCGCCGTCGGCCAGCATGGTGCTGAGCCGATCGACGCTGGCGCTGGTGCGTTCCAGCAGTTCCACCACCGCGGCTGACCGGCTGTCGTCGGCGCCGATACTGAGCCGGCGATGCCGCGGCCACGCGCGCTCCACATACAGCCCGAACGTTGCGGGCAGGGTCAACATGCGCAGCGCATCCGCCGTCGAGGCGCAGTCGACCACGATGCGATCCCATCGGCCGGCGGCGGCCAGCTCGCCGACCGCGTGCAGCCCGAGCACTTCCTGGACCCCGGGCAGGGCCGAAAGCTCTTCGGGCGCAATGCTGCCCAACTCCGAGTCGGGGAAACGCCGGTCCAGCGCATCGACCACGTCTCGCCAGCGATCCTCCAGTAGCGCCAACGTATCGAGGGCCAGCGCATCCAGGAAGCCACCGCCGGTCTCGGTTTCCAGGTCGGCCAGGACCCGCACGGGTTCACCCCGCCCGGTGGCGGGGACGGGAACGCCCAACACATCACCCAAGGAGTGAGCTTGGTCGGTGGAAACAATCAGCACGCGCTGACCAGCGCCGGCGTCACAAACCGCGGTGGCACACGCCAGGGTGGACTTTCCTACCCCACCTTTGCCAACAAACAGACTGATCCGGGCCTGGGTGGGCACCAACGAGTCAGTGGAGTCACTCAGCCCTCGACTCGTTTCTTCAGATCTTTCAGTGCGGTGTCAGTCAACCTGCGCTCAGCTTTGCGCTTGAGCAACCCGATCATCGGGACAGCCAGGTCGACCGCGAGCTGATAGGTGACCTCCGTGCCAGAGTCCTTGGCCGCCAAGCCATATGAGCCGTCGAGCGCCTTCAACAGCGAGCTGGAAACCAGAGTCCAGCTCAGCGATTTGCGGTCCTTGGGCCACTCGTAGGACATCACCAGCGTGTCCTTGATGACGCCGGCGTCCATCACGAATCGCACGGTCTTGGGATAGCCGTCTGCGTCTCTTTCCTGCACTTCGGCTTCCTTGTACTCCGAAATCCACTCCGGGTAGGAATCGATATCGGCGATGACCTCCAACACCGTGCCTGGATCTGCCTCGATATAGATCGTCTGCGTCGTCTTCTCCGCCACCTGGCTACTTCCCTCCGTGCCAAACCTTGACCCGGCTAAACTACCGGAGAAACCCCAACGGGGCGCGACTGTTCCAGTCTGGTCTTCACCTCGAACGCCATTTTCTTGCCCGCCACCCTGCGCCGATGCGTCATCTTGCCCGGCTTCATCCGGGCCAGTTGCCAGGCCGCGACACCGGTCGGTTCGGCGTGCAGGAAATAGTGCAGCACCACCCCATCCAGCGATGGTTCCAGCCAGATCTCCATCGTGCCGGTCAGGGCGCCGGTGACCGCCCACCTGATCCCCTTCTCGGCACGATCCTCGGTGACCTGCAGCCGCAAATCGGGCCACCACCGGCTCCACTGCGACCGGTCGGCGATCGCGGCTCCCACTCGCGCGCCATCGGCCGCGATGTACGTTTCGTCGGCGATCTGGATGCTGTACATAGCCTCAGCTTCACATATGAGTCCAGCACGCCCAGACCAGCCGTCTCGATGCGACGACAACCACGCGATTAGGCTGGGCGACAGCAACCCGGCCACCCGATCGGAACCCAAGGTCAAGCGAGGTTTGAAGAGTGCGTCAGTACAGTGTCCCTGCCCGCTTTTCCATCGAGGAGCACGACAACATCGCCGCCGCGGTTTTCGAGCATGAGCGCGACGATCCCGACTTCGTGATCTATCAGCGGCTGGTCGACGGCGTCTGGACGGACGTCACCTGCGCCCAGGCCGCCGACCAGATTCGTTCTGCCGCATTGGGTTTGATCGCGCTAGGCGTGGAGCCCGGCGACCGGGTTTCCATTTTTTCGGCCACCCGATACGAGTGGGCGATCCTCGATCTCGCCATCCTGTCGGTCGGTGCGGTCACCGTGCCGATCTACGAGACATCGTCGGCCGAGCAGGTGCGCTGGGTGCTGCAGGACTCCGAAGCGGTGTTGGCGTTCGCCGAAACCGACGCACACGCCGCGACGGTGACCGAGCTCACCGGTGAGTTGCCCGCCCTCCGTCGGGTGCTGCATATCAACGGTTCGGGTCCCAAAGCCCTTGACCAACTCGCCGAGGAGGGCGCGTCGGCCGACCCGGCGCAGCTGAGCGCTCGGCTGGAGGCGCTGCGCGCCGAGGACCCGGCCACACTCATCTACACCTCGGGCACCACCGGACGACCCAAAGGCTGCCAACTAACACACTCCAATCTGCTCTACGAGATCCGCGGCACCAAGGACTGCCTCCCGACGCTGCTGCACGAAGGTCAGCGGCTGTTGGTCTTCCTGCCGCTGGCCCACGTGCTGGCTCGGGCGTTGACCTTGGCCGCGTTCACCAACAAAGTGACCGTCGGATTCACCAGCGACATCAAGAATCTGCTGCCGTTGTTCGCGGTGTTCAAACCGACGGTGGTGGTGTCAGTGCCCCGGGTGTTCGAGAAGGTGTACAACACCGCCGAGCAGAACGCCGCCAACGACGGCAAGGGCCCGATCTTCAAGGCCGCCGCCCAGACCGCGGTCGACTGGAGCCGCGCCCAGGACGACGGCAAACCCGGTTTGGTGTTGCGCGCCAAGCATGCGCTGTTCGACCGGCTGGTCTACCACAAACTGCGGGCCGCACTAGGCGGCAACTGCCATGCCGCCGTCTCCGGTGGCGCGCCGCTGGGTGCGCGGCTAGGCCACTTCTACCGCGGTGTGGGCCTGACCATCTACGAGGGCTACGGGCTGACCGAGACCAGCGCGGCCATCACGGTCAACCAGATCAACGGCGTGAAGATCGGGACCGTCGGAAGCCTGGTGCCTGGCAACAGCCTGCGCCTGGCCGATGACAAGGAGCTGTTGGTGCGCGGCGGCGTGGTGTTCAGCGGCTACTGGCGCAACGAGCAGGCCACCAAGGAGGCGTTCACCGACGGCTGGTTCCGCACCGGTGATTTGGGCTCTGTCGACGAGGACGGCTTTTTGACGATCACCGGCCGCAAGAAGGAACTCATCGTCACCGCGGGCGGTAAGAATGTGGCCCCCGCGGTGCTGGAGGATCAGCTGCGCAGTCACCCGCTGATCAGCCAGGCGATGGTCGTCGGGGACAACAAGCCGTTCATCGGCGCGCTGATCACCATCGATCCCGAGGCGTTCGAGGGCTGGAAGCAACGCAACAGCAAAGCCGCCGACGCCTCGGTCGGTGACCTGACCACCGACCCGGATCTGACGGCCGAAGTGGACGCGGCGGTCAAACACGCCAACCTGCAGGTGTCGCATGCCGAGTCGATCCGCAAGTTCCGGATTCTGCCGGTCGACTTCACCGAGGACACCGGGGAGCTGACCCCGACGATGAAGGTGAAGCGCAACGTGGTGGCCGAGAAGTTCGCCTCCGATATCGAGGCGATTTACAGCAAAGACTAGCTGCGCAGCAGCTCGGCCAGCCGGGCCGCGAGCGTCTCCCAGCGCCACTGGGCTTTCACCCATTCCCGGCCGGCTGCGCCCATCGCCGCCGCCCGGTCTCGATCTGTCAGCAACTCACTGACCGCCTCGGCGACCTTGCTCACCGAGGTGCCGTCCACCACCAGTCCAGTCCTGTTGTGCTGCACCGTTTCTGGCGCTCCGCCGGATCGCCCGGCGATCACCGGCACGCCACTGGCGGAGGCCTCCAAGAAGACGATTCCCAAGCCCTCGACGTCCATGCCGGCGCCGCGGGTCCGGCACGGCATGGCGAATACGTCGGCCATCGCGTGGTGGGCCGGTAGCTCATCGCCCGGCACGCCTTTGGTGAACGTCACATGCTCGGCTACCCCGCGGTCCTGCGCCAGCTTTTGCAGCGTCTCCAGGTAGGGGCCGCCGCCGACGATCGCCAGGGCAGCGCCGTCAACCCGCCGCCGGATCTCCGGCAGCGCCTTGATCAACACGTCCTGACCTTTGCGCGGCACCAGCCGGGACAGGCAGACCACTGTGGGCCGGTCCCCCAGCCGGTAGCGCTTGCGCAATTCGGCGCGGGCGCCCGGATCCGGGCGGAACCGATCGCTGTCCACCCCTGGCGGCAGGTACTCCAGCGAGGCCCCGGGCCCGAATGCGGGTGCGAACCGCGATCGCGTGTACCGGCTGACGAATGTCACCACGTCGGTGCCATCACCGATGCGGCCCAGCACCGACCGCGCGACGGGCAGCATCGACCAGCCCACTTCGTGGCCGTGGGTGCTGGCCACCACCCGGGCCGCCCCGGCCGCCCGGGCCCGCGGAGCCAGCAGGGCCAGCGGCGCGGCCGCGCCGAACCAGACGGTGTCGATGCCGTGCTCGGCGATCAGCCGTCGCATCCGGATGTCGACCGTCGGGCCGGGCAACATCAACGTGCTCGGATGACGCACCACCCGATAGCCGGTCCCCCGGGCCGCGTCGTCAAAAGCCTCGGCGCCCTTCCACTTTGGCGCGTACACCGTCACGTGATGCGATCCGGCCTGCACCAACCGATCGACGAACTCTCCCAAGTAGGACTGGATACCGCCGCGCCGGGGTGGAAAGTCATTGGTTACCAGCAGGACCCGACTCACCCGGGTAAATCTAGCCCGCCGCTGATGCCGACGGCGCAGAGGTCCGAGGCCGCCCACCACCGGTCACATCCGTCCCACCGGCACCGCGACGGGCTGCCCATACCCAAACTCGAAACGCGCTAGCGCATGCGCTATCAACCAGCGAGCCACTGCTGCCAGCGCGCGAGCAGCCCGGCCTCGTCGATACCCAGCACGTCGCGGGCTGCAGCGGAAATATCGGAGTGCCCAACGCCGCAGGCGGCCAGGTAGAACTCACGTAACTTCCCCGGCCCGTAGCTGTCCGCAACGAAGCGCGCAAACAGCCAAGCCCGGTCGTAGGCCAGCGAGCGTTGCGGACCCGCAGCGTCGAGGTCGTCATCTGAGGGCAGCGACCGTGGCGCTGCGGCGGTGGGTACCGCGGTGGCCGGGCGTGCCACGAAATCGGCCACCCCCTCGGTCAGCCAGCGTGGCGCATCCATGGTGGTGACGGCACGCGCCGCATAGTGAAAAAGCTCGTGGCTCAAGACAATCCGCAATGCGGCTGCGCTCATGGTGTCAGCGTCGGGCGCGAACACGATACGTTCGCCGACGGCAACCTGACGTTGCGGATCGACGCTGTCGGCGACCGTCACCGCCGCGATATCGGCCCACTGCGACGCCGGCCCGCCGCCGACGGCGGCAAGAAACTGCTCGCGGGAGCCGGCGGCCACCACGGAGATATCGTGCGGCCAGTCGGCTCCCCAGAAGGCCACCACCGCGTCGATCGCCACGCCGATGTCGTCTGCCACTCGGGTCAGCAGGCGGTCGCTGGGTGGACCACCGAGACTCACCAGCCGCACAGCGCGGTCGCCGACGACCAGCGTGCGGGCGGGTGCTGCGGGTCTCTCGCGCACCGGCGGAGCCGGAACGGCTACCGCCGCAACCAGCTCAGTCGCGAATATGGCGGCCAGCAGAAAACGAGGCCATCGGCGTCGCGCAGCGAGGCCGTTAGTAGCGGCGCGCGTCGTAGATCGGGCCGGACGAGTCCATCGGCACCACCCGAACCGGGACGCCGTAGGTGGAGGAGTGCACCATGAGGCCGTCACCGATGTAGATGCCGGTGTGTGAGGCGTCGGAATAGAAGGTCAGCACGTCGCCGGGCTGCAGGTCCGAGAGCGCCACCGGCTGACCACCGTGGGCCAGCGCCTGGCTGGAGTGCGGCAGCGCGATGCCGGCCTGCTGGAACGCCCACATCACCAGTCCGGAGCAGTCGAACCCGCCCGGTGCGGCGCCGCCCCACGCGTAGGGCATGCCGACCTGGGTCAATGCGGCCTGAACCACGGCTGCGCGGTCACCGCCACCGCCACCGCCACCGCCGGGCAGCGCGAATCCGGGCATCATCCCGCCGGGCGGCAGGGGTTCGCCGGGCGTCTGCGGGGCGCCGGGGGCCTGTGCCTCGGGAGCCGGGGCGGGGGCACCGGGAAGTCCGGCAGGAACCTGTCCTGGATCGGCGAGCGCCTCGCGCTGCCCAGGCGTCAGCGCCTGGTACTGCGACTTGACCACAGCGATCTGCACCTGCAGCTGGCTCTGCTTGTGCTGCAGGCTCGCTCGCACCGCCGCGGCTTGCTCGGCCGCCGCCTTGGCGTCGGCAGCCGACTTGGCCGATGCCTGCTCAGCCTTGGCGGCCTGTTCGCCGGCAGCCCGGAAACTGGACATCTGCGTGGACATTTGATGGGCCATCACGCGCTGCACCGTCAGTCCGTCGATGAGCAGCTGCGGAGACTCGGCCGTCAGGATGGCGTCCATGCCGTCGGTGCGACCACCCATGTAGGCGGCGGCCGCGATCTTGTTGACGGAAGTCTGGAATGAAGCCAAACGAGCTTTGGCGGCATCCGCTGCGGCTTGATCGTCGGCGTGCTTCTTCTCCGCTGCCTGCTCGGCGGCCAGCTTGGCGTTCAGGTCGAGTTGCGCACTGTGCATCGCCTCGGTGGTCTGCTCGGCCTGCCGAGACAGCTCGTTGAGCTTTGCCAGTGCGTCCTCGGCCGGATCAGCCGTTGCATTCGCGGCCATAAAGCCCGACAAGACGGTGAAGCTGGCTAACGAACCGATGGCAAACCGCTTGATTGCGCGCGCGATCAACTGCCTGGAGTCGAGCCTCAAGATTTGCTTCCTTAAACGGCCATCGACGTATCGACGTCGAGCTGGTTTAGGTCTCAAACAGGTTACGAAACGATATCGGCGTTTGTCCAAAGGGGGGAGTTAAGAAAATGGACAGAAAAATGTCATTTCCGTGTGAACCGCCGCGAACCTGCTATGGCATCAAGGCGATTCGGCACCCAAGCCACACTACGCGACTCCAGACCGATTCCCGTGGATCGGCACCAAACGTAATCTCGGTGCCAATCCAACTTCGGCAAGCACTTCTAATGCCGCCCGTTCGTCATAGGACAAAGTCGTTGGGACCCCGAGCAGCACACTGACGACGCAGTCGCGGCAACTGGGCCCGCGCACCGCGCAATCGTCGCAGTCGATGGTCACGGGGCCCGCGGGTCCGCTACTGGAAGCCATCTGGTCAGTCCCTCTCGGTTCGGGTTCGGTCGACTGTGGCGAACGCTAGCCGCGACCACCGACAGACCGAGCCCGGCGCGGGAACCGCCGGCTGTCGGTGCCGATGCCTAACGTCACCGCCATGGGCGCGACGGGTGCGACGCAGCTGAGCTTTCCCGGGCTCAACGCGGCCGAAGAAATGCCGTTGCGCGAGACCACCTTCGTGGTCGTCGATCTGGAAACCACCGGCGGACGCACGACGGGTAGCGAGACGACACCGCCGGACGCCATCACCGAAATCGGGGCGGTGAAGGTGCGCGGCGGGGCTGTGCTGGGCGAATTCGCCACCCTGGTCGACCCGCAGCGCAGCATCCCGCCCCAGATCGTGCAGCTGACCGGCATCACCACCGCGATGGTGTGTGACGCGCCGACCATCGAAGCCGTCCTGCCCATGTTTTTCGAGTTCGCCGGCGGTGCCGTGCTGGTCGCCCACAACGCCGGGTTCGACATCGGATTTCTGCGCGCCGCCGCCCAGCGTTGCGATATTTCCTGGCCCCGGCCGAAGGTGCTGTGCACGGTGCGGCTGGCGCGCCGGGTGTTGAGCCGAGAGGAAGCACCCAGCGTGCGGCTGGCATCGCTGGCGCGACTGTTCGCCGTCACCACCGAGCCCACGCACCGCGCCCTCGACGATGCGCGCGCCACCGTCGACGTCTTACACGCGCTCATCGAAAGGGTGGGAAACCAGGGCGTGCACACCTACGCCGACCTGCGTGCGTACCTGCCTGACGTGACACCGACGCAGCGGCGCAAACGGGTGCTCGCCGAGGGCCTGCCGCATCGTCCCGGCGTGTATCTGTTCCGCGGGCCGTCAAACGAAGTCCTCTACGTGGGCACCGCGGTCGACTTACGCCGGCGGGTGAATCAGTACTTCAACGGCGCCGACCCGCGTGGCCGGATCAAGGAGATGGTCACGCTGGCCGGCGCCGTCGACCATGTCGAGTGCGCACACTCGCTGGAGGCTGGCGTGCGCGAGCTGCGGCTGCTTGCCGCGCATGCCCCGCCGTACAACCGCCGGTCGCGATTTCCGCATCGGTGGTGGTGGGTGGTGCTCAGCGACGAAGCGTTCCCACGTCTGTCGGTGGTCCGCGCCCCGCGGCATGACCGCGCCGTCGGCCCGTTCCGGTCACGTGCCGATGCCGCGGAAACCGCGGCCCTGCTGGCACGGTTCACCGGCGTGCGAACGTGCACCAAGCGCCTGGCACGCTCGGCCCTGCATGGTCCGGCCTGCGTCGAGCTCGAGGTGTCTCCGTGCCCTGCCGGCCGCGACATGACGGCCACCCAATACGCCGCGGCGACGCAGCGCGCCGCCGATTTGATCGACGGCCTGGACAACGCCGCCCTGTCGGCCGCCGTGCACCAGGTGGCCGCGCTCGCCGAGCGGTGTCACTACGAGAGCGCCGCACGGCTGCGCGACCGCCTCGCTACCGCGATCGACACGCTCTGGCGCGGGCAGCGACTGCGTGCGCTGGCCGCCTTAGGTGAGCTGATCGCCGCCAAACCGGACGGGAGCGGCGGCTGGCAGCTTGCCGTCATCCGGCATGGGCAACTGGCCGCCGCCGGATGCGCTGCTCGCGGCGTGCCGCCGATGCCGGTCGTCGACGCCATTTGTGCCGGCGCCCAAGCGATCCTGCCGATGCCGGCCCCGCTCGGCGGGGCACTGGTCGAGGAATCCGCACTCATTGCGCGCTGGCTGGCAGCACCCGGCGTGCGTATCGTCCGGATCGCTGACGGTTCCGGCGGCGGGTGGGCGTCACCCGTGCGGTCGGCAGGTGTCTGGGCGGCGTGGGCGGCAGCGGCGAGATCGGCGCGACTGGCAGCCGAACAAGCCGTCGGCGAGCTAGACCTGCTGGCTGAACCGCACCCATCGCGCGAGCAGTTGTTCGGCCGCGCCGCTGTCGATCGCGGCGCAAGCCCGCTGCAGCCCGTCCTCCCACGCCGGCAGCCATTCAGCGCGGCTGGATAACCCCGCGTGAGCGACCATCGCGCCGGCGGCGTTGAGCACCACCGCGTCTCGCACCGGACCCGTCGCACCGCCGAGCACGGCGCGCGCTTGTTCGGCATTGGCCTGGGCGTCGCCGCCGCGCAGGTCGTCGAGTTCGGCGCGGGCGAAACCGAATCCGGCCGGATCGAAGGTGAGCTTGTCTACGGTGCCGGCTTGCACCCGCCAGATTGTGCTCGTCGTGGTGGTGGTCAGCTCATCGAGCCCGTCATCGCCGTGCACGACCAGCACGCTGGAGCGCCGCGCGGCGAACACTCCGGCCATCACCTCGGCCAGATCGGCGAATGCGCAACCGATCAATCCCGCCCGAGGCCGGGCCGGATTGGTCAGCGGCCCAAGCAGATTGAATACCGTGGGCACCCCGATCTCGCGGCGCACCACCGACGCGTGCCGGTAGGACGGATGGAACTGCGGCGCGAAGCAGAACCCGATGCCGACCTCGGCGAGGCTGCGCGCCACCTGGTCCGGCCCCAGGTCGATGCGCACGCCGAGTGCCTCGAGCGTGTCGGCGCCACCGGACAACGACGACGCGGCCCGGTTGCCGTGTTTGACCACCGGCACGCCGGCCGCGGCCACCACGATCGCGGCCATGGTGGACAGGTTGACGGTGTTGACCCCGTCGCCGCCGGTTCCGACGATGTCGACGGTGTCCTCGCGGATCGCCTCGATCGGCATCGAACGCGCGTGGTTGAGCATGACGCCGGCCAATTCGCCGACTTCCTCGGCCGTGGGCACTTTCATCTTCATCGCCACGGCGAACGCGGCGATCTGGGCCGGCTGCGCGTGGCCGGTCATGATCTGGTCCATGGCCCACGCGGCCTGCCCGCGCACCAGGTGGTGCCCTTCGGTCAACCGCCCCAAGACCTGCGGCCAGGTCGGCGCCGACCCGGTTGCAGCCAAGCCGAGAGCACCACCGGCGGAAGAAGCCTCAGACGACAGAGCCACGTGCCGATGGTCCCACGACACGACGCGCGGAACCGAATTTTCGACCCGGGTAGAGTTCGACAACTACAAAGCGTCATACTTGCGGATGTGACGAGTGCTGTTGGGACTTCGGGTACTGCGATAACGTCGCGGGTGCATTCGCTGAATCGCCCCAACATGGTCAGTGTTGGCACCATAGTGTGGCTTTCCAGCGAACTCATGTTCTTTGCTGGCCTGTTCGCGTTCTACTTCACGGCGCGAGCTCAGGCTGGCGGGAACTGGCCGCCACCGCCGACCGAGCTGAATCTGTACCAGGCGGTACCGGTGACGCTGGTGTTGATCGCGTCGTCGTTCACCTGTCAGATGGGCGTGTTCGCGGCCGAGCGCGGCGACGTGTTCGGGCTGCGCCGCTGGTACGTGATCACCTTCTTGATGGGCCTGTTCTTCATCCTCGGTCAGGCGTACGAGTACTACCACCTGACCACCCACGGCACGACCATTCCGGGCAGCGCCTACGGCACGGTGTTCTATCTGGCCACCGGCTTCCACGGGCTGCATGTCACCGGCGGTCTGATCGCCTTCATCTTCCTGCTGCTGCGCACCACGATGAGCAAATTCACCCCGGCGCAAGCCACCGCCAGCATCGTCGTCTCCTATTACTGGCATTTCGTCGACATCGTGTGGATCGCGCTGTTCACCGTGATCTATTTCATCCGCTGATTCCGCTGATTCGAAGCCCGAGAACAGGAGTGCTCAGTTGAAACTGAGGTTCACCCGATCCGGTGGTACTGAGAGTGGCTCAAAGAGCAATGACCGTTCGCGGCGGCGGCTTCGTCGCCGGTTGTCCGGCGGAATGCTGCTGTTGATCGCGCTCACCATCTCCGGCGGGCTGGCGGCCGTACTCACGCCCACCCCCCAGGTGGCCGTTGCCGACGAGTCGGGTTCAGCCCTGCTGCGTACCGGCAAACAACTCTTCGACACCTCCTGCGTCTCCTGCCATGGCGCCAACTTGCAGGGTGTGCCCGACCACGGGCCGAGCCTGATCGGTGTCGGTGAAGCTGCCGTCTACTTCCAGGTGTCGACCGGCCGGATGCCCGCGATGCGCGGCGAGGCTCAGGCGCCCCGTAAGGACCCGATCTTCGATGAGGCACAGATCGACGCGATCGGCGCCTACGTGCAGGCCAACGGCGGCGGCCCCACGGTGGTTCGCAACCCCGACGGCAGCCTGGCCATGCAGTCGCTGCGCGGCACCGACCTGGGCCGCGGCGGCGACTTGTTCCGCCTCAATTGCGCCTCCTGCCACAACTTCACCGGCAAGGGCGGCGCACTGTCCTCGGGTAAATTCGCGCCCGACCTGGGGCCGGCCAATGAGCAGCAAATCCTCACCGCGATGCTGACCGGCCCGCAGAACATGCCGAAGTTCTCGGATCGACAGCTCTCCTTCGAATCGAAGAAGGACATCATCGGCTACGTGCGGACGGTCGCCGAGGAGCGCTCGCCGGGTGGCTACGGACTGGGTGGATTCGGGCCGGCACCTGAAGGCATGGCGATGTGGATCATCGGGATGGTCGCCGCTATCGGTCTGGCACTGTGGATTGGGGCGCGCTCATGAGCGAAATCGAAGGCGTCAAAGGCTCCGACACCGACAAGGGTGCGGCAGCCGGTGAGCCTGACGAGGCGGCGCTGGCAGCCATGTCTCAGCAGGAACTACTCGACCTGGGCGGCAAGCTGGACGGTGTCCGGATCGCTTACAAGGAGCCGCGCTGGCCGGTCGAGGGCACCAAAGCCGAGAAGCGCGCCGAGCGCGGCGTGGCCGTGTGGCTTTTGCTGGGCGGCGGGTTCGGGCTTGCGTTGCTGCTGATTTTCCTGTTCTGGCCGTGGGAGTACAAGCCGAAGGAGGAGGCCGGCAGCTTCCTGTACTCCGTCGCCACCCCGCTGTACGGCCTGACCTTCGGCCTGTCCATCCTCTCGATCGCCATTGGCGCGGTGCTCTTCCAGAAAAGGTTTATCCCCGAAGAGATTACGATCCAGGAGCGGCACGACGGCGCCTCGCGCGAAATCGACCGCAAGACGGTGGTCGCCAACCTGACCGACGCCATGGAAGCCTCGACGATCAGGCGCCGTAAGCTGGTCGGACTCACGCTCGGTATGGGCCTCGGCGCGTTCGGCCTGGGTACCTTGGTGGCATTTGCCGGCGGCTTGATCAAAAACCCGTGGAAACCGGTTGTGCCCACCGCCGAAGGCAAGAAGGCCGTGCTGTGGACGTCCGGCTGGACCCCGCGCTTCAAGGGCGAAACAATCTACCTCGCACGCGCGACCGGCGCACACGACGGACCGCCGTTCATCAAAATGCGGCCTGAGGATATTGACGCCGGCGGCATGGAGACCGTCTTCCCGTGGCGGGAATCCGACGGTGACGGCACCACGGTGGAATCCCACGAAAAGCTGAATGCGATCGCGATGGGCATCCGTAATCCCGTGATGCTGATCCGGATCAAGCCCACCGACGTCGGCCGTGTCGTCAAACGCCAGGGCCAGGAGAGCTTCAACTTCGGCGAGTTCTTCGCCTTCACCAAGGTCTGCTCGCACTTGGGTTGTCCCTCATCGCTTTACGAGCAGCAGTCCTACCGGATCCTGTGCCCTTGCCACCAATCGCAGTTCGACGCCCTGCATTTCGCCAAGCCGATATTCGGCCCGGCGGCACGCGCACTGGCGCAACTGCCGATCACCATTGACGCCAACGGGTATTTCGTCGCAAACGGTGATTTCATCGAGCCCGTCGGACCGGCATTCTGGGAGCGCACAACAACATGAGTCCGAAATTCAGTCCCCCAAAAATCGGCGAAGTCATGGCTCGTCAAGGCGAGGACATCGACACCCGCTATCACCCCGCGGCCGCCGTGCGTCGTCAGCTCAACAAGGTCTTCCCGACGCACTGGTCGTTCCTGCTCGGCGAGATCGCCCTGTACAGCTTCATCGTGCTGCTGATCACCGGCGTTTACCTGACGCTGTTCTTCGACCCCTCCATGGTCGAAGTCACCTACAACGGGGTTTACCAACCGTTGCGCGGCGTCGAGATGTCACGCGCCTATCAATCGGCGCTGGACATCTCCTTCGAAGTTCGCGGTGGCCTGTTTGTGCGGCAGATTCACCACTGGGCCGCTCTGATGTTCTCCGCGGCGATCATGGTGCACTTGGCCCGCATCTTCTTCACCGGGGCGTTCCGCCGGCCGCGTGAGGCTAACTGGGTCATCGGCTCGCTGCTGCTGATCCTATCGATGTTCGAGGGCTACTTCGGCTACTCGCTGCCCGACGACCTGCTGTCCGGTATCGGCCTGCGCGCCGCGCTCTCGTCGATCACGCTGGGCATGCCGGTGATCGGCACCTGGTTGCACTGGCTGCTGTTCGGCGGCGACTTCCCGGGCACCATCTTGATCCCGCGGTTGTACGCGCTGCACATCCTGCTGCTACCGGGGATCATCCTGGCGCTGATCGGGATGCACCTGGCGTTAGTGTGGTTCCAGAAGCACACCCAGTTCCCCGGCCCGGGCCGCACCGAACACAACGTCGTTGGCGTGCGAGTGATGCCGGTGTTCGCATTCAAATCCGGCGCTTACTTCGCCAGCATCGTCGGTGTGCTGGGGCTGATGGGTGGGCTGTTGCAGATCAACCCGATCTGGAACCTCGGTCCCTACAAGCCATCTCAGGTTTCGGCCGGCTCGCAGCCGGACTTCTACATGATGTGGACAGAAGGCTTGGCCCGTATCTGGCCGGCGTGGGAGTTCTACTTCTGGCACCACACCATCCCCGCGGTGGTGTGGGTGGCGCTCATCATGGGGCTGGTCTTCGTACTGCTGATCATCTACCCCTTCCTGGAGAAGCGGTTCACCGGCGACTACGCCCACCACAACCTGCTGCAGCGACCGCGGGACGCTCCGGTACGCACCGCGATCGGTGCCATGGCGATCAGCTTCTACATGGTGCTCACACTCGCGGCGATGAACGACATCATCGCGTTGAAGTTCCATATCTCGCTGAATGCGACGACGTGGATCGGCCGTATCGGCATGGTGATCCTGCCGCCGTTCGTCTACTTCATCACGTATCGGTGGGCCATCGGCTTGCAGCGCAGTGACCGGTCGGTCCTTGAGCACGGTGTCGAGACGGGCATCATCAAGCGGCTGCCGCACGGCGCGTACATCGAGCTGCACCAGCCGCTCGGCCCGGTCGACGACCATGGGCACCCGCTGCCGCTGGAGTACCAGGGCGCGGCGGTGCCCAACCGAATGAACAAGCTGGGCTCGTCCGGATCGCCGGGTAGCGGCAGCTTCCTGTTCGCCGACCCGGCGTCCGAGGACGCCGCGCTGCGCGAGGCTGCACATGCCTCCGAGCACCGTGCCCTGACGGCATTGCGTGAGCACCAGGACAGCATCGCCGGCTCAAACGGCGAGCACGGCGAGCACTAGTTAGTCGGGTCTAATTCGAGTGTGAGTCCAAGGCGGAGAAATCGCATCGATCCCGCCCTGGACACCCACTCAAAACCGTCAGCGCACACGCAATAGCCGCGCCCTGCCGTCGGCGCCCCGACGCCTCGCGCCCGACGCCCCGCGCCCTGCCGTCGGCGCCCCGACGGCTCGGCCCGACGCCCCGCGCCCGACGCCTAGGAGTTAGTGTCCGGAAGCTACCCGACGAATCTGCCGCACGTGTAGCCACTCGATCACGGGCAGCCCGGCGGTAATGGCGCCGGCCAGTCCGTAGCCCACCCACGACGCGCCGTCGTGACCGACGGCCATCAGATAGGTAGCCGACGCGACCGCGATCAGCGCAATGCCAATGGTGCCCGTCAACGCGAGGGTCCCACGCAACCACACCCGGTCCACCGCCTCGCCGGACCACTCGGTGCCCGCTGCCGCAGTTTTGACACTCGCGCGCCGCGCCGGCTCCGTCACACTGCGCGCCGCGGAACGCCCCGGCCGCAACGGCTGCCGGCCTATCCCGCTCCCCTGCAGCGCCTTCGACCGGACAACCGGCTCGTCCCGGGGCATTCGGCGGGCCCGCAACAGCACCGGAATCGCCCCGACAATGATCAAGGCCGACACGATGATGACCGCATACAACACCCAGGTGGTGTGCGGCGTCATCTTGTGGAAGCCGCGGCCCAGGTCTGCCAACGCGACGGCAGCAGCAACGCTCACCCCGATCAGCACCAACCAAACGGCGGCGCACGCGCCTATCAGAATGCGGTCGATGAGAGCCGGCGACACGACCGGGTCGGGCCCACGCCGGTATGCGGAATACCTGCCGACCATCAGCAGCTCGTCTGCGGTGCGTCGTTGGTGTTCGAGGACAGCACCGTTCCATCACTCGTCGTGATCGAGCAGTTGAGCCTGCTCACCCGGAAGAGGCTGGACGCCTCCACCGAGCCGACGTCGGAATTCGATATGGGGGTGACGGTCATCGACCATGGGATGTACACGTTGTGCTGTGTGCGTCGGCGGCCGGAGGCGTCGACGTAGGTCACCGAGATTATGTCGCCGGGCGCCTTGGTGCCGGTCACCGAATAGGTGACTTGCCGCGGCCCGGCCGGTGTCGTCGTCGTGACGGGCGGCGGCGCCGCAGCGGTGCTGGTGGTCGCGGGTGGCGCAGTGGTCGCCGGTGGCGGCGGAGACGGGGATGGTGGCGGCGGTGGCGGTGGCGGTGGCGTCACGGTCACTGTCTGCGTCTCCGTCGCGGTAGGAATTTCGCTGGTGGGTGGGGGTGGCGG